>CAVWXM010000033.1:0-210009 GCA_963759045.1 uncultured Bacteroidia bacterium
ATGCTTCAAAAGTTTTAGACCAGGTAAAATTTATTGAACGGCGAATTGTGGATTTAGAAAAACAAAATGAAAACAGGTAAAATTAATGTTGTTGTCCCTTCCAGATTGGGAAGCCAAAGAGTAAAGCTAAAAGGATTTAGACTTCTAAACAAAAAACCATTAATAGAATACATTATTGACTCTTTAAAAGAAACGAAATACTTTACTAATATTTATATTAATTCAGACAGTGAATTGCTCGCTACAATCGCAGCAAAGAAAAAAGTCGGCTTTTATTTGAGAACATCCGAATTAGCAACAAGTGAATCAATGATTGATGATTATCTCTATGATTTCATGGTAAATGAACCTAGCGATTTTCTTGCAGTTATGACACCAACAACACCTTTTATTACATCTCAAGAACTAGATCAAGCATGGAAATATTACGCTGATAGTGGCTTCTACTCTTAATATCCGGTGAAGAAATTCAAAAATTTTGTTTTTATAAAGGAGAAACAATTAATCTATCGAATAATAGGGCAATTGCCAAGATCTCAAATGATCTTGAACCAGTGGTCGCATTAAATTTTGGTATTGCTATCTATGATTGTAAAAAGTTTATGTCAAATTATGAAAATCTTGGATGGGGAGTTTTTACCGGTAAATTAGGGTTCTTTATAACCAAAGGAACATCTAACATTGATATTGATACTGAAGATGAGTTTCTGCGGCAGATTATATTTCCAGGTTTAAAGAATCGTTTTAAAAATCGAAAAACCGAATACTCAGATATTGTTAAACACCTTATTGATAAAAACATTGATTTTTTCAACGTAAAATAAGAACTAAAAAATCATGTCCGTTATAGCCATTACAGATTATTTTGATAAACTCGCAAGAAGAATACGAAATTTTGGGTGATCTCGTTGGAACGAGGTTGAAAAGGACACCAAGGTTCTACTAGTTTGGCATGAAAAAATTGATGAAGAGTATTTGAAGGCAGCACCAAATCTTATTGGAGTTCAGCGTTATGGAGTTGGTTATGACACAATAGATATACCATATCTTAATTAAAGGTATAGTTTTAAGTAATAATCCTGATTATGGCACCGAGTGAGGTCGCTGACACAACTGTTTCCATGATTTTAAGCATTGCCAGAGGAGTATACAACTATAACTTTGAAGCAAAAAAGTATTTCAACAATTGGCAGGAAAATATACAGCCATCCATTAAAAGAAATAATCAAATAACAATAGGAATAATTGGAGCAGGTAGAATAGGAGGAAGTGTTTTAATGAAATGCAATGCACTCAAATTTAAAACTGTATTCTTTGATCCATATAAAGAGAGGGGTTAGGAAAAGTTAATTAACGGAAAACGTTTGGAAAGCATTGAAGATTTACTCGAGCTTTCGGATATTGTTTCAATTCATACTCCGTTAAATGATGAAACAATGGACATTATTGATGGTCAATTTGTTCGAAATATGAAGCAAGGTGCCTCCATCGTGAATACTGCAAGAGGTGGTTTATTTGCTGATTTGGACATCCTTTATGATGCGCTCATTGAAAATCAATTATATAGTCTGGCTATTGATGTATTGGAAATAGAACCTCCCGAGCCATGCAGACTTATAAATGCGTGGAGGGATTTAAGTAACGAATTGCAAGGCAGAATTATCATTAACCCGCATACTTCATATTATTCGCAAGCCTCCATTAAGGAAATGCGCATCAATGCGGCAAGAAATGCCTTAAGAATGTATCGAAATGAAACTCCCTATAACCTTATTAATGAATAAGAGAGTTTTCTACTTAAGAAGAATAAACACAGCTTCGGACAAGAACTAAGTTTAAGAATAACAAGTAATCTGGAGTATATTCATTCAATATTTCAGTCTATTTTCACTAGAATTAAATAGTGTATTTTTATCCCCTTTTTACTTTCAAACTCAAAAATCATATTTTTTAATATCTGAATTTAAACAATATTAATCTCAAGATTGTTTCTTGATTAATTACTAATAATACAAACTATCATGGCGATGAAGCTTTTTAACAAATTTAAACTGGTAAACATTGAATTGAAAAACAGAATTGTTATGGCTCCAATGACTCGGTCAAGGGCTATAAATAATATTCCAAACGAATTAATGGCTGAATACTACAAACAACGTTCAGATGCAGGATTAATTATTACTGAGGGGACTGCCCCTTCACCAAACGGACTTGGCTATCCCAGGATTCCTGGAATTTTTAGTCGGGATCAAACCGAAGGATGGAAATTAATTACAAAGGCAGTCCATCAAAAAGGTGGTAAAATGTTTATGCAATTGATGCATACGGGCCGGGTTTCGCATCCTGACAACATGGAAAAAGGTGCGGAAGTAATAGCCCCTTCGGCAATAGCCTTAAGTGGTGAAATGTGGACTGATCAAAAAGGTATGCAAGCTTATCCTGTTCCAAAAGAAATGACCATCCAGGATATTGAAAAAACACAAAATGAATATGTTGACGCTGCCAAAAATGCTATTGAAGCCGGTTTTGACGGAATCGAACTTCACGGTGCAAATGGTTACCTCATCGATCAATTTATTAATACAGCATCCAATAAAAGGTCCGATCATTATGGTGGCTCGCTTGAAAACAGGACCCGTTTTGCCATTGAAGTAGCGAAAAAAGTTTCAAAAGCCATTGGACCCGACAGAACTGCTATCAGGCTTTCCCCATTCGGAGCGTTTAACGATATGGAGACATTCGAGGGTCTGGAAGATACTTTCGAATATATTGCCAAGGAGCTTGGAAAATTAAATCTCGCCTATATACATATAGTTGATCATTCCTCAATGGGTGCTCCTGAAGTTACTGAATCAGTTAAGTCAAAAATCAAAAATGCGTTTGGCCGTACTATTATAGCAAGCGGCGGTTTTTCTGATAAAGAAAAAGCAAATCTGGTAATAGAAGAAGGAAAAGGTGATCTTGTAGCGTTCGGAAAGACGTTTCTTGCAAATCCTGACCTGGTATACCGATTGGAAAATAATATACCCCTTAATCAACCAGATTTCGATACATTTTATACACCCGGTGAAAAAGGTTATACTGACTATCCGTTTGCATAAAAAAAGACATTTTTCAGAACTTCCGTACCAAGAAGTTTATCATTGATGAATTATGAACTTATCACCTCGTTAATTTAACAATTGGTCGCGTACATCTTCTATTCTGAGTGGGCATTATTGAAGAAGTACCGAATTTTTTTAACATACGTGTATGTGAGGCAAGGGCTCCAAAAAAGGTTTTATATTCAATATTTGGCAGCTTATGATCCATGGCTGTTTGTTTAACAATTTCAGCTAATTTGGGGTAATGCACATGGCAAACTTTGGGAAACAAATGATGTACTATCTGTAAATTAAGCCCTCCACAAAGTTAATTTACTGTGCTGTTTTTCACAGCAAAATTAGCAGTCGTGTGCATCTGCAGATTTGCCCATGGCATCTCTATTGTTATTATCGGGGCCAGGAATAGGATAATCAGTTTCTTCAATCACATGTGCTAAACTGAATATCACGGCAAGGATAAAACCCTCCACAAAATGAGCAGATACAAAACCAAATAGAATCCAATACCAGGGCAGATTTAATCAACAGCATTGGTATAACCAGGAAAACAGAATAATAAACGGCTTTATAGATAAATAAGCGAAAAATTTCCTTTCTTGGGAAAGTTTTTCTATAGTGCCCCCCAGTTGCCGCTGAAAAAATTTGACGTAATCTTTTGCAAAAACCCAGGAGATCGTTGCAAAACAATAAATAACGAAAGCATAGATGTATTGAAACCGATGAATCCACCAAAGTTTTTGTGTGGGTTCCATGCGAAGGATCGGCACTTGATGAATGTCTTCATCATGTTGTGGTATATTGGTATAGGTATGATGAACGATGTTATGGCTTATACCCCAAACATAATCATTCGCACCAATCAGGTTAAAAATCACACCAATCTTTTTGTTTAATTTCGAATTATTGGTATAGGCACCATGAATGGCATCATGTGCTATGTTCATGCCGATCATTGCTGTAAAAAAACCATGAAATAAGGCAAGTACAAACATCCATAAAGGGCTTACTAAGTTTGAAAGAATTATGAAAATAAGTACTGCCCAACCCAAGAAAATTAATATTGTTTTGAGAACCATTTCAACATTGGCACTTTTAGAAATATTACCAGATGTAAAATATTGATCTACCCTGTCTTTGACCTCTTTATGAAAACTTTCTTGCTTATATTTTCCGAATGTTACCTTAGGTAAGGGTGTTCGTTCTTTGTCGCTATTTGCGCAACATCGATTGTGCTCATAGGCTTAAAATTTAGCCTATGAGGTGGTGGTAGTATATTAAGTTAGTTATCTCCTGGCAGTATTTCGTCAACAAAGATACTATTAACTGAACAATTCAATCTTAAAATATCCTAATTGATTTTATTTCCTCATCCGTCAATTTTTGAAAATAAATTAACGTAACCTAAGAAATGATTTTTTGTCAACTTATTTATTGAGCATAGCTTAACACAAAACACTGATTAAATGTGCATTTCTTAATTTCTCAACTGTAAATCAACACATGAATCGTAAATTTCTGAGAATAAAAGCCTACTTTTGTAAAAATTTCAGGTTTAAGAATTTGTGCTACGAATTTCTATTGCAGGCCACCTTTTTAAATCAAGAATAAAATGCTAAACAATTTAAGGTAAAAACAATTTATGGGAAGATCACAGGAAACATTCAACAAAAAAGAAGTAAGAAATAAAAAAGAAAAAAAGAGAAAAGAAAAAGAAAAGAAAAGATTAGCCAGGAAAGAAAATGAAAAAAGTGGCAATCTTGACGACATGATTGCTTATGTTGATGAAAATGGAATGATGACTGATACTCCTCCGGATCCTGCCAAGAAGAAAAAGGCCAAATTAGAAGATATTGAAATCGGTATACCGAAACGCGCTGCTGCTGAAGAGATGGATCCAATTCGAAAAGGAACAGTATCCTTTTTTAACGATTCAAAAGGTTATGGATTTATCAGGGATTCAGAAACAAAGGAAAGTGTTTTTGTACATGTAAACAATGTACTTGAAGAAATTAAAGAAGGAAACCTGGTAAGTTTTGAAGTTGAAATGGGACAAAAAGGGCCAACTGCCGTGCGTGTAAAAGTTGTTAGGTAATTCATATCTAACTGTTCTTAATTTCAACAAAACCCTTAATCTTCATTACATTTGTTTTTATATCATCAACAAATGTTTACCAAGCCAACACTGATTATCAGCAAGTCAATTGTTGAAAATAATATCAACCGGATGCTTGAAAAAGCAAACCAAAGCAAATTAATTTTCAGGCCTCATTTTAAAACCCACCAGTCAGCCGACATTGCCGAAATATTCAGGAAAAACGGGGTAGATAAAATCACTGTATCTTCTGTTTCAATGGCACAATATTTTGCTGATCATCTCTGGAATGATATCACCATTGCCTTTCCTGTTAACTTATTGGAAATAGAAAATATCAGGGAGTTATCAGGTAAAATCAACCTGAATTTACTTGTTGATTCAGTATTTTCAACAACAAAATTAGCCTCTGAATTAACGAATAAAGTTGGTCTGTTCATTGAAATTGACAATGGATATCATCGTTCTGGTCTATTACCGAAACAAACGAAAGCAATTGATGACATCGTATCTGTATGCAACAAATCTGACAAACTTCAATTCAAAGGCTTTCTGAACCATGCCGGTAACACTTATTCAGCAAAAGGGAAAGAAGAGATTCTTTCGATCATGGATGATGCACAAATAAAACTGCAAACATTAAAACAAAAATATATTGCTCGTTTTCCTGACATCATCATATCTTATGGGGATTCTCCCTCCTGCAGCCTTGCAGATGATTTAAGCGGATTTGATGAAATACGGCCGGGCAATTTCGTATATTATGATGTGATGCAATATCATATAGGTTCCTGTCAATTGGACGATATTGCAGTAGCTGTTGCCTGCCCTGTTGTTTCAGTCTATACCGAAAGGAATGAAATAGTTGTTTATGGCTGGTGCCGTTCACTTATCAAAAGAATTTATTGCTGCTGACAATGATTTTAAACTTTTTGGATATGTCGTCAATCTTACTGATAAAGGTTGGTCGGATCCTATTCCGGGGGCTTACGTTTCATCAATCTCGCAGGAACATGGTATCGTAAAGATGCCTGAACAATTTCTCAAAAAATTTAAACCCGGTGATTTACTTGGAGTGCTTCCAATTCACTCTTGTTTGACTGCTGATTTATTAAAGGATCACGCTTTAATTGTTTGATTTATTATACTTTATTCTAATCCTGGTTTGACCGAAACACCAGGTTTTAGTATAACTCCCAGGTTTTGTTTTCCATCAATCATGATAGTCATTGGTTTTTTAAACCTTACATGCCTTATCACTTCATTCTCAAAAATGGCTTTTTGCCTATCTAAAAAATCAATATCGAATGAACCATCATTAATAAAAGGATTTATGGTGAAATATCCTACCCTGAACGAAGTCAGGTTTTGGAAAAAGTGTGTTCCCTGACTGGGATCAATGCGGTAGTTTTCCAGACCTGATTCAATGATTAACCGTGCAGCAGAAATTTGAGGCCATTTAACCGGTATACCCAGCCATGGATCAGATGAACCCCAGCGGCCCGGGCCAATAAGTATATAGTTCTTCCCTTGTTCTAAAAACCGATGATTAATCTCATCGATCATATTCACCGTTTCTTTATTTCTGGAAGCCTCAAAGTTTTGAGGACGTATATATACCACATCATAAATATCATTGATAATTCCATTTCCAAGTGCTGATTCTGAAACGATCAATGCATCATCTTTTGAAATATTGGCTTTGTTAAGATTGATGCTTTCCTGCTTGGTTGCTATCGGACGAATTTGCAGCATATTGAAAACAATGTTTCCGTTTTTTTCCGGTTTCAAATCCACAGCAAATTCAATTTCAACAGGATATCCCATTTCTTTTTCGCCTAGTGACAAAATTTTCTGAAGAATGGCGGCCAATGGAAATGTATTGTGTTTTAATATATTGGAGAAGGTAATTAGCTTTTTTCCCTCATCGGCATAGCCATCCCTGATAATGTTGTTCTGAAAGTCATAAGTTGAAGCAATCATTCTGATCGAATCATCCTTTTCTGCCTCCTTAATTCTAAGTTTCAATAACGATTTACTATCATCGGGTGAAGTGGTAAATTCATCCGGGTTCAGACTTAATGCAAAGAAATGTTTCTGTGTTTCTTTAACTGCCATATCCGGATTTGATGTTTGCAAAACTTTTTTCGGATATTTCGGTGTAAACCTTAAAGACAGTCCTCCGTCAACAATATACTTTCCAAGTCCAAGTGCGATGCTGACAGTTCCATCTTCAGGTTTTTCGGGAGGTATTGGATAATAATCTATTGACCGTCCCACTCCAGACAGTGTTGGATAAAAACGGTCGCCATACTGACTTCCACAAACTGTTTGCATTACAATGGCCATCTTTTCCTCATCAATCACATTTGACGTAGCCTGCATATAGGCTTTACTGTCTTTGTAATATGCCGATGCATAAACAGCTTTAATGCTTGACTTTACCATTTCAAACATTCTATTAAGTTCATTCTCTAAGTAAGGCACCATATAAGTATTGTAAATTCCGGCAAAAGGTTGATAATGGGAATCTTCCAGTAAACTAGAAGATCTTACAGCAAGTGGTCGATCAACGAAGGTGAGAATGGTATAAATATCATCATGTATCCTTTCAGGGAGATGGGCATTGAGAAAGTGTTCTAATATCTCAGTATCATTCATGTCATCTGACATTGCAATTTGGTGCAATTGGTTTTCCTCCATGAATTCATCAAAAATATCGGTTCCAAGTACAACTGTTTTTGGAATTGTGATGCTTACTTTATCAAATTCATTATAGAGGTGATTCCGTTTAATCAATGAATCAAGAAATGCCAGGCCTCTTGCCTTACCGCCGATAGATCCTTCACCGATCCGTGTAATGGTAAAGTATTCGTCAAAACTTTCCCGTTTAAATTTAGAAATTACACCCCTGGCTTTTGATATCCTGAAATTTGCTATCGCCTCAAATACGAATGTCCGTATTTCATAGCTATTTTTGAAATCTTCTCTTGTAAATTGCTTAAAAAGATTGGCAATTGGGAATAAAGCACGCGCTCTCAGCCATTTTGATATATGATCCCGTTCGATATGATACATCAACGAATCCTCGGGAATCTGGAATATCTTTTCCTGCAAATCTTTTAAATCCCTGGCCCTGGCAACAATTTCATGCGTTTTAGGTTGTTTAAAAATAAAATCTCCAAAAGCAAAATATTCCTTAATAAATTCCCGTAATTCATAATTTAAACTCTTTGAGTTTTTGTCAATATAACCTACTCTTAATACCTTCGCTTTGGATTGATTTTCGGGATTTGATGATTGCAACAATAACGGGGTATATTTATTTTCGTTTTTTATGTGTCGAACCAGGCTAATACCGGCATTTGTATCTTTTTTACCCCCTCTTTGATAGGTAATATCAGAAATTACACCCAATAAATTATGTTTGTACAGTTCATACAATTCTAATGCCTCTTCATAATTGGTAGCAAGTAAGATTTTTGGACGACCTCGGGCACGCATCATTTTTTGGTGCTCGTTCAATCCTTCCGTCATGAATATTTAGATTGCTTAAAAATGATTTTATAAATATTTGGGTAGGTAACTTGAATAAAACCGGATGTTGTCTTCAACAAGTAAAATGGTTTGAACTCCAACTTCCTGACATCGTGTTCCACGTTCATCTTATCCTCAATCAATTTAATGATTGCCAATAGAATGTCAGCATTACCAAGCCAACTAAAAATATAATCGATTGACCCGAGGTTAAGCTTCTCTATTTTCAGACTTACCTCACGTGAAAAAGGTGTGAGGACAACAATAGGAATGTCAGGATATTTTGATTTAATGTTGTCTGCCAGTTGGAAAGTATCTGTTTCTTCTACACTTAACATGGTTACAACAAGGTCAATATCTTCTTCCTTTAAAACTTTAAAGGCGTTTTTCTCAGAAGTAGTATTGATAAACCTTGGTGGAAATCGCAAATTCAATGACATATATTCATAAAAAATCTGCTCTTCAATACGTCCATCTTCCTCAATAATAAAAGCATCGTATACACTTGAAATAATTAATACATTATAGATACGCTTTCGCATGATGTTCGAAAACGAAACTTCCTCGAAATACTTTTTCTGGGTTTCTATATCGGCTTTGGTTGGAATCATTGGCTATTGCTGTTGACTTGGAACAAAGATATGGATTAGATGGATATTGGTTACTAGATGGTTAATGGTTATTAGAAAAATGAATAACTCAATCAGCCTTTTGGACCTTCTATTTGATAATTATTTATCATTTTCCTTAAACCATGCGATGGTTTGTTTAATTGTATCTTCTAAAGGAGTTTCAACAAAATCCGGAAAATCGCTACGAAGCTTTTTATCATTTAGTTCTACATTATTTTCAAACATATAATAGTTTTCTTTTAACTCCTTAATAACGGGCATGAACAATGACATCATATTCATTATCCATTTGGGCAGAACATTTACTTTATCAGGGCCGCCAGTTATCTGGCTTATTTGTTTTGCCAGATCTTTTACTGATGAAAAAACATGTCCGCCATAATTATAATTTGAAAAGGCAGGCAAATTATTCTTTAAGCATAACAAATAAATCAATTTTGCTGCATCAGGTGTGTAAACAAACTGATGAGGAATATCAGCATTGATCAACCAGTTGATGGCTTTATTCTTAGCAGCATTTCCAAATACCGGTTTGATTAAACCATTTGTCACATTTGGTCCGTAAAAATCAGGAAGCCGAATAAAAATAACCTTGCATTTACTTGCTTCTACAGACGCTCTTAATAAATCAAATAATCTAAGTCTTATAATTCCTTTTTTGGTGGATGGTTGTGGAACCATATCTTCAGTAATTTGCTTCACATTGCCAAACTCGTAAATATTCCCGGGAAAAATAATTGTAGCCTTACTTTTGGTTGCAGCCTCAATTACATTCTGTGTAACCTTTTCCATGTTTTCTTCCCATTTATTGTAGGGATAATTGATGCCATGAAAAATGAACTTTTTATCTTTTGCAATCTCTTTCAACTTTGGCAAATCCATTGCATCACCTTCTTCAATAATCAGCAAAGTATTTTCTCCAAAAAGTTTTAGTGCTTTCGCTTTATTCCTGACAAGTAAGGTGACAGGAATTTTTTCATCAAGTAGTGTTTGAGTAAATGCATAGCCGATGCTGCCTGTTGAGCCGGTTACAAGATATTTTGAAGTCATATTTTTCTAATTTGAAAGATTCGAAAATCTCCCAAAAGTAAATAAAACGAACCTTTGATTTAGATATAGATTAGAAGTATCAATTTTATTTTTTGCAATTGATTTTATAAATAAAAAACAAAGACGATAAAATTATTATCATAAATAGGATAAAGAATGGTTGAAAACCAAAATGTTCGATAATCCAACCTCCCAGTAAAGGGAAAAGTGCCGGTAGAATATTTCCTGCTCCGGCAATTCCGGCATACAAGGCTCTATTTTCAGTTCCTGAAACCTCTAGCAAAACTCCATTCATTGAAATTGTATAGGCTGTGAATATAACACCTCCAATAAAAAAGATGACAATAAATGAAGGCATTGCGGGCGAAAGAAGAATAAAAAGCGGAAGCAAAAATGCCAATATTGAACTTCCGTATAACAGGTAACGATATTTATATTTTTTTGCAAAGAAGAACAGGATAAATCCGGTGACTACACTACCTATTATTTTAAAAAGCAAGAACAAGCCAGTATCAGAACTTTCTGTGTGATAAAACTCTTTTGCATACAGAATTACGAATGGAAGCAGGGCAATGCTAATACCCATTGTATTAATAAATCCCAGAAAATACTTTAACTTACTATTTTGTTTTAGCTCAGTTTTTATAAGCTGAAAAAAGTGATTTGGGTTTTTTACAGCCATCCTTGAAGGCGTTACTTCTTTGATGTTCCAGAAGCCGAATGATGCAACGAAGAGTGCACCAAAAGCAATTAAAAACATATATGCATAATTGGTAGGATATTCTGAAAGACTTAAAACTCTTTTAGCAAGCACAGCAGAAAAGAACAAGATTGTACCAGTAATTACTTGCCTTACTGAAAAAAAAGACTTGCGTGAACTTTGCAAAATTGATTTACCTAAAATATCAGTATAACTTACGTTGGCAAAAGCTCCACCAAAAGAGAAAATAGCGATAAGAATAAAGATGAGCCAAATGATACTTGATTCATCAATTAGCTGTGAAAACAAAAGCATAAGCCCAAGTCCGAGCAAAGAAAAAATTCTCGAGTTAATTCCCAGCAACAAAAACTTTTTCTTGAAATGATAATTGCTTATAAATGGAGCATAAACTAATTGGGTAAAACTTGAACCACCTAACATAATTGAAGTTAAAATTCCGACTTGAAAGGCGGTACCACCTGCGTCGACGAGCATCGCAGGAATAATTGTATCCACATCCATAAAAACTTGCGCAAGAGCCAAAAATCCGGCATGCCATAGCAGTGAATAAGAATTTCGTTTGGATATTTCCGGTGTCAGTTTCATCTGTAACTCGTTTTAATTAATGCTTTTACTAACACCAGTAAATTCATACTATGCTACTTTACTAAAGCCTTTTACTGATAAATCAGCAATGATTATGACAAATCGAAGTATGAGAATTCTTCTGATCCACATAAAGTAATTACTAAATATGGTTTATTCAATTTTGTCCAAGGCCTGTTGCAAATCAATAATAAGATCATCAACATCTTCAATGCCGACCGAATAGCGGACTAAACCATCTGTAATATGGGCAGCTAGTTTATCTTTTTTTGAAACACCTGCATGAGTCATTGAAGCGGGATGCTGGATTAAGGTTTCAACACCGCCAAGTGAAACCGCTAGTGTTGCCAGGTGAACATTATCCATCAGGATTTTACCTGCTTCGTATCCACCTTTAAGTCCAAAACTGATCATGCTGCCAAATCCATTCATTTGCTCTTTTGCCAAATCATATTGCTCAAATGACTTTAATCCAGGATATTTTATCCATTCAACTTTAGGATGAGCCTCAAGGTATTCAGCAATTTTCATTGCACTTTCCTGTGCTTTGTCAATTCGCAAAGATAATGTTTTTACACCCCTGATCACCATAAAAGCCTGATGGGGATCCATGTTCCCACCCATATATACCATTGCTTTCCGGATTTTTTTGTATATTTCTTTGTCTTTGGTAATAATTGCACCGCCTACAATATCGGCATGGCCATTAATAAACTTTGTTAATGAATGCAGCACAACATCAGCCCCGAGGTTTAGTGGCTTTTGAAGATATGGGCTACAGAAAGTATTGTCAACACAAACCAGGATGTTGTGTTTATGTGCAATTTCAGATGCTTTTTTGATATCGGTTAATTGTATTGTTGGATTAGCCGGCGTCTCGAGGTAAAGCAGTTTTGTATTTGGCCTGATTGTTTTTTCTAATAAGTCAAGGTCAGAAGTATCAATGTAGGAATATTCAACCCCAAACTTTGAAAAATGGGTTTCCATCACCCCGCGGCTTGGACCATAAACGGCTCCTGTGCTTATCATGTGGCTACCTTGTTTTAAAAGTGACATATACACTGTACTAACAGCTGCCATTCCGGATGCCAGTGCGATGCCCCTATATCCGTTTTCCAACTCTGCCAGTTTATTCTCAAGCACTTCAATGGTTGGGTTACCAATGCGGGTGTAAATATAGCCGTTCTCTTTACCGGCAAATAAATCTGCACCATGCTGCGCACTTTTAAATGAAAAAGTAGACGTTTGATATATAGGTGTAACTGCACTTCCAAAAGCATCATTAAAATCGCCTGCATGGATTAATTTTGAATTAAATCCTAAATTCTTTGTTTCCATTATTATTGATTTTATTTTTAATAAATCTTTCAATTTTATTTATAATTATTTTCGGTGCCCGCATCGGTTTTCTGGAATCGATATCTACAAAAGCCACCGTGCTTTCTGCTTTATTAATCAGTTCATTATTTTGGTTTCGAACTTCGTGATGAAACAACATTCTGCTACATGGCATTTTATCCAGATGGGTTTTTATAGTGATGATATCATCATAGAAAACTGGTTTTAAGTATTTTGTTTTTAAGTAGATAACCGGCAACATGATGTTGTGGTTTTCCAACTCTTTGTCACAAATACCGAGTTCCCGAAACAATTCTGTTCGGCTTATATGGTAATATTTTGCATAATTTCCGTGATATACATAACCCATTTATCAACCTCATCATACCTTATCCTGATTTGATTTTTGTATGTAATCATGCTTTTTAATTAAATGCTTTTTAAACTGTTGCTTTGGAAGCAGAATACTTCCTTATTTATGAAGATGATAAAGATGAATTATCCCATTTTGACAACCGCGATTCTGCCAATGATGCGCATGGTGCCGGACCTAAAACAGCTCAAAAATTGTTTGAATACAAACCTGATGTTTTAATTACGGGAAATGGTCCCGGAGGAAATGCAGCCACAGTGCTTGAAAAAGCAGGTATGGGAATTTTCATCGGAGCTAATGATATGACTGTTAAAGAAGCTTTTGAAGCTTTCAAAAGCAACAGGTTAAAAAGCATTTAATTAAAAAGCATGATTACATACAAAAATCAAATCAGGATAAGGTATGATGAGGTTGATAAAATGGGTTATGTATATCACGGAAATTATGCAAAATATTACCATATAAGCCGAACAGAATTGTTTCGGGAACTCGGTATTTGTGACAAAGAGTTGGAAAACCACAACATCATGTTGCCGGTTATCTACTTAAAAACAAAATACCTAAAACCAATTTTCTATGATGATATCATCACTATAAAAACCCATCTGGATAAAATGCCATGTAGCAGAATGTTGTTTCATCACGAAGTTCGAAACCAAAATAATGAACTGATTAATAAAGCAGAAAGCACGGTGGCTTTTGTAGATATCGATTCCAGAAAACCGATGCGGGCACCGAAGATAATTATAAATAAAATTGAAAGATTTATTAAAAATAAAACCAATAATAATGGAAACAAAGAATTTAGGATTTAATTCAAAATTAATCCATGCAGGCGATTTTAATGATGCTTTTGGAAGTGCAGTTACACCTATATATCAAACGTCAACTTTTTCATTTAAAAGTGCGCAGCATGGTGCAGATTTATTTGCCGGTAAAGAGAAGGGCTATATTTACACCCGTATTGGTAACCCAACCATTGAAGTGCTTGAGAATAAACTGGCAGAGTTGGAAAACGGATATGGGGGCATAGCACTGGCATCCGGAATGGCAGCTGTTAGTACAGTGTATATGTCACTTTTAAAACAAGGTAGCCACATGATAAGCACAGGAGCCGTTTATGGTCCAAGCCGTGGGGTGATGGAAACCCATTTTTCAAAGTTTGGGGTTGAATATTCCTATATTGATACTTCTGACCTTGACTTATTAGAAAAAACAATCAGGCCAAATACAAAACTGCTTTACCTCGAGACGCCGGCTAATCCAACAATACAATTAACCGATATTAAAAAAGCATCTGAAATTGCACATAAACACAATATCCTGGTTTGTGTTGACAATACTTTCTGTAGCCCATATCTTCAAAAGCCACTAAACCTCGGGGCTGATGTTGTGCTGCATTCATTAACAAAGTTTATTAATGGCCATGCCGATATTGTAGGCGGTGCAATTATTACCAAAGACAAAGAAATATACAAAAACATCCGGAAAGCAATGGTATATATGGGTGGGAACATGGATCCCCATCAGGCTTTTATGGTGATCAGGGGTGTAAAAACATTATCTTTGCGAATTGACAAAGCACAGGAAAGTGCAATGAAAATTGCTGAATACCTTGAGGCTCATCCTAAAGTTGAATGGATAAAATATCCTGGATTAAAGTCATTTGAGCAATATGATTTGGCAAAAGAGCAAATGAATGGATTTGGCAGCATGATCAGCTTTGGACTTAAAGGTGGTTACGAAGCAGGTAAAATCCTGATGGATAATGTTCACCTGGCAACACTAGCGGTTTCACTTGGCGGTGTTGAAACCTTAATCCAGCATCCCGCTTCAATGACTCATGCAGGTGTTTCAAAAAAAGATAAACTAGCTGCCCATATTACAGATGGTTTAGTCCGCTATTCGGTCGGCATTGAAGATGTTGATGATCTTATTATTGATTTGCAACAGGCCTTGGACAAAATTGAATAAACCATATTTAGTAATTACTTTATGTGGATCAGAAGAATTCTCATACTTCGATTTGTCATAATCATTGCTGATTTATCAGTAAAAGGCTTTAGTAAAGTAGCATAGTATGAATTTACTGGTGTTAGTAAAAGCATTAATTAAAACGAGTTACAGATGAAACTGACACCGGAAATATCCAAACGAAATTTTTTTTCACTGCTATGGCATGCCGGATTTTTGGCTCTTGCACAAGTTTTTATGGATGTGGATACAATTATTCCTGCGATGCTTGTCGATGCAGGTGGTACCGCCTTTCAAGTCGGAATTTTAACTTCAATTATGTTAGGTGGTTCAAGTTTTACCCAGTTAGTTTATGCGCCATTTATAAGCAATTATCATTTCAAGAAAAAGTTTTTGTTGCTGGGAATTAACTCGAGAATTTTTTCCTTGCTCGGACTTGGGCTTATGCTACTGTTTTCACAGCTAATTGATGAATCAAATATCATTTGGCTCATCTTTGTTCTTATTGCTATTTTCTCTTTTGGTGGAGCTTTTGCCAACGTAAGTTATACTGATATTTTAGGTAAATCAATTTTGCAAAGTTCACGCAAGTCTTTTTTTTCAGTAAGGCAGGTAATTACTGGTACAATCTTGTTCTTTTCTGCTGTGCTTGCTAAAAAAGTTTTAAGTCTTTCAGAATATCCTACCAATTATGCATATATGTTTTTAATTGCTTTTGGTGCACTCTTCGTTGCATCATTCGGCTTCTGGAACATCAAAGAAGTAACGCCTTCAAGGATGGCTGTAAAAAACCCAAATCACTTTTTTCAGCTTATAAAAACTGAGCTAAAACAAAATAGTAAGTTAAAGTATTTTCTGGGATTTATTAATACAATGGGTATTAGCATTGCCCTGCTTCCATTCGTAATTCTGTATGCAAAAGAGTTTTTTCACACAGAAAGCTCTGATACTGGTTTGTTCTTGCTTTTTAAAATAATAGGTAGTGTTGTCACCGGATTTATCCTGTTCTTCTTTGCAAAAAAATATAAATATCGTTACCTCTTATACGGAAGTTCAATATTGGCATTTTTGCTTCCGCTTTTCATTCTACTTTCGCCCGCAATGCCTTCTTTTATTGTCATCTTTTTTATTGGAGGTGTTATATTCACAGCCTATACAATTTCAATGAATGGAGTTTTGCTAGAGGTTTCAGGAACTGAAAACAGAGCCTTGTATGCCGGAATTGCCGGAGCAGGAAATATTCTACCGGCACTTTTCCCTTTACTGGGAGGTTGGATTATCGAACATTTTGGTTTTCAACCATTCTTTATCCTATTCATGATAATAATTTTATCGTCTTTGTTTTTTATTTATAAAATCAATTGCAAAAAATAAAATTGATACTTCTAATCTATATCTAATTCAAAGGTTCGTTTTATTTACTTTTGGGAGATTTTCGAATCTTTCAAATTAGAAAAACATGACTTCAAAATATCTTGTAACCGGCTCAACAGGCAGCATCGGCTATGCATTTACTCAAACACTACTTGATGAAAAAATTCCTGTCACCTTACTTGTCAGGAATAAAGCGAAAGCACTAAAACTTTTTGGAGAAAATACTTTGCTGATTATTGAAGAAGGTGATGCAATGGATTTGCAAAAGCTGAAAGAAATTGCAAAAGATAAAAAGTTCATTTTTCATGGCATCAATTATCCCTACAATAAATGGGAAGAAAACATGGAAAAGGTTACACTGAATGTAATTGAGGCTGCAACCAAAAAGTAAGGCTACAATTATTTTTCCCGGTAATATTTACGAGTTTGGCAATGTGAAGCAAATTACGGAAGATATGATTCCTAAACCATCCACCAAAAAAGGAATTATAAGACTTAGATTATTTGATTTATTAAAAGCGTCTGCAGAAGCAAGTAAATGCAAGGTTATTTTTATTCGGCTTCCTGATTTTTACGGACCAAATGTGACAAATGGTTTAATTAAACCTGTATTTGGAAATGCTGCCAAGAAAAAGGCCATCAACTGGTTGATCAATGCTGATATTCCTCATCAGTTTGTTTACACACCTGATGCAGCAAAATTGATTTATTTGTTATGCTTAAAGAATAATTTGCCTGCCTTTACAAATTATAATTATGGCGGGTGTGTTTTTTCATCAGTAAAAGATCTGGTAAAACAAATAAGCCAGATAACTGGCGGCCCTGATAAAGTAAAGGTTTTGCCCAAATGGATAATGAATATGATGTCATTGTTCATGCCCGTAATTAAGGAGTTAAAAGAAAACTATTATATGTTTGAGAATAATGTAGAACTAAATGATAAAAAGCTTCGTAGCGATTTTCCGGATTTTGTTGAAACTCCTTTAGAAGATACAATTAAACAAACCATCGTATGGTTTAAGGAAAATGATAAATAATTATCATATGGAAGGTCCAAAAGGCTGATTGAGTTATTAATTTTTCTAATAACCATTAACCATTAACAAATATCCATCTAATCCATATCTTTGTTCCAAGTCAACAGCAATAGCCAATGATTCCAACCAAAGCCGATATAGAAACCCAAAAAAAGTATTTCGAGGAAGTTTCGTTTTCGAACATCATGCGAAAGCGTATCTATAATGTACTAATTATTTCAAGTGTATACGATGCTTTTATTATTGAGGAAGATGGACGTATTGAAGAGCAGATTTTTTATGAATATATGTCATTGAATTTGCGATTTCCACCAAGGTTTATCAATACTACTTCTGAAAAAAACGCCTTTAAAGTTTTAAAGGAAGAAGATATTGACCTTGTTGTAACCATGTTAAGTGTAGAAGAAACAGATACTTTCCAACTGGCAGACAACATTAAATCAAAATATCCTGACATTCCTATTGTTGTTTTCACACCTTTTTCACGTGAGGTAAGTCTGAAAATAGAGAAGCTTGACCTCGGGTCAATCGATTATATTTTTAGTTGGCTTGGTAATGCTGACATTCTATTGGCAATCATTAAATTGATTGAGGATAAGATGAACGTGGAACATGATGTGACGGAAGTGGGGGTTCAAACCATCATCCCTTGTTGAGGACACACATTCGGTTTTATTCCAGTTACCTTCCAAATATTTATAAAATCATTTTTAAGCAATCTAAATCATTCATGACGGAAGGATTAAACGAGCACCAAAAGATGATGCGTGCCCGAGGCCGACCAAAAATTTTACTTGCCACCAATTATGAAGATGCATTGAACTGTATGAACTGTACAAACATAATTTATTGGGTGTTATTTCTGATATTACGTATCAAAGAGTGGTGAAAAAAGATACAAATGCCGGTATTAGCCTGGTTCGGCATATAAAAAACGAAAATAAATATACCCCGTTATTGTTGCAATCATCAAATCCCGAAAATCAATCCAAAGCGAAGGTATTAAGAGTAGGTTATATTGACAAAAATTCAAAGAGTTTAAATTATGAATTACGGGAATTTATTAAGGAATATTTTGCTTTTGGAGATTTTATTTTTAAACAACCTAAAACGCATGAAATTGTTGCCAGGGCCAGGGATTTAAAAGATTTGCAGGAAAAGATATTCCAGATTCCCGAGGATTCATTGATGTATCATATCGAACGGGATCATATTTCAAAATGGCTGAGAGCACGTGCGTTATTCCCAATTGCCAATCTTTTTAAGCAATTTACAAGAGAAGATTTCAAAAATAGCTATGAAATACGGACATTCGTATTTGAGGCAATAGCAAATTTCAGAATATCAAAAGCCAGGGGTGTAATTTCCAAATTTAACCGGGAAAGTTTTGACGAATACTTTACCATTACGCGGATCGGTGAAGGATCTATCGGCGGTAAGGCCAGAGGCCTGGCATTTCTTGATTCATTGATTAAACGGAATCACCTCTATAATGAATTTGATAAAGTAAGCATCACAATTCCAAAAACAGTTGTACTTGGAACCGACATTTTTGATGAATTCATGGAGGAGAACCAATTGTACCAAATTGCAATGTCGGATGACCTGAATGATACTGAAATATTAGAACACTTCGTCAATGCCCGTCTCCCTGAAAGGATACACGATGATATTTATACCATCCTCACATTCGTTGATCGACCACTGGCTGTAAGATCTTCGAGTTTATTGGAAGATTCCCATTATCAACCTTTTGCCGGAATTTACAATACCTATATGGTGCCTTACCTAAAGGATGATCTTAACAAGATGTTTGAAATGGTGAAGTCAAGCATTAAGGCTGTTTATGCATCGGCATATTACAAAGACAGTAAAGCCTATATGCAGGCTACGTCAAATGTGATTGATGAGGAAAAGATGGCCATTGTAATGCAAACAGTTTGTGGAAGCCAGTATGGCGACCGTTTTTATCCAACACTATCTGGAGTGGGACGGTCAATCGATTATTATCCAATACCTCCCGAAAAACCGGAAGATGGAACTGTCAGCATCGCACTTGGACTTGGAAAGTATATTGTTGACGGAGGATTGTCCTTAAGGTTTACACCGAAATATCCAAAAAAAGTTTTGCAAACATCAAATCCGGATATGGCAGTTAAAGAAACACAGAAACATTTCTTTGCATTAAGTCTGAACCCGGATGAATTTACCACTTCACCCGATGATAGTAAATCGTTACTGAAACTTAGAATTAAGGAGGCAGAAAAGGATGATTCGATCAGAATGATTGCTTCTACCTATGACTTCCAAAATAACACCATAAGGGACGGTTATGCTGATGAGGGATTAAAACTAATTACCTTCTCCAATATATTAAAACACAATACTTTTCCATTGGCCGCCATCCTTCAGAAAATTTTGTCACTGGGCGAAAAAGAAATGGGATATCCTGTTGAAATTGAATTTGCTGTGGATTTGAAACCGGAAAAAAATGGCAACATTGTTTTCAATATGCTGCAAATTCGTCCGATAGCAACCAAGCAGGAAAGCATCAATCTTAACAAAGCCAATATTTCAAAAGATGATGCATTGATCATTTCAGAATCAGCACTTGGAAATGGAATTATCAATGATATTTATGATGTTGTATATATACGTCCTCAAAACTTTGAGGCTTCCAGAAATAAAGAAACGGTGAATATGATCGATGAGATCAATGATCGGTTTTTAGAACAAGGGAAGAACTATATACTTATTGGCCCGGGCCGCTGGGGTTCAGCTGATCCATGGCTGGGTATTCCGGTTAAATGGCCTCAAATTTCTGCTGCGCGGGTGATCATTCGAAGTCAGGTCTCGAAAATTACCGCATTGACCCCAGTCAGGGAACCCACTTCTTCCAGAACCTGACTTCGTTCCGGGTGGGATTTTTCACCATCAATCCATTTATTAATGATGGTTCATACGATCTTGGGTTCTTAGCATAGGCAAAAAGCCATTTTTGAGAATGAATTGGTAAGGCACTAGGTTTTAAAAGACCAATGACTATCATGATTGATGGAAAACAAAACCTGGGGGTTATACTAAAACTTGGTGTTTCGGTCAAACCAGGATTAGAATAAAGTATAATAAATCAAACAATTGAAGTGAGTGATCCTGTTAATAAATTAGCAGTCAAACAAGAGGTGAATTGGAAGCACTCCAAGTAAATCACCGGGTTTAAATTTTTTGAGAAATTGTTCAGGCATCTTTACGATACCATGTTCCTGCGAGATTGATGAAACGTAAGCCCCCGGAATAGGATCCGACCACCCTTTATCAGTAAGATTGACGACATATCCAAAAAGTTTAAAATCATTGTCAGCAGCAATAAATTCTTTTGAAAAATGAACGGCACCACCATAAACAACTATTTCATTCCTTTCGGGATAGACTGAAACAACAGGGCAGGCAACAGCTACTGCAATATCGTCCAATTGACAGGAACCTATATGATATTGCATCACATCATAATATACAAAATTGCCCGGCCGTATTTCATCAAATCCACTTAAATCATCTGCAAGGCTGCAGGAGGGTGAATCCCCATAAGAAATGATAATGTCAGGAAAATGAGCAATATATTTTTGTTTTAATGTTTGCAGTTTTATTTGTGCATCATCCATGATCGAAAGAATCTCTTCTTTCCCTTTTGCTGAATAAGTGTTACCGGCATGGTTCAGAAAGCCTTTGAATTGAAGTTTGTCAGATTTGTTGCATACAGATACGATGTCATCAATTGCTTTCGTTTGTTTCGGTAATAGACCAGAACGATGATATCCATTGTCAATTTCAATGAACAGACCAACTTTATTCGTTAATTCAGAGGCTAATTTTGTTGTTGAAAATACTGAATCAACAATTAAATTCAGGTTGATTTTACCTGATAACTCCCTGATATTTTCTATTTCCAATAAGTTAACAGGAAAGGCAATGGTGATATCATTCCAGAGATGATCAGCAAAATATTGTGCCATTGAAACAGAAGATACAGTGATTTTATCAACCCCGTTTTTCCTGAATATTTCGGCAATATCGGTTGACTGGTGGGTTTTAAAATGAGGCCTGAAAATTAATTTGCTTCGGTTTGCTTTTTCAAGCATCCGGTTGATATTATTTTCAACAATTGACTTGCTGATAATCAGTGTTGGCTTGGTAAACATTTGTTGATGATATAAAAACAAATGTAATGAAGATTAAGGGTTTTGTTGAAATTAAGAACAGTTAGATATGAATTACCTAACAACTTTTACACGCACGGCAGTTGGCCCTTTTTGTCCCATTTCAACTTCAAAACTTACCAGGTTGCCTTCTTTGATTTCTTCAAGTACATTGTTTACATGTACAAAAACACTTTCCTGTGTTTCTGAATCCCTGATAAATCCAAAACCTTTTGAATCGTTAAAAAAGGATACTGTTCCTTTGCGAATAGGATCCATCTCTTCAGCAGCAGCTCGTTTGGGTATGCTGATTTCAATATCTTCTAATTTGGCCTTTTTCTTCTTGGCAGGATCCGGGGGAGTATCAGTCAACATTCCATTTTCATCAACATAAGCAATCATGTCGTCAAGATTGCCACTTTTTTCATTTTCTTTCCTGGCTAATCTTTTCTTTTCTTTTTCTTTTCTCTTTTTTTCTTTTTTATTTCTTACTTCTTTTTTATTGAATGTTTCCTGTGATCTTCCCATAAATTGTTTTTACCTTAAATTGTTTAGCATTTTAATTGTGATTTAAAAAGGTGGCCTGCAATAGTAATTCGTAGCACAAATTCTTAAACCTGAAATTTTTACAAAAGTAGGCTTTTATTCTCAGAAATTGACGATTCATGTGTTGATTTACAGTTGAGAAATTAAGAAATGCACATTTAATCAGTGTTTTGTGTTAAGCTATGCTCAATAATTAAGTTGACAAAAAGTCATTACTTAGTTTACGTTAATTCATTTTCAAAAATTGAAGGATGAGGAAATAAAATCAATTAGGATATTTTAAGAATGAATTGTTCAGTTAGTAGTATCTTTGTTGACGAAATACTGCCAGGAGATAACTAACTAAATATCCTACCACCACCTCTTAGGCTAAATTTTAAGCCTATGAGAACTATCGCTGCTGAGCAAATCAATACTAAAAAACGAACACCTTTACCTAAGGTAACATTTGGAAAATATAAGCAAAAAAAATTTCATAAAGAGGTCAAAGACAGGGTTGATCAATATTTTATTTCTGGTAATATTTCTAAAAGTGCCAATGTTGAAATGGTTCTCAAAACAATATTAATTTTATTGGGTTGGGCATGTACTTATTTCATTATTCTTTCAAACTTAGTAAGCCCTTTATGGATGTTTGTACTTGCCTTATTTCATGGTTTTTTTACAGCAATGATCGGCATGAACATAGCACATGATGCCATTCATGGTGCCTATACCAATAATTCGAAATTAAACAAAAGGATAGGTGTGATTTTTAACCTGATTGGTGCGAATGATTATGTTTGGGGTATAAGCCATAACATCGTTCATCATACCTATACCAATATACCACAACATGATGAAGACATTCATCAAGTGCCGATCCTTCGCATGGAACCCACACAAAAACTTTGGTGGATTCATCGGTTTCAATACATCTATGCTTTTGTTATTTATTGTTTTGCAACGATCTCCTGGGTTTTTGCAAAAGATTACGTCAAATTTTTTCAGCGGCAACTGGGGGGGCATTATAGAAAAACTTTCCCAAGAAAGGAAATTTTTCGCTTATTTATTTATAAAGCCGTTTATTATTCTGTTTTCCTGGTTATCCCAATGCTGTTGATTAAACTGCCCTGGTATTGGATTCTATTTGGTTTTGTATCTGCTCATTTTGTGGAGGGTTTCATCCTTGCCGTGATATTCAGCTTAGCACATGTGATTGAAGAAACTGATTATCCTTTTCCTGGCCCCGATAATAAAATAGAGATGCCATGGGCAAATCTGCAGATGCACACGACTGCTAATTTTGCTGTGAAAAACCGCACAGTAAATTACATTTGTGGAGGGCTTAATTTACAGATAGTACATCATTTGTTTCCCAAATTATGCCATGTGCATTACCCCAAATTAGCTGAAATTGTTAAACAAACAGCCATGGATCATAAGCTGCCAAATATTGAATATAAAACCTTTTTCGGAGCCCTTGCCTCACATACACGTATGTTAAAAAAATTCGGTACTTCTTCAATAATGCCCACTCAGAATAGAAGATGTACAACACCAATTGTTAAATTAACGAGGTGACAAGTTCATAATTCAACAATGATAACTTCTTAGTACGGACGTTCTGAAAATGTCTTTTTTTATGCAAACGGATAGTCAGTATAACCTTTTTCACCAGGTGTATAAAATGCATCGAAATCTGGTTGATTAAGGGGTATATTATTTTCCAATCGGTATACCAGGTCAGGATTTGCAAGAAACGTCTTTCCGAACGCTACAAGATCACCTTTTCCTTCTTCTATTACCAGATTTGCTTTTTCTTTATCAGAAAAACCGCCGCTTGCTATAATAGTATGGCCAAACGCATTTTTGATTTTTGACTTAACGGATTCAGTAACTTCAGGAGCACCCATCGAGGAATGATCAACTATATGTATATAGGCGAGATTTAATTTTCCAAGCTCCCTGGCAATATATTCGAAAGTATCTTCCAGACCCTCGAATGTTTCCATATCGTTAAACGCTCCGAATGGGGAAAGCCTGATAGCAGTTCTGTCGGGTCCAATGGCTTTTGAAACTTTTTTTGCTACTTCAATGGCAAAAAGGGTCCTGTTTTCAAGCGAGCCACCATAATGATCGGACCTTTTATTGGATGCTGTATTAATAAATTGATCGATGAGGTAACCATTTGCACCGTGAAGTTCGATTCCGTCAAAACCGGCTTCAATAGCATTTTTGGCAGCGTCAACATATTCATTTTGTGTTTTTTCAATATCCTGGATGGTCATTTCTTTTGGAACAGGATAAGCTTGCATACCTTTTTGATCAGTCCACATTTCACCACTTAAGGCTATTGCCGAAGGGGCTATTACTTCCGCACCTTTTTCCATGTTGTCAGGATGCGAAACCCGGCCCGTATGCATCAATTGCATAAACATTTTACCACCTTTTTGATGGACTGCCTTTGTAATTAATTTCCATCCTTCGGTTTGATCCCGACTAAAAATTCCAGGAATCCTGGGATAGCCAAGTCCGTTTGGTGAAGGGGCAGTCCCCTCAGTAATAATTAATCCTGCATCTGAACGTTGTTTGTAGTATTCAGCCATTAATTCGTTTGGAATATTATTTATAGCCCTTGACCGAGTCATTGGAGCCATAACAATTCTGTTTTTCAATTCAATGTTTACTAGTTTAAATTTGTTAAAAAGCTTCATCGCCATGATAGTTTGTATTATTAGTAATTATACAAGAAACAATCTTGAGATTAATATTGTTTAAATTCAGATATTAAAAAATATGATTTTTGAGTATGAAAGTAAAAAGGGGATAAAAATACACTATTTAATTCTAGTGAAAATAGACTGAAATATTGAATGAATATACTCCAGATTACTTGTTATTCTTAAACTTAGTTCTTGTCCGAAGCTGTGTTTATTCTTCTTAAGTAGAAAACTCTCTTATTCATTAATAAGGTTATAGGGAGTTTCATTTCGATACATTCTTAAGGCATTTCTTGCCGCATTGATGCGCATTTCCTTAATGGAGGATTGCGAATAATATGAAGTATGCGGGTTAATGATAATTCTGCCTTGCAATTCGTTACTTAAATCCCTCCACGCATTTATAAGTCTGCATGGCTCGGGAGGTTCTATTTCCAATACATCAATAGCCAGACTATATAATTGATTTTCAATGAGCGCATCATAAAGGATGTCCAAATCAGCAAATAAACCACCTCTTGCAGTATTCACGATGGAGGCACCTTGCTTCATATTTCGAACAAATTGACCATCAATAATGTCCATTGTTTCATCATTTAACGGAGTATGAATTGAAACAATATCCGAAAGCTCGAGTAAATCTTCAATGCTTTCCAAACGTTTTCCGTTAATTAACTTTTCATAACCCCTCTCTTTATATGGATCAAAGAATACAGTTTTAAATTTGAGTGCATTGCATTTCATTAAAACACTTCCTCCTATTCTACCTGCTCCAATTATTCCTATTGTTATTTGATTATTCCTTTTAATGGATGGCTGTATATTTTCCTGCCAGTTGTTGAAATACTTTTTTGCTTCAAAGTTATAGTTGTATACTCCTCTGGCAATGCTTAAAATCATGGAAACAGTTGTGTCAGCGACCTCATCGGTGCCATAATCAGGATTATTACTTAAAACTATACCTTTAGATTTAAGATATGGTATATCTATTGTGTCATAACCAACTCCATAACGCTGAACTCCAATAAGATTTGGTGCTGCCTTCAAATACTCTTCATCAATTTTTTCATGCCAAACTAGTAGAACCTTGGTGTCCTTTCCAACCTCGGTTCCAACGAGATCACCCAAAATTTCGTATTCTTCTTGCGGTTTATCAAAATAATCTGTAATGGCTATAACGGACATGATTTTTTAGTTCTTATTTTACGTTGAAGAATCAATGTTTTTATCAATAAGGTGTTTAACAATATCTGAGTATTCGGTTTTTCGATTTTTAAACGATTCTTTAAACCTGGAAATATAATCTGCCAGCAGAAAATCATCTTCAGTATCAATATCAATGTTAGATGTTCCTTTGGTTATAAAGAACCCTAATTTACCGGTAAAAACTCCCCATCCAAGATTTTCATAATTTGACATAAACTTTTTACAATCATAGATAGCAATACCAAAATTTAATGCAACCACTGGTTCAAGATCTTGAGATCGTGGCAATTGTCCTATTCTGGATAGATTAATTGTTTCTCCTTTATAAAAACAAAATTTTTGAATTTCTTCACCGGATATTAAAGTGTCAAAGTCACTATCAGCGTAATATTTCCATGCTTGATCTAGTTCTTGAGATGTAATAAAAGGTGTTGTTGGTGTTATAACTGCAAGAAAATCGCTAGGTTCATTTACCATGAAATCATAGAGATAATCATCAATCATTGATTGACTTGTTGCTAATTCGGATGTTCTCAAATAAAAGCCGACTTTTTTCTTTGCAGCGATTGTAGCGAGCAATTCACTGTCTGAATTAATATAAATATTAGTAAAGTATTTCGTTTCTTTTAAAGAGTCAATAATGTATTCTATTAATGGTTTTTTGTTTAGAAGTCTAAATCCTTTTAGCTTTACTCTTTGGCTTCCCAATCTGGAAGGGACAACAACATTAATTTTACCTGTTTTCATTTTGTTTTTCTAAATCCACAATTCGCCGTTCAATAAATTTTACCTGGTCTAAAACTTTTGAAGCATACCCCCATTCGTTATCATACCATAATACTAATTTAAGTAAATTTCCCTGAATGATATCTGTCCATCGATGGTCTATTACAGCTGAATACTCAGCTTTTTTAAAGTCCAATGAAACTAAAGGCTCCCAGTTATTATGAATGACTGATATTTTTTGGGTTCGCTCTATTTCTTGAAAAACTGCAATTAACTCTTTAATCATTTACCTCTTTCTTCAGTTTTAATGTAATATCTGCACTTCCAACAATTGCTACGGGTGTTCTATAAGAAAATGAACCAATCATTTGTTCTGTTATTTTTTCCTCTTTAAGTACTTTGCATGTAGCTGCAACGGCAGATGTAGGCTTTGGAATCATATTCCCAATTGCTGAACGCCCTAATGCGAAATGGTGATAAATTTGACCTGGTACTGACCATGAGCTGGCAGGACCATCCACCAGGTTCTGGTAGCTTAACCAAGGATGTAAGGTAGTTATGTAGCCATTTTCAATTCCATAATTATTTGAAATAATTTTAAGGACAGGTGCTATTGCTGTTGCATCACAGATGCTTGATGAAATTACATGATGTTTTTCATCTTGGTATTTATGCTCGTTAACACCTAATACCATTGTAAAGTCAACTTCATCTGGCGAGTGGGTAATGATTACTTTCTTTACATTACTTTTGTTAATAAGGTTTTGAGCATGCAATACATTTTCATAAATTCCAGAAGCATCGATAACGATATCTACTTCCATTGAATCCCAATCTACAGCATCAATTTGAGTTTTATTAAATACTTTGATCCGATCTCCATTTTTACACGTTATTTGGTCATTCTCTGTGAAATATAATTCAGGTAATCGATCGTACAAAGTGTCGAAATTTAATGTATAAATAATGTTTTTTATATCTGGGTTTATTTCATTAATAGCTACTACGTTGATGTAGTTTTTATTCAAATTATTACGAAAAATAGCTCTGCCTATCCTTCCAAACCCGTTAATGCCTACTCTAATCATATCGTTTAGCTTTAACTATATTATCAATTCTTGTAAATCTTTAATTATTTCTATCTGATCTTTATTTTTTACAAAGGTTTGCCAATCTTGAAATGAGGTGTAACCGTACATAAATGCAAAATCTGCATTTAACTTTATTGATGTATCATAATCTACTTTGCTGTCGCCTATATATAAAACAGGAGGTATTAATTTAATTGTCGCAATATTTTCATCCTTAGATTTTGGACCTCCAAAAATATGTGTAAAATAAGTTGTAAGTTTATGAATATCAAACAACTTCTCTATTTCACTCAGTGCTCCACCCGATAAGGCAATTAATGTTATTCCTGTATTACAATACTTGATGAATGAAGTGCAGTGTTTCGTTAGCTCAGCTTTGTATAGACTCTGCTCATTGAGATTGTTGTAATATTTGAGAATATGATAAGCTAATTCTGGTTCGTCAGTAAAGAATGAGTTTATTTTTTGTTCTCTTGGTATACCACTCAAGCGCATAAAATATGGTGTAAATTCATTAGCAACTTTTGAGTTGGTAATCTGTTTAACAGCCATATAAATATTATTTTCTTTAGTTTTGTTTGAGTCAAAAATAACGCCATCTACATCCAGAATAATTGTATTATAAAATGAATTTTTAAATTTTTGAATAATAGGCTTCATCATATAAATTATCAATAAAAGAAGAAATATATTCCTTAAATGAAAACTATTTTTTAGACAGTTTATTCTGCTGATTATGATAATTCTTTATAATTCACTTTTGGGATATTTTTTACAGAACTATTTTCACTAAGATTGTACACTCTGTTTTTTATATTTGATTCAGCAATTAATTCAATTGTCCATCTTTTGTAATCCCACATATCCTTTTCTGAGTTATCTTCCTGCTGAAACCGTTTTGTAATTTTATTAATAATTTTCTGGTCCTCCTTTGAGTATTGTGTTGAGAAAACTTTATCCTCTGGGGGGGTGTAAAAATCAACACCAATTAAATAAATGTTTCGACAGCCCATATATAGTGCAAGTGGAATTGCTCCTTCTGAAACTACATTGCTTACGCTTGTAAATCCAATTTTTTCTATTGATCGCGGATTATCATAAAAAGTAAGTAATACGTCTTTTAATTGTTTATTATTAGGGCTTTGATCAATGGGTATCCGATTTGAATACATATTGATTTCATTAGTTAAATATAATTCTGGCTTAGGATTGGCCCATATCCAATTGATAAAAGCAGGAATATTATTTTCGAAACAAAAATTTCTTCCCTCCTCCATCCATGAAAATTGCGCATCTACTACTACCCAATAATCAGGAGGATAATATTTAAAGGATTTGTTTGTTCCAATTACTACGAATTTTTTTAGAAAATCATGAGGTAACTTATCAAGCGAAGGTCCGGCACCCATTATTATAAAGTCTTTTCCATTATGGATGTTTCGAAACTGTTTTAATTTTTTATTTTGCTCAGCTAAGGAAAGATATTTTTTTGTTTGTCCAATTAGCCCTTTCTTTAGTTTAAAAGCAAGAACATTCATTTGATACATTTTTTTTGATTACTAATTTTAACTAACGGTTATTTTTGATACGGTTTTTTGTTTTAATGGTTACTTGCAGACTTACTTTTATAGCTTTAGATCGAAGTTGTAAATAAATTATTTATACATATAACGTTAAATTACATACTAAAAAAGGTTATGTTCTAATTGAGATTAATTCAAGTAATGTAGCTTACAAATCCTACCATCTGTTTAGAATCCTAAATAGAATAAAATAATCATAATCAAATTACTTCGGGCATACAAACTTAAAAACAGACTTGTTAACATCTTGAATTTATGAAACTCAATAAAACTGACCAAATATTTATAGGGTTTTCTCATGGTAGAAAATAATTGATTTCTGCTGAAATTAACATATAGTACAAAATAATATTATCTGTTACTATTTGTTTATTTCATTATATCTTTGAGCAAAACGTTTTTAAATGAAAGCAATACAATACTGATATGCACTAATTTTATTTTAGTTTCAATGATTGCATGTCAGCAAACAGAAAAAGTGATTGTAACTGAGAAAATCCAGTATGATGTCAACATCAAAAGTCCTGATCCGGATTACGACTGGTGGATACAAAACCTGCCCGGGCCACAGCGTGATAAAATTGTGAATATGATTATGGATGGCGCTTTGTCAGGAAAGTACAAAGCTTTCGACTATTACGGTCAACCACTTTCGCCAAATGAAATTATGAGGATGATGGCTGATACAATTTATTATACAATAATGGATGAAGAGCCACCTTATGCAGAAAGAGACACAATGGTTATAAATAATGTCTTTCGTGAAGATGTTTTAAGAATCAGGTTTTTAGAAGAATGGCGAATAGATCCTGATATTTTACAAATGGAAAAAAAGATACTTGGCATTGCGCCAATTGCGAGACGACCTGATTTAATGGGAATGGAACGCTGGCAACCCTTGTTTTGGATATACACGGATCAGAAATATATAGAAGCATTAGAAAAGGAGAAGAGATAGTTAATGACTAAATGTTTCAATGTGATCATGCTTTACTTGGTGTTGAATATTTATGCATTTTAGCATTGAATCATTAAAGTATTGCTTTGGAAAGAAATACAATCAAAAAAAATAACAAGATGAAAACCATATCACTAAACAAAGTCGAAAAGAAAAAAGTAAACATGACAGGTGCTGAAAAAGCCTGGAAACAAATGCCGCTATCAACCACTGATGGCGTACCGATGTATTCACTGAGGGTATTTACCGTTGAGCCTGGTGGATTCACACCTTATCATCAACATCCCTATGAACATATGAATTACATCATCGAAGGAGAAGGGGCTTTAGTTGATGTAAATGGCAACGAAAAACCAATCAAAGCCGGTGATTTTGCACTGGTCAATCCTGATGAAAAACACCAGTATCGTAACAAATCAGCTGAAAAGCCATTTGTGATGATTTGTGGAGTGCCTAAGGAGTTTGAATAATTCAATTAACTAAAACTATTTCTCAGGATAGCAATCAATCTGGTTTTGTTTCCTGACTGCCTCCGCTTAAATACTTACCAACCAGCATTGCAATAACAAAAGCAAGGTATAGTTGTCCGGCAACGCTAAAAAATATAGAAAGCGATCGTGCAACAGAATTGAGTGGAGAAATATCACCATAACCGAGTGTAGTCATTGTTACAAAAGCATAATAAATAAAATCAGCCTGACTGACTAATAATTCTCCCGGAGGATTGTAGGCGTCATGGTCAAAGGAATAAACAGCGCTAAAAAGTATTGATGCAGCAATACCCAACAATAAGTAAACATTAATCGATTCTAAAAACTCAAGTATACTTACTGTTTTACTTTTTGCAACTCGAATTATAAGGAAAACAATAACTACCAGAAAAAATGCAAATGATAAATATCCTGAAATATTTGAGATTAGTGGTAAGTCAACAATCTCTGAAAACCATGTGAGGCCAACAACTATTAATGGGAATATTAAGGTTTTGTTGCCTGTGTCTTTTACCGTAAATATTGAGACTATTATAATAATTGAAATAAAAGTAAAATAGATAAAACGGGTATCTACCTTATCATGGAAAATGCCAATAATAAAAATGTATATAAAACTCAAAATAAACAGTACAATATTATGTCTTAACCTTGGGTCGAATGGTTTTTTCATTAAGCAAATGTTTTATTGATATCAAATATAATCAATGCAGTTCAATCAAAAATCAAACAAGCTGGAAACTTATTATCTTTGCTCGCTAAAATACTGAACATCTGTAATTTGAGTTATCAGTTTCATATATTAAAAAATGGCATTAGAATCATTCACCGCGAAGTGGAGGGAATTGTTTCACATTGTGGTTTGATGGTAAATACCGGATCACGGGATGAGCTTGAAAATGAAAGTGGAATGGCCCATTTTATTGAGCATATGATCTTTAAAGGAACCAAAAAGCGAAAGGCCTATCATGTTCTGAGCCGGATCGAAAATATAGGCGGTGACTTAAACGCATTTACTACCAAGGAAGAAACCTGTATTTATGCTTCATTTTTAAGTCAATATTACGAACAAAGTCTTGAGCTTTTTGCAGATGTAGCCTTTAATTCAACTTTCCCTCAGAAGGAAATGGAGAAAGAAAAGGATGTAATTGTTGATGAAATTAATTCATACAACGACAGTCCTGCTGAGCTAATCTTTGATGATTTTGAAGAAATGATCTTCAAGGGACACTCGATTGGTTTGAATATTCTTGGAGTTGCCGGGAGCATTGAGGGATTTAAAAGAAGAGATGTTTTCAGGTTTATCAAACGAAATTATAGCACCAACCAGATGGTAATCTCGTCAGTTGGTAATATCAAAATCGACCGACTTAATCACACTGATCGATAAATATTTTGGGCACATTAAAACCAACCGAAATGGAATACATCGTCTGCCTTTTAACGAATACCAAATTCAACATAAAAGTTTAAAAAAGGATTCGTATTTAACTCATGCCATTATTGGCAATATTGCATATCCCCGCAACCATGACAAGAATTATGCAATGGCCCTGGTAACTAATCTGCTCGGTGGCCCTGCACTTAATTCCCGTTTAAATCTTTCCATACGTGAAAAATATGGTTATGCCTACAACATCGAGGCAATGTATCAACCCTACTCTGACACAGGAGTGTTTTTGGTTTATATAGGCTCTGACCGAAATCATATTAACAAGAGTTTAGAACTTGTTCAAAAAGAATTTAAAACACTTCGTGAAAAAACGCTTGGAGCCATTCAGTTTCATCGGGCAAAAAAACAATTGATCGGTCAACTTGCTATCAGTTTTGAATCAAGATTAAATGAAATGCTTGGTAATGCAAAAAGCTGTATGCATGATGATGAAGTGAAGACATTTGATCAAATCGTTGAAGACATAAACAAAATCACTACATCCGAGGTGCTGGATGTTACCAATGACATATTCGATAAAGACAAACTCAGCACATTAATTTACAAAGCAAAAGAAGAATAATGCTACTTGATAAAAACATTGAATCTTATGTTGAAAGCCATACAACTGAAGAAACAGAAATTCTTAAATCATTAAACAGGGCAACACACCTAAAAACGTTTTATCCCAATATGCTCTCTGGCAGTGTTCAGGGCAAATTCCTTGAGATGACCAGTTATATGATTCGGCCGAAACGCATTCTTGAAATAGGCACCTTCACAGGATATTCAGCTATTGCCTTGGCAAAAGGTCTTTCAATAGGTGGTAAAGTTATTACACTCGAATTCGATGAAGAAATGGAATCATTTGCAAAGGAGTATATCAAAAAGGCAGGCATGTCAGATAAAATCGAATTGAAAATGGGCGATGCACTGAAAATTATCCCGGAATTATCTGAAGTGTTCGACCTTGTTTTTATTGATGCTGACAAAGAACAATATGTTGATTATTACGAGCTGGCTATTGCAAAACTAAAACCCGGAGGATTTATCCTGGCTGACAATGTTTTATGGAGTGGAAAGGTGTTGGAAAGTGATGCGAAATCAGACAAAGAAACCATGGGCATTAAGGCATTTAATGAACATGTAAAAAATGATAATCGCGTTGAGCAAGTAATGCTTACAGTTAGGGATGGGCTGATGCTGGTAAGGAAAAATAATTGACTGTCATCCGATATGAAGCACAGCGAAATGAAGAATCTTTTACGTTCCCAAAATTAAGATTCTTCAATAACGTTCAGAATGACAAATTTTATGGTGTCTAGTTCGTCTTAAACTGGTACTTAACCTTGCTCAAATCCTCATTCGCTAAAACAATCTTTTGCTTGAGGTTCTTTTTGTAAGCTTTTGTCTTTTTCATCATGTCAACATCGCCGGTAGCAATCATCTGGGCAGCAAGTATAGCGGCATTTAAGGCACCATTAATGGCTACTGTTGCAACCGGAATCCCAGGAGGCATCTGCACAATAGCAAGCAAAGAATCCATTCCATCAAGTGAAGCATTTATTGGAACGCCAATAACTGGAATCGGGGTCATGGCAGCAATAACGCCTGGTAAGTGGGCCGCCATTCCGGCTCCGGCAATAATCACTTTGATGCCATTTGTTTCTGCATTTTTTGCAAATTTTTCGACCTCATCAGGAGTGCGATGTGCCGAAAGGGCATTCATTTCAAATGGGATTTCCATTTCTTCAAAAAAACCTGCAGCTTTTTCCATAATTTTAAGGTCGGAAGTACTGCCCATGATTATGCTTACTATTGCTTTCATTAATTGATTATTTAGATTTAGCAAAAATAACCAAATCATATTATTTTAAGATGCCATAATTATAACTTTGTAAACCACTCATCAGAGCGTAAAATGAACAATAAAACCGTTAAGATTCACAATAAATTATTTGCCCCATTTATTTCGTTTGAGAAAATTGATCAGGCTGTTACAAAAATCGCTGATCGGATGAACAATGAACTCCATGATAAAAACCCTTTGTTTATTGCAGTTTTGAATGGTTCATTCATGTTTGCATCTGATCTTTTTCATAAGATTGATTTTCCATGTGAAATTACTTTCGTAAAACTTGCATCATACAGCGGAACAAAATCAACTGAAACTGTCAGGCAATTGATTGGTATTGATGAAGATATTGTTGGCAGAAACATAGTTATTATTGAGGATATCATCGATTCGGGGCTTACAATGGAAAGGGTATTGGCCCAATTACAAATGATAGGGGCCGCCGATATAAAAATAGCGACTCTGCTATACAAACCCAAAGCATTTAAAGGAAGCTACCCAATTGATTATATCGGACTTGAAATAGGTAATGATTTTATTGTTGGCTATGGTCTCGACTATGATAAACATGGCAGAAATTTTAAAGACATTTACAAAATAGTAGAATAACAAATTTTAAACTTATGTTAAACATTGCACTTTTTGGCCCTCCGGGAGCAGGTAAAGGAACACAATCAGAAAAACTTTTAGAAAAGTATAACCTTACATACATATCAACAGGTGATATGCTCCGGTCCGAAATCGCAGAAGGATCTTCCTTAGGACTTGAAGCCAAATCCGTAATAGCTTCTGGTGGACTAGTATCGGATGAATTAATAGTTCGGATCATTGAAAAAAAGATCAAAACCAATACCAGCTCAAAAGGAATTTTGTTCGATGGTTTTCCACGTACAACAGTTCAGGCATATATATTGGAAGGTTTGTTGTTAAAATTTAATAGCTCACTGGACTGCATGATCAGCCTTGAAGCCCCTGACAAGGAATTAATTGATCGATTGTTGCTCAGGGCCAAAACCTCGGGGAGATCAGATGATACATTGGATGTGATAAAAGTCAGGTTGCAGGAATACAATGATAAAACAAAACCGGTAGCAGATTTTTATGCCAGAAAGAGCAAATATTTTCCGGTAAATGGTGTGGGAGAAATTGATGATATTTTTAAAAACATTGTTGAGACCATTGAAAAAAACAGGAAAAAAGAGTTTACAAACATTGTCATTCTTGGTAAACCCGGATCAGGAAAAGGCACACAAGGAAAATTTTTGGCCGACAAACACAACCTCGTTTATATTTCAACAGGAGCGATGATGCGACAGGAAATTGCTGACGACACTGAGATTGGTCGAATTGCAAAACCATATATGGATAAGGGAGAAATCGTTCCTGATGAAATACCGATTAAGTTGATTGAGCGGATGATTGAGAGTAATCCCAAAGCCAATGGGTTTATTTTCAAAGGCTTTCCCCGAACTATTGTTCAAGCTTATATTTTGGACGGATTATTGCAGCGAGGTGACATGAAACTTTCGGGAATGATCGAGATGAAAATCTCAACTTTAAATGCGTTAAAAAGATTATCATCGAGGGCACATACCGACAGGGTAAGGCCATACGACGAAACCACTGATTTGATAGTAAACCGCTTAGAACAATACCGTGAAAAAACCTTGCCTGTAATCGAATACTATAAAAAACAGGATAAATTTCATTCGATTTCTTCAATCGGAACTGAGGAAGAAGTATTTGATCGGCTTTCTGAGCAGGTTGAAGATATCACCCGAGCCAACTATTAAGAAAAATTCAACAATAAAAAAAGCTGCTCATTGAGCAGCTTTTTTTATAATATCTTAATAGGAAATTTAGGCTTTATAGTAACCTTTAACAGCCGCATCTTTTAATGCATTTGCAATACCTTTTTTATTGATGGTGCGTATTCCAGCAGCACTTACTCTTAAAGTAATCCATTTATCTTCAGCAGGCACATAAAACTTTTTGGTTTGAAGGTTTGGATGAAATTTCCTTCTTGTTTTAATATGCGAGTGAGAAACATTGTTTCCGCTGATCACTTTCTTTCCTGTTATCTGACAAACTCGTGACATTGTATTATCTTTTAGTCTTGCTTCAAAATTTGGGAGTGCAAATAACGGAATAATTTTTTAATTTGACAATATTATTTTCTAATTTATCTGTCCCGGTACATTTCGTCATAATACTTCTGGTAATTACCAGAAGTTACATTATCCAGCCATTCCTGATTTTCAAGGTACCAGTCAATGGTTTTTTCGATGCCTTCTTCAAATTGAACGAAGGAACCCAGCCTAGTTCATTTTGTAATTTGGTTGAGTCGATGGCATAGCGCAAATCATGTCCGGCACGGTCAGTTACATAGGTGATCAGTTTTTCAGATTCACCTTCAGGACGGCCGAGTTTTTTATCCATCACCTTACAAAGAACCTTGATCAGGTCGATATTTTTCCATTCGTTGTGACCGCCAATATTAAAGGTTTCACCCACTTTTCCCTGGTGATAAATAACATCAATCGCTCTTGCATGATCAACTACATACAACCAGTCGCGCACATTTTCACCTTTGCCATAAACCGGTAATGGTTTGTTGTGGCGGATGTTATTGATGAATAATGGAACTAGTTTTTCGGGAAACTGGTTGGGACCGTAATTGTTTGAGCAATTCGAAATGATAACAGGTAAACCATATGTATCGTTGTAAGCCCTTACCAAATGATCGGAACTGGCTTTAGACGCAGAATACGGGCTGTGTGGATCGTAAGGCGTGTCTTCATAAAAGAAACCGGTATCACCCAAAGAACCATACACTTCATCGGTTGACACATGATAAAAAAGTTTGCCATCGAATTTATCTTTCCATGTAAATTTGGCAGCATTAAGCAAGGTTAACAGTTCCAACAATATTGGCCATAATGAATTCCATGGGGTTTGAAATGGAACGGTCGACATGCGATTCAGCAGCAAGGTGTACTCACACCATCAAAATTGTGTTGCTGGAATAACTGCTGGACAAAGTCTCCGTCAACAATGTCGCCTTTTACGAAAGTGTAATTGGGTTTGCTGTCAACATCTTTCAGGTTTTCAAGGTTTCCTGCATAAGTTAGTTTGTCGAGGTTATAAATATGATAATCAGGATATTTATTTACGTATAAACGTACAACATGTGATCCGATAAATCCTGCTCCTCCTGTAATTAGTATTTTTTTCATGGTATTTTGTATCTAAAATCACCAACCTGAAGGATGGTGTAACTGAAAATCAGCTTTTATTACATTATTAGTTTTTATACTTTTCTTGATCCTTTTATCTTTTATCTTTTATCTTGTTTCTAATAGCCTGTTCCCATTTCCATGCTGAGTCTGTCATTTCATCCAGGTCTTTTTCTGCTTTCCAGCCCAGTTCAGTATTTGAGTAAGATGAATCGGCCCATACTTGCTCAATATCACCCTCTCTTCTACCTACAATTTGATAATTGAGTTTCAATCCTGAGACTTTTTCGAAAGATCTTATTACGTCCAATACTGAATAACCAATGCCGGTTCCAAGGTTAAATACTTCAAAATCCTTTTTCATGTTCTGCTCAATCATCCTCTGAACTGCGATCACATGTGCTTTTGCCAGATCAACAACATGAATATAGTCGCGAATTGCAGTCCCGTCAGGAGTATTATAATCTTCGCCAAATACACTTAATTTTTCACGAATACCTATGGCTGTTTGTGTAACATAAGGCAAAAGATTGTCAGGCACACCAAGGGGTAATTCGCCAATTAATACACTTTCGTGAGCGCCAATTGGGTTAAAATACCGCAAGGCGATGGATTTTATGTCAGTGACCTTAACCGAATCACAAATTACATCTTCTGAAATCTGTTTGGTATTCCCATAAGGCGATTCTGCCTTTTTAATTGGTGCTGATTCTGATACAGGAAGCTCATCTGGTTGCCCATATACTGTGCATGAAGAAGAAAACACGAAATGTTGAATCTTGTTCTGAATCATTCCTTCTAATACGTTAACAAGCGATTCAATATTATTCCTGTAATACAATAGTGGTTTTTCAACCGATTCGCCAACAGCCTTCTTTGCAGCAAAATGGATTACTCCTTTTACATTATTATGCCTCTTAAAAAAGTCAGTTGTTTTTGCTTTATCAATAAGGTCAAAAACTTCCAGATCAGGTTTAATACCTGTGATTTTTGCAATTGCATCAACAATATCAGCTGATGAGTTTGACAGGTTATCAATAATAACTACTTCAAAGCCTGCATTTTGTAATTCAACTACAGTATGTGATCCAATATATCCTGTTCCGCCTGTTACTAGAATCTTCATGAATTAGTCCATTTTATGCACCCTGTTGTTTTCCAATTTGTATTTTTCATTGCTTTCAGGACAAGTGGCTATTCCTTCCTTATTAAACTCCAGCCGATGACCGTAAACACTCATCCAGCCAATTTGCCTGGCTGGGTTTCCCACAACCAAAGCGTAGGGTAAAACTTCTTTGGTAACCACAGCGCCAGCACCTATAAATGAGTATTCCCCAATGTTATATCCGCAGACAATGGTTGCATTGGCACCGATGCTTGCACCTTTTCTTACAACAGTTTTTACATACTGATCTTTTCTAATAATTGCACTGCGCGGATTTACAATATTGGTAAATACCATTGAAGGGCCAAGAAATACGTCATCTTCACAGATAACACCTGTGTAAAGTGAAACGTTATTTTGAATCTTGACATTGTTTCCAAGAACAACATCAGGTGATACAACAACATTCTGCCCAATGTTGCAATTTTGTCCAATATTACAATTGGGCATGATATGAGTAAAATGCCAGATTTTAGTTCCTTTTCCAATATCACAGCCTTCATCGACGACGGCTGTTTCGTGTGCAAAATATTCTTTGTTCATACTATTTGTTTACAAATTCTAATACCGCATCGGTAATTTCTTTTTGAATTTCTTCAGTTAATTCAGTGTGAATTGGTAGCGAAATTACTGATTTAGCGAGTGATTCTGTTACCGGAAAATCACCCTCATTATAACGAGGGTCAAGATAAGCTTTTTGCATATGTAGAGGTACCGGGTAATAAACTGCTGATGCAATTCCTTTGTCAGCCAAATGCTTCATCAAACCTTCCCGGTTAACATTTTTCAAAACCAAAGTATATTGATGAAAAACATGGGTTGTAAATGATGCTGTTACCGGAGTTTTAATTTTCGGATGATTGGCAAATGCCTTATTATAATAGGCTGCTGCTTTTTGCCGTGCTGCTGCATATTCGTCAAGGTGTTTTAGTTTTACATCTAGAATAGCAGCTTGAATAGTATCGAGTCTTGAATTTACACCAACATAATCATGATAGTAGCGAACAGCCATACCATGGTTTACCACCACCCTCATTTGATTTGCCAGTTCATCATCATTGGTAAAAATGGCACCACCATCACCATAAGCTCCAAGGTTTTTCGCTGGAAAAAATGAAGTACAACCAATATGCCCGATTGCTCCAGCTTTCTTGGTTTTGCTGCTTTTAGTGCAGGTGTAGTCAGCACCAATTGCCTGTGCATTGTCTTCGATTACGGTTAAGTCATGTTTTAATGCAATCTGTTTGATGGTGTGCATATCAGCACATTGCCCGAACAAATGTACCGGAATAATGGCTTTTGTTTTTGGTGTGATTGCGTTTTCAATGGCTTCAGGATCAATGTTAAAAGTATCCGGGTCAACATCTACTAAGACAGGAGTTAATTTTAACAATGCAATAACTTCGGCAGTTGCTATAAAAGTAAACGAAGTTGTAATGACCTCGTCACCTGGTTCCAGCCCAAGCGCCATTAGTGCAACTTGCAGTGCATCAGTACCATTTGCACACGGAATAACATGTTTAACTCCAAGATAGTTTTCAAGGTTTGTTTGAAACTGTTTTACTTGTGGTCCTCCCACAAAATAAGCTGATTCAACAACTTCCTGAATAGCAGCATCTATTTCAGGTTTTATTTTGTTGTACTGACCAACAAGGTCAACCATTTGATACTTGATCATATAAATTATATTTAGGCTTTTTAATTTATTTTGGGAGGCAAAGGTATAGAAATTGATGTAGTTTAATAAACATTAATTTATGTTCTTTAACCTAATATCAAATCGCTTATTTTACAACGATTATCGAAAATGCAAATTACTATCTTTGCCAAAATTTTAGTTCTTTTGAGAAAAGCGACATCAATAATAATAACGCTGTTTTTGGCTTTCCAGGTCAATGCGCAGGTCAATGCAAATGATTCAGCAGTAGCATCTTTTATTCCAAGTTTTGCTTATGCGTTTCAATTACCTGGTGGCAATGTTGCCAACAGTTATGGATATAATTCAACCATCGGTGGTGCCCTAATGTATAAAACCAAGAAAAACCTGCTTTTTTCATTTGACGTAAATTTCATTTTCGGAAACCAGGTAAAAAATGCCGACACCATATTATGGATGATCACCAATAGCGATGGAACCATTATTGATGCAAATGGGATTTACCCCGAGTATGCTATTTATGAAAGAGGATACAGCATTAATTTCAGGATTGGTAAGATTTTTAAATTATTACGTACAAATCCTAATTCAGGATTGATGCTTATGGGCGGAGCGGGATATCTCACACACAGAATGCTGGTTGAGGTGCAGGGAGAAACTGTGCCACAGCTAAAAGATGACTATGGTAAGGGCTATGACAGGTTGACAGGAGGATTTAGTCTAAATGAATTCATTGGTTATTTTTATATGGGAAGATCGAGGGTGTTGAATTTTTATGGTGGATTTGAGTTTTACCAGGCTTTTACCAAAAATTTACGCGATAGAAACTTCGACCAATTGATTTACAATAGTTCGAACAACACTTATGAAGTTGTAGGGAAAGACAACAATAATTATTTAGATCTGTTCTTTGGAATTAAAATTGGCTGGATGATACCGGTTTATAATCGGGCTCCTGATAATTACTATTACAATTAGTAATGCGGTTAGTCTACAACATTACCATTTACCTGCTCAGATTCGGCCTTTGGATTGCGTCTTTTTTTAACCCAAAAGCAAAAAAATGGATTAACGGAAGAAAAGGTCAATTTGAAAGATTAGCAATTGACATTATACCTGGTGACCGTATTATTTGGTTTCATTGCGCCAGTTTAGGCGAGTTTGAACAAGGTCGGCCGATAGTTGAGGCTTTTCGCAAAAACTTTTCCAATCATAAACTTTTGCTTACCTTTTTTTCGCCATCAGGATATGAAATAACAAAAAACACAACGCTTGTTGATTTTGTATATTATTTACCACTTGACAGTCCGCGAAATACACGTAAATTTATTTCAATGGTTAACCCGAGAGTGGCCATTTTTATAAAATATGAATACTGGTTTAACTTCATCAATCAGCTGGAAAAAAACAAAATCCCAACATTCATCATTTCAGCCATATTTCAACCTTCGCAATATATTTTTAAACCTTGGGGGAAATGGCCTTTGCATCAATTGCAAAAGATCACCCATTTTTTTGTTCAGGATGAAAACTCCTTGAAATTATTGAATCAGGTAAAAGTTTATCATGCTGATATTAGTGGTGATACACGTTTCGACAGGGTGCTTGCACTCGCTTCTGAAGAAAAAGAGTTCCCAGAAGTTCAAACTTTTAATAATGGACCTGAACCATTGATAGTGGCCGGAAGCACCTGGCCTGCCGATGAAGATATTTTATTGAAATTAATAGAACAACCATCAAGTAGTTTCAAACTGATTATTGCACCACATGAAATAAAAAAGAATCGGATTGACCAACTTCTTCAAAAATTCAATTCCTACAGTCCTCAGAAATATTCTCAAATTGATAAAAGTACAATTGCTAATTCAAGGGTGTTAATTATTGATAGCATTGGTATGCTGTCTTATCTGTATCGACATGCAAAAATAACTTACGTTGGTGGTGGTTTTGGAGTTGGCATTCATAATTTGCTCGAAGCAGCTACATACGGTTTACCAATTATATTTGGACCTAATTATCAAAAATTCAGAGAGGCCATTGAATTAATAAATCTAGAAGCCGGTTATTCAATTTCCAATGCTATGGAATGTATCGAAACGGTAAAACTGCTGAACACCGATAAAATAGTGTACAAAAAAAGCGGTAAGGCTGCTTTTGATTATGTAAGGAATAATTCAGGAGCTACCCAAAAGATCATCGAGAAGGTGAAGGATTATCTGATAGTTGATTAAAATTTGCTTGTTATTTTTTCTTAAAACTTTTCTAATTTTTAAACTTCTGTATTTTCTTTAATATTTTTGTAAAAATTGAATATTTATTGATTATGAAGACACTTTTAAGAAAAGCACTACGCAAACCTACGGCTGCAGACACAATTTATTTGGTGAAGGCTGGTCCGGATTTATCTGATTTAAACCTCACTGAAGACGAGATAAATTACACGAAGAAAGAACACCGTTTAAAACAGAATATCATTGAAATTAACAGATTAAAAAACAGGATTATTGTAGTTTTCTGTAATTTTTCGGGTTTTAAATCACAAAAACTCGAAAATAATCGAAAGCTCGGTGCTGATATACAATCAATCTTAAATAAAGCAAAAAGTGAAAGGGTAGTTGTATATCCTGTTAATTCAAGCCAGGATGAGATATTTGCCTTTGTTGAAGGTTTGGTTTTAAGTAACTATCAATTCCTTAAGTATAAAAAAGATGTAAAGAAACTAGAGAATAGCCTTAAGCAGATTGATATTTATGATGATGAGATCTCTGAAGGTGCTATTGAAGAATACAGTGTATTGCTAGAGGCCGTATTCTGTGCACGCGACCTTGTTAATGAACCTTTGTCGTTCTTAACTGCCACCCAATTTGCCGAGGAGATCAAAGAACTCGGGAAACAATCAAATGCAAAAGTTGAAGTTTTCAATAAAAAGAAAATTGAATCACTGAAAATGGGTGGTTTATTGGCAGTTAACAAAGGCAGTATTGATCCACCCACTTTTTCAATCATTGAATGGAAACCAAAAAACGCTGTTAATACAAAACCATATGTCCTTGTTGGCAAAGGTGTTGTTTATGATACAGGTGGACTTAGCTTAAAGCCATCCAATTTTATGGATACTATGAAATGTGACATGGCTGGCGGTGCAGCAGTGGCAGGTGCTATGTTTGCTATTGCAAAAAATAAATTACCGGTTCATGTCATTGGCTTGGTCCCTGCTACGGACAACCGGCCTGACGGAAATGCCTATGTGCCTGGTGATGTGGTAACAATGTATGATGGTAGTACGGTTGAGGTATTAAATACAGATGCTGAAGGCAGGATGATCCTTGCAGATGCATTAAGTTATGCAAAACAATATAATCCTGAACTTGTAATCAATATTGCTACCCTTACCGGGGCAGCTGCCCGTGCAATTGGCTCAATGGCATTGGTTGGTATGACGGTGAAAGCAGATCAGGAATTTCAGCAATTGCAACGTTCAGGTGAGAAAGTATTTGAACGTATTGTTGAGTTCCCAATCTGGGATGATTATAAAGATTAGTTAAAATCAGAAATTGCCGATCAGAAAAATATTGGTGGAGCAGATGCAGGTGCAATTACAGCTGGAAAATTTCTTGAACATTTTACTGATTATCCATTTATTCATCTTGATATTGCCGGACCAGCTTTCCTTGGAAAAAAGGACTACTTACAGAACCGCTGGCGCCACGGCAGTCGGTGTGAGGCTGTTTTACGATTTTGTAAAATCCAAAGCAATCTAAAAAGAATTTTGAACAAACATATACCTTATTACATATAGTAGCACTTGTAAAACCGTTTGATATTTCGTACATTTAGGGGCATAAAAACAAATCATCATGCCCAATACACTGCTAAATTATTTTGATCAGCGATTTGAAAAAAGTAAAATTGCTGCTTCCACAACGTCTGGCCCGTTTATCACCATCTCAAGGCAAACAGGCTGTAATGGAACCGGCATTGCCATTGACCTGGTAAAGGCACTTAAAGCAAAAAATAAAAGCTGGAAGTATTTAAATAAGGAAATTCTAGAAGAATCGGCAAATAAACTAAAGCTCGACCAGTCTAAGATCAAATATGTGTTTGAAACAAAAAAGAAATCGCATATTGATGATGTATTGTCAGCATTTTCGAGCAGATATTATAAAAGTGATAAAATTGTACGAAAAACCATTACCGAACTTCTTCAGCAGTATGCGCAAGTTGGAAATGTGATAATAATCGGACGAGCAGGCATTGCAACAACAAATAATATAAAAAACGGTTTGCATTTAAGGTTTACTGCACCTTACGAGTGGCGTGTCAATTCCTTGCAAAAAAGAAAGGAATTCGAAAACACGAATGTTGCCAAATTCATCAAAGAACATGACCTTAAAAAACAGAAATTAATTGAAGACTTTTGTGGCAAACAAATTGGTGATATTTACTTTGATTTATCTATTAATTGTGCAGCATTTTCAAGGCAACAGATCATTTCACTGATCATTGAAACAATGACAATGAAAAATATGGTTTAATTCATTCGGAAATACCAGATCTTATTGGCCAGTCATAAACTGCAATTCACATAAATATTTCGTAAAAAATCCTTTTTTAGTCTATATCGGCTTATTATAATTATTCAATATAAAACAGTCGGGTTGACTTATCGTTTATAAACTTAGTTTGGTAGAATTCTGGTGATTCTACCATTGCTGATCTTTGAATAAATTGTACATTTGGGCTCTTGTTAACAACTCATGTAATTGCAACCATGTTGAATAAAATACTATTTGGACTTCTTATTCTTGCTGGAATTATTTCTTTTAACCGATGTAGCAACGATGTAGATCTATATGCGGAATACGAGGAAATTACTGTCGTTTACGGACTGCTCGATATATCTGATGACACCAGCTGGATAAAAGTAACAAGGGCTTTCTCAGGACCCGGGAACGCACTCTTAATTGCTCAAAATCCTGATTCCAGTAATTTTCCATATAAACTCGATGTTACAATTACAGGAAGAAAAAATGGAGTTAACCTCACACCTGTTCAATTTGATACAATAACCATACACAAGAAAAAAGCCGGGGATTCCATTTTTTACTATCCTGATCAACTGGTTTACTATACAACCGGAAATATTGATGTTGATGCAAATTATACTTTATCGATCAAAACAAAGGAAAATGAGATCAGTGCTCAAACACCCTTAATTGATGATTTTATTATTATCACTCCCCGCAACAGGATAAATTTTGATACCGACAATGTGAAATTTGAGTGGAAAACACCTGCCAATAGCAAACGATTTGAGGTATCATATGTTTTTAATTACCAGGAAATGATACCCGGTAATTCTGATACTTTAAATAAATCCTTGTCGTGGTTTGTTGATACTGAAAGCTCTGAAGATACTGATGGTTCTGAAATTATCGAAATAGCTGGTTATGACGGTGCAAAGTTCTTTTCGAAGCTTGAAAACGAATTACAGGATGAGAATGATATACCCGGAATTAAAAGATGGGCAGGACCTGTTACTGTATATGTCGCGACCGGAACTCAGGTATTGCACAATTATCTTTCAATTAATTCCGTTGAAGGTAGTTTACTTGAAGAAGTACCGATATATACAAACATTGAAAATGGTACAGGTATATTTGCATCAAGGCATACCGTTATCAAGAGCGTTGATGTAAGCAATGCAACATTAAATGTTCTCGTTGATATGGACCTTGGTTTCCTGTTCCCTGAATAGTACCCTAACTACAAAAAATATTCAACAAAATTCTTTATTTCTTAAGGCATTTTCTGCCGTTTTGTCACCGTTTTACATTTGATCTCGTTATCTTGTCTCACCTAGTTAATAGTCTGTATATTATTAATTAACAGACATATAAATTCAATATTTCCAATTAAGCATACTGTTAAGAATGCAGTAAACATTGGTTTATGTCATTTGGCATAATCATTGACAAAAGGTAAGAAACAATTTAATCTGCATAGTATTAATAATTATAAATTCGATAATAAATGAGTAAAATAATTGGAATTGATTTAGGAACAACAAACTCATGTGTTTCTGTAATGGAAGGAAATGAGCCTGTTGTTATTCCAAATAGCGAAGGCCGACGAACAACTCCTTCTATTGTTGCTTTTATCGAAAATGGTGAGCGCAAAGTTGGTGATCCTGCAAAAAGACAGGCAATCACTAACCCTACTAAAACCATTTCTTCTATCAAACGGTTTATGGGCGAATAAATTCAGCGAAGTTCAAAAAGAAGCTGGACGTGTTCCCTATAAAGTTGTTAAAGGTGACAATGATACACCACGTGTAAAAATTGATGACAGGTAATATACACCACAGGAAATTTCAGCAATGGTTCTTCAGAAAATGAAGAAGACTGCTGAAGATTATCTGGGGCATGACAGTTACTGAAGCAGTTATTACTGTTCCTGCATATTTTAATGATTCACAACGACAGGCAACTAAAGAAGCCGGAGAGATTGCAGGATTGAAGGTTAGACGTATTATCAATGAACCAACTGCAGCAGCTTTGGCATATGGTCTTGACAAGAAAAAAGAGGATGTTAAAATTGCTGTGTTTGATCTTGGTGGTGGTACTTTCGATATTTCAATTCTTGAATTAGGTGATGGTGTATTTGAAGTAAAATCAACCAATGGTGATACTCATCTTGGTGGTGATGATTTTGATGGATGAAATTATTGACTGGCTGGCTGATGAATTCCTGAAAGATGAAGGAATTGATCTTAGAAAAGATCCAATGGCCCTTCAGCGTTTGAAAGAAGCTGCTGAAAAAGCAAAGATCGAATTGTCCAGTTCAACTGAAACTGAAATCAACCTGCCTTATATTATGCCTGTTGATGGTGTACCAAAACACCTGGTTAGAAAATTGACAAGTGCAAAATTTGAGCAATTAACTGATAAATTGATTCAAGGCTACTATTGAACCATGTAAAGCAGCTTTAAAAGATGCCGGATTAACTGCATCGGATATTGATGAGGTAATTCTCGTTGGTGGATCAACACGTATTCCTGCCATTCAGGAAATTGTAAAGGAATTCTTTGGAAAAGAACCTTCGAAAGGTGTTAATCCTGATGAGGTTGTTGCCGTTGGTGCAGCTATTCAGGGTGGTGTACTTGACGGGAGAAGTTAAAGATGTATTGTTGCTTGATGTAACTCCTCTTTCATTAGGTATTGAAACAATGGGTGGTGTAATGACTAAACTGATCGAATCAAATACAACCATTCCAACTAAAAAATCAGAAATATTCTCAACAGCTGCTGATAATCAGCCATCAGTTGAAATTCATGTTCTGCAGGGTGAACGTCCAATGGCGAACGAAAATAAGAGCATCGGAAGATTCCATCTTGATGGAATTCCACCCTCACCACGCGGAGTACCACAAATCGAAGTAACTTTTGATATTGATGCAAATGGTATTCTTCATGTACATGCCAAAGATAAAGGAACAGGAAAATCTCAAAGTATCCGTATTGAAGCTTCTTCAGGATTATCTGATGAAGAAATCGAAAAGATGAAGTCAGAAGCTGAAGCAAACGCTGAAGAGGATAAAAAAGCAAAAGAAAGAATTGACAAACTTAATAGCGCTGATGCCATGATTTTCCAGACTGAAAAACAGTTAAAAGAATATGGTGATAAATTACCTGCAGATAAGAAATCTGAAATTGAGGCTGCAGTTGAAGAGTTAAGAACTGCGCACAAAAGCCAGGATATAGCAGCAATCGATGCCGCTCTGGAAAAGATGAATACACTATGGCAGGCAGCCAGCCAGGACATGTATAAAGATGCACAGGCAGGTGGACAAACTCCTCCTCCAGGCGCTGAGCCAGGAACAGGAGATGGTTCTGGTGATGCAAAAGGAGGTGATGATGAAGTTACCGATGTCGATTTTGAAGAAGTTGACGATAATAAATAAATCAACTATTAAATAAATAAAAAGGGGCAGCCATTCGGTTGCCCCTTTTTTATTTCAACCAATCTTTTAATAGTTATTAACAGTCCAAAATTAAAGGGGCATTTTCCTTATTTTAGACAGCTTTTTCCTATTAAATTAAAAATTAAATACTTTATGATTTTAATGTTTCCCAATAAATTATTTAAACCCATTAATTGAGAAAAGCAATATTGAAAATACAAATAATTGTTGGAAATAATATTTATTGAACAAAATGAATTTGAAAATGAAAAAAACACTACTTAGTATCGTATTAACTTGTTTTGCACTATTTGTTTTTGCGCAAAATACATGGATCAACGAATTGCATTACGACAACGCTAGCACAGATGTTGGTGAATTTGTTGAAGTTGTTATTGAAAATCCGGGGAACTATACTTTATCAGATTTTGCCGTTCACCTTTATAATGGCAGCAACGGAACGTCCTATGAAAATAGTACATTAGATAATTTCACAGTAGGATCTACTGTTGGTGATTATACAATATACACCTGGGATCCAACAAGTATCCAAAATGGAGCACCTGATGGTCTTGCACTTTCTTACCAGGGAACTGTGATCACCGGTCAGTTCTTGAGTTATGAAGGCGCTTTAACTGCAACTGATGGACCAGCCAATGGATTGACCTCCACAGATATTGGTGTTGAAGAAACTAGTTCAACACCAGTTGGTGAGTCATTACAATTATCAGGTGGCGGAACAGTATATACTGATTTTACCTGGCAGGATCCGGCGGATGATACCCCTGGCGATGAGAATAATAACCAAAGCATTGGAGGCACTGTTACACCATCAATACTCAATGCGTTTGCAATTAGCGAAACAGCTATGGATATAGAGTATTCCTCTGACGTTACCTCAGTGAATGCAGTAGACTACACCCTTACAGGCACTTCAACAATTACGTTTTCAAGTGCCTCTATTGATGGTTCGAATTCTGCACTAGTGCATCTTACAGGAGCATCTGTTAATATGACAGGGGATATTACACTTGATAATATTGACGATGCCGCAAACACCAGCGATTTTGACTTTTATGCAGGTATTATGCCGATTTCTTTTGTGAATACTACAAATCCAGGAGGTACAATGAACGATGTGAATATTGCTACTTTTCAGGGCATTATCTCTGCAAATGATAATTTCAATAATGTTTGGATGAGTGATGCTGCAGGAGCTTATAATGGTGTTATGATATTTAATAGCAGTTTTGACGGCTTGGTTGCTGTTGGGGATGAAGTATTAATTACTGCCAAAAGAGACACTTATAATAGCCTTACTGAACTGGTTGATCCTGAATTGTTATCTACTTTATCAACAGGAAATTCACCTTATGGACCATTCAATAATTGATGGCTCGGATATTGAAGAAAATATTGCTGTTGATACTGACCCTGGTGAAAAGTGGGAAGGACAACTGGTAACCATTGAGGACTTTACTGTTGATTCTTATACAGATTACGATTACACGTGTTCTTGGAGTGACGGATCAAGTACATATTATTTTCATGTTGGTGATAATGTAGTATATCAATTTGGAGGTATTAGCATGACTGTTGGCAACACTTATGGTTCAATCACAGGTGTAGTTGACTGGTATAATTCTGGTCCATATTACCGGATTAATCCAAGGGAACAAAATGATATAGTTGAAATCTCATCCAATACCTTTATTGCTGGTAGTTTTAACGGATGGACTGCCGATGATCCGGATTATCTGTTGACTACCGGAACAACAGGGCTGCTTGAATTAACCAAAAACCTGGCTGCTGGAGATAATGAATACAAAGTTGTAGATAACGGTGATTGGTTCCCGGCAGATAATCAGCATATTATTTTAACTGGTGCTGAAGATGTGACCTGGAAATATAATACAAATGCAAATTTGGTTTCTCATACTTTGCCTGTTGTTGCAGGCGACTTTTTATCGACCATGGGTGGCAACGATTGGGACCCAACTGAGTTAATTGGAGAAATGGAAGATTTAGATGGAGATGACATTTATACCCTGGAACTCACTATCCCAGTAGCTGGTAATTATGAATGTAAAGTAACATTGAATAACAACTGGAACCAAAGCACAGGTGGTAATACACCTTTTGTTACTGATGGTGTAAACCCAACTATTTTCACTTATGACTTTCCTAATAATACAACGACGGTCAGTGGACCACCACCACCAATGGCTACCGTTACTTTTGCAGTTAACGATTCTTTGGGCAAAAACTATGATGGTTTTAGTTTGAAAGGTAGCTGGGATGAAAATGGCCTATACGATCCAGGATGGGGAGGTGGAATAGAGCACTCCATGTTCTATGATGACGGAACCAATGGAGACACTGTTGCTGGTGACCATATATGGATGTGCGAACAGATATTAACTGCTGACGATGGATCCAATACCTGGGAATGGGGCGTTAATGATACCGAAGGCAATTGGATTGCAGGCAACTGGCAGTTTACAGTTATTGATGATACACCATTTAATTTATCATGGGATGTGCCTGATGAACCTGCATTGATCATCAATGAAATTATGTATAATTCTCCTGGTACTGATGAAGAGTGGGTTGAATTGTATAATAATACCGATGCGACTATTGACCTGGAAAACTGGAAATTACTTGATAATGATGGAACTCATACTCCTGTTATTTTACCTGCAGGATATAGTATCGAAGCAGGTGGTTATTTTACCATCGCGGTGGCTACTGGAGGTGATTTTCCTTTTACACCTGATTATGATGGAACAGGTAATTTTGCATTGAATAATTCTGGAGATGATGTAAGACTATACAACAATAGCGGAATTTTAATTGATATTGTTAGTTTCACTGATTCTGATCCCTGGCCAACTGCGCCTGATGGTGATGGTCCAACACTTTCATTAATTGATCCTGATACCGATAATAGTTTGCCACAAAGTTGGCTCGAAAGTCTCGAAATAGGAGGAACACCAGGTGCTGAGAATTTTCCCCCAATTCCATTTGTCACTGTGTTAAATCCGGATGGAGGAGAGTTTATCGAACAAGGTGCTGATTATGAGATTACATGGAGTTTTGGTTTTTGGGATGGTATAATTAATATTGAGCTGGTTAAAGAAGGACAGGATCCCGAACCAATAGTTTACAATATACCTTTATCCGATGGTAGCTTCATGTGGACAGTATTAGCTAATCAGGAGCTTGGTGATGATTATAAAGTGAGAATATCGGGTGTTGAGGAAGGTGATCCTGTTGGCGAAAGTGAAGATTATTTTTCAATCATCGAACCATATGAATTGCCCAATATTGTTATCACAGAAATTATGTATAATCCACCTGAATCAGGTGACGACTCACTCGAATTTCTTGAATTTTATAACAATGGTGCCGAAACAATTTCTTTGGCCGATTTTTCAATCTCTGAAGGAGTTGAATACACTTTCCCGGCAGGAATTGAAATTCTTCCTGATACATTTTTACTGGTTGCAAAAGATTCAGTAGCCATGTGGTTGACATTTGGCGTCGAAGCCTTGCAATGGACAGGAGGTAGTTTAAGCAATGGAGGAGAGGCAGTTGAACTGAAGGACAATTTCGATATTGTAGTTGATTACGTGCCCTATGATGATTATCAGCCATGGGATTCTCTGGCCGATGGTTTTGGGCCTTCATTAACCCTTTGTAATCCGGATGCTGATAATACCATTGCCGAAAATTGGCGTGCATCTGAAAATTTTGCCGCATTAAATGCTGCTGGTGATTCAATTTGGGCAACACCCGGCTTCGAATGCCAGATATCCCTGATTGCTGGTTTTACATCTGATAAACAATATATAATAGTTGGTGATAGTGTAATGTTTACTGATCAGTCTTCAGGAAACCCAATAAGCTGGAGCTGGGCTTTTGAAGGAGGAATTCCTGAGACTTTTGATGGGCAAACCCCGCCATACATCATTTATGAACAGGCAGGAATGTGGGATGTTACGCTTGTAATTTCGGATGGAGCGAATACAGATAGTTTAACTTACCAGGAATATATCCACTCAGGTTATGCTCCTGAAGCTGATTTTGTTGCAGATCAAACCCAGGTGCTTGCAGGAAGCTATACCAATTTTACTTCTCTGTCAACTGGTGAAAATCTTACGTTTGAATGGACATTTGAAGGTGGAACTCCCGAAACTTCCGGTGAGGAAAACCCTGCTGAGGTTTATTACCTGATTATGGATTGGGATACATATGATGTAACATTGGTAGTTACAAATGAGTTTGGATCAGATACACTATTAAAAGAAGATTATATCGAAGTAATTCCTGAAAATGTACATGAAAAAATCCTGACTAATCAGAATGTTAATTTATACCCAAATCCAAACCAGGGAGAGTTCACAATTTCGATTCCTGCAAATGCCAATGCAGAAGTAAAAATTGTTGACCTTCAAGGACGTGCAATGTTTTATGAGAAAATTTCAGGGTCTCAGCAAATTGATGTTGATATGTTGAAAAAAGGTATTTACATTGTGAAAATATTTGATACTGAAAGCGGATCACAAGTTGTTAAAAGACTCGTTATTCGATAAAATATTATTTCCCGGTTGTTTATTAATTTTTTGATAAACAACCGGGAATAAAACCAAAGCAATATTTCTAAACTTAAAATAAGATATTATGAAAAAAACTTTACTTATTATTCAACTTGTTTTCTTTGTCATTTTATCGGCCAGTGCACAAAACGTATGGACCAATGAACTGCATTATGATAATGTGAGTACTGACGAAGGAGAATTTATTGAAATCGTACTCGAAAACGCCGGAACCTACAGCCTGGCTGATTTTGCCATTACTTTATATAATGGTAATAGTGGAGAGGGTTATGATACAAAAACGCTTGATCAATTCACAATGGGCAACGTCGAAGGTGACTTTACGATCATGTATTATGACTATCCTTCAAATGGAATTCAAAATGGAGAGAGTGATGGGTTTGCAATCAGTTATCAGGGAAACCTCATTGATGGACAGTTTTTGAGTTACGAAGGAACATTAACAGCAGTTGATGGGCCCGCATCGGGTCAAACCTCTACTGATATTGGGGTCAGTGAAATTAATGCTGATGTTGGTACATCCTTGCAATTATCAGGAACAGGATCACAATATAGTGAGTTTCTTTGGCAGCCCACGGCACCAGAAACAAAAGGTGCTTTAAATAACAACCAAAGCTTTGGTAGCTTTACACCTGATCCTGAGCCAACAAACTACCCAACTGAATTCACGGCCACAGCTTCGGGTTTAAGTATTACAGTGGAATGGACAGATGCCGTTGGTGAACAATTACCACATGGCTATTTAGTTATTGGAGAAAGATATATCGTAAAAGATCCAGCTTATGATGTTCCGGTTGATGGAACTCCGGTTCCAGATGATCTCGATTGGTCAGATGGCGAAGTTTATGTCAATATTGCTTATGGGCAGGAAATGACAGTATTTAATGGTTTAGACGGTGGTGGTCAGTATGGCTTTGTCATTTATCCGTATACAAATTCAGGCGAAAATATTGATTATAAAACAGATGGAGATGTTCCAAATGCAAGTGCCCAAATCGAGAATTTGGTGACCATTAATTTTGAAGATTTTGAAAGTGGCACCTTAGGTACATGGACACAATACAGTGTTATCGGAGATCAAATCTGGGAAGCCGATGAATTTAGTGGAGATAAGTTTGCTAAGATGAGTGGATTTTCTGATGGTTCGAATGTGAATGAGGATTGGCTAATTTCTCCTCAACTTTGGATGACTAATGTATTTGATGTAAGGTTCAGCTTTATTTCAGCCTATAATTATTCAGGCGCACCTCTGGAACTTTATATTTCAAATGATTATGATGGCAGTGGAAACCCCAATGATTTTATCTGGACCGATCTTACTGATATGGTTGAATGGTCAGATGGTGGCTGGAATTGGGTTGAATCAGGTATCTTAGAAATCTCGGATTATTATAATGGCCTATGCTATCTGGCATTTAAATATACTTCTTCTGCTGAGGAATCAGCTACTTGGGAATTGGATAATTTATTTGTTTATGCATCTTCCAGTGTTGGTTTCCCAGAAAATGAAACCTCAACATTCCGGTTCTATCCAAATCCGGCAAATGATAATATTCAATTTTCTGCAGAGATGAATGGACAGCTTTCTATTTTTAACCTTGCTGGTCAGCTTGTAAAAAACGAAAGCATTAAGAAAGGTGAAAATAATATTGATATTTCTGCAATGGAAACCGGAATATATATCTTACAATTTATTGATAATGAGCATCACGTTTCAGTTGAGAAACTGATTGTCAGATAAAGTTTTAAACATTTCTTTAAAAACCCCGCCCTTCTAAATGAGATTGGCGGGGTTTTTGCTAATTATTCACCTTATTATCAGTTGAAAACAGTAAATTTGCAAATTGCTGTCATCCTGATAATTTTATTCAAAGATTTCCGTTTTTCTCGAATGAAGATCATCAAAAATATGTTTTTGTTACTGGTGTTATTTTACACAGGCAATTCAGTTATTGCTCAAAAGTTGCAACCCATCAGGCTCGAAGTTCCTTCTGAAATAAATGCTGATAATTTCCATGTTGAGGTACTTGGCGGAAAAGGAGCACTCATCTTTTATGAAAGCAATGAGGTAACTGATGATAGCCAGACAAAATGGTTTTTTGGGCTTTTTAATACTTCGTTAAAGCAACAGTGGTTAAAGTTTATTCCCTTAGCTGAAAAACTTGAATATGTAGGATCTGATCAATCGGAAAGCAAGTTATTCCTGTTATTCCGAAATTTAACACGAGGCCGATCAGAGGAGGGTTCGTATGAAATAGTGACATATAATATTCTTTCAAACGAATTTTCAAAAGTAACAGGAACTTTTCCAAATAAGGCTGAAATAGCCGGTTTTTCAACTATTGGAAATACCGGATGTTTAGCATTAAATATCAATCGTCAGGAAACCGACATGTTATTTATTGATCTGGTTACCGGCGATATAAAGGCGTCACATATAATGCCAGATGCAGACAGCTATATTTTCAAATTATTTGCGGATAAAAATAACAGGCAATTTTATACTGCGTTAAAAGTAATTCAAGATAACCGGTATATCAAAGATAAAGTGGTTAGGTTTTCTTCCACCGGGGAAGAAGAAAGTGTATATGATATCGAAATAGTGGAGGGATTAAAAACATTGAGTGATTATTATTTTCTTCCTGCAAAAAACAACCGCTTGCTAATGTTTGGTACGTATGATATTATTACCGAAAGGATAAATTCATTTAAGGGTTTGTTGGATAATGAAGATCCAAAAAGCGTTGGTATGTATTACCTTCAATTTAATGAGGGTAAACAATCTTTATTGAAATTTTATGACTTTTTAGGCTTCGAAAACCTCTACGGTTCTTTGGGCAACCGGACAATGGAATACAAAAAAAAGGCTACTGGTAAAGAAGAAGTAAAGGAGAAGTCATTAACCGCATATTTCCATCTTTACGATCCACAGGTGATTAAAGTAAATGATCAATATGTTTTTTCGGTTGAAGTGTACAAACCATACTATACCACCGAAACCAGAATGGATTATGATTTTTATGGAAGGCCTGTACCTTATACATACAGTGTATTTGGCGGGTATGACTTTTATGATGTCATCGTTGTTGGGCTTTCAGAAGAAGGTGATCTGATATGGAATAATGATTTTTCAATTGATGATTTACGGTCATATGAACTCAATAGGAATAGCATAGTATTTGATGATGATGAGTTTATTTCTATAGCATATATCAATAAGGGATATATTCATCTTCAGACTATTGAAGGTCCTGTTGATATTGGAAAAGCCCAAACAGAAATAGAGTCAAAAATTGAAAAGGATCGTGTAGCCGATGATCAATTCAATCAAATAAGATATTGGTACGATAATTTTTTCCTGGTATATGGCTACCAGAAACTAAAAAACCGAACCCTTGATGACCAAAGTACACGAACAGCTTTTTATGTTAATAAAGTTGCTTACAATTAAAACCAAAGCATTGCACAATGAAAAAATTATGGCAAATACTTAGCTATCTTGCTTACAGGTTTACTGCCAAAACGCGATATAAAGTTCATTCGCCTTTTGTTTATGAGTTGGTTGAAAAAGTATTTAGGGATAAAAAACGGTACAAGGAGTATTCGGACTTAAATAAAGCAAGGCGCAGATTATTAGAACGAACGGATAGAGTTGAAGTCTTGGATTTTGGTGCTTCAGCTGGTAAGAATGATTACGCAATAAAAATTACTATAGTTGGTGATGTCGTAAAAAAAACCAGTCATACGAAAAAACAATTAGAACTGTTATTCCGACTGGCAAGGTATTTTAAACCAAAAACCATACTTGAATTTGGCACTTCTGTTGGCATCAGTGCATCCTACTTGGGCAAAGGATACCCGGATGCAAAATTGATAACAATGGAGGGCAGTATGGGCCTTGCAGCAGTAGCTGATGCTAATCTTAAAAAACGAGGGGTTTCAGTTGAGCTTGAAGTGGGCGAATTTGACGCGATTCTTGATAATGTAATAAAGGACGAAGAGGTGCTTAATATGGTGTTTTTTGATGGAAATCATCGAAAAAAATCAACGCTTATGTATTTTGAAAAATGTCTTTTAAAAGCTGACGAAAACAGCGTGTTTATTTTTGATGACATACATTGGTCACCCGGGATGGAGCTTGCATGGAAAAAGATCAAGTCAAATAAACAGGTCAGTATTTCTATTGATTTATACTGGGCAGGGATGGTTTTTTTTAAAACAGGTATCGCCAAACAGGACTTTGTGATTCGTTATTAAGTTTTTCATTTGCGCTACAATTTGTGATTTTCGTACATTTGGAATGTAAACGCAACCATAAATGAAAGAAGAAATTATTCGGTTTGAAAATATCTCAAGGTTTTACCAGGTTGGAACAGTTACTGTTAAAGCGCTTGAAGATGTTTCTGTTAGTATCAATAGAAATGAGTTTGTAGCTTTAATGGGGCCTTCTGGGTCAGGAAAATCAACCATGATGAATGTGCTCGGATGCCTTGACACGGCAACTGCAGGCAGTTACTTCCTGAATGGAATTGATGTAAGTAAGCGTTCAGATAATGAACTCGCCGATATTAGAAACAAAGAAATTGGATTTATCTTTCAGACTTTTAATTTGCTTCCCCGTTCCTCTGCTCTTGAAAATGTGATGCTACCGCTGATATATGCAGGTATTTCAAAAAACGAACGAATTAAACAGGCAGAAGAAACACTTGATCAGGTACAATTGGCAGACAGGATGACTCATAAACCCAATGAATTATCAGGTGGTCAACGACAACGTGTAGCAATTGCAAGAGCGCTGGTTAATAAGCCATCCATTGTTTTAGCTGATGAACCAACAGGTAACCTTGATTCAAAAACTTCGATTGAAATCATGGGATTACTTGAACAGATACACGAGCAGGGAAACACAATTATTGTTGTTACACATGAAGAAGATATTGCCCGTCATGCACATCGGATCATCAGGATGATGGATGGTAGAATTGCTTCAGATATAATTAATCCGGATATTCAAACTGTGAAAGGACAAAGTGTTATTGCATCTGAATCATAATCATAATAGGCTTTTAAACAATTTAATCACTTAAATTGTTGTCGGAGTAACTAAATACAAACTTAATGAGTGCAGACTGGAAAATTTACACAAAAACAGGAGATGGAGGAAGTACTTCACTCATAGGTGGTACACGTGTGCCAAAATATGATGTTCGGATTGAAGCATATGGAACTGTAGATGAGCTTAATTCATGGATTGGACTGATTCGTGACCAGCAAATCGACGAACACTTTCAGGATATATTGTTGGAAATACAAGATCGATTATTCACACTAGAATCAGAACTTGCCAGGGGTCCTGAAGCATTAAATAGACAATTACCTGAAATTAGTGAATCTGATATTCTTCTACTAGAAAAAGAGATTGATAGCATGAATGAGGCCTTACCTGAACTTTCTTCTTTTATTCTGCCCGGTGGTCATACAACGGTTTCATATTGTCATCTTGCAAGAACTGTTTGCCGACGGTCTGAAAGACTAACACTCAAAATGGGTGAAACATTTCCGGTTAACCCGTTAAATATAAAATATTTAAACAGACTATCTGACTATCTTTTTGTGCTTTCAAGAATCTTATCACATAATCTTGGCGCGCCCGAAACGCTATGGAAACCTCGAATTTAAAGGATATCTTCTGATTTTATTTTTTGCTTGTTATTCTCGGATTTAAAATTACTTTTGCAAAAAATAATAATTTAAAAATCTGAGCTATGTATTGGACTTTAGAGTTGGCCTCGAAGCTTGAGGATGCCCCATGGCCGGCAACAAAAGATGAGCTCATAGAGTGGTGTATTCGTACCGGTGCGCAACCTGAGGTAATCGAAAATCTGAAAGAGATTGAGGATGAAGGCGAGGTCTACGAACGTATTGAAGATATTTGGCCCGACTATCCTACTAAAGAAGATTTCTTTTTTAATGAGGATGAATATTAAAAACCAACAAAGAATATTTGAAGCTGTCAGTTTACTGGCGGCTTTTTTTATGCCAATACTTAAGAAATCTGAAATTGAAAAAAACTGAAATTAACGTGGCCATACCTGCGGTGTTCTACAAAAAATTCCTGATTATTTAAAATCACTTCCTTTGGATGTTCAACAATTAACCATCCACCCGGATTAAGCAGTTTATATTTGAATACCTCTGAACTTATCTCTGGAATATTTTCCATTTGATAGGGCGGATCAGCAAAAATGATGTCGAATTTGGATTTTGTTGTTTTGATAAATCTAAACACATCGGTTCGCATTGTTCTGATAGAATCCATGCCAAACTCTTTTGCAGTTTGTTTGATAAACTGAATACATTTAAAATTTAAATCAATTGAAACTATTGCATCACAACCCCGCGAAGCAAATTCGTATGAAAGGGATCCTGTACCTGCAAATAGGTCAAGTGCTTTTTTTTGTTCGAAGGAGACTTTGTTACGTAGAATATTGAAGAGGCTTTCCTTTGCTAGATCAGTTGTTGGGCGCACCGGGAGGTTCTTTGGAGGCTTAATGATCCGTTTTGCATATTCACCACCAATTATTCGCATTGCAGTACATTAAATAATGTATAGAATTGGTGATGGGCAATCTTATCCAGTAAATAAGAATAATTGAATATTTCATTTTTCTCAATAAACTCAATGTGTCTGATATACTGGTACACCATTTCGTAGAAAATGGAACTTTTGCTGAAATCCCCAAGTAAAATTAGTTTAACCGTTTCCGGATTTAAATTTAATTGATCAATTGCAGCAAGCAGGAAATAGATAAAATCCTCTTTTGTTTTAAATTTAAATGAGTTATGAAAAAATAATTTGCCGTTTTTAAGGTAAACCAATTCAAAATAGTCTTTATGTAGTTGAACGAAAAGTGAGTTATTTCTTGTTTTATTTTTAAAATTGATCAGTAAACTCTCAATAAGGATTGATGAGAAATGTCTGATCGCAAGCACCAGGCCATACCTCCAAAAGTTTGTTCTTTAATCCTTCAGCTATTGTAAATATATTTATAGCCCCGGCATTTTTAAGTTGGTTATATAGTACCGAAGCGTCTTCATTTATTGGTTGATTGAATTTTAGTAATGATTCTTTCTCTTTTTCAACAAAAAGTGATGAAGGTATAAGTGTGCAGTTTTGATCAGTATAAATAATATTGATTTGCTTAAAAGATTGCTTTAACCATTTCCGTTGATCAATAACTGAGTCAATTTCTACACCAGGTTGGTTTTTATTTTTTACCCCAACAAACCGAAAAGACTCCAGGGCAATAATTTTGTTTTTTTCAGGATGATAAACTGAAAAAGCAAGTCCATGCAAACTTAATTGCACAGACAAAATATATGACGGATAAAGGGATTCGGTAAATGACTTGTCGAAAAAACTGGTATGTGGGTTAACGTATGCTGGCATTGGGAATTAATTACTCCCAGTTGCCGTCAGTTGAAGGTTCAATGAGTGAGCCTACTTTTAAGCCTGGATATTTATCTATATCTTCTTGTTTGGCTATAATGTTAATCACAGTCTGTTTATCCATGCCTTTTAAATAGGCAGTATAAGGTGCCAACACTTCAAAAACATGAACTTCAACTCCACCTCTTTCAATGGTATCTGCATCCATTTGGAAATACTCACCGTCAGAAAAAGGAATCAATGAAAGCTGATCAATTTTATAAGGTTTGCTTTTAAACAAAGTATCTGAAACCTTAATATAACCAATCGTATCATTAATGGTTAATGTAAAGGTAGTATCATCCGGATCGGGAATAATTTTTACCACCGGCAATTCTGCATCTACCAGAAATGCAATTAACGAGTCAAAGTTATTTGAATATGAACCATTCATGCGTTTAAAAACCATTTGTGAATTTCGGATGTCTTTAAGTTTGTTAACGACCATCAATTCACGTGATTTTTTCTCTTCGTTAAATTTCACAGGCTCCATGATGCTTTCATAAACATAATAGCCAAGCACTACAATTGCAATGAATAATACGACCTGAATAAGTATCTTTTTCATGTTGATGAATTTTAAACAGCAAATTTATAATTTTTTTAACAAGGAAGTTGGAATTATTTGTTATTTGTTGGCCTGATAATTAAGTGATTAAATTTTATTACTCAATAGGCTGTTCTTTATGTAAAGTTTATCTTTAAATCCTAGTAAAATTGTTTAAAGCTCAGCATATAGAGGTGTTTCTTTTAAGAATAAATATGTTTTCTTTTCATAATCCATCCGGCAACAATAATGATTTATTCCATTACTGATCATCAGGTAGTTTACCTTCATCGTTAAATTATAGCGTGATACCTGGTCGAATGATTTTTGATCGAGTTTAACTTTTGGTGATTTAAATTCTATTAATACTAAAGGATTTCTGCTAGTATCATACACCACTGCATCAAAACGTTTTTGCATTTGGTTGACTTTTAATCCTTTTTCAACTGCAATTAATGATGTAGGATACCCTTTTTGATTGACGAGGAAACTCAAGAAATGTTGCCTGACCCATTCTTCAGGTGTCAACACGATATATTTTTTTCTAAAATTATCAAATACTTCTATTTTCCCACACTCAGTTTTTCTTGTTTTCAGTTCAATTTCTGGCAGGTTTAATTGCATTGGCTAAAAGTAGACAAAAACAAAGAATTTATATAGTTGTTTACACGTTATGCAATACAAGTTGCAAGGCGTTGATTCGTGAAATGATGAAAGAATTTAATAAAACCTGTAACATGCTCCTCGCACCGATAGTCATATTACAAAAGTTTGATAGGTTTAATACATAATGGTTTTGTATTTTTCAGGGTAATTGAACACCTCAAATTAAGTACCTTTGCTTTTAAATTATTGCATATGAAGAATAAGGAAGAGATTGTTTCGAATTGGCTGCCAAGGTACACAGGGATTGCAATTGAGGATTTTGGAAAATATATTTTATTAACAAACTTTAACAAATATCTTGAACTTTTTGCTTCCTGGAATAATGTTGAAATTGTTGACCTTAACGCAAACATGCCATCAGCAACCGCTGGTGATATTACGATGATCAATTTTGGAATTGGAAGCGCTAATGCAGCCACAATTATGGACCTCTTAACAGGAATACATCCTAAGGCTGTTTTATTTTTAGGAAAATGTGGTGGTTTAAAAAAGAAAAACCAGGTAGGCGATCTGATATTACCCATTGCTGCCATTCGGGGTGAGGGAACTTCAAATGATTATATGCCTTCTGAAATACCTGCACTTCCTGCGTTTAGCCTACAAAAAGCAATGTCTACTACCATTCGCGATTTCAGTAAAGATTACTGGACTGGAACAGTTTACTCAACAAATCGAAGGGTATGGGAACATGATGAAAAGTTCAAGAAATATCTTCGCAAAACCCGAAGTATGGCCATTGATATGGAAACAGCAACAATTTTTATTGTTGGGTTTAAAAATGAAATTCCAACCGGTGCTTTGCTTTTGGTTTCTGATCAGCCAATGATACCGGAGGGCGTAAAAACCATGGAAAGCGATGAAGTGGTAAATAAACACTTTGTTGAAGATCATATAAAAATCGGCATTGATTCATTGAAACAGCTAATCAATCAGGGAGTAACAGTTAAACATTTAAGATTTTAGTTTTGGATTTTGAACTGATATTAAAAGACCTTCAAAATAAAATTTTCTCTCCAATTTATTTTTTATACGGTGAGGAACCTTATTTTACTGACCAGCTGACTTCTTATATTGAGAAAAATGCACTTGATGAAAGTGTCAGGGAATTCAACCAAACCGTAATATATGGAAGGGATGTTTCCGTAAAGGATATCATACACCTGGCCCGGAGTTTTCCGATGATGGGAAATTACCAGCTAATAATTGTGAAAGAGGCACAGGAGATTAAAAAGATTGAAGAATTTGAACCGTACCTTGATGCTCCAATGGAAACCACCATTTTGGTGATTAGTTACAAATACAAAAAGCTGGACAAACGAAAAGGGTTTTATAAAAAACTGACAAAATCTAAAGAAGCAGTTGTATATGAGTCCCAGCGCATTCGTGATTATGAAGTCCCGAAATGGATTGAGAAAACAATTAGTCAGAATGGTTATAAGATTCATCCTGTTGCAGCAGGCATTTTATCTGATCATCTTGGAAACGATTTAAACAAGATCAGTAACGAGATTGAGAAACTGATGATCAATATAAAACCAGGTTCTGAGATTACAGAAACTGAGATTGAGGAAAATATTGGTATAAGTAAAGACTTTAATATTTTCGAATTTCAAAAGTCGCTCTGGCAGAAAAATGCATTAAAAGCACAACGTATTGTCAATTATTTTGAGGCCAACCCCAAAGAACATCCTTTACAGATGATCTCGGTAATGTTGCACAATTTTTTTATGAAGATATTTCTGTATCATCATATTCGTAATTTGGATGATCGAAAAATTGCTGCCGAATTGGGAGTCAATCCATTTTTTGTAAAAGACTTTCAGCAGGCATCGCGTGTGTTTTCTACTCAAAAAGCCAAATCCATCATTTCCGACATTAAAAACCTTGATTTAAAAAGTAAGGGTGTTGGAAGCAATGATGCCCAAAGTTACGGTGAGTTAAAGCAGTTGGTATTCAGGATTATGCATTAGTATCTGCGTAAATGCTTTCAACCAGGTCTTTGTACATCTTCACCATTTCCTTTCTACGTAATTTTAGTGTTGGAGAAAGAAGATTATTATCAACCGACCATTCATCATTTAGCAAAACGAATTTTTTAATCTGTTCGGTTTGATCAAATTTGGTGTTCATCTCATCAATTTCTCGCTGAATCCTTTTGATGATGACTTCATTATTGATAATATGATCAGGACCGTCATATTGATGACCCTTAACCTTGCACCATGATTCAAGATGTTCAAAATTAGGGATGATCAATGCGGAGGCAAAATGTTTGCCTTCACCGACCACCATTATATTTTCAATAAATGGCGAAACTTTAAGCTTAACTTCAATAACCTGCGGGGCGATATATTTTCCACCCGAGGTCTTGAAAATTTCTTTTTTGCGATCAGTTATTTTAAGATAGTTACCCTCCATATGTCCAATATCGCCGGTTTTAAACCAACCATCTTCAGTAGTAACTTCAGCTGTTAAGTCAGGTCGGTTGTAATATCCCATCATCACACAAGGACTTTTTGTGAGGATTTCGCCATCTTCGGCAAACTTCACATCAATGCCCGGAACGATAGGACCAACTGTTCCTATTTTTACCCCATTGGGAATAAACTGTCCAACAGCAATCACCGGTGAAGTCTCCGTTAAACCATAGCCTTCAACAACCTGCATTCCGGCAGCCCAAAATTGTCTTGCAAGGTCTTCCTGTAAGCTGGCACCTCCACAAACAACCACATCGATATTTCCTCCAAGGGCATCAATCCATTTTGAGAAAACTAGTTTTCGCGCAACCGAGAGTTTAAAGTTATACCAGGCTGATCGTTTTGCCCAGGGTTCATATTGTGCCCCAACGTCTAATGCCCAGTGGAAAATTATTTTTGAAATAAGGGGAAGGTCGCGGCCTTTGCTCATTATTTTAGCGTACGTCTTTTCCAAAATTCGGGGCACAGCACAAAACATTTCAGGCTTTACTTCCCTTATCATCTCACCAATCAATTCAAGGTTATGTACATAATACACCTCAACACCTGATAATTGGTAAGTGTAATTAATCACTCGTTCCAGTACGTGACATAATGGCAAAAAACTAAGAGCTGTTTTTACAGGGTTTTGAGAAAGAATATCTGCTGCAGCCTGGGCGTTGGTAATTATATTTTTATGCGAAAGCATGACTCCTTTTGGCATTCCGGTTGTACCCGAAGTATAGATGATCGAATTCAAATCTTCTTTATTGATTGAATTCTTAATTTCAGTCAGCTCGGTTTTTCGATTAGATTTAATCCCTATTTCAAGCAAATTGTCTAAAGTTGGGATGTCAGCCTCAAAGTCAACGCGATAACCACCCTTATAACTGTCAATTTTATGAAGGATTGGTTCAATCCTGTCATAGACCTCTTTATTTGAGATCATCAAATGCTTTACACCAGCGTCTTTAAAAATAAACTCGAAGCTGTCGTTTGAAATTGTTGGATAAATAGGAACGTGTACGGCTCCGGTCTGGGCAATGGCCATGTCAATAAAATTCCATTCCGGTGAGTTATGCAGTACTGTTGCGATTTTATCGCCTTTATTAATTCCGATCTCAAGAAAAGCAAGGCTTAGTTCATCGCAAATGCGCACATAATCAGTCGCGGAATAACTTTTCCATTTACCGCTTCTTTTTTCTGAAAAGGCTTTGTTTAATCCTTTAAATTCATTTCGATATGCATTTAGCAAATCAAAAACGCGGGTAATATTTTTATCGGCCATAAGCTATAAACTTAATTGTTGTAAATCCTATCAATCAGTTGTGCATACTTCTTCAGTAATGTGGCTCTTTTCAGTTTCAAGTTAGCTGTAATTTCTCCTGTGTCGATCGTCCATTCATGGTCGATTAGTTCAAATTTTTTAATTTTTTCAGTGTCGCCAAATTGTTTGTTAAAACAGTCAACCTCTTTTTTAATTCTGTTTTTGTAATCTTTATTATTGATCATCTCTTTGTCGCTGGAAAAAGGGATGTTTTTTATTTTACACCACATACGAAAGTGCTCAAAGTCAGGTACGATCAATGCTGCTGCCCATTTTTGATTTTCGCCCACTACCATAATCTGATCAATAAAGGGTGATTCCTTAAGCTTGTTTTCGATCAAAACAGGTGATATATATTTTCCCATCGAGGTTTTAAATATCTCTTTTAACCTGCCAGTAATTTTAAGCATTCCACTATCATCAATAATGCCCATGTCGCCCGTATGCAACCAACCATCAATAACGGTTTCATTTGTCATTTCAGGATCCTTAAAATAACCTTTCATAACAATAGGCCCCTTGACCAGGATTTCTCCTTTTTCAGAAATTTTTACCTCAACATTATTTAATGGGGGCCCAACGGTTCCAATTTTCCGTTGTTTAGGAATAAATGTATTGACGGCAATTACAGGTGACGATTCAGTCATCCCATATCCTTCAACCACCGGAATGCCTGCTGCATTATAAATCCGTGCTAATCGTGGTTGAAGTGCCGCCCCTCCTGAAACAATAGAGCGCATCTCACCACCAAAAGCTTCTCGCCATTTGCTGAATACAAGCTTATTTGCGATTTTTAGCTGAGCATTATATAATATCCGATCTGGTCGGTCGTATTCATATTTCAACCCCAGATTTACAGCCCAGAAAAAAATCTGTTTTTTTAATCCTTTTAGTCTTCGACCTTTTGCCAGTATTTTATCGTAAACTTTTTCGAGTAGCCTTGGCACTGTAGTCATAAGATGAGGTTTTACCTCTTGTATATTATCTACAATCGTCCCCATGTTTTCTGCATAGTAGATCGAAACACCCTTATATTGCAGTATGTAATTAACAGTTCTTTCATAAACATGACAAAGTGGGAGATAACTCAAACCCCTTGATGTTTCGTCAACCGGAAATATCCATTCGGCAGCCTTTACATCGCTTAATATATTTTCATGAGTCAACATTACACCTTTTGGAAATCCTGTTGTACCTGAGGTATAAATCAATGTAGCAACATCATCTTTATCAATAGAAGCACTGATTTTCTCAAGCATTTCAGTTTTTTTTGATTGCCTTCCGGATTCAATCAAATCATTCATATGATGATGTTCATCAATCTTCTTAATGGTGTACAGCTGTTCCAGATTCTCGATTTCGGGAAGTATATGTTCAATTTTTCGGAGCAGCTCTTTTCCTGCTACAAAAACAAACCTAACATCAGCATGTTTTAATATATACCTATAATCATCTTCGCTAATGGTTGGATAGACTGGAACGTGAATAGCACCGGTTTGCAGTATGCCCATGTCGATGAAATTCCACTCTGGCCGGTTATTTGAAATGGTAGCAACCTTATCTCCTTTTTTAATACCAAGCTCCAAAAGGCCAAGACTGATATGATTCGCTTTTTCACGATAGGTTTTTAAATCATATTTGATCCATTCACCATTTTCTTTGCCAGCCAGAACATCATTTTTCGGTTTGAATTTATCCTCGTACCTTGATAATAAATCAAAAATGCGTATAACTTCCATTAAGTTAATAAGTTTTTGAGGTGTGCAAAAATAAAATAAAAAAACAACATACTTGTAAGTGTCAAAATATCAGTCTTGTAGAAATCCTCTGATTGTTATTTTGCCATTAGTCCTTTAAAACAGTAGTTGCGTTAGCCTGGGCAGTTGGCATGATAATTAGATCGTTAATATTAACGTGAGTTGGCAAAGATGCAATATAATACGCTGCATCAGCGATGTCTTGTCCTTTTAGTGGCTGATAACCCTGGTATACTTTTTCAGCAACTTCTTTATCCCATTTAAACCTGACTAATGAAAATTCAGTCTCCACCAATCCCGGGGCAACCTGGCTGACTTTAATACCATGAGGTAAAAGATCAATTCTCATGCCTTTGGTCAGTGCATCAACAGCATGTTTGCTGGCACAATATACATTGCCTTTCGGATAAACCTCTTTTCCGGCAATTGATCCAATATTAATAATATGTCCTTTTCTGCTTTCAATCATTTTTGGGACGATTGCTTTTGTAATATATAATAAGCCTTTAATATTGGTGTCAATCATCTGTTCCCAATCATCAACTGAACCATCCTGAATAGGACTTAAACCGGCGGCAAGGCCTGCATTATTAATCAGTATTTCTACTTTCCAATCGGATGGAATTTTAGCAACGGCTGCATCAACCTCAATTTTGTTGCGGATATCAAAAGCCAAAGTCATTACTTGAACGCCGTATTTTTTCTTAAGATCATTGGCTAATTGTATTAAACGCTGTTTACGCCTTCCGGTGATGATAAGGTCATGCTTTTGTTCTGCAAATTTATAAGCGCATGCCTGTCCTATTCCTGCTGTTGTGCCTGTAATTAGGGTAATTTTATTCATTCGTAACTGGGTTTTGAATAAAGCCCGAATTTAAAAAGAAATCAGCTTCATCCAGGAAATTATTGATTTAAAGTCAGCTATTATCTAATTTTAGGCAATACATTGGGTATCCTAAGTCTCTTGATGAAAGCTTAGGGTTCGCTGCAAAAATACCATAAAAAGCAGATCCACTTCCTGTTAAAGATGCATAAAGGGCACCTTTTTGATATAATACTGATTTTATTTCACTCAGTTTTGGGTATAAATCGAAAAGCGGTTTTTCAAAATCATTAATCATGTTTTCAGGCCAGGTTTCGATAGGTTGTTTCAGGATATCAAAAATTGGGATTTCTGGAATTGAGGGAATAACTTTTGTGTACATTTCTTTTGATGAGATATTAATTCCAGGCATCACCAATACGACGAATTTATCGTTTAAAGAGAAATCAATAGTTTTAATCAAATCACCTTTTTCACTCACCATTGCAGGTTTATTTTGGGTAAAAAACGAGCAATCGCTTCCAATATTCGATGCAAGTGCCTGCAATTCAGTATTTGGTAATTTTAATTCGAAGTATTGACTCGCTGTCTTGATTAAAAAAGCCGCATCAGATGATCCTCCCCCTAAGCCTGATCCAATTGGGATTTGTTTTAACAACTTTATGTGCAATGGCGGTATACCATAATTCTGATGCATCAAAAACCAGGCTCTGGTAACAAGATTATCTTTTTCAAGAATATCTGAACCCAAACCAAAAGAAATTAGCTTGTATGATTTGGAGGGTAAAAATTCCAGAACATCATAGTAAGGTATTGGATACAAAAGAGATGAGATATTGTGAAATCCATCATCTCTTTTAGAAACAACACCTAGCCCGAGATTTATTTTCGCATTAGGGAAACAGATCATCAATTCAAAATTAATTCATTCTGCTTTCTTTTATACTTTTGAACTCCAATTAACACACAAAATTATCTATGACCCTAATCGATTCTGTTATTCACTGGTTGATTAAGAAAAGGATCCATCAAATTGAACTTTTTAAGAAGTATCCTTTTGATGTTCAGGAAGAGTTGTTTAAAAAACTTATTTCAACCGCAAAAGATACTGAGTGGGGTAAAAAATATGATTACAAAAGCATTGATTCTGTTCGTAAATATACTGAACGAGTTCCAATTAGCACTTATTCAAAATTAAAACCATATATCGATCGTTTGAGGCAAGGGGAGCAGAATTTATTATGGCCCGAGGAAGTGAAATACTTTGCCAAATCATCAGGTACCACTGCCGGTAAAAGTAAGTTCATACCGATGAGTGATTCTGCACTTGAAGAATGCCATTATAAAGGGGGCAAAGACATTATTTCTGTTTATTTCAGCATGTATCCTGAATCAGCAATGTTTGAGGGTAAAAGCCTGGTTATGGGCGGAAGCGGCGTTTTCCAGGAAGTCAGCAATGCCAGTTATTATGAAGGGGATTTATCGGCAATTTTAATGAGGAACCTACCTTTTTGGGCACAATTCAGAAGGACCCCTTCGATCGAGATTGCCTTAATGGATGAGTGGGAAAACAAGTTGGAACTGATGGCTGAATCTACACTCGATCATGATGTACGCAGTATTTCAGGTGTTCCATCCTGGATGCTGGTTTTATTGAGAAAAATACTGAAAAAGGCAAAAACAGATAATCTGAAAGAAGTTTGGCCAAATCTGGAAGTATTTTTTCATGGAGGAGTAAAATTCGGGCCATATCGCGAACAATTTAATGCAATCATTCCACCCGGCGAAATTGTATACCTGAATACTTACAATGCTTCCGAAGGGTTTTTTGGAATCCAGGACCAAAAGGATGTTGACGATATCCTGCTTTTGTTAGACCTGGGAATTTATTATGAGTTTGTTCCCGTTAGCGAACTTGATTCTGAACATCCGGTTGCTAAACAGCTTAATGAAGTTCAGGTTGGTGTGAATTATGCCATGGTTATTAGCACAAATGCTGGTTTATGGCGTTATCAAATTGGCGATACTGTAATATTTACTTCAACAAACCCTTTCCGTATTCAAATTACTGGACGAACTGTGAATTTTATAAACGTGGTTGGTGAAGAGTTGATTATTGACAATGCTGAAAAAGCACTTGTTATAGCCTGTGCAAAATCTGATGCAGTTGTAAGTGAGTATACTGCCGCACCATCATTTGAAGGAGATGATATCAGTCATCAGTGGTTAATCGAGTTTGAAAAGGTGCCTGATAACAAGGATTTCTTTTCTGAAACGTTTGATAACGCCTTAAAATCGCTTAATTCTGACTATGAAGCAAAACGGTATCACAATTTGGTTTTAAAACATCCGGTAATTGAAACTTTACCAAAAGGCACATTCTATAAATGGATGAAAAAACGTGACAAGCTCGGAGGTCAGAATAAGGTTCCACGTCTTTCGAATAGCCGCAAATATGTCGATGAAATTTTAGCAATGATCTGATCTTGGGTTTGGTTAGTGAATACTGTACATTTGTTAATAACCCATTTTAGCTTGAACGACAAAATCTTTTAATTTCGTACAAAAATTTTGATTCATGCATGTAGCGATCGCAGGTAACATTGGCTCAGGAAAAACTACCCTGACAAGGCTATTAGCCAAGCACTTTAGTTGGAAACCACAATATGAAGATGTAGAAAATAATCCTTATTTGCATAGTTTTTATGAAGATATGCAGCGATGGTCCTTCAATTTGCAGGTTTATTTTTTAAACTCCCGGTTCCGACAGGTTATGGAAATCAGGCAAAGTGGTAAAAATGTTATCCAGGATAGAACAATTTATGAAGACGCCTATATTTTTGCTCCTAACCTGCATACTATGAACCTGATGTCGACACGCGATTTTGAAAACTACTCGTCTTTGTTTGAACTGATGAGTTCATTCTTGCAACCTCCCGATTTAATGATTTACTTACGTGCTTCTGTATCAACGCTTGTTGAACAAATCCAGAAAAGAGGTCGCGAATATGAAGAGTCCATCAGGCTGGATTATTTGAAATTACTTAACAGCAGATATGAGGCGTGGATTGAAAAATATACACTCGGGAAACTATTGATCATCAATGTTGATAATACAGACTTTGAAAAACCTGAAGACCTGAGTGTGGTGATTGATAAAATAAATGCAGAATTGCATGGCTTATTCTAGCCATTTTCATAAAACATCAATTTTTATAGGATGAAGATACTTGGCGTTATTCCGGCGAGATATGCTTCAACCCGTTTTCCGGGGAAACCCCTTGCAATGATTAATGGGAAATCGATGATACAGCGTGTTTATGAACAGGCTGTTAAATCATCAAGTTTATCAAATGTAGTGGTCGCCACTGACGATTCAAGGATATTTGATCATGTTATCGCATTTGGTGGAAAGGTGATGATGACTTCAGCGAACCATCAAAATGGAACAGCAAGATGCCAGGAAGTTTTGAACAAAATAAGTCAAGAGACATTATCTGATAAATATGATACGGTAATCAATATCCAGGGTGACGAACCCTATATTGATCCATCGCAGATAGACATGGTTTCTGCACTTTTTGAAAATCCACAAACCGACATTGGAACCCTTGTCAAAAAGATCAGTACAACAATAGATTTGTTTGATGAAAATAATGTTAAAGTCGTTTTTAATAAAGACAGCAACGCCCTATACTTTAGTCGTCAACCTATTCCATTTTTAAGAGGTGCTGCTAAGGATGAATGGTTAGCGCAACACACTTATTACAAGCATATTGGCATTTACGGATATCGGGCAGATATATTGAACAAAGTAGTCTTGTTAAAGGAAAGTGAATTAGAAACCGCGGAAAAGTTGGAACAGTTACGATGGCTTGAAAATACATATTCAATTTCAGTTGATATAACAGAGATCGAGAGCCTTGCAGTTGACACACCAGAAGATTTATTAAAACTTAATAACAGGCGTTGATTTTTTCAGCCCTATTGCCTACTTTAGCATCGTCTGAATAATCAATTACAAATGGATGTTACAAACCATATCGCTGAACTTTTATCATACTATGAATGTGTAGTTTTGCCTGGGTTCGGAGGATTTATTGTAGATGACAGACCAGCTACGGTGAACAGGATAAACCACCAGTTCAAACCACCTTTTCGAAAAATCATGTTAAATGTTCACCTTAAAGCAAATGATGGCTTGCTGGTGAACCATATCAGCAACTCAAATAGTATTTCTTACCAGGAGGCCAGGGCAGAAGTTGATCGATTTGTTAATATTATTAAAGAGAAATTAGAAAAAAGGGAGTCGTTTACATTTGACAATATTGGCAGAATACGTTTCGACCAGGATAAAAATGTAATTTTTGAGCAAAATACCAGTATCAATTATAATCCAAACGCCTTTGGTTTAAGTGGTTTTATTTCACCACCAATAAAAAGAGTGACCGATGAAGAAAAGTTAAGAAGTATCATCGCACCCAAAAAATCAGAACCAGCCAAACCGGTTGATAGAAAACCGGAACTATTCATCGCAAAAGAAAAAGAGAAAAAGTCGCGAAAACCAATTGTGCTTATTACCATAGTAATTTTATTGTTGTTGAGCATTGGATGGGGAATCTTTAATCCTGATAAGGTAAATACATTTTTGGGAAATATGATAGCTGTAATTCCAACCGTTAATGATGGGGTAGTCGACAATAATGTAATCAACGAGGCAAGGTATATTCCACGAAAATTAGTTGAAAGTGATGAGGATATTTTAGCAAAAATTGAAGCGTTAAATAATACTGAAAAGGAAGCAGTGGAAGAAATTTCAAAAGAGGATTTAATCGAGGAGTCTGATGATCTTATTGATTTAGAATTGCCTGCTGAAAAACCTGACAATAAGATCGAGCAATTACCACCTAAAGTTGAAAATACCAGTCCATTATATTACATTATTGCTGGTTCTTTTTCTAATATTGAAAACGCTGAACGCTTGGTTGCAAACCTAAAAATGAAAGGTCACGAAGCGCAAATTGCCGATACCAATAGCAATGGCATGTATCGTGTGGCTTATGCAGGTATTGAAAACCTTGCTGCTGCCAAGCAAAAATTGTATGCCATCAGGCAGGATGACAATTCCGAAGCCTGGATTTTCCGTAAATAAATTATAGTTCTCGAAGTGGGAGGAAAGAATAAATTGATGCGCTTTGCTGAAAACAAAACCTTTAGCAACTTGTTTCAACTGCAATACCATGAAGTTGTAAATGGTTTTGAGTATAAGGGCAAATGGAGCACTGATTTCTTTGAAAAGGAAGACGAACTTGTGCTGGAACTTGGTTGCGGCAAAGGAGAATACACAGTTGGTTTAGCAGGACGGAATCCAAACAGAAATTATATTGGTGTTGACATAAAAGGCGCACGCTTATGGAAAGGTTTAACAGCAGCACGTGAAAATGACCTTAAAAATGTTGCATTTATTCGGACACGGATTAACCAGATTGAGTTTTATTTTGGTGCAGATGAAGTATCCGAAATTTGGATAACATTTCCTGATCCGCAGCCAAACATATTGAAGGTAAAAAAGCGACTGACTTCACCCTGGTTTTTAAATAGCTATGCTAAATTCCTTAAGCCTGGTGGAATCATCCATCTAAAAACCGACAACATCATTTTCTTTGAATACACATTAGATATCATCAAGGAATTAGGCCATGAATTATTGTATTCAACCTATGATGTTTATGCAACTGAAAAGGAAGACTCAGAACTTGGTACAAATCCAAACCTATTACGAGCAAATATGGCTGAAACATGGAACCAAAATTAAATACCTTAAATTCAGATTGAAACAGAATGGATGAAAATAATGGATTCTTTCAGCGGGTTTATGAAGTGGTGAAGTTAATTCCATTTGGCCGGGTAACCTCTTACGGAGCTATTGCCGAATACCTTGGAAGCAAGGGCTCAGCCCGAATGGTTGGCTGGGCCATGAATAGTTCACATCATTCAGCAGAAAATATACCTGCACACCGTGTCGTAAACCGAAATGGATTGCTCACGGGTAAACGTCATTTTGGAGGACCGGATGTGATGAAAGAATTACTCGAAAGTGAAGGTCTGGTTATTGAAGGAGATAAAATTGTGAATTTTGAAGAACGGTTTTGGAAACCGAATCAAATAGCTGATCTGGCTTCAGTCTCAGACTTAAGCAAAATGAATTGTGTGGTTTAAGTTTAAAACTTAAACCAGTAAGGTATTTCTTTTAATACACTGAGTAGTAAATTAGTATCTTTACAACAATCCTAAAAGATAGATGAAAACTGTAAAACTTATTCTCTCTGGTGTCTTATTTTTTTCAATGCTTACTATTGGCGCACAATCTTATTTTGAGATGGTACTTGATTATAATAATAGTGATTTTGTTTCGGATATAGATAAGCTTAGTGAGGATGGATTTTTAATATTTTGTAGGACACGAAATGACATATCGGGAATTCAAAATAATATAATAATAAAGTTAGATAACAATGGCGATACAATTGGGTCAGAATTTATACCGTTTTATGGCTATTCTATTGTTGAATTTGATTCCTGTTTTTACTAAGGTTGGAAACGTGCTTGATGAGTGGGAAAGTAATTTGTACTTAATTCAGTCACATTCTAAATTATATCATTCAGTCTTCCATTCAAATAATCCTTATTTTTGTGATGGAATAAATAGTTATTACAATTCAGTCTAAATAAAAATAGTCAGTTAAATGACGATAACAAATAAGCAAGTATCCGAAGCCCTAAAGCAAGTTGTTTTCTTTAAAAAGCAGAACAATATTGTTGATCTGGGGATGGTATATCAGATCGATATAAATGGAATGGAGATTAAAGTTGCAGTTGTATTCCCAACTTTAGATGATCCATCAGTTGGAATAGTTACCAATTCGATCATGAAAACTTTAAAAACAGAGTTTGGAGAAGAAATTACTGTTGATGTAAAACCCATTGCTGAAAAAGACCTTGGAATGGGACCATTATCAGGCGTTAAAAATATTATAGCGGTTATTTCGGGTAAGGGTGGAGTTGGTAAATCAACTGTATCGGCTAACCTGGCCATAGCATTGTCAAAAGCAGGTAACAAAGTAGGCATTCTGGATGCGGATATCATGGGGCCTTCAGTTCCTATTATGTTTGATGTTGAAGGTCAACAGCCTGGCGTAATTGAAAGGGAAGGAAAAACTTTAATGATCCCGATTGAGAACTATGGAATAAAAATACTTTCGTTGGGATTTTTTGTAAAACCTGACCAGGCATTGATGTGGCGTGGAGCGATGATCAATAAAGCCTTCAACCAATTAATGACGGATACCGAATGGGGTAATCTTGATTATTTGGTCATTGATATGCCTCCGGGAACCGGTGATATCCAGCTTACACTTGCACAAACTTATAATATCAGGGGAACAGTTCTGGTAACTACACCTCAAAAAATCGCAACAGCAGATGTGTTAAGGGCAGCCATGATGTACAGGCAGGATAAACTGGAAATACCTTTACTCGGTATTATTGAGAATATGTCTTATTTTACACCTGAAGACATGCCTGATAAAAAGTATTATATCTTTGGAAAAGGTGCAACCGAAGAGCTGGCTAAGCAACTTGATATACCGGTTTTGGGTAAAATACCGATTGTTGAAAAAATTGTGGAAACCGGGGATAATGGGAAACCCATCACCCTTGATGAAACCAGTCCGGTTGCAAAAGCTTTTATGGATATTGCAGCAAGTGTTATGAAACAATCCAGAGTCTTACAATCATTTAGTGTGAATTAATTAAATTTATAAAATGACAGAACATACAAGAGAAGAGCTCATTCAGAAAGTTGAAAATGTACTTGAACAGGTAAGGCCCTATCTTCAGCAGGATGGCGGCGATATATCGCTTGTTGAAATTACCGAAGATAATATTGTGAATGTTGAATTACACGGCGCCTGTGGTTCATGTGCATTTAGCACGATGACATTGAAAAATGGCGTAGAAGCAACTTTGAAGAAAGCACTACCTGAAATTAAAGAGGTAGTTGCCGTTAATATATGAGCAGACAATCTTATAACAACCAATGTTAGCTTAAATACCTGGCTACAATTGGCATTCTGCGGCCCATTCCAAATGCTTTTGAAGATATCCTCAATATTGGTGGTGTTTGGTACCTTTTATACTCACTGGTGTTCACCAGTTTTAAAATCCGGTCAACAAGTTTTTTATCAAATCCGGCACCAATAATTTCATTTGGTCCTTTCCGCAGTTCAATGTATTGATACAGAATCTCATCTAAGCTTTCATAATCGGGTAATGAATCCGTATCTTTTTGGTCAGGTCTTAATTCTGCCGAAGGTGGCTTGGTAATGATGTTCTCAGGGATAATTTCCTGATCCCTGTTAATATATCTGGCCAGTTCAAAAACCTGCGTTTTATAAACATCACCTAACACGGAAAGTCCGCCATTCATATCTCCGTAAAGTGTGCTATATCCAACAGCTGCCTCACTTTTGTTGCTGGTATTTAGTAAGATGTGCCCAAATTTGTTTGACAAGGCCATTAATAAAACACCTCGTGATCGGGCCTGTAAATTTTCTTCAGCAATGTTGGAAGGCAAGTCTTTGAAATACGGATTTAATGTTTCTTCGAATGCTTTAAATGCAGTTTCAATATTGATGGTGTCATATGGCATTTTCAGGTTTTTTGCCAGTTGAATGGCGTCATTTACTGAATGATCAGACGAATATCTTGAAGGTAACAAAACATTATAAACATTCTCATTTCCCAGTGCATAAGCAGCCAGCACAGCTGTTACAGCAGAATCAATTCCTCCAGAAAGACCAAGAATGGCTTTTTGAAAACCCAGTTTTTGAAAATAATTTTTGACACCCATTACCAAGGCATCGTGTATCATTGCAATTTCCGAACGATGGTTTATGGTTTCGTTTTGCTTATTACCATTTAATAACTGATCGAGATCAAAGATTTGGAAATCTTCCTCAAAGTAATTTAATTCACCAAGGATATCACCTGTGGCATTCATTACCAACGAACCCCCATCAAACAACAATTCAGTTTGGGCGCCAACATGATTTACGTAAAACAACGGAATTTTATATTTTACAGCATTCCGCCGAAGCACTTCAGTACGAATGTCAATTTGGTGATAATTGAAAGGAGATGCCGCAATATTGATGATGAAATCAGGATTTTGATCCATCAGTTCATCCATCGGATTCACTTTATATAGTGGATTATCCTGCACATTCCATAAATCTTCACAGATGTTTAAGGCAATGCGTTTGTCTTTATATTCAATGACATTAAATTTGTGATTTGGCTCAAAATACCTGTATTCATCAAATATATCATAGTTAGGAAGCAGGGTTTTGTAAACATATTGCTGAACTTTTCCGTTAGCCAAAAAAGCAGCAGCATTGTATAAAGGTTTGCCTTTATCATTTCGATTAAACACAGGCGTTCCAATAATCGCTGCAATCTTTGTGCAATGATTAGCAATTTCATCAATTGATTTATTGCATTTATTCACAAAGTCTTCAAATTCAAGAAAATCTCTGGGAGGATAACCCGAGATGGCCAGCTCAGCAAAAACAACAAGATCAGCACCTGCCTTTTCAGCTTTTTGGATATGGTCGATTATTTTTTGCGTATTGCTCGCGAAATTCCCGATGTGGTAGTTTATTTGTGCAAGGGCTATTTTCACCTTTATAAGCTTTAAAAAATTACTGCAGCACTGAGTTCTATAAAATTACTCCTTACCTTTATTTCATCTGATTTAGCCATATCAACAAAGCAATTGTCGAATCTAAAACCTGTACGTAAATAAGTAGATTTATGAAGTGGCACCTCAACACCAACACTGAGAATGAGTGAAGATCTTGTAAAGCTAAACCCATCATAATCGTTTCCTGAGCTTTCATCAACCACAGTTCCATCGTTTGCCACAAATTTGTTATCTGTTTTCGATTTAAATAAAAATCCAAGGCCATATCCCACCTGGCCATAAATCCTGAACTTATCCTTGATATTATTGGTTTTCATAGTAAAGATGATCGGAACCTGGATATACTGCGTTTTAACCTTTAGAAAAGCTGTACCATCAATTGTATCACCCTCTTTCACTAAGCTGATTCCCGGCGTGTTAAATTCACCATTTATATACAAAACATCAAAACCCGTCGTAAATGAATAGTTTTCCATGAGGAAAATATCCGCAACAAAGCCCCATGATCCACCCCAATTGGCACCGTCGTTATTGAGTTTATCGTTATCGCTTTTTAACCAGCCTAAATTTACACTTCCCTTAAACCCAAATTGAAAGGGTTTGTGTTGTGCGCTCAATCCAATTGACAATAAAAGTATAATAACTAAAATTACTTTATTGATATGTTTCCATGAAATCATAGAATACAAACTTAAATACACTGCTTTGTATTGTAACCTCAAACAAAAGTAGTTATTCACATCAAATGTTTGAATTCATTTTGCATAAATGAAGACAGAGAAAATAATTAGTCTAATTTTGAGTTTTGTTTAGAAACCAAAATTTGAAATTATGAAGCGTATTATTGTATTTGCAATCGCATTGCTCATCTCTGGAATTTCCTATGGACAATTTCATATCGGTCCCCAAATCGGATATTCCGGATCAAACCTGACATTAAATACTGATACCATTAAGAGTAATTTAAAAAGCAACTTTTTAATTGGCGTGTTTGTACGTTTTGGTAAGAAAATCTATGTACAACCTGAAGTAAATTGGCTTACACAAGGCAGTGTTTTTAAATACCCTTCGTTTAAGGATGGTATTGTACCACTGGAGCAAGAAATTAAATTAAGTACAATACAGGTGCCCGTTAATATAGGTTGGCGATTTCTTAACCTAAAGGTAGTGCAGCTCAGGGTTTTTGCCGGAATTGCAGCTAACTTCGTTATGAATACTAAGATTGACACTAAAAGTGGAGATGCTGACGATTATGAAAATGCACTTATCCCTGATGATTTCAAAAATGTTCAATGGCAATGGGATGTTGGTGCCGGGGTAGATATTTTGATGTTTGCAGTGGATGTGAAGTATATGGGAGGAATCAATAACCTTCTTGATAATGTTCAGGTTGAGGGAAATACCGTTACTTCAAAATCGAACCTGTTTGTTGTAACAGTTGGCTGGAAAATATTATAAGACTAATTAAATAGTATGAATGTCAGTACATTTGTGCTGGCATTCTTTTTTTGATATTTATGAGAAAATTAAGTCTGATAATTCTTTTGTTTTTGATAATGGCATCGTGTAATAATGATGCATATAAATTCCCGCAGGCTGATATAAAAAGTACCATTTACCCTGTTGATATTCATCGTTACGGAAAAACACTTTTTGAATTGGATAAAAGCAATTTTCAGGATGAATTGAAAGGAATTCAAAATAATTTTCGCTTATTCCTGGATGCTGATCTTAACGATTCGATGAATATAAACCAGCTTTATGATTATGTAACAGATACACAACTAATCACTATTTACAATAAAACGATAGAGGTTTATCCTGATTTGATTGATGTTCAAAATACACTATCGGATGCATTCGGCAGGTTTCATTATTATTTTCCCGAAACACAATTACCCGAAGTTTATACCTATATCTCTGATCTTTATTTTGAAATGCCGGTTTTTAAAAATGATTCTTCCATGATCATCGCCCTCGACATATACCTGGGTGAAGATTTTTACTTGTATAACAAATTAGGTTTACCATACTATAAAGTGCGATGTATGACACGTGAAAATCTTCCGGTTGATGTGATGAAAACAATGTACCTGACAGATATCGTCTCAATTGAAAAAAAGAAAACACTGCTCGACCATATGATTGAAGGAGGTAAAATGCTTGCTTTTCTGGATGCAGTGCTTCCGGGTGTACCTGACAGTGTGAAAATTTGTTATTCAACGAATAAAATGAAATGGGCTCAGGAAAATGAAAAAAGGGTCTGGGCATTTTTAATCGAAAATGACATATTGTATTCAACAAGTTATCAAATCCAAACCAAACTTGTCCAGGATGGACCATTCACAAACGGGTTTTCAAATGAATCACCATCCCGGTTAGGCATTTATATGGGTTGGTTGATTGTTGAGCGGTTTTTGAACAACAACCCTGATGTGTCATTAACCGAGATGCTGAAGATGACTGACTCGCAAATGATCCTTCAGAAATCAGGATATAAACCAAAATAAATAATCATTTTCAGATTTCTCCAATCATTCAAGATTTTTTTATTTTCTGAACGACAACGGCTGTAACTATTTGCCTACAAATGGTTATATTTGTTCAACCACCAAACTATTGATATGCTCGTAAAAACATACGGCAGTGCCATTCAGGGAATTGATGCGCTATTGATAACCATCGAGGTGAATGTCAGTCAGGGCAAAAACTTTTACCTGGTTGGATTACCTGATAATGCTGTTAAGGAGAGTCATCATCGGCTTATTGCAGTTTTAAACAACATTGGACATAAGTTTCCTCGCAGACGAGTTGTAATTAATATGGCTCCGGCTGACATTAAAAAGGAAGGATCGGCTTATGATCTGCCAATAGCAATAGGTTTACTTGCTGCTTCTGAACAAATAAAAGTTGATAGCTTAGCTGATTTCCAGATGATGGGAGAGTTGAGTTTGGATGGCGGAATAAACCCTGTTAAGGGTGCTTTACCCATGGCCTTGAAAGCAAAGGAGGATGGCTTTAAAGGATTAATTGTTCCTAAGCTGAATGCGCCGGAAGCTGCTATTGTAGATGGATTGGATGTTTACGGCTTTGATCATATCAATGAAGTAATTGACATGCTGGAGTCTGGTGCCAAAACGGGTCTCGTTAAAATAAGTGCCTCAGAGGTGCTTAGTCGTAATCTGAACAATTATCCGTTCGATTTTGAGGACGTAAAAGGTCAGGAGAATATTAAAAGGGCTCTTGAAATCGCTGCCTCCGGTGGTCATAATGTGATTATGATCGGCCCACCTGGATCGGGTAAAACCATGCTGGCAAAACGGCTTCCTTCTGTTTTACCGCCGATGTCACTTGAAGAAGCACTGGAAACAACTAAAATTCATTCTGTTTCCGGTTTATTAAATGCGAATGATGCACTGGTGACCGCGCGGCCATATCGTTCGCCTCATCATACCATCAGTGATGCAGGTCTTGTTGGGGGAGGGACCTATCCACAACCCGGAGAAATTTCATTGGCTCAAAATGGGGTGTTGTTCCTTGATGAATTACCTGAATTTAAAAGAAGTGTACTCGAAGTCATGCGCCAACCGATGGAAGACAGGGTAGTTACAATTTCAAGAGCAAGGATAACAGTTGATTATCCCGCCAGTTTTATGCTTGTTGCCGCAATGAATCCTTGTCCCTGTGGTTATTATAACCATCCTGAAAAAGAATGTGTGTGTTCGCCGGGCGTGGTTAAAAGTTACTTAAATAGAATTTCAGGCCCATTAATGGATCGCATAGATTTGCATGTTGAAGTTACTCCTGTTCCATTTACTGACCTGGCTGATGCTCCATCAGGTGAGAAAAGCAGTTTGGTTCGAGAGCGGGTCGTAAGATCAAGAATGGCACAAGTAGAAAGATTTAAAGACCACAATAAAATCTACTCTAATTCCCAAATGTCAACAAAAGACTTAGAAAAATACTGCAAATTGGATGAACAGGGTAGGACATTGCTTAAAAATGCAATGGAAAAACTTAGCCTGTCTGCCAGGGCGTACGATCGTATTATCAAAGTCTCAAGAACCATTGCCGACCTGGAGGGATCGGAAAACATAAAAACCGAACACCTTGCGGAAGCCATTCAATACCGCAGCCTTGACAGAGAAAGTTGGGGTTTTTAACTTAGTTTTATTTTTTCCGCCAGAGGAGGAGAGTCTCTCTGATCGAAAGCAGGTAGTGCTGTTGGTCTAATATGTTTATCTTAATAATTGATTGCAGGTCACAATTTTAAACAAAGTATTTAATGACAGTATTAAATTTCCTAAAGTTTTATTGCATTAAAACCGTCCTCACGCATGGAAGGATGCTTGTAAATTATATATGGTAAATTAACTTCAATTATTATGGTTAGAAAGAAATCAGGGTTTTCCTGCTTTACGATGTTTTCATTTAAATCATAGCACCAGGTATCCCATATAAACGTTGTTTCACCAAATGATGTTGGAAATTTATATTCCAAAATAGACGAGAACGAATCGCGTATAATTAATCCTTTTGGTAGTGTTTTACCACTTGAATAAAAAAATACTTGATATGAATCTTTATATGGAAAAACCTCTGGAATTGGATATTTTACTGTATCTATTTTATCGATCCTTCTTACATTTATTGGCTTGACAATTATTTCCACTTCTTTTAATGATTTATGAAGCATGAGTGTTTTGGCTAAATCTTTACCTTCAGTTGTCGTAGTATCAAATGAATAATTATTGAAATCAACTGATGATATTTCTGGAAAATCCTTTTTGATTTCATTAACTATTGCTGCATATCCAACCATAGCACCATATATGTTCCAATGCTGATCAGTTTTAAAATAAAGGTCATATGGTGAACTATTTTTTGCTGATAGCAAAGTATCTTTTAAATAGATAACCTTAAGGTTAGGGATTCCTTGTAAAGTTTCAATAAATTGTTCTGTCTTCGTTGTCCGATTTTTTTTCTTGACATAATCAGGTAAAAATTCCGGATATACCTGAGGCTTGTTAGGCACAATAGCTATGTAATGATTTATATTTTTACTTTCAAGCCATTTGGACCGTTTCTCGAAAATCACATAAAAACTATCTAATTCAATATTTGTAAATAAACGTTTGTTTGTATATGTATCTAAATAATCGGTCCGATAAAGCCACCCATCTTTTCCTTCAATAACTTGTTTGTTTGGACTGATGCTTAGAATATTGTATTTAAAATAGCTGTTCAATGATAGTAATTCGCCTCTGAAATTATGATTGTCATTAAAGTAGTTGTCGAATTTACCAGGGAATGGTTCTAAATCATTAATATCAATTTTTGGAAGAGGTGCTTTATTTCGGTTTTCAGTGTTTTCATATTCACCTGATAAGTTTAACAAATAGTCTAACAATGGCAATGAAATGCTACAAACGAATAATAAAAAGATGATTATTTTTCTCAGCTTAACCCCAATTACAATATTTTGATCGTTTTTCATGAACAGACTATTAAAATCTGAAGTAAATAAAAGGGTTGTATGAATTTGATGCCAGGTATATTATCGAAATTAGCAAAATTGTAAATAAACCAATACCTGCGATAACTTCAAAAGTTACAATAACCGATTTGACATATACCTTGTTGCTCAATCTTCTTGCCTGTTGCAAAAGTGATTTCTGGATAAAAACAAATATTGTAGTTGACCCAAGTAATCCTACTATTAACGCGATGGTAACTTCAGTATTTAAATATTCATTAAGCATCCAAAATTCTGAATTCAACTTACTTCCACCAAACATTGTTTTCAGGAATGATAATGCATAAGTCAGATCATCAGCCCTGAAAAAGACCCAACTAATTAGCACGACTATTATTAAATAAAAATGTCTTAAAGGGCTCCATAATTTTTTCAGAAAACTTCCAAAACCGATTCTTTCAATGATTAAAAATAATCCGTGAAAAAGTCCCCAAACAATAAAATTCCAACTTGCCCCATGCCAAAAACCTGTAAGAAAGAAGACTAAAGTCAGATTAAAATATAACCTGAAGTTACCAACCCTGTTACCTCCTAATGGGATATATAAATAATCCCTGAACCATGTTGATAGTGAAATATGCCATCTTCGCCAGAATTCTTGCAATGAACGGGCTATATAAGGAAAGTTAAAATTCTCAAGCAAATCAAAGCCAAACATTTTCCCTAATCCGATAGCCATATCTGAATACCCTGAAAAGTCAAAATATATTTGTAATGCATAAAGGATAACACCAAGCCAGGCTACTATTGCCGACATATCAGTTGGGTTCATTGCAAAAATTGAATCAACAACTAAGGCAAAAGAATTCGCCAACAAAACCTTTTTCCCTAACCCAATAATAAATCGCTCTATTCCGGCAGTGAAATTGTCGAAATTAATAACCCGCCTGGAGAGTTGTTTATTAATATCGTGATAACGGACAATAGGGCCAGCGATTAATTGGGGAAATAACGATATAAATAAAGCAAGTTTGATAAGACTTTTTTGCACGCTGGTCTCACCTCGGTAAACATCAATAATATACGACAAGGCCTGAAAAGTATAAAATGAAATTCCGATTGGAAGAGCAATGTTCTCATTATCAATAGGGTTGAGATTTAAGTTAACAAAAACAATATTAATATTCTCAATGAGGAAATTAGCATATTTAAAAACAACGAGTATACCAATATTTAGTGTCACACCAATTGATAAAAAGTATCGCGCGTATTTTGTTTTCAGGTATTTACTTATCAGTAATCCAACTATATAGTTCGTTAGAATAGAAAAGATGAGTATTAAGGTATAACTAACGCCTCCCCAGGAAAAAAATACTAAACTGGCAAGAAGAAGAAGGGCATTTCTGTATTTTGCTCCAATTATATAATAGAAAAATAGTGTAATTGGCAAAAAAATGAAAAGGAAAACCAACGAACTAAAAACCATTATCTTAAAGAAATTAAAGCTGTTTTTTAGGGTCTGCAAATATATGTGAATTATTTAAAGGTCTTTTTCGCAATGTTATATTAATGAAGGTTAAGATAACCACTAAGGTGCCGAAAGATTGACCGTGAAAGTTGGGGATTTTAACTTACTTTGTAAAATAATTTTCTCCCTTTTCCGCCTGCCAAAGTGAATCGGCGGACAGGTTGGGGGAGATGTCAAAAAGACAGAGGGGATAATATGTTACATCTTAATACACCGATAGAAGAACTCAATAAAATAAACCAGGGCACATTGATGGAGCAGCTCCACATTGAATACCTTGAAGTTAGCGATGGTTATGTTAAAGCTCGAATGCCGGTAAATGAGCGAACAAAACAGCCTATGGGTATATTGCATGGCGGAGCTAACCTTGCTTTGGCAGAAACTATTGGAGGCTTAGGGTCGGCATTAATCGTTGATCTGGATGAATTTGATGTAAGGGGCTCTCAAATTAGTGCAAATCATGTTGGAACAACAAAATCGGGATGGGTTTTTGCGGAGGCACATATTCTTCACCGGGGTAAAAATACCCACGTTTGGAATATTGACATTAAAGATGAAGAGGGGAAAATGGTGTCAACCTGCAGGCTGACAAATTTTGTGATAAAAAGAAAGTAATTTCTTACCAGCCTAAAAGGTAAGCAAATATAAGCGGAGCAACAATTGTTGCATCTGATTCAATGATAAACTTCGGTGTATCTTCTTCCAATTTCCCCCAGGTAATTTTTTCGTTTGGTACAGCTCCTGAATAGGAACCGTAACTGGTTGTTGAATCACTAATCTGGCAAAAATACGACCAAACAGGTATATCTGTTAATTGTAAGTCCTGGTGCAGCATTGGAACAACACAAATAGGAAAATCACCGGCAATACCTCCACCAATCTGGAAAAAACCAACCCCATTTTCTCCAGCGTTTTCCTGATACCATTCAGCAAGAAACATCATAAACTCAATGCCTGACTTTGTAATGGATGGTGAGAACATGCCTTCGATACAATGTGCAGCAAAAAAATTACCACAGGTGCTGTCTTCCCAGCCAGGAACGACAATCGGTAAGTTTTTTTCTGCTGCTGCCAATAACCACGAATCTTTTGGGTCAATCTGGTATTCCAGTTTATTTTCATGGTCGAGCAGAATCTGGTAAAAATATTCAAATGGGAAATACCGTTCACCTTTCTTTGAAGCACTCTCCCATTGCCTTACAAGATGATTCTCAATTCTTCTCATGGCTTCTTCTTCAGGAATGCATGTATCTGTTACTCGGTTGAAATGATTGTTCAATAAATCCTTTTCGTCTTCAGGCGATAAATCTCGGTAGTGAGGAACTCTTTTGTAAAAATCATGCGCAACAAGGTTAAAAACATCTTCTTCAAGATTTGCTCCAGTACATGTAATGATATGGACCTTATCCTGCCTGATCATTTCGGCCAGCGATTTACCAAGTTCGGCTGTACTCATGGCACCGGCCAGTGTGATCATCATTTTATTTCCTAACTCAAGTTGTAATTCATAAGCTCTGGCAGCATCAACCAAAGAAGCTGCATTAAAATGTTTGTAATGCTCAAGTATAAAATTACTAACAGGACCTTTATTCTTCATGATTTTCAAATTTATAACTCAGCATTTTATAATAGAGCTTCGAGACTAAAAACTCAGAAGCAGGATTATTAGAAATTGGAGCAAGTTCTACCATATCAAACCCCAAAACATTTTTTTCCGCAAAAATCTTTTTTAAATACTTCAACATCTGGTACCACATCATTCCACCTGGTTCAGGGGTTCCGGTACCTGGCATAATGGCTGGATCGAACACATCAAGATCAAGCGTAATATATACTTGTTCTCCCATTAATTGTATTGATTTATCCATCCAGTCTTCATGGTTATATATATTTTCCATGAAGAAACATTTGCCTTGATCAAGATGTTCTTTCTCGATAACGTCCATACTTCGAATACCTACCTGTATGAGGTTGGTATTTTTTGAAGCATCATATAATGCGCAGGCATGATTATATTTTGTTCCCATGTACTCAGGCCTTAAATCAGCATGAGCATCAAGTTGCAGGATTGTTATGTCCGGGTATTTTTCATAAACAGCCTTGATAATCCCAATACTCACTGAATGTTCGCCACCCAAAAAAGTCAGAAATTTATTGTTATTTAATAGATCTTCAGTTCTTGAATAAACATTCTTAAACATTTTTTCTGCTGTTCTACCTGATACAGCATCCAGCAAGTGAATGCCTCTTTTATAAACTTCACTGTCGGTTTCAATATCATAAACTTCCATATTATCAGCAGCATTCAGAAAAGCGTCAAAACCCTTATCAGCTCCTTTTCCCCAGGTGCTGGTTCCATCAAAAGGTAATGGGTTGCAACAATATCTCAGAATCTTTAAATGAGGCAAATTCGGCTGGTATGTTTCCAAATGTTCTCATTCGTCAGACTTATAACCTAAAATATTTAACATATCCTCTACAGTTTGCTCATTGCGATAAACATAATCAATAAAGTTGCCTTTTTCATCCCGGTCAACGATTACATGTTTGGGTGCAGGTATCAGGCAATGCTTTATACCACCATAACCACTAATCGAATCCTGATAAGCACCTGTATGGAAGAATCCAAGATAAAGTGGTTCTTTTTCAGATGGTTTATACCCAGGCAACAGAATTTGTTGGTTCAAGTCTTCTGAATTATAATAATCTGAATGATCACAACTGATTCCACCGATATTAACACGTGTGTATTCGTTTTTCCATTTATTCACAGGAAGTAGAATGAATTTTTCGAACAACGACCATGCATCAGGAATGGTATTCATCAGACTATTATCCACAATATACCACAACTCCTTATCGTTTTGCTGTTTTTGTTCAATTACTGAAAAAATAATTGCTCCGCTTTCTCCAACGGTATATTTGCCAAATTCAGTGTAAATATCTGGTTCTTCAATACCTTCTTTATTGCAGCTTTCTTTTATGTTCTTTACAATTTCACTAATCATGTATTCGTAATCATACTCAAAACCCAGATGATTTCTGATAGGAAACCCACCACCTAAATTAAGCGCTGTTAAAGATGGACAGGCTTTTTTTAGCTCAATGTATAGTTTAAGGGCTTTCTGAAATTCGCCCCAATAATAAAGTGTATCCTTTATACCTGAATCGACAAAAAAATGAAGCATTTTTAATTCGACCTGCTTATTTCCTTTGATTTCATTGTTATAAAAACTGATAATTTTTGATTGTGGGATGCCTAATCTTGATGTATAATATGATGATTGCGATTCTTCGTCCATTGCCATTCGAATACCAACTTTCAATATTTCATTGCCTGATTGTTTTAATAATTTACCAAGTTCTTCGGTATTGTCGAGTACAATAATGGAATTTTTAAAACCTGCTTTTTGCAACAGAATCATCTTTCGGATGTATTCATCAGTTTTATACCCATTATGAACAATTGCTGTGTTTTTTTTAAGCTCCCCTTTTTCATGTAGCTTGATAATAAGATCAATATCAAATGCTGAAGAAGTTTCGAGATCAACTTTTTGTTTAAGTGCAGCACTTATTACATGGTGAAAATGGCAGCATTTTGTACAATAACAGTACTTATATTTTCCCTTATAATTGTTGGCCTTAATCGCACGATTAAATAGGTTTTTTGCTTTTTTTATTTGGTCACCAATGCGCGGTAAGTACCATAAACGAAATGGTGTTCCATATTTTTCAATAAGATATTTTAATGATACTCCATGAAAAGTGAGATAATCATCTCTTAAATCAAACCCTTCTTGTGGAAAGTAATAGGTTTGTTCAATCAGGTCGAAATAGGTATTTTTCATTGGCTTCTAAACCATAAAACATATTTTAATGAACTATATTATACTATGCTAATCATCAATTTCATCTTCAGGCTCATCAGCTTCGTCCAAATCATCAAGATCAGTGTGCTTTTCCTCATAATCTAATTTAATGTCCTCTTTCAGGTAACCATCATCATCATAATCATCATCATCTTCAATTAATTCAGTGGCCTCCTTTTTGGTCATTCTAACCAGGTAATACTTTTCTTCTGTTTCAAAAGGAAGTGCACTTACCTTATAACCTTCCTTATCTGTAAAAGAAATCAGGTGATGATAAAAGCCTTCCGGATAAGCGAGTTTGATCTGCTCCTGGATGTCCTCTGTTAATTTTTCAAAGTCCTTTACTACTCTTGGTTTTCCTGTATTCATTTCAGATTATGTTATGGTTCAAAATACCCGTAAATCAGTTTATACGGAAAGCTTTGTAATTCGTTTTTAATGCAAGCAATTTTAATTAAATATTCTATATAAAAATCAATTTCTGGTAAAATCTCAAAATTTACTATTTTTCGATATACACCAACTCAATACCAATGAATTGATGATTATAAAAGTAAAAAAGATTTAATACTTCTGGAAAAAAAACAGATTTTTGCAGTAAATTTTAAAATATGGGCAGAGCATTTGAGTACAGGCGAGCAGCAAAAGAAAAAAGATGGGATAAAATGTCGAAGGTATTTCCACGACTGGGTAAAAACATTACCCTGGCTGCCAAAGAAGGAGGACCTGATCCTGAATTGAATGCAAGGTTGCGAAATGCAATTGTGGCTGCTAAGGCTGAAAACATGCCGAAGGACAATATTGACGCAGCCATTAAGCGTGCTTCAGGAAAGGATGCTGAGTCGCTGGTTGAGGTGGTGTATGAAGGCAAAGGCCCACATGGTGTTTTGATAGTTATTGAAACAGCAACTGACAATACTACCAGAACTGTAGCCAATGTACGCTCATATTTTAATAAAGCAGGAGGTAGTTTTGTGCCGGCGGGCTCATTGGATTTTATGTTTTCAAGAAAAGCGGTTTTTGAATTTACTCTTCCGGAAGGTATGGATCAGGAGGAGCTTGAATTTGAATTAATTGATGCTGGTTTGGAGAGCCTTGAAAATGAAGGGGAAAAACTTATTAGCTTATGCAGAATTCTCACAGTACGGAAGTCTATCAAAAGCATTGGATGAAAAGGGAGTTGAAGTAACCAAGGCAACTCTCGAAAGAATTCCTAACAGCCCCGTGGAATATACTGATGATCAGCTGGAAGATATTGAAAAAATGCTGGATAAGATAGAAGAAGATGATGATGTGCAACATGTTTTTACAAATGTTGCATAATTATCTTACTTGATAGGATTAGTGCATTTAATAAGCCCTGTATCCTGATTTTCTATTTTCTTTATTTTATATTGTTAAACCTGTGAACTATACCCAGGCTAATCTCCGAAAAATCGGCCTGACCCATATTGGCATTAAGATGTGCGCCGATAAATATATTATTCTTTGGATTTTTAGCAGTATTCATCATATATATTTTTAAACCAATTCGAGTAGCAATTGTTTTCTTCAACCAATAACTAATGCCGGAATCATCTTCATAAAGTTCATGATGATAAGTATAAAAAGGTTTAAATAAATTAATGCCAATTTCACCATCTATTCCAACATGTCCAAGCAATAATTCTCCGCCGATATAAACGATAAGGTTTGAGGCGTTTAAGGCAGAAAGGTCTTTATATTCATCTGGTTGATATTCCTTTATATAATTGTAATACTGATGATAAAACCGATAAGTTAGTCCAAGGCTCACTTTAACAACTCGTTTATAAATAGCACCTACACCAAGTGATATGATATTCACGCTTCTTTTAATCCCTCCAGTTTCAGTTCCCGGACCACCAAATTCATGCAAACCCATTCCAAGACGCATTTTTGTAAAGTATTGTTTTGAGTTTTCCAGTTTAGGTTTTTGATATTTCTCTCTATTACTTTGATCGATTGGCTCAAGAAAAAGTTTTGACCCTATACTGAAAAGTACCGAATTAAGTCCCAGGTTTGGCAATTGTGTATGTCCGTTCGAGTGATGAATAAAACTTAGTCCAAGGTTTAAGTCAAAATGTTTGTGGATATATAAATTATAATAAAACGATGTTTGAAAGGTCCATGTAAAAGTTGATCCGATCGCAATATTCCGGGTATTGCCACCTTTATGGTAATGATTGGTAAAATAAGATGTGCCTAACCCTACTTTTATGTGAACTGAGTTGAATTCTTTTTTGGATGTTTTAAAAGTGATAAAGGGCATGAGACTATACGCACTTCCAAATACCTGGTTGTTGCCCAGGTTGGTATAAGCTAGGGATACCCCGGTTGCGGGGTAGTTTAAATATACAGCCCATGCTTTATTTGGATCATGAATAATTTTCCCGATATTTAAAGCATAACTGGTTTGGAAACTTGTTTCCGGAAAATCACTATTGGATGGAATAGCTTTGCCAATTGAAAATTCGGGCTGGACAAATACCACCGATTTGTTTTTATCATCACCCTCAATAGCAGCGAGAATTTGAAGCGAAAAACATAGAATGATGAAAACAATAAGGTGCTTCATTTAAAAAACGATGATATTAAGCAGGTTATTGGACTCCAAAAAGAATACTAATTACTACGGGGTAAAAATACAAAGTATTTTAATTATCAGAAATGCAGTGAAACATAAAGCAGTTTTGCGGGTGCTTTTTCTATCCCAAGAGATAAAGTTGCTGCATCTAAAAAACAGAAATGCCTGACTTCTAATCCTGTTTTTATTTTAAGCCTTCTCAACGAACCACATTTGCATTTCTCCCTTTCCTTTCACTCGTATTTTGCCTCTTGACTCAAAGGTAAACCGGGGATCATCTTTAATGAAATCATAAGTATTCTGAGAAATATTCACTTTACCAATTTCACCATTGGTTTCCATTCGGGAAGCTGTATTTACTGTGTCGCCCCAAATATCATATTGAAATTTCTTTACACCCACAATACCTGCTACCACAGGGCCAGTATGAATCCCTAATCGCATTTCAAATGCTATTTGATTTTTAGCCTTCATGTCAGCCATCCTGGCAGATATAAATGATTGCATTTCTAAAGCAGCCAAAACCGTGTTTTGAATTGAGTTATCTGATGGAACCGGTAGTCCGCCAGCGGCCATATAAGCATCACCAATAGTTTTAATTTTTTCAATTCCAAATTTTTCACAGATGTTGTCAAACCCTTTAAAACAATGGTTGATTTCTCTAATTAATCCTGAAGCTGTTAGATTTTTTGACTTTTCAGTATAGTCCTTAAAGTCAGAAAAAAGAATGGATACTATCTCATAATCACGTGCGGCAGCTTCACCTTTTTCTTTAAGCTCTTCTGCTATTTCAGCGGGTAGGATATTAAGCAATAAATTCTCAGAACGTTCCTTTTCCTTTTCAAGGATGGCTTTCGATTTTTTTATGTAGCGCCACCTGCTAAAAAACCCACCAGCCAGAACCAGAAAGAAAATACCCGCGCCCAGAGCCAGATTCCTGTTCCTCACTTTTTGTTGTACTTCGGCCTGGTGAGCTAATTTTCACATTCATGTCTTTTTCAACCTGGGCCAAACTGTCTGCAAGCAACTGGTTTGAAAATTCCATCTGTTTTAGTGTTATCGCGGTTTCTTCGGTTTGCATGCTGTCTGTAAGATCCAACATCTTTTCAAGATATACCAAAGCTTCATCTGTATTGCCCAATGCCCTGTAGGATTCATAAAGGCAATCGCAAGCGCCTTCCTGGTTGCCAATATCACCAATGCTTTTGGCAAGGGTAAGGCTTTTTAAACATTGCTTAATTGACTCGTTATAATATTTTTGATCAAGAAAAATGAGGCCGATACTTAGTAAGGTAGAGGCACTTCCCTGGATATCGTCTATTTGTTCGCTGATTTTTAAACTTTCTTGAAGGTATTCAATCGCTTTGTTATTATTGCCTTGCTCACTATAAATATTGCCAATTCCGGAAAGGTTAATGGCTATGGCCAATTTATCGCTTTGCTCTTCATCAATAATTAATGCTTTTTGAAAATATTCAAGTGCTTTATCATATTCTTTTTGCTGTGAATAGAGGCCGCCAATGTTGCTGTATAGGGCGGAGTTGCCCTTCTCATCTCCTAACTCCTCATTAATGGATACGCCTTTTTGATAATAGTCCAGTGCTTTTTCATATTCATTTCTTGATCGGTAAATACTGCCATACTCATTGTATACAGCACCTATCCCATCCAGATCATCAATTTCTTCAAAAAGATCGAGGCTTCTTTTATAGTACTTAAGTGCTGTTATGATGTCTTCACTATCGTGATAGATAAATCCGGTGCGTAATAATATATTTGCGGTTCCAAGCTTATCATCTATTTTTTCAGATATATCCAAACCTTTTTGATATGTCTCCAATGCTTTCGGATAATCACCTATCCTGAAATATATGTAACCGGCTAATTGCAAAGCATCAACCATACCTATTTTATAATCAATATTACTGTTGAATTCAATCAACAGATTTGTCAGAAGAATAGCGGTGTCAGGCTGGGTGTAGAAGTAGCCCTTAGAAATATAATCCAGAAAAGCATCTGCCCTTGTTGTATCGGGTTTGGATTTATCTTCCCAAACCGTGTACAGTGAGTCGAGGCTGCTTTGTGCAAATACTGAGCAGCTGATGAAGAATAGAAAAAACAGGGCGTTTAGTTTTTGCATTTCAAATAGGGGTAACTCATTTTTTGTCAGTAAATATATCCATTATCAGTAGAAAGATCAAGTCATAGTTATGAATTGCTATTCTTTTATGATAAAAAACATTTTACAGATTGAGGTTTTCTTTGTTTTATCATTGCTTCAGCAACCATTTTAACCTGTCCATCGAGGTAGCATAATGAACTACAACCAATAACGCATACAGGAAGGCAATTTTATGAAAACCCACATTGTAAAACACCCATGCCCCATAACCAAAGAAGGCAAACTCAATAACCAGGCGAATCCAACCCTGTGTTACAACTACCGTTTTACCTGAACGGCTCGGATCGTTTGGAACAGCGAAAATACCCCAGATGCCCGCAAGCAGAATAGGAAGGCCGATTGTTGCCAAATACCTTGGCCAGTCTGAATATACTGTCCATCCCCAATACGCAACCATAAAGAGTGTTGACATTTCAAGTATGAACCTGATAGCGAGATTAACGGAATGTGATCCATAATTCATTGATAAACTATGTGTTTAATTCCTTTTCAATGATCGTATCAAACCTGCGCTTGCTGATATAATGATCCTCCAGCAGTATTCCGTCGTGAACTAAAGCAAATACACCAAAACCCGAGGGCATTTGTTTGGCTTCTTTTGAAGATTTTATCTTTTTAACCTTAAGTTTTACTCCTTTGTCAGAAGCTGATTTTATCAAAGCTTTAACACCTTTTTCGTGCCATGGGCACTGGTCGGCATAAAGCAGATGCCATCCCTCAAATTTGAATAGTTTGCTCTCCCAATCTATTATTTGCGGAGAAAGGGAAGATTGTTTTAACCGTAATGCCATTAATTCAAATCTTCCTCGACTATCTGCTTTTTCAAACCCCATGTTCGTGAATATTTTTTTTGTAGCCATCCATGGGCCCTGGCTAGTCATTGTGCAAACACCTATTTTATCTGTTTTTTTAGCATCTCTGATTGCCTCGTTTATTAATTCAGAAGCAGTGCCAGTGTGCCTGTATTTGTTTGGATAAACCATAATGCAATGGATGAAAAACCAGCCATTCGCTTCTACCGGTCGCCAGGCATATTCTGCAGGTATGTATTCAATAAAACCAACCTGTTTGCCATCGTTGGCATAAATCACTTTGAGTTTAAGACCTTCTTTCTGCCTGAGGGTGAGCCAGTCCAATTTTGCGTGAAAACCGGGTTCCTTTGTGTTCTTTATGCAGAAGAAGCTGTGCTCTTCAGCATTTTCCGGTGTTACATTAATTATTTTCATTGGACTTTTAATCAGGTTAATAACTGTCACAAATTTCAAAAAGCTTCTCTACTTTTTCTACATTTCTACCAAAGTTGCAATGTGAGTCTTGCAAATGCTCAAAATATTCTCCGGTAACTCCTTCCAGTTCATTTGAAGTGGCGAGCCAGACGGGAGTGGCTGCTCCCTGGTCAGGACTTTCATGACCACCAAACCCAAGATTACTGGCCAGTGTTGATCGCACATCTCCGGGATGGCAGGCATTTACAGTAATACCCTTGTTTTTTAACCTGTTGGAAAAAGCTACAGTCAGCATACGGTTTGCTTGTTTGCTTTGCCGGTAGGCATTGTCATTGTTGTAATGGCGATGTTTGAATTCCGGGTCGTTCATATCCATATCACCTGCCCAATAGCTGGCAACATTCACAATACGCGCAGGTGCTGATTTTTCAAGTATGGGTGAAAAATATTTCATCATCCAGAAATAGCCAAGCACATTCGTTGCCCATTGCATCTCAATTCCTTCTGGTGTTTCTTCCCGTTTTCGTGGAGTTATGCCAGCATCATTTATAAGTATGTGAAGAGGCTCTTTCCACATGTTTGCAGCATCAATAATCTCCTGTTTTCGAGAAAGATCGCAGGGGATAAATGATACATTTTGATTCCCCGTGCTTCTTCTTATTTCTGAAACTATATCAGCTGCTTTGTTTTCATTACGTGCCAGGATTGTGATGGCATGATTTTCTTGCTCAGCAATTAACCGTGCAATGCTTTTGCCAATAGCACCTGTAGCACCGGTTATTAAAAATGACTTTAAATTATCCATAACTGCATTCTTTTATCGAGTAATCGACTATTTGCAAACGATTGCAGCTTCTAAATTACTAATTTTGGAGCATTAAAATTGTGGAATGAAATTCCTTTTTAACAAACAATTTCTAAAACATAACCCTGATTGTCCGGGAGAGGGCGCATACCGTATAAAAGATTTCGTCGATATACCTGATACGACTGTAGACGGTGAACAATGGATCAAGCTTGTACATTCACAGGAGTATATTGACCTGATTAAACAGGCATGCGCTGATAATAAACACCTTGCTGAAGTGCGCTTGTCAAAAGAGAGTTTTAAAGCTGCATGCCTTGCAGTCGGGCTCACAGTTAAGGCATCAGAAACCGGTGATTTTGCCATTGTGCGGCCACCGGGACATCACGCAGGAAAGGAAAAAACACATGGCTTGTGCCTGTTCAATAATATTGCTATTGCCGCTCAAAAACTAGTAAACGAGGGCAAGCGGGTTTTTATCCTTGATATTGATGGCCATCATGGCGATGGAACACAGGATATTTTTTATGATAATGACCAGGTGTTGTTCGCTTCAATACACCAGGATCATGCTTTTCCATTTACCGGATCAATACTTGAAACAGGTGCGGGTGAAGGAGTAGGATACAACTTGAATATGCCGCTGTTTTCTGGTAGCGGTGATAAGGAGTTCTTTAAAAAATACGATAAGATACTCAATGCAGCACGTGATTTTTTCCCTGATGTGATTGGCGTTTCAGTTGGATTTGATGGATACGCTATCGATGATGTCCTCCAGCTAAATTATTCCGACCGAATATATTATGAGCTTGCATATCGCCTGAAAAAAGCTTTTAGATATACACGTACATTTGCAGTGCTTGAAGGTGGTTATCATAACGAAATACGCCGACTGGCTGATTCGTTTGTTGAAGGAATAACAAAAGGAGGAAAGCCTCCTAAAGTCAGGTATAATGAAGACATGGCAATTGGATAATGAAAATTAAATTTTACCATTCTATTAATAATAGTTGTTACCATCTGTATTTTGGATAGTTGCGAGAAAGATGAGGATACGGAAGGTCCTAAAATCAATCTTGTATCACCGGTCAATTGTAATTCCTTATTGCAAGGCGATTTTATAAACTTCAATGCTAGCTTCACAGATAATCTGGAATTGGCAAAATATGCCATTGACATCCACAACAATTTTAGCCATATCAGTTATTCTCCTTCTGTCCAGGGTTGTGATTTTGGACCAGATCAATCAACATTTAATCCCTTTTAAGTATGTTGTTCCAGAGGATATCCCCCCTGGTTTAACTACTTATACTGCTGAATTTAAAATAATTGTACCTGCAAGCCAGATAAGGAAGATTACTTAGCGGTTATTTATGCCCAGGATAAAAAAGGCTTACAAAGTTAATATAGCATCAGTTTGAAGTTATATAACAATGATCGAAAAGGAGGTAATAAAAATTAAAAAATTGACTTAACCTTTTTTGGCTTTCTTTTCTCTTTTTTCAGCCCTTTTCTCTTTTGCACTTTTAGCAGGTTCTTTTTTTACGTTTTTCTTTGCGTCTTGTGATTTAGCCATTGTATTAAAGGTAAAATGATGTAAATAAAAAATATTGTAAAAATTACAGTAACAAAGGTAGACTTTTTAGGATTTCTGTATCAGATGAAGAGCATAATCCAATTCAGTAATAGAATTTCCTTCTCGTTCTTATCTGATATTAGATACATTTTTATTTCTTCGATGCTATTGGTTCAAGCGATATTACTTCGTTTTAGCTTTCATCTTATTTCCTCTTTTTTCATGGGTAACCTCAGCGAGGCCAAGAGCTTCCATTAAAGGAGGTATATACATGCCAAATCGTCCCCTGAAATTCTTTTTTAATCCATACCATCCTCCTACCGGGTTATTCGGTGATCGCCCCCAGTCTTCAATTGTCCCTTCTTTGGTAACTTGTTTTTCGTCTTTACTTGCCAATTCCATCCAATCCCCATGCTTTTTTAGCATTTCATGGAGGTCTGTCAGGCACCTGATATCATAATGCAAAATCGTTTTACCTACCGTACAAACAAGTATTTCTTTTCCATCCTTCTCATCAACATGCATTTTATATTCAGACGACAGGGGTGGTGTTTTTAGTATTAAAGGATTATCCTTTGTGCCAATTTTTTCTTTGAAATTCATTTTTTTATTTTTGGTTAGATATTTATTAAGAACTGTAACAATTAATTTTTAAAGCAATTCTCTAGTCTGCTTTATTATAGGCTTCTGTTAACCAAGCTTTCAGTTCACTATCAACCTCTTCAGCATTTGTAATTTGTACACGATGCGTGCACATGGTACCAAAAGGGCCTGAATTTAATAATCGTTCAGTGAAATTTTTTCCAATGATTTTAAGGCCAAGGTCAACTCTGGTTTTTGTTGCTGGCTTAATGAGTGCAAATTGTTTTTTTCTAATAATGCTAACAGTTCCTTTCTTTGGCGTAACAATAACATCATCTCCAATTTCAGTTACAAATTCAATGATTCGATCAAATATCGGAATAAGATTTTCTTTTCCCTGATATTGTTTATTTACTAGGTCATCGGGACTGCTGTCTTCAGGTTTTGAAAGACTTACAATCGTATTTGCAAACCCGTGTGTTACTCCGTATTGCTCCTTCAGATAATTGAGTGCTTCAGAATGCTTTTGAAACGATTTTGAATTCAAAATTATTTTCCATTCTTCCAACGATTTGCCCGTTTTTTCTGGCATATTATCAATCATTGTTTTTAGTGCCTTATCCATAATAGATTCCGTATTAGTTACAACCAAAATTACAATAAAATCTATTTTATATTCATCAAATGAATAACTTAACAAATTAGACGTATTAAATGATGACAAGAAATCCAGTATGATTTAACTTTGATTTTTCCATTTAAAATGAACACCGTATCTTAGCCCTTTGCACTGAACCTTAAAAAGCCATGCCTCAAGCTCAACTCATCAAACAATTAATTGATGCCAATTTGCCATTTGCCACCTTTCGATTGCCCGGTAAAAAACAGGAAATACAAATCGTTGCCCAAAACGATCAAGATGTGACAATGTTTGATATTGAGGATATTGAAAATCAAAATGGTTTTGTAATTGCCCCTTTTGAAAGTACAGTTACCGGAAAAGCATGGATTATTCGTCCTGATATTATTTTACATGATAAGACAACAGCCAGAGCTCAAAAAATTACATTAAACCATTCTTTTGAAGATACTTCTAAGATTTCAAATCTTGAAACATCAGAAGAAGATTATATACACAGGGTTGATTATCTGATTAATTTTCTGAATGTTTCGTCACTTGAAAAGATTGTGTTTTCGAGAATGATCAATATCCCACCATTCGCTGATTTTGATGCTGTTGACTTTTTTGGAGCCCTTGAAAAAAAATACAAGGAGGCATATGTTTACATGTTTAAATTACCTGATTCTGGCATCTGGATTGGTGCAAGTCCGGAAACATTGTGCCATGCTACAGAAGAAACTGTAAGCACTGTGGCGCTTGCAGGGACTCGTCCAACGGATGATATCATATGGACCGATAAAGAAATCAATGAACAAAAGATTGTACAGGACTTTATCCATCATATTCTTCAGGAAAACGACATTCAAAATTTTGTTGAAAGAGGTCCTGTAACTATTATTGCTGGAACCGTGGTACATCTAAAAACAATTTTCCAGATTCCAGCTGACGAAGCAAACGGAAAACTTGGTAAACTCATCAGGGCTTTACATCCCACACCAGCAGTTTGTGGATTACCAAAAAATCAGGCATTCGATCTGATCAAAAAGGTCGAAAAGCATGAACGGCGCTTTTATACAGGGTTTTCAGGGCCCTGGAACCTGGGTGAAGAATCTCATTTATTTGTCAACTTAAGGTGTGCTGAAATAGGTGCAATGGGAATGAATATATATGTTGGAGGAGGAATCACTTTAGATTCTGACGCTAAAGACGAATGGGAAGAAACAGTTCGCAAGTCTCAAACCCTGTTGTCTGTTGTCGAAAAATTGTGAAATTTGCCTTATGACATCCGATAAAAAAAACGTCAGCCTGTTGGCCGATATTTTCGTTAAAAAAGGACTTTCTGACATAATTATTTCACCCGGGTCGCGAAACGCACCTATAGTAAATACTTTTGCTGAGCGAAAAGAGATTAAAGCTTTAAGCATTATTGATGAGCGAAGTGCAGGTTTTTTCGCGCTGGGTATGGCACAACAAACTGGAAAAGCTGTTGCTGTTGCCTGCACGTCAGGCTCTGCACCATTGAATTATGCACCAGCCATTGCGGAAGCATATTACCAAAAAATACCATTGCTTATTTTAACCGCTGACCGCCCGCCGGAAATGATTGACCAGGGTGATGGACAAACAATCAGGCAAAAAGGTGTTTTTGCCAACTACATAAAAGCCAGCTACGAATTGCCAGTTGTGGTGAACGATCCTGCAACTTTTCAAATTGCTGAACAGGTGATTAATTCCGCCATTGACAAGACAATGTTTCCCGAACCTGGACCAGTACACATCAATATCCCTTTGCGTGAACCATTGTATGGTACTACCGATTCCAAAGTTTTTGGCGAATCCTTTCCTACATTTAAAGAAACCGATCCAATTAGCAAAGAAACAATTGATGATTTCGCTAAACGCTGGAATACTTCTAAACGAATTATGCTGATAGCCGGGCAAATGAAACCCGATTCAATATTAAAAAGTCGGCTAGCCACATTATCCAAACTGGATAATGTAGTAATACTGACCGAAACCACTTCTAACTTATATAATGAACGTTTTGTAGATTGCATTGACAATGTAGTTTCAACGATTGTTGAGAAAGATGCAAAGAAATTTCAAGCTGATCTTGTTGTAAGCTTTGGGGGACAGGTTGTATCTAAGATGATTAAAAAATATGTTCGGTTAAATCCACCTGCCGATCACTGGCATATTTCTGAATCAGGTGAGCAGATGGACACTTTCTTTAGCCTAACAGGGTTTGCACCATTGAAACCGGGTGAATTTTTCCGGTTGATGTCGAAACAGATTAAGAATGTCGACAGTGATTATGCAAAGAATTGGGCTGACCGGTTTGAAAAAGTGAAGAGTTCAAGAAAAAACTATCTTTTGAAAGTACCCTGGTCTGATCTTCGTGTTTTTGAATTGTTATTGACAGAGATGCCAGGTGAATCTAATCTACATCTGGGAAATAGCACACCCGTCAGGTATTCACAATTATTTGGGTGTCAGACAAAATTCATATATCATTCAAATCGGGGAGTAAGTGGGATAGAAGGCCAAATCTCATCAGCAGCCGGAGCTGCCTTTATAAATCCAAAAATCAATACCATCATTACCGGTGATCTGGGATTTTTGTATGATTCCAATGCGCTGATGAACCATAACCTCACACCCAACCTAAAAATAATCGTTATCAATAATGGTGGTGGTGGCATTTTCAGGTACATCCCTGGACCAGATCGCAGTCCACATCTGGATAAATATTTTGCAACAAATCATAACTGGAAAGCTGATAAAATTGCTGAAACATTTGATGTAAAATATTTTAGCGCATCAAATGAAAAAGAATTGATGAAGGCTTTGGCAGCATTTTATTCTGATATGCCTCGTCCGGCTATACTTGAAATTTTTACACCTTCAGAAATAAATGCAAAAGTGCTCAAGGAGTATTTTAGATATCTTAAATTGAGTTAGCATTCAACCAAAGATTCTCATATCCTATTTTTCTATATTTGCTGGCATCAATAATATCGCTGGACTATAAAAGCTACTATAAACACTAATCAAAAGACGAACTATCAATCAAAAATGAAACCATCTCTCGATCAACGGTTTAATGCAAAAATTCTTCTTTTTGGAGAATATAGTCTGCTTTGTGGCTCCAAGGCATTGAGTATTCCATTTGATCGTTTTTATGGAAACCTGGTTTGGCCTGAGGATTCAACTTCAGACGCTGAAGACAAGTTGTCGAACGAGCAAATAAAAAAGTTTTTCGATTATATTCTCAATCTTAAAAAAGAGAATATATTGAGTTTTGATATAGATATTGACCGTTTAGGAGTAGATATTCAGCACGGACTTTATTTCAAAAGTAATATTCCCCAGGGTTATGGTCTTGGAAGTTCAGGGGCGCTTGTAGCCGCTTTCTTTAAAGAATATGGAAAACATAATGATGCAGAATTTTATGCTTCTTCTTCCGGATTATTAAAACTCAAATCATTTTTTGCAACTCTTGAATCATACTTTCATGGGAAAAGTTCAGGACTTGACCCAATGATCTCCTATTTAAGCCAGGCGATATTAATTTCAAGTGAAACAGAAATTGAAACACTAAGCTCAACATGGAAAATAAATAGCGGACGGGGTGCCATATTTCTTATAGATAGCGGATTATCAGGGGAGACTCAACCGTTGGTTAACCAATTTAGAATCAACCTTGAAGACAAGTCATTCAGTGATCGCCTTAATAATCAGTTAATGCCCTTTGTAGATAGTGCTATACAATCATATATTTCAGGAGAGGTAGATTCACTGCTTGCCAGTGCAAATGTAATCTCAGATTTTCAGGCAAAATATTTTGAAAAGATGATTCCTGATTCAGTTAAGGATATCTGGAATAATGGGCTTGAAACCAAAAAATATAGCATAAAATTATGTGGCTCAGGTGGCGGGGGGATGATGCTTGGATTTACGAATGATATATCTGCTACAAAAAAGGAATTGGGTGATATTGATCCAATAATTATTCATAGCATATAATAAGGTGAAAGAGATGTCAAAAGAAAAGTATACGAACACTGAACTACTTGAACTAATAGAAAAATATCTTGCAAAAGAAGCGCTTATCGGATTCCCGGATGTGTTGCTGGAACCAACCCAACACATTTTGCAAATGAAAGGTAAGCGCATCAGGCCTGTTATGTTGCTTGCAGCCTGCCAGGTATTTGGAGGGGATTTGAATGATGCGCTTGGACCTGCAAGTGCAGTTGAAATATACCACAACTTTAGCCTTGTACACGATGATATTATTGATGTTGCGGATGTACGTCGAGGAAAGCCAACTGTTCATAAAATATATGGGTTGAATAAAGCCATTCTTACTGGGGATGCTATGTTGCTGCATGCATTTATTCAATTGTCCAAGGGGCCTAAAGAAAAATTAGAAAATTTGCTAAAGGTTTTCAATAAAGCAAGTTCCGAAGTGATTGAAGGCGAGCAATACGATGTGAATTTTGAAGATATTCCGGAAGTAACTGAAGATGAATATATGTTAATGATCAAACTGAAAACATCTGTACTGTTGGCCGCAAGTTTACAATTGGGTGCTATTGTTGGAGGAGCATCAGTAGCAGATCAACATTAATATTTATGATTTTGGTCTTAACCTTGGTCTTGCTTTCCAGATTAAAGATGATTACCTGGATTCGTATGGTGATGGCGAAAAATTCGGAAAGAGAATTGGAGGTGATATTATCCAGAATAAAAAGACTTATTTATTGATTACTGCACTGAAAAATGCTACGGATTCAGAAAGGCAAAAAATATTTAAGCTGTTCGAAGAAAAAAATGAAACACTTAAAATCAGCAATATGCTGGCTGTTTTTGATCGATTAAATGTTAAAGAACAAACTTTTGCTAAAATGGAAAAGTTGTACAACAAATCGCTTGAATCGCTTAGCAAATTAAGTGTCTCAGCAACTGCACAGGAACCATTATTTTCATTGGCAAACATGGTTTATCAGCGCGACCATTGATCATGTGACCTAGATATACCAAATAAAATTTTAGTAAATAGAATTGCCTAACCCGAATTTAATACCCTGCTTTATTTTTGATAGGATGGCTTTATTGGCAAACCGGATCAATTGACCCATGATAAAAGGCAGTTCATTGAAAGGAATTAACTTTACCGTTTCTTTAATCGGGATCGTGCTGTGCAAGCTGATATTTGCCTTTTTAAGCCAATCCAGGTCCATATCATTTCTCATCCATTGCTTGCTGTCCGCACCCATTGCATTCAGCCATTTTACGCCACCATCCCATTTTCCGGCACTTTTTATAAAATACAATGAGAAGGCGCCGATTATCTTTTGGAAATGAACAACCTCCTGGTTCCGGATCTTATCTGAAATTTTATCAAGTGATGACTGATCCAATTTGTTAGATCGAATACACTTTTTAACTTCTTCAGCAAAAATTTTGTGTTGCTTTAATATTTCATTAAAGCCCATGCCACAACCATCAGGATTTAGCATGCCAGATGATCCGAAAAATACAATGTTGTTTAAAGCATATTTATGCAATAAGCCTGAAACTATTGTACCTGTCAATGTCTCAAGTGTTATTGCTCCGGGATTGGTTTCCTTTAAAACATTTTCGAACTTATTTTTTAATTCATCTGGATTGCCGATAGTGTTTTTTTGTCCCTTAAAAACGTAAATGTTTGTTTCTTCATTGCTGATCGGATGAATACCTACATAGGTGTTTTCATCGTCGTTTAATGGATAATACTCTAACTGGCATGCTTTTTCGGTACTTTTGTTTTTTATCCTGGCTCCGTAAATCACCCAGGCATCTTTCCGTTTAATCAGTTTGTTTTGTTGAATGATGGGTGAGTTAATGCCCATTGCATCAATTAGTAAAGGAGTAAAATATTGATTTTTATTGGTTTTTACATTTATACTTCCTTTAGTATAATCGTATCCGGAAAAAGTTTCTTGCCTGATATCAACACCCCGGATTTTTGCTTTTTTTATCCAGTTTGCCAACACCTTATTATGATCAAAAATAACACAATCATCTCTCATGAAATGTGTTTGACTAGGCGATGTAAACTTGATATAGTCTGTTCTCATGGCCACAGCATCTTCAAGATCATAGGCTTTTGCGCGGTCAGCATAACTGTACCAAGTGGCTGAAGTAATACCAGGTTTGTTTTTTTCAAGGAGCAATATGCTGTAATCTTCAGCAAGCTCAATTGCTGCGGTCAATCCAGCCGGGCCTGCACCTGAAATAATAATATCAAACCTCTCCATCAAATATGAATGTTCAAATTTTGTGCAAAGGAACTAATTAATGAGAAAAAATGATTTTTTCAGCTTGTTTTTATATATTTTAAATAAAAAATTTAAGAATTATTTAACCTTAAACGGCTTGATTTTATTGTAGATTTGGCGTTTTTTTAACCCATGTTTCTAACACTTTACAAATCAGCTTTAAGGCCTATAGAAATTAAAGCCTTACTCAAATTAAAAATTAGGGGTAGCACTTATGCTGCTCCCGGGGAACCACTTGATCAATTGGCGAAGCAATTGGATGATAAAGCATTCTGCTATGCTGCTCTTGGCAAAGTATCCCGGTCTTTTTCAGCTGTGATTCAACAACTTCCTGAGGAATTAAAAGATGCTGTTTGTGTCTTTTATTTGGTTTTACGGGCACTCGATACTATCGAGGATGATATGAGTTTTGAACTTGAAAAAAAAGAGCCGTTGTTGCTGAATTTTTATAAACATACACAGGATGAAACATTCAGTTTGTCAGGAGTAGGTGATAACAGAGATTATATGGTTCTTTTGGAGAACTATCAGAAAGTTTATCGGGTTTTTAATCATTTGAATAAAGCTTCAAAAGAAACAATTGTTGATATTACTCGGTTGATGGGCGAGGGGATGGCAGAGTTTGCAAAAAGGAATGTTAAAACTGTCGCTGATTTTGATCTGTATTGTTATTATGTTGCCGGACTTGTTGGAATTGGGTTAACAAGGTTGTTTCTGGCTTTTAATCCTGAGGCAATTATACTCAATAATAGCAATGAGCTTTCAAATTCAATGGGCTTGTTTTTACAAAAGACCAACATCATTCGTGATTACCATGAAGATCTTTTTTCAGACAGATCATTCTGGCCTGAAGAAATTTGGAGAGAACATGTAAGTCAGTTGGAAGAGTTGGCAAGGAACCCTAAAGGTGTTGATTCTCTGACATGCCTAAATTATATGGTGCTGGATGCACTTAAACATGTTCCTGATTGTTTGGAATACCTGGCCAATGTTAAAGACGGTAAAATTTTTCGCTTCACAGCCGTTCCCCAGGTCATGGCCATTGCTACATTAGCAAAGTTGTATAATAATCCGAAAGTGCTTACTGGAGTTGTAAAAGTGAGAAAAGGCCTCGCAGCCAAGCTAATGATTTATGATATTACTTTAAAGGATGTTTTCAATTATTTTAGTAAAAACATAAAGGCGATTGCAAAAAAGAACAAGCCAGCTTCACCATGCTATTTGGAGACTAAAAAAGTATTGGATTCCATAAATGAGTCCTTAAAGTCAAAACTATAATAGTGAACGTTTACAGTTGTAGATGAGTACTTTACCTAAAATTATTAGCATTATATTAGAGCCATCATGACGATAGATAAATCAAGCCTTAAAAAAGATTATGATGTTTGTATAATTGGCGCTGGAGTTGCTGGTGCTACAATAGCTGCTCGATTAGGAAAAGCCGGAAAAAAAATTGCCATCGTTGAAAGAAATCTGAGCGAAAGAGACGTAATTGTTGGTGAACTGCTTCAGCCGGGTGGTGTGCAAATACTTCAGGATATGGGCCTGGATTCATTTCTACATAATATAGATGCCCAGGCGGTAAAAGGGTACAACATTATTTACCAGGATAAAGAAACCCAAATCAAATATCCGCATCAGAATGGAGAGCCATCTGGTTATGGTTTTAGAAATGGAAAGTTTGTTCAAAATATAAGATCTGCTATTCAATCACTTAAAAGTGTGGATGTTTTTGAAGGAAGGGTTGTCTCATTAATCGAGCATGAGGGGATTGTAAATGGTATTGAATATGCAGCAAAAGGAGCTGAAAAAACGAAATCAATAAATGCTGCATTGACAATTGTTTCAGATGGTCCGCTTTCAAAATTTCGTGATTCACTTTCAAAAGCTAAAATAAAAGTCAATGGATATTTTGTTGGTATCATATTAGAAAATTGTCCACTTCCATATCATGGATATGGCCATCTGGTTATAGGAAATCACCCTCCTTTTGTAATGTATCCTGTTAATTCAAATGAAATCAGGATATTAATTGATTTTCCTGGTGAGCAGCCACCAAAGATTAATGAGCAGTTTAAAGAACAATTGGTTGAAGTTTTCCATCCTGTGATGCCGGATCAAATGAAAAAAGCTTTCCTAAAGGCTATTGAAAAGAGTGGTTTTAAGATGATGCCTAACCATCGCTTACCTGCAATGCCGGTTTTTAAAAAAGGAGTAGTTCTGCTTGGTGATTCGTTGAATATGCGACATCCTTTAACCGGCGGTGGAATGACCGCTGCTTTTGCTGATGTGAAAAACCTCACCAATAAATTAATAGAAATAGATAACTTTTCGGATCTTACGAAAACAGCTAAGGCTGTAAAATCTTTTTACGATACAAGACACCTTGGTAACCAAACCATTAATATACTTGCGGACGGACTTTATGGTGTTGTAAAACATCCCGATTTACGTGAAGCATTTTTTGAATATGTAAACCGTGGAGGTAAATTTGCCGAAGAACCAATCGCAATTTTAGGTGGCTTAAATACGGATAAGAAATTACTTCGAAAACATTTTTTTGCAGTTGCCAACTACGGAACAAAACTAAAAATAAGGAATGAGGTTGGCACGCGAAAAATTGAAAGCAGCTACAGCATGATGAGGGAAGCTGTAAAAATTATTACCCCACTTCTGATGAGTGAAAAACCTGAACCTGCAACTAAAATTTTATTGGAAGTGCTTGCCAAAACATAATATTTTTTTATCATTGTGATCAAGCCACGCAAAATAATTCACTTTCCTGGAACCTAAATTATTACCTATTTTCGCTTACCATTAAAGTCTAAAAAAATGAGCAAAATAAACTGGAAAACCATTCGTGAATTTGAGGATATCAGGTTTGAAAAATGGAACCACATTGCCAAAATTACCATTAACCGACCCAAGGTCTATAATGCGTTCAGACCAACAACAACAACTGAAATGGCTGTTGCATTGGATATTTGCCGTGAAGAACAGGATATTTATTCCATCATCCTCACCGGCGAGGGTGATAAAGCTTTCTGTAGCGGAGGCGATCAGAATGTGAAAGGTAAAGGCGGCTATATTGGTGAAGATGGTATTCCAAGGCTTAACGTCCTTGATTGCCAGCGCAAGATAAGGTCGATGCCGAAACCTGTGGTTGCCATGGTGAATGGTTATGCCATTGGAGGCGGCCACGTATTACACGTTGTATGTGACTTGAGCATTGCTTCCGAAAATGCCATATTTGGACAAACCGGCCCGAAAGTGGGAAGCTTTGATGCAGGGTTAGGTTCATCGTATCTGGCATCTATCGTAGGCCAAAAAAAGGCCCGTGAGATATGGTTCCTAAATTTACAATACAGTGCAAAAGAAGCCCTCGAAATGGGCCTCGTCAATAAAGTAGTCCCTTTTGAGAAGTTGGAAGAGGAAACTGTAAAATGGTGTTTAACCATGCACAAACGCAGCCCAATGGCTTTGCGTATGATAAAACTTGGAATGAAACGCCGAACTGGATGGGCAAATTGGCATTCAGGAATTCGCCGGTAACGCTACCCTGATGTATTATATGATGGATGAGGCGCAGGAAGGTAAACATGCTTTTCTTGAAAAACGTGACCCGGATTTTCATAAGTATCCAAAATTTCCTTAATAGGCTATATTGACTTGAACCAGGTAAATATGATACAGTGACCAATTACTAATGACCAATGGCAAAAATATCTTCATGGATTAAAGCAGCACGTTTACGAACATTGCCTTTGGCAACTTCAAGTATTTTGATGGGCAGTTTTTTGGCGATTCATGATGAAAAGTATAAATGGGTTGTCATTTTTCTGGCCATTTTAACCACTATCTTCCTTCAGATTCTTTCAAATATGGCCAACGATTATGGCGATAGTCAAAAAGGAACTGACAATTTGAATAGGGTTGGTCCGACACGAACCGTCCAAAGCGGTGAAATTTCTAAATCTCAAATGAAAATTGGCATAGTAATTATAATCATATCCTCTTTGGTTTCGGGCATTTTGCTTTTGTATTATGCATTTGAGGATGATATATTAAAATTCATGGTTTTTCTGATCATTGGTATTGGTGCTATTGTTGCAGCTGTGAAATATACAGTTGGAAAAAGGGCATATGGTTACTCAGGATATGGTGATTTATTTGTCTTCTTGTTTTTTGGAATTACAGGGGTGATTGGAACCTATTTTCTTAATACAAATTTCTTCAGATTCGATGTTTTACTACCAGCTTCGTCAATTGGTTTTTTCAGTGTAGGTGTATTGAACCTGAACAATATGCGTGATATTGAAAACGATATAAAATCAGGGAAACGCACTGTTGCATCACGTTTTGGGTTTAACAAAGCCAAGTTGTACCAAGAGTTTTTAATACATGCCGGAGGAATAGCAACAACAATATATGTCGTATTAAATTTTCAATCTGCCTGGAATTTGCTGTATTTATTGATTATGCCTTTATTCTTAATTGATCTATTGAAAATCAATAAAATAAATGAAAAGGCACAACTTGATCCATATCTCAAGAGACTGGCAATCTCAACGCTTTTGTTTTCAATATTGTTTGGGATCGGAATATTGGTGTAGATTAACAAATCGTGACTATAGCAGTTCAACCTCATCTACTGCTAATTCAATTTCTTCAATCGTATCCATCGAGTCATCTGTGATTTCTGAAATTGACCATCGGCATGGCCAACAATTGATCAGATGCCAACCACGCAATGGTTTGTTCCGATAAACAACCTCTATGGTTACATTCTTCTTTTCCAGTTTTCCTTTTTGTATTGTTTTTAGCCAGTTCCAGAAGGATTGTTCACGTGTTCGTTTTTTAAAAAGTATAACATTTCCTGCTGTTGATTCTCCAGGTAGTTTCTCTTTTATTGATTTTTGTTTATTTGACTTTTCCAGAACCTCGATACTAGTCGAAAGTCCCTGAACCTTTGTAAAACCAGATATTTCAACACCATCAATTGATATTTTAAAATAACTTTTTGTGTTTTGCCCCCTTCTTGTAGCCATAAACTTAATTGATTTTGATTGTTATCAACCATGTAAAATTAACAATTAAGTGGTGTATAAAACAAAATATTGGAATTGATTTCCACTTACTAAATATTTAATTTTACCAGATATGCTTGAGGCGAAGTATAAGAAACATGAGCTAAGGTTTATTCAACCCGGCGGAACATCACGTGGTGTTTTAACCAGAAAAGACTCCTGGTATTTGATGATTTGGGATAATGATGCTCCTGATAAAGTCGGAATTGGAGAATGTGGTATCATACCACACTTGAGTATTGATGACCGATTTGATTTTGAACTGATGCTTGTAGAAGTTATTGCAGATATTAATCAGTATAATCGATGGCTCGAAGAGAGATTATTTGAATTCCCGGCAATCAGGTTTGGATTGGAAACTGCCATTTTAGATTTGCAAAATCAAGCTGATAGAATATTATTTCCTTCTGAGTTTACCAGTGGTCATAAAAGCATCCTCATAAATGGACTCGTTTGGATGGGAGATTATGAATTTATGCGAAAGCAGATTATTGATAAAATTAAGAAGGGGTTTCGATGTATAAAACTTAAAATCGGATCTATTGATTTTGAAGATGAGCTCAGCTTACTTAAAATGATCAGAAAAGACTTTTCATCAGATGAACTTGAATTAAGGGTTGATGCAAATGGGGCTTTTGTTGTTGATGAAGCTCTGGAAAAATTGAAAAGATTATCCGATTTTTCAATTCATTCAATTGAACAACCCATAAAACAAAATCAGCATGAACAAATGGCTGAGCTATGCATGGATTCGCCCTTGGCAATAGCACTTGATGAAGAACTAATTGGTGTAACCGATCACAAAGAAATTCGTACAATACTACAGACTATTCAACCTGATTTTATAATTTTAAAACCCGGATTATTGGGAGGATTTAAACAAAGTGAAATATTTATAAAAGAGGCAGAAAAATTGGGTGTAAAGTGGTGGATAACTTCAGCTTTGGAGGGTAATATTGGATTAAATGCTATCGCTCAATGGACTTTTACATTAAATAACCCTTTGCCGCAAGGACTTGGTACGGGAAAACTGTTTTCGAACAATATACCATCGCCACTGGCTATTAAAAATGCACAATTATATTATAAACCAAACATAAACTGGAATTTGAATTACATTAACCATGACTGATCAAAAGCTAACCTATCGTATTTCAGGAAAAACCTATACTGCTGAAGAACTAAATGTTTACGCAAAAGGAAAAGTAAAAAGCCCGGCAACACCTATTTGGGAGAAAGATGTTCATCGATTTATTCTAGATTGGTTATCACCACTTGAATTATTGCAGGTGCAAACCTCTGGTTCTACCGGGTTACCAAAAACCATTGAATTCCCAAAAGAATTTATCGAAGCAAGTGCACAGGCATCAATATCTTACTTAAACCTTAAAGAGGGAGGTATTGCCTATTTATGCTTGCCGACCCAATTTATTGCAGGTAAATTAATGGTAGTTCGGTCCATGATTGGTGGAATGGATCTGCATTTCTCCGAACCTTCTTCTTTACCTGATTTAGGAAAATTAGATGAAGTGGAATTTGCCGGGATGATTCCTCTGCAGGTAGCAAGAATGCTATCCACAGTTAAAGGGAGAGAAAATCTTGCTAAAATTAAAAATCTAATCATTGGAGGATCATTTGTACCTACAAATCTTGAAGAGAAGTTGAAATTATTACCAAACAAGATTTGGTCAACGTATGGTATGACAGAAACGATTACCCATATTGCCTTAAGAAGATTGAATGGTGAAGAAGCGAGTGATTGGTATACACCATTGCCAACAGTCAAAGTAAAACTTGATGACAGGGGCTGTGCTGTTATAGATGCTGAATATATAGAGGTCGAGGGGCTTATAAGCAACGATCTTGCGCAAATTGACACCTCTGGTCGTTTCAAGATATTAGGGCGAATTGACAACGCAATAAATAGTGGCGGACTGCTACTGCATCCCGAGATCGTTGAAAAAAAGCTTTACGAGTTTATTGAAAATGACTTCTTTCTTGCTGGTTTACATGATAATGAATTGGGTGAGCGATTGGTCTTATTTATTGAAGATCCTGAAGAAAAGTTGGAAAGTCATGAAGACAACCTCTGGAAAATAATCAACGAGCGACTAAGTGGTTATGAGGTACCTAAATCCATCGTTTACATTGAAGAATTTGAAAGGTCCGCTAATGGAAAAATACTCAGGCCTAATACAGTTGATGAATACGTTTCCAGATTCAACGAATCAGATGAGGAAGATTAAAAACCAAACAGGATCTGATATTTCCAATTCCAGTTTGATAGCGTAAACTATACTTTTCTCAACTTCCATTTGCCTTTCCTGAAAAGGTAAAGACTGAGCAAGGTTAAAAAGGTTTCTGCAAAAACAATGGCAACACAAGCGCCCAGCAATCCCATTTCAAAGCCAATTGCCAAAAGATAAGCCAACGGGATTTCAAAAAACCAGAAACTTAATAAATTGATCCAGGTTGGTGTAATAGTATCACCGCTGCCGTTAAAGCCCTGAACCAAAACCATTCCCAGGCCATACATAATAAAACCAAGACTGATAATCCGCAGACTGGTGATGCCTTCTTCAATAACTGCAGGATCATCAATAAAAATGCTAATCAATGTTTCAGGTATTAAAAACATGATTGCACCTACAATTCCCATAAATGCCATATTTACATAAGACGTGATCCAAACAGACCGTTCGGCCTTATCAGGCTGTTTCGCACCAAGGTTTTGACCAACCAGCGTAGAGGCAGCATTGCTAAGTCCCCAGGCCGGTAACAAAGCAAAAATAATAATGCGAATTGCAATGGTATAGCCTGCCAGTGCTTCAGGACCTGAAACAGCTATAATTCTCACAAGGAATATCCAGCTTGAAGTAGCAATCAGGTTTTGAAGAATACCACCTCCTGATATTTTCAATAAATCCCACATCACATTAACCTTGATTCTAATACTATCCCAGTACAACTTTATTCTTCGCTTACCTTTGAAAAGAATGAAAAACTGATAGATAACAGCAATACCTCTCCCGGTTGTTGTGGCAATGGCAGCGCCCATAATTCCCAACTCAGGGAATGGCCCTAACCCAAAAATTAACAGGGGATCGAGTATAAGATTTATGATGTTGGCTACCCACATTACGCGCATGGATATGGCTGCATCACCCGAACTACGCAAAACAGCGTTGATGATAAAGAGTAACATAATAACCATATTACCACCAAACATAATAGCCGGATACCAATAGCCTTGTTCTACGATCGCATCCGTTGCCCCCATCAGTCTGAGGAAATCTTTGGCAAATAGGAATCCCGGAATAGCTAGAATGGCTGAAATAAAAATACCTATTGCAATAGCCTGGAAAGCAACAAGCCCCGCCTCTTTGCTTTTCTTTTCACCAATACGTCTTGATACAAGTGCTGTTGTTGCCATACTGAGGCCAATACTTATGGCATAAACAATAGTCATTGCTGATTCAGTTAAACCAACAGTAGCAACTGCACCTGCTCCTAATCTTGAAACAAAGAAAATATCTACAACAGCAAAAACTGACTCCATGATCATTTCCAGTACCATAGGAACAGCTAGAATAAAAATGGCTTTGCCAAGTGGTGTATCCGTAAAATCCCGTTCTGTTCCAGAAATTGCCTCTTTGAGGTCAGTCCAGATTGAACTGAAATCAAGGTTTTTAAGTTTTTGTAAAGACAAAGAGGTAAACTTTTTGTCAGACATAATAAATTTAATTAATAATTAAAGAAAGAAAATAATTGGTAAGTAAACGATCAGTTTCCTCTGTAAAATCCCTTAGCAGGGGAACAGGACCGTGATGGTAATGAGGAAAATTGGTTTCATGATCGAATTTATTATGTGATTGCAAATATATTTTAAATTATCATAAGAAATTCAATATCAGCACTAAAAATACCAAATACTTACATTTTACTCATTGATTATGTAATTTCATTTTCTTTGTATCAAATATTGATATTAAAGATTCAAAAATGAAAAGAATAAAATTACTGTTTATCGTTGCTTTGATACCTCTCTTTTCGATAGCCCAGGGTGGTGCAGAAATTATACCCTTTGCAGGTTATATGTTTGGAGGAAGTGTGAATTTTTATGAAGGAAAGTACAAAATTACTGATGGCGTGGATTATGGGTTGTCTGTTCTGGTTCCAATTAGGGAAGTTGTTGATGTTGAGCTTAATTATACACGAATGGATAGCGAAGGAAAATTTACTGCTTACTCCGGTTATCCAGGGTTTGTAGATAAACAGACTGTGATGAGTACCAATTATTTTCAGGTTGGTGCGGTAAAAGCATTTACAAAACAAAATCCTAAAATAATTCCTTTTGGTTCTTTTTCTCTGGGTGCTACATGGTTTGATTTTACAGATTACCAGGATGCCTGGCTGTTTTCAATCACCGCAGGTCTTGGCGTTAAATTTATGTTCTCAAGTCGCGTTGGAATCATGCTACGTGGCCGATTTATGATGCCCATGTTCTTTGGAGGTGTTGGCTTTTATGCCGGAACTGGCGGAGCAGGCGTAGGTCTGAATAGTTATGCAGCCATAATTCAGGGAGATTTTAATGGGGGGCTGATTATAAAAGTTGGAAACTAAGAAAAAATTAATTGAAGAGGTTGTCTCAAAAGTCTTTGTGAACTTTGTGCCTTCTTTGAGTGCCTTTGTGGTATAATTTAACAAGCTGTAAAACAGAGGAACACAAAGAAACCACAGATTTGCACAGAGGGAAATAAAATGATTTATAATCTTTTACTAACTTTTGAGATAGCCTCTTGTTGTTAAAAAACAAAGCACGCTTAAATACGTGCTTCTGATGGTTATATTGAGTCAAACTAAACGACAATAGCCGCAAGTTGTTATTTGTTTTTTGCTGTCAGCGAATCATTATTCATAAATTGGCTTGATTTGCTTGCAACTTGATAAGTGTCAAATGGAATATCATCAATATAGTTTTCATTTTCCATTTCAAATTCAATTGAAACTGACTGGTTGAAGTTATATTGTTGAGCGACTTCGATAGTTGAAAACGGTAGATCATCAATATATTTTTCTTCATCTAAATCGAAAGCAACAGCAATAGCTTTTTTGTAAAAACATTTGGCAGTAACACATGCAGTATTAAATGGAATGTCATCTATGTATGCTTCTTCCTCAAAATCAAATTCAGGGGTTAATATTCCCTTCACTATCATTTCAGTATCAAAAGGAATGTCATCGATGTAAGTTTCTTCTTCAAATCGAACTGGATTTGCCGAAGCACTTGTATAAGAAAATACAACAAATAAGAGTGCTAATCCAAAAACCCAGATAATGGTTTCAAGTGATCTGTTAGCTGAGTAAGTTTCGTTGTTATGTAGTTTAGTTTTCATGGTTTAAAGTTTTTTATTGTTGTTTCTTGAAGCAAAACTATGTTGAATTTAAGCGCTTGTAAATCAAAATTCGGCGAGAGAAGGACAATAGTCGGTTAATGGAGATTTAATTTTTTAATTGAGTGAACCACACCTCCAATAATTATTGTTAACCTGTATTCCTTCTTTTAGAATTGTTGTTTTGATAAATAAAATGCGATTTTTGCCAGATGGAAAAAGAAAAACGGAAAAGCATTTCTGGTAGCGACCTGAAAAAGGCCATGCGCATCTTTGCTTATATCAAACCTTTCAGAATTAAATTCTCTATCGGGTTTCTTTTTCTTTTGCTAACCGCACTCGCTTCACTCGCTTTTCCAAAATTACTTTCACAATTGATGGCCTCAAATCCTGACACCCTTTCTGATAACCTGGGTTTGCTGATTGCTTTATTAATTATTCAGGCCATAGCCAGTTTTTTCAGGATATTGATATTCGTTGATGTAACTCAAAAATCTTTGGCAAATATTAGGCAGGATGTGTATCAACATTTAATCAGGCTTCCGATGATGTTTTATTCTGAAAAAAGGGTAGGGGAACTCAACAGTCGTATTTCAGCTGATACTACACAAATCCAGGACACATTAACAACAACGTTGCTGAGTTTTTCAGGCAGGTTGCCATGATAGTAGGCGGAATTACCATACTTGCCATCACTTCTGTTAAACTGACACTTTTTATTATCGCTGTTGTGCCCACATTGATGATAGTTGCAGTAATTTTTGGGAGGTTTATTCGAAGGTATGCCAAAAAAGTACAGAACGAAGTAGCCGAAAGCAATACCATTGTCGAGGAAACGATGCAAGGAATCCAGACCGTTAAAGCTTTTGTTAATGAATGGTTCGAATTAAAGCGATACCGCAAAATTACAGACCAGGTTGCGCGGACTGCTATCAAGGGTGGTATTTACCGTGGTTCATTTTCGTCTTTCATCATTGTTGGCATATTCGGGGCTATAGTTGCCGTAATATGGTTTGCGGTTGGGATGATCCATAGTGGGGAATTACACCAGGATCAACTCTCAGAGTTTTTATTGTATGCAGTATTTATAGGTGGTTCAGTAGGAGGATTGGCAAATGTGTATTCTAACATCCAAAAGACCATTGGTGCCACCGAAGATTTGTTTGAAATCCTGGATCAGGAACATGAAGAAACCGGTGTGGATACTCCTGAAGAAATAGATGGATTTATTGGCAAAATAGAATTTGAGGGAGTTAGGTTTGCCTATCCTTCCCGGAAGGATATCGAGGTACTGAAAAATATTTCATTTACTGTAGACCATGGTATGCAGGTTGCTTTGGTTGGTCCGAGTGGTGCAGGTAAATCCACCATTATTCAGCTTATTATGCAATTTTATTATCCGGATGAAGGTGAAATAAGATTTGATGATAAACCTGCCAAACATTATGATTTGTCGGCACTCAGAAACCAAATGGCAATTGTACCGCAGGATGTGTTGTTGTTTGGTGGTACCATTCGTGAAAACATTGCATATGGCAAACCGGATGCTTCGATTGATGAAATCAAAGAAGCTGCCATCAAAGCGAACGCCACGGAATTTATCGATTCATTCCCCGATGGCTATGAAACCATTGTTGGTGAACGGGGTATCCAGCTTTCAGGCGGTCAACGTCAGCGCATTGCCATTGCAAGGGCGGTTTTAAAAAACCCGAAAATCCTCTTACTGGATGAAGCCACCTCTTCATTGGATAGCGAATCAGAAAAACTGGTTCAGGAAGCCCTTGTAAAGCTAATGAAAGGAAGAACCTCAGTCGTGATAGCACACCGTTTTTCTACCATTAGAAATGCCGATCATATCCTCGTTGTGGAAAACGGCCGCATTGTTGAAGAAGGAACTCACCAAAAACTAATTAAAAATGGGGGTTTGTACAAACAACTTTCGGAGATACAGTTTATGGAGCAATAATTAAACCCTGGTTTTCGGGCTATCCGTTAATGAAATCAATCAATTTCGTTTTTTAACTTTTCAAGGCTAATAATCCCATCGAAATATTTGGCTAATTTTTTAAACTTCTTTTTATCTTCATTTCGCATGATGATCAGCGCCGTATTCATTGCAGATAAAGAAGTTATTGGCAATCCACCGCCCAATTCAGCCCATTGCCCACCTACAAGCAGGTTTTTTATTTCAGTAAAATGCGAAGCAACTTTATTCTGCATATTTTCTTTTCCGGGCCTTGTTCCCATCATTGTTCCAAGATGATTTGATGTATATCGCTCGTAGGTAAAAGGAGATGCGGTGTCGTAAAAAAGGATATGCTTTGAAAAATCAGGATGAATATCCTGATCCAATCTTTGAAAAAGTTTATTTGCGATTTCTTGTTTTAGTTGATAATACGCTTTACCCCTATGACGCTTTCCATCTGATTTAAGTGTTGTCCCCCAGAAATCAAATTTCTCAATTTCAGCTGTCATATAAATGGTTACAATTCCATTTCCTTTTGGACAAAGGCTTTTATCCCTGACAGTTGGTGAAAGTATATTTAATTTACTATGTTCAGGATTTGAATCTTCGTGTTGATTCCTGTCTAAATTATTTTTTGCGAGTGAGATTAACTCTTCTCCAAATCCTAAGTCTTCTGCAGGACAATCGAGAGCTACCGACACAGTAAATCCTGATTTGTATTGAACAGAGTTTTCAAGTTTTTGAATTACTTTTTCCGAGATACTTCCTTTTGGGAGCAAATACCGATAAAGAGAAATCAGGTCAGATGCCGCAACTACATACTTAGCTTTTATCTGTATTCTTTTTGTGTTCTGTTTTGCTTCAATTCCAACAGCTTTTTTTCCTTCAAGCATGATGGACATTACTTGAGTATTCGGCATAATATGGGTGCCAAAGGATTTGTTTTTATTAGTCAGCCATTTCACAAACGAAACACTTCCACCTTCGGGGGTCATAAAATAATCCTTATTTTTCGCCCAGGACAATGGGAAAAGACACGACAATAAATCAACTTCAGAACTAAAGACATCCTTTATGGCATCCCCTTTAAAATATTTTGATAATCCTTTTTTTATACCCTCGTCGCCGGTAAACCTGAGGTGTTTAAAAATCGGAAAAATAATGGGCAGCATTCGTGAATAAAATAAAAGTTTTCCAAAAAAGGACATGGTTTGGCTCGAGCGGACAAAATTTGACATTTTAATGCTGGTTCGCGACAATTGATCTGCATGGCGGAAAAATCTTCTGATCCCCTTTTCCTCTTCAGGAAAGCAACGTATAAAATCTGCTTTTACCAGCTCAAGATCGGTTTGTAACAGGATTTTAAAATTGTCAGAATGATAACGATGAATACGGGATAAAGGCTTTGGTTTTGGGTAATCATCACCAATAAATGAGAAACAACGTCTGGCAATTCCATTTTCACCAAACTGATTGAGCCAATGGATGGCTGTATCGAAATTAAACCCCTTTTTTTGATATCCGGCAATATAGCCTCCAAGTTGCTGTTCCTTTTCAACAATGCAACAACGCTGTCCTAACTTTCCAAGCATGGCTCCCAAAGTCAGGCCACTTACGCCACCTCCAATGATTACGATATCATAATCGTTATTTGAAAAGTTGTTTTTCGATCACTTTATTTACAAACTTAAGATGATTATTACAAATAAGGCTTAAATAAAAAAATAAAATGGACCTTACAAGACTTCCTTATTTTCCGTCTGGAGATGGGTATAAAAAAAGCCTAATTAAAAATGGGGGTTTGTACAAACAACTTTCGGAGATACAGTTTATGGAACAATAGTATAAACTGGGTAGTTTAAGTTTTTTCTGTCAGTCGTTTAAATTAGGCCGGAGTTTGTTTCTCAATTTCGATTTTCTAAAATTAAACCTTTGTATACTAATAGGTTTCAATACAAAAATTTGCCGGTGATAACCTAGCTGAAAACTACTATATTTCTAGATTACTGGAAAAGGGTTAAAAATTTAATCGCTGCCTGTTGGACCTTTGTATCATATTTAATCCTAAAAATTACTATCATGAAAACTAAAATTTTATTACTTGCTGCGCTAATGCTTGGAGGTTATCTCTTTACCTCATGCCAAAAAGACAACGGTTTTATTGAAGAAACTGCCATGGTCAAAGATACAAGGTTGGTTGTCCAAAATAATTCAGGAGAAATGGAAGCTCCTATTTCAAATTACCCGGATCCTTTTTTAAGGTATACTACCATTAACTATAAAATTGATTCTCCTGGTTGGGTAACTATTTTTGTATACAGTGAAAAGTATGAAGGTGATCCAGATCCTGGTCTTGCTACGATTTTAGTAGATGAATTTCAGCAGGCAGGAATAAAATCTATAAGGTTTGATTCAAATGGCTTCCCACCTGGTCAATATTATGCCGAAATGAGACATGCTAATACTTGTTATAGAGATTTGATGACCAAAAAATCAATCATTCAAGTAGAAGAAAAGGATAAGTAGTTGAAATAATAAAACTAGTAATCCTTGAACTCAACTATTCATAAATGAATAATGAAAACTAAAATAGCCTGACCAATAAATTGATCAGGCTATTCTTTTGTCGGAGTGGCAGGACTCGAACCTGCGACCACTTGCACCCCATGCAAGCATGCTAGCCAACTGCACCACACCCCGAAATGTTTAGGAGAAAACTCCCCTTATTTTTTCATCAAATTAAGAACATCTACCTGCGACCATCCGCGATTCCATCGGGACATGCTAGCCAACTGCACCGAACCCCGCTCCGATCGCCGAAGTTTATACAAAGGCGATCATTAACTTTTATCAAAAAATCTTAAAAACGTCTGCAAAATTAGCACATTTTATTTATCCAATTTCGCTTTTTGTTTCTCATCTTCTGCCTTGGCATCCAATATATTTTGATACTTAATACACTTGGTCAATTTTTTCTTTGCAAACTTCACTTCCCGTTCAAGTTTCTTTCTCTGATCTTCCTCTTTATACCTGGTAAACATATTTACCGATATCTGACTTTCCAGTTTCGAAAGCTCTTGAATTTTTATTGTTACTTGTTCATTATTAGGATCAAGTGAAAAGTTATATTTTGCCAATGATAAATCACACTCTAAGTAAGCAACTGCCAATGCATCGGCTTTTAACCTTTGTTCAGCATGCTCATTCGATTGAGCAAGACATTTGTTCGAATACATCAACACGCAGAGAAAACTAATTGTAAATATTTTTGTTTTAAAACCTAGGCTCATTTCGTACTTATTAAGTTTGCAAATGTAAAACGATTTGCGCATAACATTGATCGTTAAGACATTTTTATCAGAATCGAAGACTTTGATTTTTTGGACAGAATGTCAGGGAAATGATTCAAATTGCTTAGTTTTGAACTTGGCATTTAATTTGACATATAGTCAAACCAAAGAAAATTATTGATATAAAAGAATTCTAAGATGGAAAAGACAAAATGCCTGATCATTGGTTCAGGACCTGCCGGATATACAGCTGCCATTTATGCTGCAAGGGCTGATTTAAAACCAATCATGTATGAAGGCCTTCAGCCAGGAGGACAGCTTACAACCACCACCGAGGTTGACAATTTCCCCGGATATCCTGATGGGATTGATGGACCAACCATGATGGAAGATCTAAAAAAGCAGTCTACACGTTTCGGAACTGATGTCAGGTGGGGTATCATTACAGATGTTGATACGAGCAAAAGACCGTTCAAAGCGACTGCAGATGATGGCAAAGAAATTGAAGCTGAAACTGTAATTATTGCTACAGGTGCTACCGCAAAGTATCTTGGACTTGAATCGGAAGAAAGATTTATGGGTGGCGGTGTTTCGGCCTGTGCAACTTGCGATGGTTTCTTTTATAAAGGCAAAGATGTTGCCGTAGTGGGTGGTGGTGATACAGCTGCTGAAGAAGCAACTTATCTTGCCAATATGTGCCGGAAAGTTTACCTGATCCATCGTCGCGATGAATTGAGGGCTTCGAAAGCAATGCAAAAGCGTGTTTTCAATACCCCAAATATTGAAGTTTTATGGAACCATGAAGTAAAAGAAATTGTAGGTGTTGAGGAAGGCTTTATCAAAGCATTGAATGGTGTAATCCTGGTCAACAACAAAACCGGGGAAGAAAAGAAAATTGATGTTGAAGGATATTTTGCAGCAATTGGACACACGCCAAATACGGATCTATTCAAAGGAAAACTGGATATGGATGAAACAGGCTATCTCATCACAAAACCCGATTCGACAGCAACCAGCATTCAGGGTATATTTGCTTCGGGTGATGTACAGGATAAACATTTCCGACAGGCAATTACTGCTGCAGGAACTGGCTGTATGGCTGCCATGGAATCGGAAAGATTCCTTGGAGAGCAGTTATAATCGCTATTAAATATAATAAAAGCTGCTGTTTGATGATTAATGACAGCAGCTTTTTCTATTTTTGAAAAAAAGCAAATCTGGATGGCAGTTGGGGAAAGGGAGAAAAAAATAATACGTGCATCGCGGGTTAGCATTGCAGGAAATGCGACACTTTCTTTGCTTAAAATTGTTGTTGGACTTATTGCCGGAAGTCTCGCCGTTGTTGCAGATGGTGTTGATTCGGCAAGCGACATTATCACCTCATTAATCACCTTATACACGGCCTACATTATTGCAAAGCCTCCCGATCCAAAATTTCCGTATGGATATAACAAGGCCGATACCATTGCTACAAAAGCGCTGGCCTTTATTATCTTTTTTGCAGGCGCTCAACTGGCCATTACATCCGCTAGAAAACTACTTTATCCTGGTGAAGAGGTGATGCCGTCGATGTATGCTATTTACATCATCATTGTTTCGATCATCGGGAAATTATTGCTTTCGGGTTATCTTAAAAAAGTAGGAAAAGCAGTTGAAAGTGCCATGCTGATTGCCAATGCCCGAAATATGCAGAACGATGTTGTTATTTCAGTATCGGTTTTGCTGGGACTTTTACTTACGTTTGTTTTCAACATGCCCATCATTGATGTGATAGCGGCTTTGCTTGTTAGTGTTTATATCATGATCATTGCATTCAGGATTTTTATGCAAACTAACCTTGAAATGATGGATGGTGTCGAAGATTCGGATATTTACAAAAAAATCATTGAAGCTGTCAATGGCGTTAAAAGTGTTTCTAACCCGCATAGAATCAGGGTGAGAAAAATGGCCCATTTATATTTGATTGCACTTGATATTGAAGTTGACGGGCAGATGCCCTTAAATGAGGCACATGATATTGCAGTGCATGTTGAAGAAGTATTAAAAAATACAATTCCAAATGTTTACGATGTTCTGGTGCATACCGAACCCAAAGGCAATATTGAGCCAGATGAGGTTTTTGGGGTATCAGAAAAAAATCTTTAGTCATGCTAGAGTTTACAATCCTTCTTCGGATTCAATGTAAATAACATTTTTTTGAAAAATAGTTATGCTAAAGATGGTGGCAATTATTAACGCACCTTATATTTGCATGCGTAATTTCAGCATCAAACCTTCGCAGTTATGGTCAGTTTCTTTCACATCAATCATAAGCAATATTTTTTGGTTCATTCATTATCAACACTTACAGAATTAGATATTAATAAACTGATTTGGCTTTTTAGCAGTGCTATCAGGCAAGAAGGGAACGAAATAACTGGCAAATTCATTGGTCCCCGTAAAGAGATGATCACACCCTGGAGCACCAATGCAGTTGAAATGACACAAAACATGGGCATTGAAGGGATTTTGAGGATAGAAACATTCACCAAAATTGAGAGCGATGATTTTCATTTCGACCCCATGTTGCAGCAGGTTTATAATGGATTAACTCAGGCTGTTTTTGATATACCGACAAAACCGGAAAAAATCAAAGAAATTGATGACATTCAGCAATACAACAAGGATGAGGGATTGGCTTTAAGCGAAGATGAGATCGAATACTTGAACAATGTAAGCGACAAGATCGGGCGCAGGCTCACAGATTCTGAAATCTACGGTTTTGCGCAAATCAATTCGGAGCATTGCCGACATAAAATATTTAATGGCACCTTCATCATTGATGGCGAAGAAAAAAAGGAAAGTCTTTTTGCACTGATTAAAAAAACTTCAGCTGAAAACTCAAACAATTTGGTTTCGGCTTACAAAGATAATGTCGCTTTTGTTGTAGGTCCGGGTATTGAACAGTTTGCCCCTGCTACGCAAAATAAAGCCGATTTTTTTGAGATCAGGGATATCGATTCCATCATTTCTTTAAAAGCGGAAACACATAATTTCCCAACTACAGTGGAACCTTTCAACGGTGCCTCCACCGGAACAGGTGGTGAAATAAGAGATAGATTAGCAGGTGGTAAAGGAAGCCTTCCGCTTGGCGGAACTGCTGTTTATATGACATCCTATACCCGACGTGATAAAAGTCGGGATTGGGAAACTAATATTAAAGCCCGTAAATGGCTTTACCAATCACCGGAAGAAATTCTGATCAAAGCCTCAAATGGTGCTTCAGATTTTGGAAATAAATTTGGCCAACCACTCATCAGTGGCAGTTTGCTCACTTTTGAGCATGAAGAAAATGAAAAAATGTATGGTTACGATAAAGTGATCATGCTTGCCGGAGGTATTGGATTTGCAACAAAAGAGGATGCTTTAAAAGATGTGCCTGAAACAGGTGATGTGATTGTTGTATTGGGTGGCGACAATTACCGCATTGGAATGGGTGGCGGAGCAGTGTCTTCAGTAGCCACAGGCGAATATGACAATACTATTGAACTGAATGCAGTTCAGCGTGCCAATCCCGAAATGCAAAAACGGGTTTCCAATGCCATCCGTGCAATGGTTGAATCCGCGAATAATCCGATTGTTTCTATTCACGATCATGGTGCAGGCGGACACCTTAATAGCCTTTCAGAACTGGTGGAAGATACCGGGGCTGTTTTTAAAATTGGTAATTTACCTATCGGTGACCCAACCCTTTCGGCTAAGGAAATACTGGGAAATGAATCCCAGGAACGAATGGGGCTGGTTATCAAGCAGAAAGATGTTGACATGCTTGAAGAAATATCGAAACGGGAACGATCTCCATTCTATAAAGTGGGCGAGGTTAAAAATGATCAAAGACTTGTTTTTAAAGATGATGAAAACAATTGTCCTGTCGATCTGCAACTTGAATATCTGTTTGGTAAACCACCAAAAACCATACTTGAAGATAACGATGTTCAAACCCAATTTGAAGAAATTAAATATGAACAGAAGTTTTTTGAATCCTATTTAAATGATGTACTTCAAATTGAGGCTGTAGCCTGCAAAGACTGGCTGACCAGTAAAGTGGATCGTTCGGTAACCGGAAGAGTTGCAAAGCAGCAATGTGCCGGACCTGTTCAACTCCCACTTAACAACCTTGGGATTATGGCACTCGATTACCAGGGAAAATCAGGGGTTGCCACTGCCATGGGTCATGCACCTGTTGTTGGCCTGCTTAATCCCGAAGCAGCATCAAGGCTTGCAGTTGCCGAGTCACTAACCAATCTAGTATGGGCACCAATTAAAGATGAAATAAAAGGTGTGTCGCTTTCTGCCAATTGGATGTGGCCGGCCAAAAATGAAGGTGAAAATGCGCGACTATACAATGCTGTTAAAGCCATCAGCGATTTTGCCATAGCTTTAGGTATTAACATTCCTACCGGGAAGGACTCCTTGTCGATGACCCAAAAATACCCTGATGGAAAAGTGGTTTATGCTCCCGGTACTGTGATTGTTTCAGCTGTTGGTGAGGTGACTGATATCAGGAAAACAATAGAACCTGTCTTAAAACCGATAGAGGGTACAGAACTGATTTATATTGATTTCTCTGATTACCCGATGGAGTTGGGAGGCAGTAGTTTTGCACAAACACAAAGCAAACTTGGTAAATTAAGCCCGGATGTGCTTGACCCTATTTATTTTGCCAAAGCATTTAATGCTATTCAACACCTGATCAATAAAAACTTGATTCTGGCAGGGCATGATATTTCAGCGGGTGGTATGATTACCACTGCGTTGGAGATGTGTTTTGCCAATTGTGATCATGGTTTGTCAATAAACACCAGCCTTTTAAATGAAACTGATTTTATTAAACTGATGTTTAGTGAAAATCCCGGGGTACTTATTCAGGTTGAAGATATTGAAGCTGTTCAGGATGAGTTGGATTATATGGATGTTAAATACCACCAGGTTGCATCAGTTATTAAAGCATTCAAAATTGATATTGCTCACAACGACAATAAATACGAACTTAATATCGAGCGATTAAGAGATATATGGTTTGAAACATCCTATATGCTCGATCGCAAACAAAGTGGAGACGGACCTGCACATTGCAGATCGAAGAATTACAAAAAGCAAGATCTTCATTTTTCGTTCTCGCACGATTTTGATGGTAAGGCTGCCGGCTATGGTATTGATGTTAGCAGAAGAACAAAGACCGGAACTAAAGCTGCCATCATTCGGGAAAAAGGTGTGAATGGCGACCGTGAAATGGCCTACATCATGCATCTTGCCGGTTTTGATGTCAAAGATATTCACATGACTGATTTAATTACAGGCAGAGAAGATTTGTCAGATGTCAATTTTATCGTATTTGTTGGTGGATTTTCAAATTCTGATGTATTGGGTTCTGCCAAAGGGTGGGCCGGCGCTTTTCTTTACAATGAAAAAGCCAAACAGGCACTGGATAATTTCTATGCCCGTGAAGATACCCTGAGCCTTGGTGTTTGCAACGGTTGCCAGTTGATGATCGAACTTGGATTAATCTATCCCGAACATCCCGAACAACCGAAAATGCTGCACAACGATTCAGGAAAGTTCGAATCGGCATTTATCAATGTGGATGTGAACGAAAACAATTCGGTAATGCTAAAAAGTCTTGCAGGATCAAGATTGGGCATCTGGGTAGCACACGGTGAAGGAAAATTTAGTTTCCCTTGTTACCGTGATAATTATAACCTGGTTATGTCATACAGTTATTACCAGTATCCCGGAAATCCAAACGGTTCAGATTGGGATACAGCCGGGGTTTGTTCAAACAATGGCCGACACCTGGCCATGATGCCACATTTGGAGCGCTCTTTCTTCCCATGGCAATGGGCCTATTATCCTGATGAAAGGAAAGATGATGAAGTAACTCCCTGGATTGAAGCCTTTGTGAATGCAAGGAAATGGGTCGAAGAAAAAATAGAAACTATTTAGGTGCTTTTTGCAAAAGGTACAATCCAATAAAAAAGTAAATAATGTTTGGTATCCAGGCACCAATAGCCGGGTGCAATCCGCCAAGCGTTGAGAATACCGTAGAAACCTGCATAAATAAAATATAGGAAAAGGTTAACGCGATACCAACACCAAGATGCATACCTATGCCTCCCCTAACTTTTCGGCTGGATAAGGCCACACCAATAAAAGTTAAAATAATCAACTGCAGCAGGCCCTGCAAGTCGTTTATGCTTTTCATTTTCGTATCGCTTGTATGAAATTGAACCCTTCTGTTTTTCTTTTGCTAATGAAATCATTCAATTCGAAAATAATCCATTTCTTCAAAAAACTCTTTGATTTTATACAAATCGGTTGGTTTGAGTGCAGTAATGGTTGTATCCATTTCAATTCCTTTAACAATGTTTTGGCCAGTGCTATCAATGGTTCGGATATAATAATTAGTTAGTGTCCATTTCGATTTTGTGGTATCCCATTTAATGCGATCGGCCATAACTTTGTAAACCAGCTGCTCCTGCTCATATTTTTCGAGCGAAAACTTATTGCCGTTATTTAATTTACTACTAAATGATTCAACATATGCGAAGGTTTTGGGTTCAATTTGAATATGAAGGTCCCGGTCCCTGTCTTCAGTCAGTTTTTCCATATACATATTCTTGAATATCCTCCTTGTTTCGTTTGTTTTTGGGATAAGGAAATTGCCGAGATAGAAGGAAAGTAAAGCAAGAATTATGGAGGCCATTAAATAGGGTAATAATAACCTTCTAAAACTAATTCCACTACTTAAAATAGCAATGATTTCAGTATCACTTGCCATTTTTGAGGTAAAGAAAATAACGGAAATAAAGGTGAATAAATAAATAAACAGGTTGATGAAATAGGGAATGAAGTTCAAGTAGTAATCAAGAACAATGGCTTTAAATGGCGCTTCATTTTTAATAAAATTATCAATGTTCTCTGAAAAGTCAAAAATGATTACAATAATGATAAGCAACGAAATGGCATAAAAGAAGGTGCCAAGGAATTTTTTAATGATATACTTATCGATTATACGCATTATCTGTCAAGATAAAAGATGAATGTAAAAAGATAAAAGATAAAAGTATAACGAGTAAAGAATAAGAGCATATAATTATCTTGTTTTCTGGTTGATTGAGCCTAATATTTTCTTCAATTCACCTGATTCGCCGATCAACCAATTTAGTTCTTTTGAATTAGTGTTTTCAAAATCCAATGCACTTATCATTCGAAACCAATAATTTGATTCTCTCATCTCTCTTAGTGAGATTCTTATTTTGTTTCCAAAATCAGCTCTGGAAGAACCTGCCTGTGACTCTTCATAATTTGCGCCTGAAGATGAGGCACTCTTAATTAACTGGTAACGAATAATCCTAGTTTCTTCATTTTTTGGAAGGGTTCTTAAAAACTTTATTGCTCTAATGGCAAACTTGAAAAGACGATCAGCTAAATCATTCATATTATGAGTTTTATATAAGAATAGTATAAATATATTTTCCCAATATTTTCATTTAACCTTTTATCTTTCTCCTTTTCTCTTTTATCTTTACTTACAACCTCGTTCTCACCTTTTTTACCATTTGATCTTTCCATACACTAAAATCTCCTTTAATGATATGATTACGTGCCTCACCAACCAACCAAAGATAAAAGTTTAAATTGTGAATACTCCCTACAATTGGGCCCAACATTTCCTTTGCAGAGAACAAATGCCTGATATACGCTTTTGTATATTGCTGGTCAACAAAACTATCACCATCCGGGTCAATCGGGGAGAAATCATTTTCCCATTTTTTGTTTTTAATATTGATGATGCCATTCCTTGTAAACAGCATGCCGTTTCTTCCATTTCGGGTTGGCATCACACAATCAAACATATCCACACCAAGTGCAATGCTTTCCAAAATGTTTTCTGGTGTGCCAACTCCCATTAAATAACGGGGTTTATCTTTAGGTAGTATATTGCATACCAGGTCTGTCATTTCATACATCATTTCGTGCGGTTCACCAACTGATAAGCCCCCAATGGCATTACCATCAGCATTTTTAGAAGCAATATATTCCGCGGAAATTTTTCTCAAATCATTATAAGTACTTCCTTGAACAATTGGAAATAAACTTTGCTCGTAACCATACTTCGGCATTGTGTTATTAAATTGGGTGAAACAACGTGTTAGCCAATCGTGTGTGATCTGTAACGAGTTTTTTGCATACTCATAATCGCAAGGGTAGGGGGTGCATTCATCAAAAGCCATGATAATATCTGCCCCAATGCTGCGCTGAATATCCATCACACTTTCGGGTGTAAATTCATGACGCGAGCCATCAATATGCGATTGAAAAGTAACACCTTCATCGGTCAGTTTCCTGATATCAGTTAATGAATATACCTGGTATCCTCCGCTATCGGTTAAAATCGGTTTGTTCCAGCCAATAAATTTATGAAGCCCACCAGCCTGTTCAATGATTTTTGTGCCGGGCCTTAAATAAAGATGATAGGTGTTGCCAAGAATAATTTGGGCTTTAATATCGTTGTTTAGTTCATTGAAATGCACGCCTTTTACCGAACCTGCTGTACCAACCGGCATAAATATGGGTGTTTCAATGCTCCCATGATCTGTCGTGATTTTTCCTGCCCTGGCCGAACTTTTCAGGTCAGATGTATTGATGGTGAATTGCATTATTTTCCTGTATGGCTGCAAAGATAGGAGATTAACAAAATGTCTTATTTATAAACTGTTTATAACTCATGTATTTTTACATTTTTTAATAAATCAGTCGATTTCATTAAGACTTAATTTTGAGACTTTATTTCTTTTAAAACTTAATGGTTCATGTTAACCACCACTGAGCTTATATTATTTTGTATTTTTTGCTTTGCTGCCTTTATTCAACTGGTCTACTATTGGTTGATATTTGCCAGGCTTGCTTTTCATAAAGATAAAGAGATTGATAAGCCGGAATACCCACCTGTTTCGATAGTTATTGCTGCACGAAACGAATACCATAATTTGAGCAGGTATTTAAAAAATATCCTGGATCAGGAATACCCAGAATTTGAGGTTATTGTTGTTAACCATGCCTCGAATGACGAGACTGTCGATTACCTTAAGGAAATTTCTCCCAAATATCCACATCTAAAAGTTGTAAACATCGAACGGGAGCTGAATTTTTTTACGGGTAAAAAGTTTCCGCTATCTCTTGGAATAAAATCAGCTATGTATGAACATTTATTGCTAACCGACGCTGATTGTGTAGCCTGAAAGTAAAAACTGGATTTCAAAGATAATCCGGAATTATAATGACAAAAGTGAAATTATTTTGGGTTATGGTCCATATAAAACAGCCAAAGGTTTTTTGAATAAGATAATTCGGTACGATACATTTATAACTGCCATGCAGTATTTATCATATGCTTTAGCTGGTATGCCATATATGGGGGTAGGTAGAAACTTGTCTTATAAAAAGTCCATGTTTTTTAGGGAGAAAGGATTTACTTCTCATTATAAGATAGCCTCTGGCGACGATGACCTTTTCATCAATAAAGTGGCAACAAAATCGAATACCAGAATTGAAATAGCACAAGATAGCTTCATGTATTCGGATACAAAAACTGATTTTAAGTTATGGATCAGGCAAAAGTTGCGTCATATGACTACAGGAAAACATTATAAAATGAAATTTAAAATCATTTTAAGTATGTATGGTTTTACGCAAACCTTGTTTTATCTTTTTTTTATCATTTTACTTATAAATAATGTTATTCCGCTGATAATCATAGGGATATTTATGTTACGACTTTGTACTCAAATTGTTGTTCATAAGTTTATACTTGGAAAACTCAACGAGAAAAACTTATTTATATTTTCGTTGCTATGGGATTTTGTACACATTTTTATAGTGCAAACTGTAACTATCGTCAGCATATTCCGTAAGAGACAAGTATGGAACTAAACTCACGGCTAACTGACAAGGGTCAGAGAGATTATATCCTTATTCAGCGAGCGGTTAACGAGAGTGATCAGCAGGCTTACACAGACTTACACAAACACTACAGAGACTCCTTATACTACATGATGTTGAAAATGACCGGTGACCCCACTGATGCGGAGGATCTGACCATTGAAGCTTTTGGAAAAGCATTCAAAAATTTAAAGCAATACACACCAGATTATGCTTTCAGCACCTGGTTGTTTAAAATTGCAACCAACAATTGTATCGACTTTCTTCGGAAGAAAAGTAAGATTGATCCAGCGATAAGTATCGACAGGGATGATGAACAGTATCATGCAACCACCCAAATTGCAACACCAAATTTGGATCCTGAAGAATCTTTTATCAAAGATCAAAAAATTGAAATGATGCGAAATGTTGTTCAACAACTTAAACCACATTATCGGGTACTGGTCGAATTAAGGTATTTCAAAGAATACTCTTATGAAGAAATAGTTGATGAACTTGAGCTGCCAATCGGGACAGTTAAAGCACAATTGTTCAGGGCCAGAGACAGGCTGTATTCAATTTTGAAAGAGAGCAGGGACAGGATATAGTTGGTATATTAATATAACCTCCATCCATTAATCCTTCATGAAAAACATTTAACTTCCGCTATACAATCAACTAGTTATTCCTTTTCCTATCACGGGCTTTTATCTTAATTTTGCTTTCTTATTTACAAAAGCGATAAACATGTCCGATTCTGATTTCAAAAAGACCATTCTTACAGGTATTCCCGATGAATTACCGGCACCAAAACCAATCAATTCCCAGATAAGTCATGCGCCAAAGCGAAAATCCATTTTAACTGATGGTGAGAAGCGACTTGCTTTACGCAATGCTTTACGATATTTCCTCCCAAAACATCATACGTTATTAGCTAAAGAATTTGCAGATGAGTTGAAGAATTATGGACGTATTTATATGTATCGTTTCATGCCTGATTATGACATGTATGCCAGATCCATTGAAGAATATCCTCACCAATCTGAACAAGCAGCAGCGATCATGCTAATGATACAAAACAACCTCGACCCTGCAGTTGCTCAGCATCCACACGAATTGATTACTTATGGCGGAAATGGTGCAGTATTTCAGAATTGGGCACAATACTTACTTACTATGCAATATCTGGCCACCATGACGGATGAACAAACACTTGCAATGTATTCTGGCCATCCAATGGGATTATTTCCTTCACATCAGGAAGCACCCAGGGTGGTTGTTACAAATGGTATGGTTATCCCAAATTATTCAAAACAAGATGATTGGGAACGTTTCAATGCATTGGGTGTATCACAATATGGGCAGATGACAGCCGGTTCGTATATGTACATCGGACCGCAGGGGATAGTCCATGGAACAACAATTACGGTTATGAATGCTGCCAGGAAAGTGGCTAAAGACGGAAAAGATCCTTTTAAGGGAAAATTGTTTGTAACCTCGGGATTGGGCGGCATGTCAGGAGCGCAGCCAAAAGCCGGTAATATTTCTGGTATTATCAGTGTAGTTGCTGAAGTTAATTCTTCTGCAGCTATAAAACGTCATGAGCAAGGTTGGGTTGATGAAATAATATATGATTTGGATGAATTAGCAGTAAGGGTAAAAAGAGCCAAAGACAATCAGGAAGTTGTATCCATTGCATACCAGGGTAACATAGTTGATGTATGGGAAAAGTTTTATGAAGAAGATGTATATGTCGAACTAGGTTCTGATCAAACCTCACTGCATAATCCTTGGGCTGGTGGATATTACCCGGTTGGTTACAGTTACGAAGAATCGAATAAAATGATGTCAGAACAACCTGATTTGTTTAAGGAAAAGGTTCAGGAATCACTAAGAAGACAAGCATCAGCAATCAATAAACACACTGAAAAAGGCACATACTTTTTCGATTATGGAAACGCATTCCTTTTGGAAGCTTCAAGAGCTGGAGCTGATGTGATGGCAGCGGATGGAAAAACATTTAAATACCCTTCCTATGTGCAGGATATTATGGGCCCCATGTTTTTTGACTACGGATTTGGACCATTCAGATGGGTTTGTACCTCGGGTGACCCTAAGGACCTTGAAATGACTGACCAAATTGCATCGGATGTTCTTAAGGAATTAATGAATCAGTCTCCTTCGGATATCCAAAGTCAGATGGCAGATAATATACAGTGGATTCAAGGGGCACAAGAAAATAAACTGGTTGTTGGCTCGCAGGCACGAATATTATATGCTGATGCAGACGGCAGGATTAAAATAGCAGCGGCCTTTAACAAAGCCATCAAAGATGGAAAGATTTCAGCCCCTGTCGTTTTAGGTCGTGACCACCATGATGTTTCAGGAACAGATTCGCCATATAGAGAAACTTCCAATATATATGATGGCTCCAGTTTTACAGCCGATATGGCTGTACAAAATGTAATTGGGGATGCTTTTCGTGGGGCAACCTGGGTGTCGTTACACAATGGAGGTGGTGTAGGCTGGGGAGAAGTGATCAATGGTGGATTTGGAATGTTGCTTGATGGAAGCGATGCTGCCGAAAGGCGTCTTAAGAACATGCTTTTTTGGGATGTCAACAATGGTATATCCCGGCGTAGCTGGGCCAGGAATGAAGGAGCAATTTCAGCAATAAAGAGAGCAATGAAAGCAACACCAAATCTTAAAGTCACATTGCCAAACCTTGCCGATGATGAATTGATAAACACCATTCTTTAAAAGAAAATGGCCACCCCTTATGAGACGGCCATTTCACACATAATGAAAAAATGATTATTACAATTTGCTAATTAAAATAAGCTAGCCAACTCAATTTCGTTATCGTAATATTTTGCAACCCAATCAAGGTCGCAGACTTCTATTTTTTCAATTTTCTTTGCAGGGTCTTTATACCAAACCTCAACAAAGAATCCATATAAGGTATATAAGCTAATAGAATAATCATCTTCTTCGCGATGCAGCAATTCTTTCCCTGCGGTAAATACATTACTGACTTTTTCAGTTTTTGTAAGTTTTACAAAGTTGTCCTGGCTGATCATTTCGAGTTGCATCTTATTAGTGTATTTACATTTGAACGACATGAGTTGTGGCGATAAAAGATTAGCAACCGCCACCACCAGATGAAGATTTTTTCTTTACTGCCACTCCTGATGCAGTTTCAAGACCATTTCCTTGATTGACCCACTCAAGATAAGCGCCATCATAAACCTTTACATTTTTATAACCAAGTACATTAACAAGTGCTGCATACAAAACAGCAGCACGTACACTGGTCCGGCAATATGCTGCAATTGGTGTATCAGGGGTTAAGCCAGCTTTTGCAACAACTTTTTCCATTTCTGCTTTTGGCAGGAAAGCTTCAGTATCGTCAAGTAAATCTTTGTAATTTAAATGAATTGCACCAGGTAAGTGACCATCACTATTATCGGCGGAACCATTAAATTCAGCATCATCACGAACATCGATAACTTTGGCTTTACCACTTTTTACATAGGCCAAATCAACTATAATTGCATTGTTTACTTTCGGTGTAAACGTAGCTTTACTTACTTTGGTAGGCATAGGTGTTAATGGTACCCGCGATTTTTTGAACATGTCCATATCTTTATGAAGCAGCTTAACATTGCTTGCTCCCAGATATTTTAAGGTCCAGTATATCCTTGATGAATATTTTTGTGAACCTCCGTCATAAACCACAATATTGCTGGTTTCAGTAATTCCATTTGAACCAAATAATTCTGCCAATTGAGCAGGTGATTTCAATAATCCATCTACAACACCATCAGCTTGGTTTACATCATCTGAAGGAATATTAATTGCATTTTTAATATGACTCTTTTTATACGTATCCGCTTTGCTTGCATCAATAATTACGAGTGATTTGTCAGTTTTATAAAGCTCCATAAAATCAGCGGCACTGATGATATCGCCTTGCGCCATGGTGGATGAAAAGAATAGTCCAACCAGGGCTAATATCAATATGCTTTTAATTGTTTTCATTACAATTTAATTTTTAGTTTTTCAATATTTAAAATTTTGCCTGAACCTGGATCAGTAATGCGTTATTCTTGAACTCATTTGGTGTGCCACTGATATTATCTCCAGCTTCTGTATTTATGAGGTAGTTAACCTGCACCCTTGTCCAATCGTTAAGGAAATAATTTAAGCCCAGTGTGATTGTGCTTTGTGCATAATTTTGCGGAGCCACTTCACTATTCACCCATGGACCATATGTAAATGAGTAATTTGTTTCGCCTGAGTCGTAAGATTCGTATTTAACTACAGGTTGCAAATTGATTGGAGTCATATACATAGCTTGTACCCAAAACCCACTTTTGTTGTAATCAACCAAACCTGCATTCGTAGCTTTTCCACCACAGCCACCGCCGCCGCTGTCGCCACCGCCTTCTTTATCAGTGTCTGTTCCGAATAAATACTCACCTTGTACCCTAATATTCCAGCCTTCAAAAGTTAAGTCTCCCGCGTATCTTTGTTTTTTTGGTTGTCCTTCGATTCCTTCATTACCGACAAGTTCGTATCTGGCACTACCACCTATGGTTAAAAATTCCCATGGAGCAACAGTAAGACGACCAGCTAATGCTTTATTGGCATTGTTATCAAATTTATTGATCCCGGTTCCGTTCAATATACCAACCTTATAAGTAAAAACATCTCTTTCCTTACCAACAGCACCTAATATCATAAATCCAAGTTCACGGAAAGGTCCTGCCAATTGGTTAACTGCTAATGATCTGTTTACAGTGTGAAGTGCAAAGCATGGTGTATTTAGCTCTAAACTAAAAGGTTGTTTGAATTGACCCATTGAAAATTTTACATATTTTCCCAAAGGTGCATAGGTTACAAACGCATCCAATAAGTAGGGGTATCCAGTCCAAATCGGACTAAATTCAGCCATTACATAATAGCTAACATCATAAGGTATACTACCTACAACACCTACCCTTGCTCTCTGGAAATAAAACGAACTTGGCCTGATCTGGTTGCCAAAGTTTACATCTGTTCCATAAAAATATTGATCAAATTGAGGCTGAATATAGCCTACCAATTGTGGGCCATCTTCAGAAGAAGCCTCTACGCATCCCTGTGCATTCAGATAAGAATTAAATGGTAGGATGACTATGAGAGCCATGCTGATTAGTACTATTGCTTTCTTCATATCTTCTGATTAAATAATGATTGGTAAAAATTGGCCTCTGACTTTATTCAGCAGAGGCCAATAAAAGATTATATTATTTTATTCGTAATCGTAATCGTGAGAATGTTTCCATGCTGGTTTTCCTGCATCGATCAGCGCTTGGTGACGTAAGCTGTTTACTCCGTAAGTAATGCTTTTAGCATTGTATCCGAGCACCTGTAACCATGCAACAGCCATTGATGAAGTTTGACCTGTGTAGCAATAAATCAAACACTCGTCTGATGTAGGTAATCCCTGTAATACATCATTTGCAATTGAGATGTCTGTGTATAGAAAAGCGCCTTTATAATGTCCAATGCTTTCATAAGTTGCCTCATCCCAGAAATTATAAATGTTGTATCCTGTTGGATTGTTCAGAACATCTCCAGAACCTACACCCCATCCTGAACGGGCCAGCATAGCATTTACATTATCTGCAAGAATAGTTGCACCATCAGTACTGGTTGTTGTCCATTGTGGGTAAGCATTTACTGGTAATGTTGCAGTTGATGTCAGTTTCCCAATTCGAATTTCCATCAGCTTGATCAGTACATTTTACTGTCCATTTGTCAAAAGTCTGTCGTTGACCAGTATGACATTCCAAATTTCATCACTTTTGCATCTGCATAGCCTGATAAACGTAGTGCCATTACAGCACGGCCTGCAGTTTGACCTGAGTAACAAATAACCAAAATAGGTTTGCTGTTGCCCACTTCAGCTGCTTTTGTCAGAACATCTGTAAGTGCGACATTCATAGCGCCTTTAACATGTCCTGTTGCAAAATCTGCTGCACTTCTGATATCAAATACATGATAACCAGGGATTGTGTAATCATTGGTATCAACAATAGCCTCTGGAGCAATCACCCAACCTTGGAATAGATCAGGTAAATCAAGATTTTGTGCTGGTCATGTAATTGGCCAACGTTAAAAACGTACCCTTTTCGTCTTCTTCTTTATTACATCCCGTAAAGATGAATGCCGGAAGAATAGCGGCTAACAATAAATAACTAACAAATTTTTTCATTTTTTTGATTTAAATTGATTAATAATTGTGTGTTAAATTCACTCTGTTAATTTGTTAACAAATGTATGTTCGGTTTCAATAGGTTTTCATATCAGAACTATGCAATTGGCAATGTCAAAAACTGTAATTTGACATAAAAAAAGCTGATACGGCCGCTAATAATTCAGATTTGATATCTTTGCAGCCATTATATAGATATGGATAAAACAGGACCACCGACAAGTTGTTTAGTTGAAAACACGCATTCAGAATGCTTCGCTGTATTATCTGAAGAGGAGAAAGAACTATTAGCAAAAAACACTGTAGATATAAGGTATAAGAAAGGTGAAATTATTGCAAAGCAGGGGTCTTTTGCATCGCACGTAATTTTCCTTACCGAAGGTTTGGTTAAGGTACATTTAGAAAGCGATAACCGAGACTTAGTGCTTAAAATTATTCCACATGATCATTTTATAGGACTCTCATCAGTTTATGAAGGTAATACTGCCTTTATTTATTCTGCCACAACCTATATTGATTCAGAAGCAAGTTTAATTGACATTAATTTCTTTAAAAGCCTGATCAGGAAAAATGCGAAGTTTGCTTATGAAATGATCAATATTCAGAATGAAAATGCAGCCCAGGTATATGGCAGGTTCTTTTGCCTGACACGAAAGCAATCGCATGGTTTGGTCGCCGACTTGATGTTGTGTCTATCGAACCGGGTATTCAAGGCCAGTGATTTTTGTTTACCTATTACGCGGAATGACCTGGCCGATCTAACGGGTCTGTCAATTGAAAGTGTCATGCGAATCATGCGTGAGTTTAAAGAAGAGGGTTTAATCGAGACGAAAGGTAAAAACGTAAAAATACTTCAGATTGAAGCTTTAGAGCGAATAAGCAAATTTGGATAAAAAGGATAATAAAAAAGGCGCTTTTTAAAGCGCCTTTTTTATGGGTTTATGTCTTGTTTACTGGACACTTACTTTTTGTGTGTAAACTTCATTTCCGATAGAAATATCTAAAAGATAAATACCCCTTGTTAATTGGCTTGTATTTAATACAAATTCATGAGGCCCCGCATTTAATATACCTTTATTTGAATTGATAATATTTTTTCCTGTCAGGTCAGTTAAATGCATAGTAACTTCATTTTGGCCAGGTAAGTAAAAGTTGATGTTCAATTTATCTGAAGCAGGATTCGGAAAAACATTCATATCAGTAAATGTTTTAATTTCATCAACTGAAACCGTTCCCATTGCAAATTCGTTGCGTTCAAGATCACCAAAATTGCTTCCATCAAAAGCAACCTGGTTGTTGCCATAAACAACAGCATAATATTCAGTACCATTTCCGCCTGCATCATAAATTACAAATTCGTAGCAATCTGTTTCTGAAACAGTAATAGGTTCAAACTTTTGTCCTGAAGTTTCATAAGGTCCGCCTGATTGAACAACTTCACCCATTGAATTCTTGATTTCCCAGGTGGTTTCCTCAGGATTGTCATCCAATGTTAAAAATACAATTGAAGTACCGGTTAAGATTGGAGCTCTTAACATCTCATAAACCATTGTATTATTTTTTGTATAGTTATCAGTTTCTCCATTTGGATTAACTCCAGTGATGACTAAATGGTTGGTATCCGCAACATTAAAAGTTAACTCAGATAATTCAATCATTGCCGTTTGTAAAAAGCTAAGATCTCCCGTCCAATCATAAATTTGTTCTTCACCACCATTGATAGAATAGTTTATAGTTAAAGAAGTTACTTGATTTTGCCCATTATTTCTAATGGTAACATGAGGTGTAATATTTCCATTACAATTTGTAGAAGTTACATTTGTTATATCCAGTAATTCAACATCATTTGCATATACAGGTGTAAGTGCTTCAATACCGCTGTTCCCAGCCTGGTGAACCTCTTTAGAAGTACTGTTTTGAACAAAAACAACAGCAGCCAGTTCATTATTGTCATACACGTTTGCTAATTCCCAGGCATATTGCATGATGATATAATCGCCAGATAACATGCTTGATGGCAAAGATGTTCCGCTAGCTGTAGGAAGCATCTTTTTCATCACATTGAAGAAATCCTTTTCATTAGTGGTGCCTGGAGGCGAGCTGAAATGGATCTCTTTTTCAACTATGACATTATGGGCAACCAGATTTCCAGATATATCTGATGTTGCTTCAATTAATGTTGTTAGATAAATACTGTCCTCATCCGGTGTTACATAATGCTGAACCTGAATATTAAAAGGAGAGGATACATCAGCAGCATTGTTAATTAAAGTTTGAGAGACATTTGCAGGCTGACCTTGATAATAATCTCCATCGATTGCAACCCAGGGTATGGAATTAACACCATAGTAACTACGTCTTGCATTATTATCAACTGGATTATGCAGATACATCGGATCTCCATTAGCAACAGGCCAGTTCATTTGATATTTTATTGATGTAATAATATCCGTATTAGCCTGAAGTAGTGCATTAAATGCCGGGTTTTGTGATGCGCATGGCGGACAAGTGGCACTGGTGAGTTCTTCAGCAAGTACCATTCTCTGTGATTGTGCAAAGCTGAAACCTGTAAAAAATAAGGTGATAAGAAATAGAATTGTAAATTTTTTCATAATATTTTTATGTTTCGTTTTCTTGTGATTGGCGGCTAAAGTATTAATAATCATTGAATCGTTAATGGTATTTAACGTTTTTTTAATACAATTCTCAATGATTTTAATCGTGAATGCGAACTAAAGCAATGTTAATTATATAGATTATATTTCATGTATTCTCACTTAGGCTGAATAATTTAACAATTCATTTTAAGAATAAATATTACTTTTGCGCAAGTACTTTATGGTATAAAAATTGTACAATAATCGATTATTAAATAAAAAGTTAGTTATGAAAAAAACACTACTCACTCTCACGTTAAGCCTTTTTGTTGCTTTTTTAGTTAATGCACAATCACTTTCATTAAGCCATAATGGCGTTATGCTTGGTGATACGGTTACCGTTCCGGTAGATCCTATTGCAAATACATATGTTGATTTTGAAATGGCGATCCATAACCATACTGACAATGGGATGAATGTTCAAGTTGCAAAACGCGCGGTAAATGCACTTGCAGAAAACCAGTTTTTGTTTTGTGTTGGTGTTGCTTGCTACCCTCCAACAGTTGACTCATGTGGGGACGATGTATATGAATTTGTTCCAGCTGGTGGAGCAAGTGAGGAAAAGCAATTCAAAATAACCTATAATACCAGTTCAGACATTAGGAATTGCTATGGTCAGGTACAATGTTTATAACAAGGATAATCCGGCAGATAGCGTTTTTATCTATGTTAAATATTTCGCATATCCTGACGGTATAGCCGAAGATGCAATGAACGGTGGCAGTATTTCTGAAATTTATCCTAACCCGGCTGTCAAACTCAGTTACTTTAGATTATCAATTTACCAATGAAGTAAGGAGTGCCCAAATAAGGGTGAGTAACCTGCTTGGTTCAGTAGTTAAAGAATCAGAATTGCAAATAAATTCAAATAAAGCCAAACTTGATATTAGCAACCTTGAAAATGGTATTTATTTCTACTCCGTTATCGTAAACGGTGATGTTTATAAAACCAAGAAACTGATTGTAAGACATTAAACAAATTAATATAAAGAAAAAAACCGGCTCAAGAGCCGGTTTTTTTATGCCTGTTAGTCAGGTTTATAATTTAAACGCTGCTTTTACAGCATCAAGTTTATCCAGTTTTTCCCATGCAAAAAACTCTACGGTTTCTTTAGTTGGCGTTCCATTATGTTCATATGACAATTCAATTTCCTCGCTGAAAGGTTCCCGGCCAAAATGACCATATGAAGCTGTTTTACTAAATATGGGGAATTTTAATCCAAATCGTTTAACAATCTGGTAAGGACGCATATCAAAAATGGTTGAGGTGATATTTGCAATTTCGCTGTCTTTTAAAATATTGCCATTGCTGTCCTTAACATGCGCAGTTCTATAAGTGTCAATAAAAAAGCCAACAGGTTTATCAACTCCAATTGCATAGGCTACCTGGACCAAGACTTTATCTGCAACGCCTGCTGCGACAAGGTTTTTAGCAATATGACGAGTAGCATAAGCTGCTGAGCGGTCTACTTTAGAAGCATCTTTTCCTGAGAAAGCACCACCACCATGTGCACCATGCCCACCATAAGTATCCACAATTATTTTGCGACCTGTTAGTCCAGTATCTCCATGCGGGCCACCAATTACAAATTTACCCGTTGGGTTTACATATAATTTGTAATCGTTGTCGAACAACTTCTGAATCCTTTTAGGATATTGTTTTTTAACCTGAGGAATAAGATGAGTTTTAATATCGCTTGAAATCTGATTTTGCATTTCCTTTTCTGATTTAAAAATGTCATCATGTTGGGTTGAGATTACTATTGCATCAATCCTCAAAGGCACACCTTCATCACTATACTCTAAAGTTATCTGTGATTTTGAATCAGGTCTCAGGTAGGTCATTACTTTGCCTTCTCTCCTGATATTGGCCATTTCATACAATAAATCATGGGCAATTTCTGAAGTAATGGGCATATAATTTTCCATTTCATTCGTAGCAAAACCAAACATCATTCCCTGGTCACCGGCACCTTGTTTCTCATCATCTTCACGGTCAACACCCTGCCTGATATCGGGTGACTGTTCATGCAATGCCGAAATAACAGCACATGAATCTGCATCAAAGCGATATGCTGCTTTGGTGTATCCGATGCGTCGGATGGTTTCGCGAACCGTGGTTTGTAAATCTACATAAGCATTCGAATTAACTTCTCCGGAAACAACGGTTAAACCTGTCGTTACAAGCGTCTCACATGCAACTTTTGAATTTGGATCCTGTTTTAGCATTTCATCCAGAATTGCATCTGAGATTTGGTCAGATACTTTGTCAGGATGTCCCTCCGATACTGACTCAGAAGTAAATAAATATGACATAATAATTCAGTTAGATTTAAATTAAAATTCAGATGGAGAATTTGATTGGATGGCTAATTACTGTTTTAGCAATTTTTTAACGTGGTTGCAAGCAATCAAATCCTTCCACAATTATTTTTTAAGAACGCGCAAAGTTAAAGAAATAAATTAAAAAACGATACAGCAGCTATAAAGTTGTTTTGTCGAGCTATTCTATTTAGTAAGCCTTCTGAAAACCTCTTCCATCTTTTCTTCTGTCTGTGATAGTGAAAGCACATTATATTTATTGTCAACAGCAAATTGAAATATTTCCTGTCGGATATCCAGGTTTTTTTCAGCTTCCAATAGCCACTCATTTTCATTGATCTTTGTGGCTTGTTTAAGGTGTGGTATTTTTTTAAGTTGGTTTTGGTTTAATTTCTCTTTGAACTCAACCTTAAATTTCACCTGTTTGCTACCTATTTTCGAGAGGTTTTTGGTGCTGTCATCAGCAACAATTCTTCCATTGTCGATGATGACAACCCTGTTGCAGATTGCTTCCACTTCCTGCATAATATGCGTGGAGAGAATAATTGTTTTTTCCTTACCAAGATCAGAAATAATTTGCCTGATACCAACCAGTTGGTTTGGATCTAGTCCTGAAGTTGGTTCGTCCAATATCAAAATCTCAGGATCATGAACTAATGCCTGAGCTAAACCAACCCTTTGCCGATATCCTTTTGACAATGCCCCTATTTTTTTCTTTTGTTCAGGTCCAAGGCCGGTTAGTTCAATTATATTCTTTATTACTGAATCCGTATTAGATATATTGGAATAAATACCTAACACAAATTGCAGGTACTCCTTTACATACATATCAAGGTAGAGCGGATTATTTTCAGGAAGGTATCCAATGAGGGCTCTCGTTTTCATTGATTCTTCCTGAACATCAAAACCTTTGATAAAAACTTTCCCTGAAGTAGGCGGAATAAATGAAGTAATGATTTTCATTAAGGTTGACTTACCAGCTCCATTGGGGCCAAGTAAGCCAATGATTTCGCCATTATTAATCGAAAGATTGATACTGTCGAGTGCTTTTTGTTTTCCGTAATATTTAGATATTTCCTGTATTTCGATTGATGCCACGGCGTGTATTTTTTGAAAATGCAAAATTAATAAAATGGAATATCAACATTTTCGTGTTTATATGTTTGCTTAATCAGAAAAAGTTCATATTTTTGCACCCCAATTTTTACGGCAATTTATAAAACTGCTTAAGAAACAAATAGATAGATGAATACGTTGAGTTATAAGACGATCAGTGCAAACAAAGATACAGTCAATAAAGAGTGGATTTTGATCGATGCTGAGAACCAGGTACTGGGAAGATTGGCTTCAGCTGTTGCCAAAATGTTGCGTGGAAAACACAAAACAAACTTTACCCCACATGTTGATTGCGGAGATAACGTTATCATTATCAATGCTGAGAAAGTAAGACTGACAGGTAATAAATGGGAATGCTAAAGAATATATCCGCCATACTGGTTATCCAGGTGGACAACGTTCACTTACAGCCAAAGAATTGATGGCTAAAAATCCTGATTGCAGTTGTTGAAAAAGCTGTTAAAGGTATGCTTCCGAAAAACAAACTTGGTGCTGAAATGTTCAGAAACCTGTACTGTTGTTGCCGGAACAGAGCATAAACATGAAGCTCAAAAACCAAAGAAAATCAATATTAACATATCAAATAATAATAATGGAAGTAGTTAATACACTCGGAAGAAGAAAAACTGCAATTGCAAGAATTTACCTGAAAGAAGGCAAAGGAAAAATCACAATCAATAAACGCGATTATAAAGAATATTTTCCAACTGCTATTTTGCATTATGTTGTTGAACAACCTCTTCAGTTAACTGAAAATCTAGGCAAATACGACATTAAAGTAAATTTATCTGGTGGAGGAATCACAGGACAGGCAGAAGCCTTGCGTCTTGCTATTTCACGTGCATTGGTAAAGATTAATCCTGAATACCGTCCTGTTCTTAAAGAGAACGGTTTATTGAGAAGAGATCCACGTATGGTTGAACGTAAAAAACCGGGTCAGCCAAAAGCGAGAAAGAAATTCCAATTCAGTAAACGTTAAAATTTCATTTACATCGGATTGAGTTTAGTATCTAAATCGTTGAAACTCCATTAGGGCTATTCAATGATTGTTTTTAGAGAATGTAAACAATTTAAAATTAAATACAATGGCAAAAATAACTTTTGAAGAATTACTTGATGCAGGTGTACATTTTGGTCACCTAAACGCAAGTGGAATCCTAACATGGCTCCTTATATTTTTATGGAGCGCAATGGTATTCACATTATCGACCTTTATAAAACTGAGGCAAAATTAGAAGAAGCTTGTAACGCAATCAAACAAATTGCAAAATCAGGACGCAGAGTTCTATTTGTTGCAACAAAAAAACAAGCCAAAGACATGGTTTCTCAAACAGTACAAAAAGTAAATATGCCTTATGTAACTGAACGATGGCCAGGTGGTATGCTAACCAACTTTTCCACCATTCGTAAAGCTGTTCGTAAGATGGCCAATATCGATAAGATGGCGACTCAGAATACGTATCTGAATCTTTCAAAACGAGAACGTTTACAAATTACCCGTGAACGTGCAAAATTAGAGAAGAACCTTGGAAGTATTGCTGATATGAGCAGGTTGCCTGCTGCATTGTTTGTTGTTGATATCTAACAAGGAAAAGATTGCCGTTGCTGAAGCGAGGAAATTGAATATCCCTGTATTTGCGATGGTTGATACCAATACCGATCCTACACTTGTTGATTTTGCAATTCCTGCTAATGACGATGCTTCAAAATCAATTGCCATTATTGTTAATGCTATTGCCCAGGCAATTGCCGAAGGTTTAAATGAGAGAAGAATGGCTCGTGAAAAACAAGCCGCTGACGATGAGGCTGAAAAAGAAGCAAGAGAGATTAAAGTAAAACAGGAATCATTGGAAGCAGCTGAAGAAATGGATGATAAGGAAGCTATTGAAAAAGGAAAGAAAAAAGAAGGAGTCCATAAGTTACGCGAAGGAAAAGAAGGTGGGGAAATAAAACAAAAGAGGCCACGGAAACCAATATCAAAGACCAAGAAAAATTAATTTTCTAACACTGAAAAATAAGATATAAAATGAAGATTACAGCTCAACAGGTAAATGAATTGAGGAAACTCACCGGAGCAGGAATGATGGATTGTAAAAAAGCCTTGGTTGAAAGTGAAGGCGATATGGAAGCTGCCATCGATATATTGAGGAAAAAAGGACAAAAAGTTGCTGCAAAGCGTGCTGACCGTGATGCGGATGAAGGCGTTGTTTTATCAAAAGTTAGCGATGACGGAACTTTTGCTGCTGCTGTTATGGTTAATTGCGAAACTGATTTTGTGGCTAAAAATATTGATTTCATCAATTATGCAAAATCAATACTTGATGTTGCTATTAGCAACAAAGCAAAAAATGCTGATGAATTGAAAGCACTTGATTTAAATGGCCGTACAGTTGGTGATACAATCATTGACCAGACTGGTGTTATTGGCGAAAAAATTCAATTGGGCCGCTATGAAGTGGTTAAAGCAGAAAGCACTTTCGCTTACATTCATCCGGGTAACCGTATTGCTACAATTGCTGGTTTAAACAAAAAAGGTGATTTTGATGCAGTTGGTAAAGACATTGTGATGCAAATTGCTGCCATGTCGCCAATTGCTTTGAACAAAGAATCAATTACACAGGATGTGATTGACCGTGAAATTGAAGTTGGTAAAGACCAGGCTCGCCAGGAAGGTAAACCTGAAGAAATGCTTGAAAAAATTGCAATGGGTAAATTGAATAAGTTTTTCAAAGAAAATACTTTATTAAACCAGGGCTTTATTAAAGATACCAAGATCAGTGTTAGCCAATATTTGCAGCAAGCAGATAAAGACTTAACTGTAGTTGATTTTAAAAGATTGGCTTTAGGAGCATAAATATTAAAACCTGTTTTAAGCGTCCTCGCTTAAAATAAAAATAAAGGACCAGTTGAGTTTTCAGCTGGTCTTTTTTAATACCTTTTTATTTATTATTTGACCACCAGTAAGTTCAATTCGGATAAAGTAAATACCATCTGGCAAAAGATTGATATTTAGCTGATCATGAAAATAATATACTGATTCTGATACTCCAAGAAGATTAGATATTGTTAATGATTTAATTGTAAGGTCAGGATAAATTTTTTGGATATTGATGAGTCCGGTTGTTGGATTTGGAAATAGTTTTAATAGTGTGTATATTGGAGGAGGTTCTTCAATGTTATCAGTATAAAAATGTCGGTAATCACATGAATCTGCGATGCCTGTTTCATAAAAACCCAGGATTGTATCTTCATAACATCGCAGCCCTTTTGAAAAATTCCCATCACAAGTCATGGCCCAGGCCGGCGTATAATTAAACATATAAAACACATCCCCAATATTTTCAATGATTCTTGAATTATATAACAAGGTATCAATATTCCCTTCATTAAAATAGTCGTAAATAAACTGATAGGTCACATAAAATTGTTTTAATTCAGACCCATTTATGTCGATAATATCTATCGAGTCAACGATAATATTAAGTGTATCTGCATTTCGCAGAAGTATATCATCAATTAGTATCATCCACGAATCAAACTGTTCTGCATCAAAATCATATAGCATTTGAAAGGTATTGAAATTCGGATCAAAGAAATATACCTTCCCGTTCTCCGAATACATGTATTCAATATTTGGCCGGTCGTTACATACAATTTGATGCCTTTTGGTAATTTTTCGGCAGCTTTTACCTTCGATCAATGTATCTTTTACCGACTCAAATTTAATATAGTCTTCATCATATTCGTTCCAAAAAGAAAACTCTTCTGAGAAGTGCCAGTTTGCACCGATTGGTGCCCAATCCTGTGCTATAAAAGGTATGGCGAATAATACGATTAGTAATAAGAGTAGGATTTTTTTCATGACTTGCCTTTTGGGTTGTTGATAATCAAAGTTAGCGATATTTTAAAAGATAAAAAGCCCGACTCAATAAATTGGGCCGGGCTTAATCGTATTAAACAATGTTTACCGAGAGTATATCAATTGCCTAATTTTTGTTTTATGATGGATGATATCAATTTATTATCGGCTTTACCAGCAAGTTGTTTTGAAGCCATGCCCATTACCCGGCCCATGTCTTTCATGGAAGATGCACCTGTTTCCTCTATCAATTGCTGAACAATTTTTTCAATATCAGCTTCTGACATTTGTTCAGGAAGATATTTTTCAATAATTGCTGCCTGATATTCTTCATCTTCTGCCATTTCAACACGATCCTTTTCACGGTATATAGCAGCAGATTCTTTCCTTTGTTTTACCAATTTTTGGAGTAATTTCAGTTCAACGCTTTCAGGAATTTCACCAGCACTGACATCTTTACCTGTTTTTTCCAATAACAAACCTGCTTTAATTGCCCGCAATGCTTCCAGTTTTTTCTTGTCCCTGGCGAGCATAGCCTGCTTGATATCGTTATTGATTTGAACTTCGAGACTCATTTCAGTTGTATAGTTTTGTTGTTAGAGTCAGACTCTTCCTCCAAAGGAGTGCCTTTGGCACAGGTTTTACAAACGCTGGAAGGTCTTAAATCTAATCTGGATTATTATGCAAATAAGCGTTGTCTGATTTTATAATTGGGTTTTGCTTGCTGTCCTCACCAAGTGTGTATGTGGGTGTAGTTGAATCCTCAGATAATTTTGGATCCTCCAGTTCAAGTTTTTTGCGCAAATAGGCAGGTTCTTTTTCGTACTCTTCTATTTCGTCAGCCCTGATCATGCTAAGCTTTCTAAGCATTTCAGACCGATGGGCAGAGTTTTTCTCAATCTGGTTATCTTCAGGTTTGACTGTTTTGGTTTCGCGCACTTCTCTTTCTTCTTTAAGTATATCTGAAGAAACAGTGTGTTTAATTGAAAGACTTGTATTTGGGTCTTTGTGTGTAAACAAACTTTTATGTGACTCTGTGTTGTCATCAACTTTTTTTTCATCAGTCTTATTGGGATCATCACTAAGCTGATAAACTGTTTTCTTTTCGCTTTCAGGTAAAGATGTTTCTGTTGGATTTGTTGTCTCTGGTTTTTTAATCAGCTTAAATTCAATACCTGCATCCTTAATCTCAGTTTCTTCTTCTTTTTTCCTGACTGATTTAAATTCAACAGGTTCTTCTTTTGGTTCCTCTTTTTCAACCTTCTTTGGGGTGATTTTTTCTTCGCCAATAACACCAATGGTTTTTGTTTCTTTTACTTCACCTTTTTTCTTTTTTGCATCAAAACCGGTTGCGATAATTGTGATTCCAATCTTATTACCAAGTTTTTCATCAGTACCATTACCCCATATTACATCGGCATCAAAATCGCCACCACATTCCTGGTGCACATATTCCGTAATTTCTGTGATCTCATCCATCTTGATTTCTTCCTCTCCGGTCATAATGTAGAGTAAGATATTTTTGGCCCCTTTTATGTCGTTATCATTTAACAATGGAGAACTCATTGCTTCTTCAATAGCCATATGGGCACGTCCTTCACCCTCAGCGGTAGCAGAACCCATGATGGCTTTGCCACTATTCTCAATAACAGTTTTTACATCTTCAAAATCAATGTTTACATAACCCGGGACGGTAATTAGCTCGGCTATACCTTTCGCTGCTGAGGTTAATACATCATCGGCATGTGCAAAAGCATTTGTAAGCGTTACATCCCCATAAAGCAGGCGGAGTTTATCGTTACAAATAACCAGCAGGGTGTCAACATGTTTCCTGATTTCCTCAATACCCTCTTCAGCCTGTTTCAGTCTTCGTCTTCCTTCAAACGAAAATGGGAGTGTAACAATGGCGATTGTCAAAATTCCCATTTCTTTAGCTATTTCTGCGATGATCGGAGCTGCACCAGTACCAGTTCCACCGCCCATTCCGGCCGTAATGAACAACAATTGCGTATCATCTTTTATTGCATCCTTTATCAGTTCAGTGGAGGCTAATGGCTGCTTCACGGCCAACATCGGGTTTGGCTCCTGCACCAAGCACACGATCGCCCAATATTATTTTGATCGGAACAGGGCTTGATTCAAGTGCCTGAACATCAGTGTTGCAAACTACAAAATCAACACCAGTAATTCCTTGTGTATACATATGATTTACGGCATTACTGCCTCCTCCACCAACACCAATAACTTTGATGTAAGCGGGCAATTGTTTTGGTTGGAATGATATCATTTCAGTCATGCTGGTATAACTCTAAAATTAATTTTTAATAATGGTACAAATAGTCTTAATCATCTTATTTTTCAACAGAAAAAAGTTAACTCTATCCTTCGGTATCACTTTGGAACCAATCCTGAAGTTTATCTAAAAAACGTTTTGATCCAAAGTCGTCCTGTTTTTTCGTTTTCTTTTTTTTCTTTTTCTGCATTCTGCGTACTTCGTAATCTTCCGCATCATCATCCCAATCGATAAGGTTGCCATTTGCTGTTCGCTTAATTCCCTCAATAACAAGCCCTACACCTGTTGCATACATTGGGCTTGCCATTTCATCAGGAACGTCATTGGCTAGGTGTTCATTAGGGTATCCGATCCGGGTATCTTTTCCGATCATGAACTCAGCAAGTTGATCTATATGCTTTAATTCTGATCCGCCACCCGTTAAAACAACGCCGCCGATCAGTTTTTTCTCGAATCCGGAATTTTTTATTTCAAAATAAACCTGGTCAATAATTTCTTCCATTCTTGCCTGGATAATATTGGCAAGGTTTTTCAGTGTTATTTCTTTTGGATCTCGACCACGCAGGCCAGGAATAGCAACCACTTCATCATCACGATTCTGACTGGCCAATGCGGAACCAAATTTCACTTTCAGTTCTTCGGCATGTTTTTTAATGATACTGCATCCTTCTTTCACATCTTCGGTAACAACATCTCCACCAAAAGGAATTACAGCAGTGTGACGAATGATGTTGTCCTGGAAAATGGCAATATCAGTCGTGCCACCACCAATATCGACCAGTGCCACACCGGCTTCCTTTTCCTCATCGCTTAATACAGCTTCAGCAGAAGCGATAGGCTCAAGAATAAGGCCCACCATGTCAAGTTCGGCTTTTTTGATACATTTCAGAATGTTCTTTGCAGCTGCTGTTTGCCCGATGATGATATGAAAATTGGCTTCCAAAGTATGGCCCAGCATGCCAATCGGGTGTCGAATTCCAGTTTCACCATCAATGATATATTCCTGTGGAATGACATCGATAATCTCTTCACCCGGTGCCATGCTTAAACCATACATATTACGGGTGAATTGTTCAATTTCCGCTGCATTGATTTCCTTATCGGGATCTTTACGTATAATATTCCCCCGGTGCTGATAACTTTTAATATGTTGTCCCGCAATGCCTACATAAACCACATTGATATCTACGTTTGACTTAGCAGCAGCCTGCGCTACAGCCCGTTTTATTGAATTAACCGTATCTTCAATATTGGCCACTACACCTCGTTTAACACCAATTGATTCGGTTTTGCCGTAGCCCAATATCTCAATTTTGCCATATTCGTTTTTTCTTCCAACAATACAGGCAATTTTTGTGGTTCCGATATCGAGGCCAACAATGATTTGGCTTTCCTGGTTGCTTACTTTCTCTTGCATACTACCTGATTTTTATATTTTAAACTTATTATTTCGTATTTATCCCAACCTTCTCTGATTAAGGCTTTTTTATAGAATAACTCAAGGTCCTCTAACTTCTGGTTTACGTCTTCTATGCTACCAAGGCGTATCAGATGGGTGCCAAGTTGTGGTATGAGATCGTACTCACCCTGACTATTAACATAAATTTGCCCTATTTGAGCCTTAAGGAATTTATTCTGGTGAATGAGTTTCGTTATTTTAAATAAATCTAACAATGGGGTTTTAGCATAGATTGTGTCATAAATATTATCATGTTGCTCATTCATACTCACATTAATATAACCATTTGCAATTAAAACCCTTGGTGTATAATTTGTGCTGAGCGGAATCATGTTTCCTGAGTGATCAATATAAAAGCCATCTTGCTTACGATTATAAATACGAAGCAGCGCTTCTTTTTCTTCAATGTTGATGATCAGGTTTTTGTCAATTGTTACAAATACGTCAACTGATTTTACATAAGGATTATTAATCAATCCTGATTCAACGGCCTCCGGGTTAACCTGGTTTACATTCCTGGTTGTAAGGCTATCAAAATCATTGATCAAATTTTTAATTGTTGTTTCATTTAAAAACCCTTTTGTTCCAGCTTGTCTGATGTCGATTATAACCTGGTTTATAGGCTGCTTTCCCTGTTCAAAATATATGAAACCCATCAACCCTGCTACACTTGCAGCAAAAATTCCAAAGAGCAATATTTGAATAAATTTTTTCATTTAGCCATTCAGTATTCTTTCAATTTCTTGTGTCATCAAACCGATATCACCGGCCCCCATTGTCACGAGTACTTCAATATGTGCATTTTGTAAATGATTGACCAACTTATTTTTAGAAACGATACATTTATTTTCATTATTTATTTTGTCAAGAATAATCGTTGAACTTATTCCCTCAATTGGATTTTCACGGGCTGGATAAATTGGTAGAAGAATGATATTATCCAGTTTTTCAAGTGATAAGGCAAATTCTTTATCAAAATCACGGGTACGACTGAATAAATGGGGCTGAAAAACACCAGTTATTTTTTTGTTGGGATAGAGTGTTTTAATAGCATTAATTGTAGCCTTGATCTCTTCCGGGTGATGTGCGTAGTCATCGATATAAACCTTATTGCTTTTATTTATCCTTACATCAAACCGCCGCTCAACACCTGTGAAGCTTTCCAACCCTGTTTTTATTTGATCATTATTCAGGTTTAGGTTTAACCCAATTGCTGCAGCGGCCAGTGCATTTTCTATATAATGATGACCGGGTATTGCCATTTCGATTTCATTAATTAATTCCGAACCATAAACCAGGTCGAAAACGAATTTGCCATTCGATACATGAACATTTGTGGCTTTTATATCAGCAGTTTCATCAAAACCATATGTTAGTGATTGTTTTTTGAAATCGGGTAATTTTTCGTTTATGATGAGGACACCATCTTTTTTCACTTGCCCTGCAAATAAGCTAAAGCCTTCGCCAAGTTTTTCTTTGCTCCCGTAAATATCAAGATGATCTGAATCCATCGAAGAGATCACGGCCAGGTCAGGCTTCAATTGTAAAAATGACCTGTCGTATTCATCTGCTTCGATGATAAAATATTCTGAATCTGAAGTAATGACTGCATTTGAATTAAAATTTTTCATGATACCACCAACCAGGGCTGTAATATTCATTCCGCTTTTACTTAACAATTGTGTAGTAATTGCACTGATACTGGTTTTGCCATGCGTACCTGCTATCGCGATGGTAAATTGGTTCTCAGCAATTTTACCTATGATTTCTGAACGCTTGTAAATCGGAATTCCTGAATGCTTTAAGTGCATAAACTCAGTGTTTTCAGCAGGTATGGCTGGTGTGTAAACCACGAAATCGATGTTCGAAGGAATTGAGGAAATATTTGTTTCGTAATGGATAAACATACCCTCCTGTTCAAGTTGTCTGGTAAGCGGGGAGGCGGTAAGGTCATAACCATATATAGTACTCCCCTGAAAGCAGAAATAGCGTGCCAGGGCACTCATTCCAATCCCGCCGATGCCAAGGAAATATATGATATTTGCCTTTTTTAAATCCATTTATTTTTCAATTAATTTTAATACTTCGTCAACTATTGCAGTTGTTGCATCAGGATGTTCAAATCGTTTCAGGTTTTGTAACATGATGAGACGCTCCTGTTTGCTGTCCATCATTTCCTGAACTGTTACAGATAGTTTTTCATCCAATTCACTTTCTTTCACCATTAATGCAGCATGGCCTTTCACTAAGGTCATTGCATTCTTAGTTTGATGATCTTCTGCTGCGCTTGGCAACGGAACAAAAATTGATGGCTTCTTAACTGCAACGATTTCAGCAATGGCAATCGCACCCGCTCTTGAAACAACCAGGTCAGCAGAAGCATAAGCCATATCCATTCTGGAAATAAAATCAACTACTTTTATTTGCTTACTATACTTGCTTTTTGAGGCAGCCTGGTCGGCCATTTCAAATGAGTATTTACCTGTTTGCCAGATCATTTGAACATGATCGTTGAGCATTTCATCCAGATGTTCAGCTATTGCAAGATTAATTCGATGTGCTCCCTGGCTACCACCAATCACCAGTAGTGTAGATTTTGAAATATCTAAACCAAAAAAAGATAACCCTTCTGCCTGTGTTGGTTTTAAATCCAGAATTTCTTTCCTTATCGGGCTTCCGGTAATGGTAATTTTTTCTTTCGGAAAATATTTTTCCATACCATCATAAGCAACGCAAATCTTGTTTACCGATTTGCCAAGTAATTTGTTGGTAATGCCGGGATAAGAGTTTTGCTCAAGAATCAGTGTTGGTATTCTTTTCCTGGCAGATATATATAGGAGTGGACCACTCGCATAACCACCTGTTCCTATTGCGACATCCGGTTTAAACTTCTTAATGATATCTGAAGCACCTTTTAAACTGCTGATCAGCTTGAAAGGGAAGGAAAGGTTTTGTCTGTCGAATTTGCGCTGTAAGCCACTGATCCACAATCCTTCAATCGGATAGCCTGCCTGTGGAACTTTCTCCATTTCCATCTTCCCTTTGGCTCCAACAAAAAGAATATTTACATCACCCAATTTTGCTTTCAAGCCATTGGCAATTGCAACCGCAGGAAAGATATGGCCCCCTGTGCCACCACCACTTACCAATATGTTATAGTTTTTAGGCATTTGCAATATCAATAGCTTGATTAACTTGTTCCTCTTTTTGTTTATTAATTTCTTTACTTACACTCAATATGATTCCAATGGATAAACTTGTAAACCAGATTGAAGTTCCTCCCATACTCACCAATGGTAAAGGTTGGCCCGTAACTGGAAGCAGATTCACAGCGACTCCCATATTAATCATCGCCTGAAAAACCAGGCTGAAAGCCACTCCGATTGTAAGAAATGCACCAAAAGTGCCCGGCGATTGTGTCACAATTTTTACTGCACGATACAATAGAATAAGGTAAAGTAAAACAAGAAAAATACCTCCAACAATACCATATTCCTCAATAATGATTGCAAAAATAAAGTCGGAATAGGGGTGAGGTAAAAAATTTCTTTGGGTGCTGTTCCCAGGCATTTTCCCAAATACACCTCCGGTTGCAATGGCAATCTTTGCCTGTTCTGTCTGGTAATTGTTCTCACTATCTCCATCAACGATATGAAATGACCCTGTTCTTCCAGGTAACAAACCGGCCCTGGTTTTCACTTGGCATTAAGGCATAAATTGAAATGGTTATTGCCAGTATTGCAACACCAATTCCAACCATACCCAGGATATAACTAAACTTAACCCGGCCAATAAAAATCAACACCAAGCAAGTTGTAAACAGTAGGGCAGCAGTTGAGAAGTTCTCGGGTAAAATAAGCAGTGTAACAATGATTACCGGCAACATAAGTGGTACAAAGGCAGATTTAAAATCTTTAATGACTTCCTGCTTTTTCGAAAGCATCCTGGCCAGGTAAATGATTAATGTAATCTTGGCGAGGTCAGATGTTTGAAAAGTAAGGTTAAAAGGAAGCGGTAAAACCCGCTTGGCTTCATTCAGGCTTAAACCGAATATTAATGTGATTAATAATAATGGTACTGCTATATAAAGTACAATCTGAAATATTCTTGAATAATAGGTGTATTTAACCAGGTGGGTGAAATACATTAAAAGCAATCCGAAAAGCAAGATTATCGCATGTTTCAGCATATAATATTCCGTATTGCCACCATGGTATTTATAGGCAAGTGTACCGGTTGAACTGTACACAGCCAGGAATGAGAGTAGTGTGAGCAGAAACACTACAGCCCATATTACCTTATCACCTTTTATCTTATTTAATAGCGTACTCATTGTTTTACAATTCCCTATAATGCATTAACTGCATCCTTGAATTTGTTCCCTCTTTCTTCATAGTTATCGAATAAATCGAAACTGGCGCAAGCTGGTGATAGCAAAACACTTTCACCTTTATTTGCAATATGATAGGCCGTTACAACTGCCACTTCCATTGATGTTGTGTCGACAATATTTTCCACTAAATCGCCAAATTCTTCATGCAACTTTTTGTTATCAACACCAAGGCAAACAATGGCCCTGACTTTTTCTTTGACCAATGATCTGATGGAACTGTAATCGTTACCCTTGTCAATTCCGCCTGCTATCCAAACGATTGGTTTTTCGATATACTCCAAGGCATACCAGGTTGAATTTACATTGGTGGCTTTGGAATCATTTAAAAACTGGATTCCATGAATGCTGGCTACATGCTCAAGACGATGTGGAATGTTATGAAAATCGGAAAGACTTTGCTTTACATTTTCATTCCTGATATCCATAACCCTGGCTGCAATTCCTGCTGCCATTGAATTATAAATATTGTGATTTCCTTGTAACGCTAACTGCTCTAATGTCATAGTAAATTGGGTTTTATTGCGTTTAATTATTATGTTGTTTTCTTTCATAAATGCCCCATTGTCTGTCTCTAATTCATGGAGACTAAAAGGGTAAATTTTTGAGGTAATATTTCTATTGTTTAATGCTGCGGTTATTACCGGATCGTCGAAACAATAGATAAATGCCTCGTTTTCTGATTGATTTTGAATGATGCGGAATTTCGAATCGACATAGTTCTGGAATTTGTTTTCATACCTGTCGAGGTGGTCAGGTGTTATGTTCAGCAGCATGGCAATGTCAGCTTTAAAATCAAACATACCATCCAATTGAAAACTGCTTATTTCGAGTACATAAACATCAAAGTCGTATTCAGCAACCTGCCAGGCAAAACTCTTACCAATATTTCCTGCCAGGCCAACGTTTAATCCTGCATTTTTTAAAATATGATAAGTGAGCAGGGTAGTTGTGGTTTTTCCATTGCTGCCAGTTATGCAAATCATTGTAGCATTGGTGAATTTTCCAGCAAATTCAATCTCTGATATTACTGGAATATCCTTCGCTTTTAACGATTTGATAATGACAATATCATCAGGTATACCCGGGCTTTTTACAACCATATCAGCAGTTTGAAGCCTTGACAAGCTATGTCCATTTTCTTCAAAATCAATTTCAAAATGTATAAGAACGCTTTTATATTTTTCTTGTATTTCCTTGCTATCGCTTAGAAATACCTTATTTCCTTTTTTCTTTGCAAGAATGGCTGCTCCAACGCCACTTTCGCCGCCACCAAGAATTGCTATGTAATTTATTTTGACCATGTCTCATATTACCTCAGTTTAAGTGTTACAATAGTGAATATGGAAAGCATGATCCCTACGATAAAAAACCGCAATACAATTTTTGGCTCTGGATAACCCTTTTTCTGATAATGATGGTGAAGCGGTGACATCAAAAAAATCCTCTTTCCCTCACCATATTTCTTTTTGGTGTATTTGAAATAACTCACTTGCATGATCACCGATATACTTTCAACCAGGAATATTCCACACAAAATGGGTATTAGTAATTCTTTGCGAATGATGATTGCAAATACAGCAATGATCCCCCCAAGCGATAAGCTACCGGTATCACCCATAAATACCTGGGCAGGGTAAGTGTTAAACCAGAGAAAACCTACTGTGGCTCCAACAAATGCACTGATATAAATTGTTAATTCACCTACATTGGGTAAGTACATTATATTGAGGTAATCGGCAAAAATGATGTTACCTGAAACCCATGCCAGTATACCTAACGTTACCCCAATAATTGCTGATGTACCTGTAGCCAGGCCATCCATTCCATCTGTCAGGTTGGCTCCATTTGATACACCGGAGATGATGAAAATAACGATTGGGATAAAAATCAGAAAGGCCCATTTTTCATAGCCATCACCCATCCATTTCAACAGGATTGCATAATCAAATTCATTGTTTTTGAAGAATGGAATGGTTGTTTTTACAGATTGGCTTTGGTCATGGGCAAAATTTGATGAATGTTCAACTTCATCAAGTTGCACAACAATCTCCTCTGAAACGACTTGTTTTTCTCTGACAACAACTGCAGGATTGTAGTACATGACTAATCCAACAACAAGACCCAGAGCGATCTGACCCGCAACTTTGTATTTGCCATTTAAACCTTTTTTATTTTTCTTAAATACCTTGATATAATCATCTAAAAATCCAATCGCACCAAGCCAAACAGTTGTGAAAAGCATAAGTATGATGTAGATATTATCAAGTTTGGCAAAAAGCAATGTAGGGATGAGGATAGACGCTAAAATAATTAGTCCTCCCATAGTGGGTGTGCCTTGTTTTTCAAGCTGACCTTCTAATCCTAAATCACGGATTGTTTCGCCTACCTGTTTCCTGTTTAAAAACTTGATCCATCTTTTACCAAACAAAAGGCTTATTATAAGCGAAGTGATGACAGCCGCAGCTGCACGGAATGAGATATATTCAAATACCCCGGCTCCAGGCAGGTTAAAAGCATCATTCAGATATTTAAATAAATAATAGAGCATATTCAGGCACTTTCTAAAAATTCAGTTAACAATTGTTTATCATCAAAAGGATATTTCACACCTTTGATCTCCTGGTATTTTTCATGACCTTTTCCGGCAACCAGTATGATATCATCCGGACGAGCCATTGCGACAGCTGTTTTAATGGCTTCTTTTCTGTTAGATATTACGAGTGTTTTATTCGTCTTCGCAGGATCAACTCCTTTTCTCATTTCATCCAAAATATCATCAGGATCTTCTGAACGTGGATTGTCAGAAGTTAGGATCAGCATATTACTCAGACTTGAAGCGATGCGTGCCATTTTCGGTCTCTTTTCCCGGTCACGATCACCACCTGCATCCTACAACCGTAATCAGCTGTTCATTGCGAGTACGGAGTGAATTAATTGAAGACAGTACATTTTCAAGTGCATCGGGTGTATGTGCGTAGTCAACTATTCCGGTAATGTTATTTTTTGACCGAATCAATTCAAACCGACCTTCAGCTCCAGAGATCTGGGACAAAGCAGTTAAAATTTCTTCCTGGTTTTGGTTTAATAAACTTGCAGTGGCGAAGGTTGCCAGTAAGTTATAAGCATTAAAATTACCTGAAAGCAAGGTGTGTACTTCCTTGCCATTAATTTGAAGTTGCATTCCACTGAAATGGTTTTCAATTATTTTGGCCTTGAAATCAGCCATATTTTTTAAACCGAATGTGTGTTTGTTTGCTCTTGTATTTTGCAGAATCACTTTTCCATTTTTATCATCTGTATTGCTTAAAGCAAAGGCTGAACTTGGTAAAAAGTCGAATAGTTTCTTTTTGGCAGTCAGATAATTTTTAAATGTCACATGATAATCCAGATGATCGTGGGTGATATTGGTGAACACTGCACCTGCAAAAGTTAAACCCGCAATTCTGTCTTGTTCAATTGCATGTGAGCTGACTTCCATAAATGCATAATCACAACCATCATCAACCATTTGCCGTATCATTTTTTGAATTTGAATCGCATCAGGAGTTGTGTGGGTTGCAGGTATTTCTTTGTCTGCAATCTTGTTAAGAATCGTAGAAATCAAACCTGCTTTATAACCAAGTTTGGTAAAAAGGTTATACAATAATGTGGCGGTGGTGGTTTTGCCATTGGTTCCGGTTATACCAACCAGTTTCAATTCTGAAGAAGGATTATCAAAATAGTTTGAAGAAATTAAACCCAGAACTGAAGCTGAATTATCAACTTTTATATATGTGATACCGGATTCAATTTTTTCAGGAAAACGCTCACATATTATTATTAAAGCACCTTTAGAGATTGCTTCTTCGGTATAATCGTGTCCATCAACTAATGTGCCTGGAACTGCAACAAACAAACTATCTTTAGAAACATGACGAGAATCAAATGAAATATCTTTGAACAGCAAGTCAAGTGACCCCTTTGATTCAAGGATGTTAACATTGTTTAATATGTCGTTCAGTTTCTTCATTCAATTAGTGTACAGCCAGTTGTAAATTAATGGTGGAACCTTTTTGTATTTGTGAGCCGGCTTTAATGCTTTGTGAGCGAACTAAACCCCTGCCGCTTAGCTTGGTTTTTAGCCCCATATTTTCCAAAAGATATATTGCGTCTTTTGCATTCATTCCTTTTACATTTGGAATTCTATCCTCAGCAAATTCGGTTGATTCAAATTCAATAACATTATTAGTCAATCGCGCAACAGCCCATGGATCATTATGCAAATAATCGATTGTACTAATGTTAAGAGCAGCATAAATATCTTTTAGGTCGTTGTAGTTTGACGGTTTGGTTTTTTCCGGTTTTTCAACTTCGCCATATTGGGTTTCATGCTTCAGGTCAAGAACCAGTGAAGTAGAATAGATTTTATCTGCGATTTCCCTGAATGCAGGAGCAGCTACAACGCCACCATAATATCCACCTTCCGTTGGCCGGTTTATCGAAACAATGCAAGTGTATTTTGGATCATCAGCAGGAAAATAGCCTACAAAAGATGCGTTGTAGTTCTTTAAGTATTTTCCGTCGGTAACAATTTTTGCTGTACCCGTTTTGCCGGCTACTTTGTATGGTGTGCCATTAAATGCCCTCCTTGCTGTTCCTCTTGTAACTACACCTTCAAGCAGCGATTTAGTAGTGTCAATTGTTTTTTGCGATGCAATCTTGTTATTGATCACCTCGGTGCCAAATCGTTCTTTTGTTATATCACCACTACGGATTTCAGTAACAAATACCGGTTTTACCATTTTGCCGTTGTTTGCGATGGCATTGTAATAAGTAAGGGTTTGTAGTGGAGTTTGCCTGACTTCATATCCAAACGACATAACAGTTAATGAAGTTCCCCACCAGTCATCGCTGGTTTTCGGGTGTTTTATTAATGGTTTACCCTCACCAATAATTTCAACGCCAAGAGATTGGTTTAGATTCATTTCATATAGACCATCTGCATATTTTGAGGCTTCATTTTCGTATGCTTTGGTGATTATTTTCGCCATCCCCACATTTGAAGAATGCTCAAATACTTCACGTATGGTTACCCTTCCATTTCCAATTTGATGGACATCCTGAACCTGTATACCTTCAATGACATCAAATCCTACACCTGTTATTACACTATCGGTTAGATTAAATTTCTCATGTTCCAGGGCAACCAACATATTGGCAAGCTTGAAGGTTGATCCTGGCTCAATACTTTCACCAACAGCATAATTGTAGATTTCTTTGTATTTACCATCCGTACTGTCGTACCTGAGGTTAGCGATGGCTTTGATGTGCCCGGTATTTACCTCCATAACCACAGCACAGCCCTGGAAGGCCTTATTTTCAATTAGCTGGCCAAGTAAAGCGTTTTCTGCAATGTCCTGTATATTGATGTTGATGGTTGTAAGGATATCATTGCCATCCTGAGGTTCAACTTCGTTTTCGTCATGAACAGGTATCCAATCACCATGGTTGATCCTGCGCATAACCAACTTGCCGTCTTTTCCGGTTAAAACATCAGAATAGGCACCTTCCAAACCGACGAAATATTTTTCGGTTTTGTTTTCATAGCCAATTGTACGAGCGGCAAGTTCGTTAAAGGGAAAAGCCCTTTTTGGGGTTTGGATGGTGATCAAACCGCCCCTGTGTTTCCCTAAATTTAGAATTGGTAATTCCCTGATTTGTTTCAGTTGTTCATACTCCACCCTTTTACCGAGTAAGACATACCTTTTCCCGTTTCTTCTGTTTTTGATCAGGTAATTTTTAAACTCTTTTTGTGATCTGTTATTCAGGGTTTTTGATAAGCCTGTAGCTAACTCATCAACATTGTCCATGAAGTATTTATCAGAAATATTGGGTGAGGCAACATCCATCCTGATTTCAAATACCGGAACTGAGGTTGCCAGCAAACTACCATCGGCAGCAAGTATGTTACCACGACTGGCTTCCAGGTTAAATGCTCTTAATTCCTGGGTTTGCGCAAGGGTTCTTAATTTGGGACCTTCTTTGAACTGGATAAAGAAAATCTTGACAATGATGGCTAATCCAAACAGTAAAATGCTGAAGTATATCAGGTAAACCCGCCAGAGTATCTCTTTTTTTATCTCAGTCATTGTCTCCCTTATTGCTTTTCACCTTAATTGTTTTAACCGGTTCGGTGCTTTCAAGCAGTCCTGTATTCACAAGTTGTTTTGATAGTTTTGATTGTTTGCTCAGGTCTTCGAGTTTGGATTTGGTAGTGATGTATTCAAAGTTTATTTCTTTAAGTTCTTTTCTTAAACCATTGATTCGGCGAATTTTTGCTTCAGCATAATAGTTGTTGGCGATATAAACAAAGGCCAGAAATGCAATGAAAACGAGGAATGGAAAGAATTTAAAAGTACCAATGCTGAGCATTTCACCCCCAAGAACCTTTTTTGTTGTCTTTCCAATCTTCATCGATTTGAAAGAACGCTGAGGCTTTTTCTCCTTCTTAGGTTTACTTTGTATGTTTGCTCTCTCCGTCATCTTAAATCTTCTCAGCTATTCTTAATTTAGCAGACCGAGCTCTGCTGTTTTTTTCAGTTTCCTCATCATCAGGTATTATTGGCTTTCCGGTTAAAGGTTTGAACGTAACTATTGGATTTCCGTAAAAATCTTTTTCTAGTTTTCCTTCTGTATTACCTGTCTTTATTATATTCTTCACTAACCTGTCTTCGAGTGAATGATAAGACATCACCACCAGTCTGCCACCTGGTTTTAACACATCATTAGTCTGGAGTAAAAATTCTTCAAGTGCTTTTAACTCGTCATTCACTTCAATTCGCAATGCCTGGAAGACAATTGCCAGGCCTTTATTCTTTTTGTTACCTGGAAAACAATGCTGAACTGCATTAGCAAGATCAGTAGTTGAATTTATTTTTAAGTTATCTCTTGTATTTATAATTGCTTTCGCAACTTGTCCGCTATTTTTAAGTTCACCGTATTTTCTGAAAAGTTGTTTTAGCTCTTCGTATGAATAGTTATTTACAATATCAGATGCCGACAGACTTTGGCTTTGATTCATCCGCATGTCAAGATCACCTTCGAAACGTGAAGAAAAGCCACGCTCTGGCACATCTATTTGATGTGACGATATACCAAGATCAGCCAGGATACCATCAACAGGTAAAGCATTGTATAAACGAAGAAAGTTTATCAGGAAACGAAAGTTCTGGTTAACCAAAATAAACCGATCATCAACCGGAATGTTTGCATTGGCATCGACATCCTGGTCGAATGCAATCAGTCGTCCATCATCCAGTTTTTCGAGAATTGCTTTAGAATGTCCACCACCGCCAAATGTAGCATCTACATAGGTGCCGTTCGGCTTAATATTCAGCCCCTCAATACATTGATTAAGTAAAACAGGTATGTGGTACATCAGTTTATAAATCAGTTTCGAACTCGCCCATTACGTCTTCAGCAAGGTTGGCAAAGTCGTCCGCATCATATTCAACGGCCTGTTCGTAAGCTGCTTTATCCCATATCTCAATACGGTTGACAACTGATGTCAAAACAATTTCTTTGTTAATACCACCATATTTTAACAGGTCTTTAGGAATTAGCAACCTGCCCGAACCATCCAACTCTGCCGGTTTAACCCCAGCCATAAATTTGGTTACAAATTCCGCGTTCTTCTTTTTAAACATGTTAAGCCTGCTTACCATGCTCGATTCATCCTGCCATTGTTTAATTGGAAAAAGCTCAAGACACTTTTTAAAAATGCTTCGCTTGATAACAAATCCCTGCTTGGTTGTGTCCCCCATTTGGTTCTTAAATGCCACGGGAAACATCAAACGCCCTTTCGCGTCAACTTTGCATTCGTATGTTCCAAGGATGTTAATCATTCAATTACACGGAATTATGGTGTAAATGTATTAATTTCTTACCACAAATTTACAACATTTACCACCTTTTACCACATTGTTAACAAAATGTTGCATTTTTCATTGATTTATTTTGAAATATTTAGACGTAAAAAATTGAAATCCAAAGCCTATTTGTTTTACCAAATACCCAAATGAATTTTATTAACAGTGCGTTAATTTGAATATTGTTAATAAGTATGGCATGCACTTAAAACCTTATATTTGTAGCATGTCTGAGGAGAATTTGGCTATAAGAAATAGTGGAAACCAAGCTGTACCTGATAACCTGCTTGACCTCGATCAAATCGTTGAAAACAAGAGCCCGTTCCTGAAAAAGGTATTACCAGGATTCGTTTTAAACTACTTAAAAAGATTAATACACCAGGATCAGTTAAACTATCTGTTGACTACCTATGCTCATTTGCAGGGTACTGATTTTATTGAAGCGATATTTAAGGATATCAACACTAGACTCGAACTGATCGGGCTTGAAAACATCCCTGAAAAAGGTAAATGTATTGTGGCGTCAAATCATCCTTTAGGTGGTCTTGATGGGATGGCTGTTATGCTGGCTGTTAGTAAAGTGCGTGGTGATTTCCTTTTCCCGGTAAACGATTTGCTATTGAATCTCAAAAACCTGAAAATGTTATTCATTCCAATCAATAAACATGGGAGTAATGCAGAGAATATTAAAATCCTGAATGATACTTTTGCCTCTGACAAGCTGATTTGTTTTTATCCTTATGGACTGGTTTCAAGAAAGCGTAATGGTCAGATCCGGGATCTGGAATGGAAAGCTACATTTATTACAAAGGCCAAACGTTTTAAGCGAGATATTATACCAACTTTTAACAGCGGACAGAATTCGAATTTTTTTTATAATCTGGCTAATTTCAGAAAAGCAATTGGATTGAAAGCCAATATTGAAATGCTTTACCTTCCTGATGAGTTTTTCAAACAGGCAAACCAAACCATAACCATTACTTTCGGACAAAGGGTTCCTTTTCAATTTTTTGATAAGCGACATACCAATGCTGAATGGGCCGAATTGATGCGAAAATATGTTTATATACTCGCCCAGAATAATCAGGAATCATTTGAGAAATGGTATCTGAAACAATAATTTGATAGTTTCTCAATTAAACCTGATTGAAATAAATCATTAGCATTGTTTAACGTTATAAAAGCATCAATATCTTTATATTTGTTTTTGAAAAAAAAGGACTAAAATGGAAACAATTATCTCACCTGTTGATAAAACCTTGTTATTGAAAGAACTAAATGATAACACGTTCTTGAGGGACACCAATAATGGCCATAACGAGATTTATGTTGTTTCAGAAAATAGTGCACCAAATGTTATTCGGGAAATTGGCAGATTACGGGAAATTACATTTCGTGATGCAGGAGGCGGAACCGGCAAATCGTTGGATTTGGATGAATATGATGGCGGAGAACATCCTTTTTTACAGATGATACTTTGGGACCCTCGTGATAAGGAAATCATGGGGGGATACAGGTATATTCACTGCAAGGATTTGGTTGTAGGTAAAGATTACAAAGTATCATCACCTACCGCTGATTTATTTAAATATTCTGAGAAATTCATCAAAGAATATTTTCCATACACTATTGAATTAGGACGGTCTTTTGTTCAGCCAAGTTATCAGCCACATTATAATCTGCGAAAAGGGATGTATGCGCTTGATAATCTTTGGGATGGAATTGCTGCACTTTTGGTGGAAAATGCTGATGCAAAATATTTATTTGGTAAAGTGACAATGTACCCTGATTTTGACAAACTGGGTAGGGATATGATCCTTTTTTTCATGCACAAGTATTTTCCTGATACTGAGAACCTGATTACACCCCTAAGCCCCCTGGAACTTACTACCAGCAACAAGATCTTAAATAATATATTCACAGGTGATAATTACCAGGAAGACTACAAAATATTGATCAACAAGGTTCGGAAACTTGGAGAAAATGTGCCACCTCTTTTCAATGCGTATATGAATTTATCATCCACCATGAGGACTTTCGGAACTGCATTAAACGATCATTTCGGACATGTTGAAGAAACCGGTATTCTGGTAACTGTTGATGATATATACGATATAAAAAAGGAACGTCACTTTGTGACCTACGATAAAACAAAAAAGAAACATACCGATAATTAACGGTGCCTCAACTAACATATAATGGATATCCACAATGCAGCGTTTTTAACCAGTTCAGCCAAAGCAATTCAATGCCCTGAACCTGATAAACCTGAATATGCTTTTATTGGCAGATCGAATGTTGGGAAATCCTCATTAATCAACATGCTGACTGGGAGACGAAAACTGGCAAAAGTTTCTGGTAGCCCCGGTAAAACAATGCTAATCAATCATTTTATTATTGATAACACCTGGTATTTAGTTGATTTACCCGGCTATGGTTATGCCAAACGATCAAAATCCGAACGTACCAAATGGCTGAAAATGATTAGGAATTATATCCTGACCAGAACAAATTTGCTCACTGTTTTTTTATTGATCGACATCAGGCATGAGCCTCAAAAAAATGATCTGGAATTTATGGAATGGCTTGCCGTTTCGCAAATTCCATTTACAATGGTTTTTACTAAATCTGATAAAGTGAGTTCAGTACAAATTGATAAGAACCAAGCTATTTATAGGAAGAGGTTGCTGAAGAACTGGGAAGAGTTGCCACATACAATTACAACATCCTCGACAAGCAAACTTGGACGAGATATTTTATTAAAATATATTGAAGAGACGAATAAGTTATTTCAGAATGTGGTGTGATATCGTTTACTTTACTCAAACTCAATCATCACAAAATTCTTGGAAACCATCTGGCCTTTTTTCACATTCACTGCTTTTATTTTTCCGTCAAAAGGCGCGGTGATAATATTCAGCATTTTCATAGCATCCAAAACAAGCAATTCGTTACCTGCTTCTACTTTCTTTCCTCGCCTTACTTTGATTTTGACGATGGTGCCGGGAATAAATGCCTTGATCAATTTATGATTCGCCGGTACATATGCCTTCCTGTTTTTGAATTTTGATGTCAGTAGGGTTTCATACATCATTCCATCAATATTCAATTCTTCAAATTCAAGTTTATTTTCTTTATCTGCCATAAAAATAAATTTTAGAACGGTGGAATACCATGTTTTTTAGGAGGTAAATTGATCTTCTTTTCACTCGAAATCTCTAGTGCATGAATGAGAATTTTCCTTGTTTCTTCAGGTTCAATAACGGCATCAATATATCCATATGCAGCAGCTACATAAGGATTCGCAAATTTTGCTTTGTATTCTTCAACTTTTTGTTTTCTCATTTCTTCAGGATTTTCAGCAGACATTATCTCTTTTCTGAAAATAATATTTGCAGCTCCTTCAGGTCCCATAACAGCAATTTCTGCCATTGGCCATGCAAAAACAAAATCGGCACGTAGGTGATGCGAACACATGGCAATATAACCTCCACCATATGCTTTTCTCATAATAACAGTGATTTTTGGAACGGTAGCTTCAGAATAGGCATACAGAATTTTGGCACCATGCCTGATAACACCTGCATGTTCCTGGTCAACACCAGGTAAATAACCCGGAAGGTCAACGAGGGTGACCAGTGGAATATTAAATGCATCACAATACCGAATAAATCGTGCTGCTTTATCGGACGAGTCAACATCCAGAACACCAGCAAGTACTAGAGGTTGGTTGGCAACAATACCAACTGTTTGTCCATCAATTCTTGCAAAACCAATTACAATATTTGGTGCAAATAATTCCATTACTTCAAAAAAGTCAGAATCATCACATACTGCTCTTGATAATATCCCTCACATCATATGGATGTTTGGGATCGGGAGGCATAATATTGTCAATTTTATATTGCCTTGTTTTAGGTGGTTTTTTGGGAAAACGTTCCGCTTTTCGCAGATTATTCCAGGGGATATAGCTCACAGTTGCTTAATCTGGCTGAAACATTCTTCTTCACTTTCAGCATAAAAATGAGCATTTCCTGTGATTTCGCAATGAACTCTTGCACCACCTAATTCTTCCATAGAAATTTCTTCACCCAAAACAGTTTTTATTACTTCAGGTCCGGTAATAAACATTTTGGATATTTTGTCAACAACAAAAACAAAATCGGTTAATGCAGGTGAATATACAGCTCCTCCGGCACAGGGCCCAAGAATAACGGAAATTTGAGGTATTACACCAGATGCCAGTGTGTTTCTGAAAAATATTTCACCATAGCCGGCCAGGGAATTTACTCCTTCTTGGATACGTGCACCACCTGAATCATTTATCCCAATCAATGGAACTTTCAGTTTCAGGGCATGATCCATTATTTTGGTGATCTTTTTTGCATGCATCCATCCTAAGGATCCACCAGCAACAGTAAAGTCCTGAGCATATATACATACCGGGTGGCCATTAATTGTTCCTGTACCGGTAATTACCCCATCGCCTGGCAGGTACTTTTTATCCATGTCAAAATCTTTCGCAGCATGCTCTACAAATAGATCGTACTCGTGAAATGATTTTGGGTCGGCTAACGCAAGAACTCGTTCTCGGGCGGTAAGTTTACCAATTGCCTTTTGCTTTTCAATGGCTTTGTCGCCGCCACCTTTTAAGGCGTTGCGCATACGTTGCCTTAGATCCGATGATTTTTCTTTGAGGCCCATATATAATTGATTTGTTGTTTTTGAGTCGGAGAGGAGGGCAATAAATCAATAGATTTTTTACCATAAAATACTCCTCATTAATACAAAAATAAGCCAAAATCAAAGAAATGCAAGTTTTATTTACATGATGACTTCTTTATTAAAAATATCGTTTCGATAAAAATTCGATAAATTTGTTGTTAATGAACGCTGAAGATATTCGTATATATGCTCTTGCAAAAACTGAAGTAACAGAAGGACTGCCTTTTAACGATACCGCCCTGGTATTTAAAGTGAATAATAAAATGTTCATGATAATGGATATTGAAGCCGATTTAAGAATCAGCCTAAAATGTGATCCGGAAATCGCAATCGACCTCCGGGAACGTTTTAATTCTGTATATCCGGGATACCATTTGAATAAGCAGTTATGGAATACCATAAATATTGATGGGTCAATTGATGATCATTTCATTTATCAATGGATCGATGACTCTTACAGGCTTATAGTTGAAAAAATGCCTAAAAAAGATAGAGACCGTTTGTTGCCTTAGTGGGTAACCTAGCTGATAATTCCCTTCTTTGATAATTAACAATACCTTACCTCTAAAAATCCGAATTCAATTACTGTTTAATGTTTTTTGTTAAATAGCTGTTAAAAATTAACAATTGATAAATTCAGGCATTACTTTTAGCGAAATTAACATTTCAACTTTTACCAAAACTTTAAAAAACATGAGAAGATTATCTATTATTATGCTGGCTATAATGGCCTTTAGTGCTTTTTCTTTTGCACAGGAAGAAAAAGAAAGTTATACGATGTTTGAAAACACTCGTCTATATGTAAAAACTGACAAATACAAAGAATTTGGCGAGGCAATGGCCAACCACAATAAAAAATATCATTCGGAAGGTGCTGATCATGCCAACCTCTGGATGGTCTCTGTAGGAGCAAATGCCGGGTCATTTGTTTGGTCGATGGGACCATGCATGTATTCTGATCTTGACAACAGACCAAGTGGAAAAGATCATATGGAGGATTGGCTTTACAATGTTATGCCGAATGTAAAATACATTAAAGAAACCAATTATTGGAAACTTGACGAAAAGAGTTCATATATGCTTGAAGGAGTTAATAGTTCAAAATTGTCAATCAGGATTTTTGATATTGAGGATTATCAAGCATATCGCTTTAAGGAGCTTATGAGCAAGGTTATAAAAGTGTACACTGATAAAAAATATGAGTGGACATTAGGAACCTATTGGGCAGAATTTGATGTGCATCAAGACGAAGACGTTGCCATTGTCTGGGGCTTTGATAAATGGGCATGGTTTGATAAAGACCCACAATTTAAAGCTGATTTTGAGGCAATTCATGGTGAAGGATCATGGTGGAAGTTTCTTGAAGAATTAAGAGGTACAATTAAAAGTGCAAAAGATGAAGTTTGGGAATTGGTTCCTGAATTAAGCGGAAGTGCAGAATAAAAAGACCTAATACACTGAGAAATTGTTTTAAGCCGGGCTATTGTCCGGCTTTTTTTTAATCAAGTAATGATTGTAAAGCTTTTAACAATGTGTGTTTTGGCTTTACACCAATAAGCTGTTTAACGGCTTTACCATCCTTGAAAATAATGATATTTGGGATGTTTCGGATTTTCATTTGGGATGCTGAATTCTTTTGTTCGTCAACATTAATCTTGCAGATTTTTGCTTTTCCCTTTAATTCATTTGCGATTTGATTGATAACCGGGTTTTGAATTTTGCAGGGCATACACCAGGGTGCCCAAAAATCAACCAGTGTTACCCCTTCCTTAATGGTTTCGTTGAAATTTCTATCAGTTAGAATGATTAGATTGGGAGAGTCGGTTTGTTGTTCTCTGCTTATTTTCAGGGCATTATTTCGCATAAAAAAGACTGCGACAACAAGTAGTATAAATATTGATATCCAGATCAATGGACCCATGATCAATTGTTTTTTATCTAAAATAAACCTTTGTGATTCCTGCACCTCCCATATCAAGCGGGGCGTCACCAAAATGTTTTATTTCCTCGATGGTTTGTAAATATTCCCTGATGATCGGCCGCAAGATGCCATCACCTTTGCCATGTAAAATGCTTATTTCCGACATACTTAATAATATGGCCTCATCAACATATTTTTGAAGAATGGGCATCGCCTCATCCACTCGTTTTCCACGCAGATCAACCGATAAACTAAAGTTAGCAGCCTTTTCATTGATCTCATTCATAATACTGCGGCTACTATTTTTTGAACGAAATCTTAACATGTTTATCGGACGTTGTTCGGTTAAAACCAGTTTGTTGAAAGAGGTTTTAAGCCTGATCTCATTTACATTTAATACGGCATCATTGTCATTTAGTTCTATTAATTCACCTATAATATCAGTATTTCTGATCCTTACAAAATCACCAACGTTAACTGTCTGATCTTTTTCCTCAGCCTTTGCCTCAGCCTTTGCCTTTCCTTTTATTGTCGACTCCGTCTTTTTCTCAAATCCAACTTCTCCCTTCAAGACTTCTTTCTTCAATGTCAAATGTTTCCTGATCTCTTTTGTTTTACCTTTATCCGCTTTCACCTCCTTTATCTCCCTGATTGTCCTCTCTATTGCTTTGTTCGAGTCTTCAACTATCCTGAGCGCTTCTTCCTTTGCATCCTGAAGGATTTGTTTTTTTGTATTTCTGACCTCCTCCATCAGGTTGGTGTATTTTTCAACCATTTCTGACAGATGTTCATCAGTTGCATCAACTTCCTTTTGTTTTTTCTCAATGGTAAGTTTATCGATTTCCATTTGCTGAAGTTGCTGGTCAAAAGTCACATGCTTTCCACCACTTTTTTTCTTTGCCTTGTTCAAAACGAAATTTGGGAAACCAATCTTCCGGGCTATTTCAAATGCAAACGAACTTCCCGGATTGCCAATCTGTAATTGATAGAGTGGTTGCATTTCTTTTGAATCGAAGAGCATGGCGCCATTCACTATTCCCTTGGTTTTTTGTGCAAGAAGTTTAAGATTGGTATAATGTGTTGTGATCACGCCAAATGCTTTTTTTTGGTTGAGTTGTTCCAGTGTTGCTTCAGCAATGGCACCTCCGAGTTGAGGTTCGGTTCCGGTTCCAAATTCGTCGATCAGGAATAAAGTTTGCTCGTTAGCATGCCGCAAAAAATGCTTCATGTTGAGCAGATGAGAACTATAAGTACTGAGGTCGTTTTCGAGTGATTGATCATCCCCAATGTCAATAAAAAGATTTTGAAAAACAGGCAATGTACTATCTGGCGAACATGGGATGTGAAGGCCACATTGTAACATATATTGCAACAAACCGATGGTTTTCAGGCAAACTGATTTACCACCTGCATTGGGTCCCGAAATTACAAGGATACGATCCAGAGGGTTTAATTCGAGGTTGAGAGGAACAACTGTTTTGTTTACAGCCTTGTGGGTTAAAAAAAGCAGTGGGTGAATTGCGTCGGTTAAAACAATGTTTAAGTCGTTACTGATAGTAGGTTGTTCTGATTTAATTTTCAGAGAAAACAAAGCTTTAGCCCTGATAAAGTCAATTAACCCAAGAAAACGAAATGCACCAAGCAAATGATATAGAAATGGTCGCAACCGGTCGGTAAAATTGATTAATATCCTGATGATCTCTCTTCGCTCATCGTTTTCCAACTCCCTGATTTGGTTGTTTATCTCAAATGAGCCAGATGGTTCTATAAATACGGTTTGTCCGGAAGCTGATTCGTCATGAATAAACCCACCCATAGCCCTTTTATCTGAAGCTTTTACAGGGATTACCGTTCTGCCATTCCTGATTGTTATTTCAGAATCTTCAGGAATCCAGCCCGATTTTTTTGCCAGTGTGAAAGCTTTCTGTGTTTCACGAATTACCTGCTTTTCTTTACCTGCCAGTTGTTTCCTTATCTCTGCCAGTTTTTCAGAAGCATTGCTCTTTATCTCACCCTTGTCATCAATTATTTTTTCGGCAGCGGACAATAATTCAGTCGGAAATTCCACTTCAGCCAAAAGCATTTTAAGTTCGGGAAAGTCCTCATGATCTGATTTTTCGAAATAATCAATGATGTGCTGAATAGTTCTTAAAGAAGTTTTCAGGTCAAACAGGGCTTCCTGTTCAATATAAGAGCCAGGGGTTTTCAGTCGTGCAAGTTCTTCACGGAGGTCAAAATAATCCTGCGATGGGAATGATTCACCTGAGGTCAAGACTTCTTTAAACTCACTAACCTGTTTCAATAATTTCCTGATTACCTCTTCGTTGGCGGAAAACCTGATCTTATCCACATAATGCTGCCCCATTGGGCTGATACAACTTTCTCGTATCATTTCCCTTACCTGGTCGAAGCCGATTTTTTCTTCATAATGACGTGGATAGATCATGTGAGCAAAGGTATAAATATCAATTAGATGTAGTGATGAATATACTTAAGAAAGCCTGTCAAATTTGAATTATTAATTAAAACCATTCTTAAACAAATTCACCCTACTTTAGCATCGAATTAAAACTCTGAGTGCTGTTACTAAATGCCTCTGGCACATGTTGCATGCACCGATGGGATGAGCGGGAAACCAATCATCCTCCCGATTCCCGCATTGGCGGGATGACTTGGAAAGGAGGAAAATTGACAATCCATTTATTTGGTTGTATCTCCTCGTTTTCATGTAAAAGCGGGGAATTTTTATTGCTTGAAGTAAATGGAAGTCAATATACTGTTTCTAGTTGCACTTTTTGTTGTAGCATTTTTGTATGCCTCAGTGGGTCATGGTGGCGCAAGTGGCTACCTCGCACTGATGGCCTTGTTTGGCATTTCCACCGTTTTCATGCGTGCCTCTGCTTTAACGCTAAACCTTTTTGTTTCAGCTGTTTCTTTTTATGCATTTTACCGTGCCGGTCATTTTAAATTAAAGTTGTTAATCCCGTTTGTAATTGGATCAATTCCAATGGCTTTTCTGGGTGCGAGGATCAGTATTGATCCTCAGTTATTCAAATACATCCTTGGTATCTTTTTGCTAATAGCTGTTGTGAGAATGTTTTTTATTCCAAAAGACGGACAAAAAGAAGTCATACCATTTAATATAATCATTGCTTTTGTTATTGGAGCTTTTCTTGGTTTTTTCTCTGGATTAATCGGGATCGGAGGAGGTGTTATTTTAAGCCCGATATTGTTATTGTTAGGCTGGACCAATGTAAAAGAAACGGCAGCCATTTCAGCTATTTTTATTTTCCTGAATTCTGTTTCAGGGATTCTTGGTCTAGTCACATCTGGAATCCAAATTAGCCCAAATATTTTCTATTGGGTAGTTGTGGCATTTACAGGTGGAGTTTTAGGTGCATATGTTGGCAGTTTCAGGATATCATATATCAAATTAAGGTATTTGCTGGCTTTTGTGTTGCTGTTGGCCAGTGTTAAATTGTTTTTGGCTTAGAGATTAAAAATGAAAGAATTAAAAAATATACTGCTGGTTTCCGGTTCAGGACGAAATTGTGGAAAGACTACAGTTGTCTGTCACTTGATATCTCAATTAACTGGAAAATACAAAGTATATGGGTTAAAAATCACGCCTCACTTTCACCTTACAGGAAAAAGTCAACAACTCGTATTTGAAGGTAAAGGATATAAGATTTTTAAAGAAAATGATTCATATTCGAATAAAGACAGTTCACGCATGTTAAAAGCCGGAGCTGATGAAGTTTACTTTATTCAATGTGTTGATGTTAATTTGCAAAAGGCATACAAACATTTAAAGAAATTGATACCTGAAAATTGCCCGGTAGTTTGTGAATCAGGATCATTTGCAAATGTCTACCAGCCAGGTTTTCATATTCTTGTAAAAGGTATTACAGTGGATGAAACAAAAGTATCTTACCGTTCAAATGTAAAAAGAGCTGATGTTATTTTAGCATATGATGAGTTTTCAATAACAGATTTTGATCAGACCATTGAATTTAAAGAAATGAACTGGACCTTAAATAGAATAAAACATGATCAGGTTAGAAGAAGCGCTTAAGATAATTAGAGAACACTCAACGAGTTCGTTAGAAACAAAAAATGTTAAACTCGAATATGCAGCTGCTCGTATTTTGGCACAAGATGTTTTCTCAGATATGGATTTTCCATCATTCAATAAATCTGCCATGGATGGGTATGTTATCCGAAAGGAAGATATTGACAAAACTTTACAAGTCATCGAATTCATCCCGGCAGGAAAAAAACCCAAAAAATTTGTCGAACCCGGTACTTGCGCTAAAATCATGACAGGTGCCTTGCTTCCGGAAGGAGCCGATATGGTTGTAATGAAAGAAGATGTTGAGGTTAAAGGTGACAGGATTTCTATTACTAAACCCATGTCGAAAGCCAATATTTTATGGCAGGGCGAAGATGTAAAAAAAGGAGATTTACTTTTGAAGAAAGGTATACGGTTAAACCCTGTCCATATTGGTTTGCTTGCGTCTGTGGGAATTTCACAGCCTTTAGTTTACAGAAAGCCAATTATCTCGATTCTTTCTTCCGGTGATGAATTGGTTAACCTAAATGAAAAACCCGAACCACCAAAAATCAGGAATAGTAATTCAGTTCAACTTGAAGTGTTGGCGAAAACATTGGGTGCTGAAACGATTAATTTGGGACAGGTAAGCGATGATAAGAATTTGATCTTCAGGGCTGTTAAAATTGCCATAGATGTATCTGATGTTGTTGTAATAACAGGAGGAGCATCAGTCGGTGATCTTGATTTTACAGGTGAAGTTTTCGAAGAACTAAAAGCTGAATTACATTTTTCTCGCCTGGCCATTCAACCAGGAAAACCTGTTTTATTCGCTACAATTGGCAAGAAATACTTGTTTGGTTTATCCGGCAACCCGGTTTCATCTTACGTTCAATTTCAGTTACTGGTAAACCCTTTATTGGATGCATTGACTGGAAATAAACAGGAGTCAAAGATTTTTAAATTGCCACTTAGCCTTGATAAGAAAAGAAAGAGCGCTGAACGTACATTATTGTTCCCTGTAAGAATAAATGAGATAATGGAGGCTGAAGCGATCGATTATCACGGATCAGCCCATTTAAATGCTTATCAGCAGGCAGATGGTATGGCTGCTTTCCCGATAGGCAAAAATGAACTTAAGAAAGGAGAGATGGTAGATGTTAGACCGCTATAACAGGAAAATAAGTTACCTGAGAATATCAGTTACAGACCGTTGTGATCTGCGTTGCCTGTATTGTATGCCAGAGGAAGGAATCAAATGGATGGATCACAACCAGGTACTCAGTTTCGAGGAAATTGTCGAGGTGGTTAAAGTGGCTGTGGGTTATGGGTTGAAAAGATCAGGCTTACTGGTGGCGAACCATTGGTCAGAAAAGGAATTGTTGATTTGGTAAGTATGATCGCTAAAACACCCGGTGTGAAAGATCTTGCCATGACAACCAACGCCCAGCAATTGGAAAAGTACGCTGATGATCTGGCAAAAGCAGGACTAAAAAGGGTAAATGTGAGCCTTGATACTTTGGATGCTGAAAAGTATAAACAACTGACCAGGGGAGGTGAAATCAATAAAACAATGCTTGGTCTTGAAGCAGCAAAACGTGCAGGTTTAAGCCCAATCAAAATTAATTGCGTGGTCACTGGTTCATCAACAGAAGAGGATAAGTCCGATCTTAAAACATTTTGTGAGGTTAACAATTATCGGGTGCGGTTCATCCGGCAAATGTCGCTGGAGGAAGGCAGTTTTTATCCGGTTGAAGGCGGTGAGGGCGGACAATGCAGTATTTGCAACCGCATCAGGCTTACTGCAACCGGCGAAGTCAAACCCTGCCTGTTTAGCGATCATGGTTATAATATTCGGGAATTTGGAGCGGAAAATGCGATTCTCAAAGCAATTGGCATTAAGCCGGAATCAGGAGAAAAAAACAAGATAAATCAATTTTATAATATTGGAGGTTAACATGAAGAAATTAAGCCATGTAAACGAAAAAGGTAAAGCTGAAATGGTAGATGTAGGCAATAAACCTGATCAGATAAGACAAGCTGTGGCACAAGGAAAGATAGTACTTGCAGCAGAAACAATAAAATTGATCAGCAGCAACCAGATCAAAAAAGGTGATGTGTTAACCGTTGCAGAAATTGCCGGAATCCAGGCTGCCAAACAAACTCCTGCTCTCATTCCCCTCTGCCATACTTTACTATTAAATAAAGTAAAAGTTGAAGCAAATGTTGTCGAAAATGGTGTGGCGGTGAGTTGCCTGGTAAAATCACAGGGAAAAACCGGTGTTGAAATGGAAGCGCTAACCGGAGTTTCTGTTGCTTTGCTTACCATTTATGATATGTGTAAAGCCGTCGATAAAAGTATGGTGATGGGCGAGGTGAAGTTGTTAGAGAAAACAAAAACGGACATTTAATCATGGAAGCGAGAATAAAAGTATTATCGGTCAATATTTCTGAGAAAAAAGGAACGATTAAAAAACCGGTTGATGTCATCAATTTATCAGATATTGGTGTTGAGAAAGATGCACATTCAGGTCCCTGGAACCGCATGGTTAGTTTGCTTGGAATAGAAAGTGTAAACAAGTTCTCGAAAGAAGCCGGGCGAGAAATTGCTTATGGTGAGTTTGCCGAAAACATCACTACCGAGGGTATCAAACTTTATGAAACAAAACCACTTGATCGTTTTATAAATGAATCAGTTGAGATTGAAGTAACCCAAATTGGTAAGAAAGTGTCATGGATCAAACTGCCAGATATTTCAGGAAGTAGGAAATTGTGTAATGCCAAAAGAAGGCATTTTTGCAAGGGTCATCATGCAGGGGGAATTAAAAACCGGTGATCAGCTCATTTATAAACCCAGAGTAATTAAAACTACAATCATCACTTTAAGCGACAGGGCATTCCAGGGAATTTATAAAGATAAGAGCGGAAAAGAAATAGAAAAACGAGTTGATAGCTTTCTGGAGCAGAAAAGGCCGTCAATCTCACATTGAGTATCATTTAATTCCGGATGATGCTCATCAACTCAAAAATGCCATAAAACAAGCTGTTAAAAATGAAAGCGATTTTATTTTTACAACAGGAGGAACTGGAATAGGACCTAAAGACATTACACCTGATATCGTCAAGCCGATGTTTGATAAAGAGATTCCTGGGATCATGGATTTGATCAGGGTAAAATATGGTGCTGATAAACCAGCAGCATTGATCAGTAGGTCAATTGCCGGAGTTATAGACAAATCCATGGTTTACTGTTTACCGGGAAGTGTAAAAGCGGTGAATGAATATTTGGACGAGATATTGAAAACGGTTGAGCATTCGCTATATATGATCCACCAGTTGGATTTGCATTAGGAGTTTCAAAGTAACATATCCAATCTTTGTCAAAATTACATTGTTATTTTCTAACAATACCTGCTGAAAATCAAACAATTCAGTTTTGTATTTCATTGCTATTCAGAACGTTTCTATATTACAAAAGCTATTTTATATCATATATAAACGCTTGAATATAATTATTTTATGACTGTATATTTACAGTATCTCTTAATAAACTTCCGAATATGCCAGTTCAGGTTAAAAGATTATTGTTTGTTTTTTCCATTTTTGTGGCGATATCAATCGCACTTGTTTACTTTCTGACGCCCGAATCATTTGGAGAATTTGGACATTACCGCGGAAAAGCCCTTGAAGAGATTGCAAGTAAAGGTGCCAAATACAATCAAATGGATGATTGTGCAATGTGCCATGATTCGATAGCTGAATTAAAAAATTCTGGCTTGCATTCACTGCTTCAATGTGAAGTTTGTCATGGTCCGGGATACAAGCACATTGAAGATGATGAAAACAACAAGATGGAAATACCCGAAGCTGGCCAATTTTGTATGCGGTGCCACACAATTAATGCTGCAAGTCCAACAAAAGTGATTAAACAGATTGATGCCATTGCGCATGCTGAAGGTGAAGATTGTATAACTTGTCATAATCCACATCAACCATGGCTATAGAAAATAAAAACTTATCAAGACAGGAATTTCTTAGAAATTTGGGTCTTTTTGCAGGAGGCGTGGTTTTTGTTTCCACAATAAATCCCTTAAAAATGGTTTTTGCTACAGCAAAACCCACAGGGAAAGGAAAATGGTATGGAATAGCCATTGATATTGATAAATGTATTGGTTGTGGAAGTTGTGCCAGGGCTTGTAAAATTGAAAATGATGTTCACAAGAGCCTTTTTATTTCCGCAATTGGGTAGAACAATATACCATCACAAATGATGATGAGATTATAGTTTCTTCACCCAATGGTGGTATAGATGGCTTTAAGCAACCAGTTCCTGAAGACGAAATATATAAAACCTTTTTTGTACCAAAAATGTGTAACCATTGCGCAAAATCACCTTGTACTCAGGTTTGTCCGGTTGGTGCTTCTTTTGAATCACCCGAAGGAATTTCATTGGTCGATAAGACTTATTGTATTGGTTGTGGATACTGTGTTCAGGCTTGTCCTTATGGTTGTCGCTATATTGATCCCTCAGAAGGAGTAGTTGATAAATGTACACTTTGTTACCATCGTTTAGAAAAGGGTTTCGATCCGGCTTGTATGATGATTTGCCCAACCGAAGCCAGAATTTATGGTGATTTAAATGATAAAGAAAGTGCAGTGTTCATTATTTGTTAAAGAACATAATTGTGCTGTATTAAAACCACAATTAAATACAGGATTCTAAATTATTTTATAACGCCTTAAGTCAGGAGGTACATTAAAATGAATAAATCACAATCATTATATGAAGCATTAGCCAACGTAGACGGTTTTATTTATCCAAATGAAATTGCATTGAACTGGGATTTGCTGATTGTAATGTATCCCTATATTACAGGGCTTGTCGCAGGTGCATTTATTCTGGCATCTTTAAACAGAGTTTTTGATATAAAAGCATTAAGGCCAACTTATGAGATCTCGTTGCTAACAGCACTATCATTTATGCTTGGTTGCTACAATGCCATTAATTAGTCATCTTGGAAAGCCATTTCGGTTTTATGAAATGCTAATAACACCACATTTAACTTCTGCCATGGCCATTTTTGGATTTGTTTATTTGTGGTATCTAATGGTGGTATTATTACTCGAAATTTGGTTTGATTACAGGTATGACATGGTAATTTGGTCGCAACAAAAGAACTGGGGTGATGAAGTTTGTTTACAAAGCTCTTACTTTATGGGTTAGCGATACATCCAAAGAATCAAGAAAAACAGATGAAAAGATCGGGTATTTTATTACAGTTGTTGGTATTCCTTCAGCATTTTTACTTCATGGATACGTGGGTTTTATATTTGGTTCAATTAAAGCCAATCCCTGGTGGTCAACCGTTATGATGCCGGTAATTTTTCTTTTCTCTGCAATGGTTTCAGGAATTGCATTAGTCATGTTTATCTATATGGTGGTTTCTTACCTTAGAAAACAAAAAATAGATATGAATGCCTTAGATACAATAGGCAAATATTTATTTTACATTTTAATTATAGATTTTACCCTTGAAAGTCTTGACCAGATTCATAGAATATATGAGGCTGATGAATCTTTTGATATCCTGGAAATATTGGTCCATGGCAAATTATTCGTTACATTCTTTATTCTGCAAATAGGGATTGGTATGTTAATTCCGCTTGCAGCATTGGCATATCTTCAATTTAAAAAACCCTCTGACAAAGTAAGAAAAATAATTTATGCAACAATTAGCATTTTTGTATTGATCGGTATTTTTTACATGAGGTATAATGTTGTAATCGGAGGCCAGTTATTCTCAAAAAGTTTTTATGGGTTCACCAGCTACAAAGCAAATGTATTATATGATACTGACGCAATATTATCATTAGCATTATTCATTGTTCCATTTTTCATATTAGCGTTTTTACTCTGGCTTTTACCGCCCTGGAAAAAAAGTGAGCAATTAATAAATTAGTGTGGCTTAGTCACATTTCATTCTGACATAGGTTATTTTATATTTAATATACGTATAAAAAGTATTTGGTTATGGCATCCAATCATATTGATTTAAGTAATCGTGATATAATTGACAGGCTTAATGATATTGAAAAAAGGTTATCTCGTCTCGAAATAAATTCTGGAATGAAGCAAGTATCTTTTGAAGAATCGGAAGAACCAGAATTAATTGAAGATTTCAAAAAAATATCTGACGGGAATCTTCTTGAAACAAAAATCGGCGAATCCGGATTAGCCTGGCTTGGAAATATTGTACTTTTTTTTGGAATTGCCTTTTTGGTGCAATACATTCAGAGTTCCGGTTATCAATTAATTTCTTCTGTTTTTGGTTATGTTTCTGTTGCAGCAATTTTTATTCTGGCTCATTATCTGAAAAAAATGTATCCAACAATGGCATCTATTTTCAATCTGAATGGTTGGTTGCTACTTTTTTACGTTACACTGATATTACATTTCTTTAGCACAAACCCGGTTATTTCTGACAAAGCAATTGGGCTTATATTGCTAACAATTTTAGTGGCAGTTCAATTGTTCATATCCATTAAGAAAAATTCTATTTTACTGATTGGTACAGCAATTATTCTTTTATTCATTGTTGCTGTCGTGAGTAATGCAACCCATTTTATGTTGCCTGTTTCCGTTGCAATATCAATGTTGGGGGTTGTTTTTATTTATCGGTATGGTTTGATTCAATTGTTGTATCTTACTATTATTCTGGCTTATCTGATTAATTTAATCTGGTTCCTGAACAACCCATTTATGGGTAATCAATTACAGGCGCTGACAATCCATAATTACGGGTTCATTTACCTTTTCCTTATCGGAGCAATTTATTCCCTGGTAGCCCTGGTTAATAAATCCAAATCATTATCAACCAGTGGAATTATAGGATCAATTGTTATAAATGGATTGGGGTTTTCACTACTGTTATTACTGTACACTCTTTCTTTTTTCAAAGAAAATTATGTTTTACTGACCGGTTCGGTTTCTGTTTTTTGCCTGCTTTATGCAGTAATACTTAAAATAAGGTCAGATTGGAAGATCACGGCAGCATTATACGCTTTATATGGATTTATTATTTTAAGTGTTGCAGTGCACGGGCTTTATGATTTTCCGCGTGCATTTTTTCTATTGGCAATTCAGAGTTTGCTTGTAGTTTCGATGGCCATTTGGTTTCGTAGCAGGTTTATCATTGTGATGAATACAGCGCTTTTTATCATTCTTCTTGCTTTTTATCTTGCCACATCTACTCCACTCAATGGAGTAAATATTTCATTTACCCTTGTTGCATTAATTACTGCAAGAATTTTAAATTGGAAACGAGATCAGTTAACTATTAAAACAGATATGTTGAGAAATATATATTTGTTTATAGGGTTTATCATGGTTCTTATAACACTTTATCATCTGATACCTGAAAGATACATTACCTTCTCATGGACTGCCGTAGCTGTTCTCTATTTCGTGCTAAGTTTGATTTTGAAAAATGTAAAATACAGGTATTTAGCATTAGGCACAATGCTTGCTGCTGCGTTTTATTTGTTCATTATCGATTTAGCAAAAATCGAATTAGTATATCGCATCATTGCACTATTGTTCCTTGCAGTAATTTCAATAGGATTATCAATTTACTATTCAAAAAAGTCTAAACGGAAAGCAGAAAATGAATAGCATAAAAAAACTCCCTCTTAAAATTAAAAAGGGAGCTTAAAAATTAAATTAATTTTTTTATTCAGCTGCAGGAACCGGATGAGCGATTTTTGCAACATACTCATCATAATTAAATCCTTTAAAATCTGGACTTTCTTCATTGTGGCATGTTCTGCAAAGCTGTTCATCGGGTATGATCAATCCCTTCTCAATGGATTTTTCACGATCCTTCATTACAGCATTTGATTTGTAGCCGCTTCCTGGTCCATGGCATGATTCGCATGAAACACCTTCGTCAGCCTTTAAAGTAGCAACCAGCATCTCATCAACATGACCCACTGTTGAATGGCATTTCAGGCATTTAGGGTCATTTTTTTCATCTCCCTTAAGGGATTCCATTGCATTGGCATGCGGGCCTTCTGACCAAATCTTGTATTGAGCTCCTGTTGCTGGCTTGTTATGACACATTTTACATTTAGCAGCACCGATATACTCATAATCCTGGGCTGACACATAGTTTCCTGCTAAGAAGAGCAGAAAACAAGCAAATAAAAAACTTTTAATATACATGGTTTTATAAATTAGGGTTATTATTTCTGATATTTATCAAGCACATTGTATGCCAAATATAATGTTTTGATTGAACCATACAAATCATATTAACATATTCACATCCAAATTATGATATATTTAATAAACTCCGGCAATTAATGAATAAATAATAAGTCCAACAATAGCAGTTCCAAGTGCAAGGAAGAAGTATCCAAAGAATTTTATCATATTGATATATCCTTTCGACATTTCTTTCTCTTTTACCACTTTATCAAGATTACCAGACTCAACCAGTTGTTTATATTCTCTTGGCCTGTCTTTTTTGTATGTTTCAAGTGGAACATAACCTGTGAAAATAACAGTATCCATCGGGAATGATTCAGGTCGCAGGTGTGTATTAAAGAAATGGATAGTAAAAATAAAACCGGTTGCCAACAAAGCTTCATCGCTGTGGATAATTTGGGCAACATTGATGGCCCATCCAGGTAAAAATTGTGTAAAAAACACGGGGAACCAGAGTATCAGTCCTGAGAACCCAATTACAGCAACACCCCAGAAAACAGCAATGTAGTCGAATTTTTCCCAATAAGTCCACCTGCCATAATCAGGACGCGGGCCCTTTCCAAAAAACCATTTCATCGATCCGATAAAATCTTTCCAGTCATTTTTGCTGAGCATTAATGAATTGTCGCCAAACAAGAATTCCTTAACGCTGACATTTGCTTTTGCCTTTAGCTGGAAAAGCGTTGCTAAATGGAAGAAGAAATAACCGAATGTTATTACTGCAGCAACCCTGTGAATTAGTCCGGCTGATTTTACTCCTCCTAAAATATTTGCGACCCATACTGCCCATTCCATATGGGCAAATTTAAGCGTCATCCCTGTAAGTGCGAGTAAAACAAAGCTGAGGATGATCATGATATGTGTGAAACGTTGCCGCTTATTAAAACGTCGGTAATACTTTGCAGTGCCCTCAGGCATTTTGTGCTTATTTATTTTCCTTTGCCTGAGTGATGTTGGAAGCCATAATAAGGTATGTAAGCCAAAAAATCCAAAAACACCTAACAACAAAGTAGTCATACCCCAGAATGCCCAGAACAAAACAGGATTGTCATTGTGTGTTGCATGCGTCAGGTAATTGGTAAACTCGCTGGTAGCATTAGGATGGCATTGGGCACAGGTGTTAACTATATTATTTATTCCCACCATTGAATTAGGGTTGCTCACCTTAAGTATTTTATGTGCTCCATGACAGTCAGAACAGCGAGCAGCATCCAAATCACCAAGCATATAAGCCTTTCCATGATATGTTTCTTTGTAGGTATCGGAAAGTTTTTCATGACACATACCACACTGTACAGTAATTTCATGCATGAATTTATCCTGCTTGATGTCAGTAATGAAATGTGCTGGATGACAGGTTGAGCAGGTAGGGTATTTATGATCTCCGCTATTACTTTCTATAGAGTGGTCACTTGATAAGTAATCATTATAAATACTTTTGTGGCAATTTCCACAAGTATGTGGTACATTGCTAGGGTGAACCGATGATAATGAATCGGATTCTTTCAACTCATGGTGTGTAGTATGACAATCAGTACAAACAGCACTAACCAGTAATCCTTTGTTTGTCAATCCCCTACCATGAATACTGGAAGAATAATCAAAATAAGCATCCTTTTCTTTAAGTTCTACCATTGAGTTTGCCTGTCCGTCTTCTTTATGACACCCTCCACAAAGTGTGGGTATGTTACCACGATAGGTGGGTGAGGTGTCATCAAATCTTGATTTGGTATCATGAGTACCATGGCAATCTATACAATAGGGCGCATCATTTTGATGATGTAAATATCCCTGGCCATGCCCACTTCCGAAATATTCGTTTGAAACCTCAATATGGCAATTCGAGCAATCAACTTTGTCAACAGTTTCACATGGACGTTTCAGGTTGTGTGAAACTCCGGTATGACATTTGGCACATTGAATATTGGCATGCACTGAATTGGCCAGATGCGCTAATTTAAAATGAAGTGTATCTCCTGCCTGCGATAATAAAAATTCACCTTTTGCAGGGTCTTTCAGGTGACATTTTAAGCATGATTTATTGGGAATGACTTCTTCTATTTTTGTCTGGTATTCGACTTTATGTGGTGGATGACATGATGTACATGAAGGGACAGCTCCGGGTTCCTTTTCCCACAACTCGCTCTTAATGACCTTCCTGTGTGTTTGTTCAATTTTAATATGGCACTTCATACAAGTTTTTGCAATCCGGTTTGGATTTACAGATGAATTAGGGCTTTCATGCGGAAGTACAAGGTGGTTGTTATGACAATCGTTACAGGTTGCAGTAACAAGTAAACCACTTTGGTAAAGCCCCTTACCATGTATGCCCTGGCTGTAATTCTCAACAATATTGTGTTCAGTGATATTGTAAATCCTGGCAACAGGTGAACCCTCTTTGTGGCAATTTCCGCATAAAACCGGGATGTTCATTTTGTATGTCTTCGAATCAGGATTCGATCGCGTAAGCATTTCGTGTTTGCCATGGCATTCTTTACAATCCGGCGCATAAGGTTCTTTCAAACTAAGGGCCTGGCCATGAATACCCTGAAAAAACTGCATGTCAGCATCTTTATGGCAACTGCCACAATTTACAGGTTCTAACTTCTTTTCCTGAAATGCATGAGGGAAATCATCGGCTACAACATCTTTATGGCAGCTGGCGCAACTAACACCTTTATGTACTGATCTGAAAAGGACATTTGTATCAATCAGCATAGAAATGGTTTTACCATTCCTTTCCATAGTTAATTCTGGATCCTCATGGCACATCATACAGTCTTCATTCGACTGGGCAATAGCAATGTTTAATGCAAATAGAAACAGAATAATACAAAACATTGCGAATCTCCCTGTAAACTTCAATCTTTCTTTCATGCCTGTTATTTTATATTATTAAAATCATTTCTAATCTGGTATTAATGCCAACCTGTTATCATACTTTTGAAATTTGAAAAAGGTGTTTTCCCAATGGTGCAGAAATAGATGTGTATCACCATAAAGATAGATAATATAAATCCAGAGAGAATATGCAATAGATCGGTGAAATGTATGCCACCAATGCCTAATATTTTAGCAGGTAATAAGTCAGGAAAAAACAACATAATTCCTGTTAAAATAATAATTGGCATAAAAATGTACATAACTACAACATAGCTCAGTTTCTGCATCGGATTAAATTTTCTTTTTTTTGTAACCGGATAAGGCGGTTTTCCTTTCTTAAATATTCCGATGGTATAATACCTGAATTGTTTTATAACACGCTTAAACAAGCCTGAAAGTTTGAATTGATAATAATTACCATTGGAAGTAAAGCGATTGGCAAATAGAAAAAATATATAGCAAATTATTAATGCGATTCCGGCAATATTATGCATCGATACCGCATAATTAAAAGGAATTAAGGGATACTCAATACTGGAATATTGCAAGCTCAACCCCGTGAGGATCAATACCAGGAACAACAAGGCATTAAGCATATGCCATAACCTAACCCAAATAGGATATAAATAAACCTTATCTTTCATTTTATAAATATTCTTAAAACGGAATGAATAATAATACCAAGCATAATGAATCCAAAGATTAGCCCACTCAGGATATTTAGATAATAGTTTCTGTTAGCTCCAATAATGTATGAGTCAGTCAGAATCGCAGCATTGAAAAAACCATAATTTCTCCTGTTCTCTTGTGCCTGAAATTTATACAAGGACGACATCAATATTGAATTTTTTGAGTGACATTCAACACATAGTTTCACTGCTTTATCTTTGGTTTGTATATGATGAGCAACCAAAATATTGCCGGTAGTATGTGTATGGCATTCGATACATCTTACTGATGCAAAGTGCGCAATCTGGTTGGGAAGCCAATCATGCATTTCAATTACATTTGGATTTTTCTTTGATGTAATAAGCTGATATTTATTAATATCTGCATGACAACTCAGGCATATGTTGTTGTCGTAAACAATGGTTTCTTTCACGTTTATATTGTTACGGGCATTGATTTTATAAGAATGGGGGTTATGACACATCCAGCATGTAAATTCATCACTGTGCTTGGTGGAATGTACACTTTCATGGTGCTCCAATGCAATTCGTTCAAAATTATAATCAGCCGTTGCATCATCGCCTTCATGACAATCGAGACAACTTGGCATCGGTTCCATCCGTAAAGTATTGTTATGTGGAAAAGTTTTAAAATCATAGGAATGACAATCAATGCATTCAAATGATTTATGATTCTGATCATAGTATAAAACTGAATCGATCAGAAAATAGGGATTCATACGTTTGGTGACATTCCTTTCTACGACATCATTATAATAAGAGTAGGTTGGGCTCCCATGACAGTAAAAACATTTACTGTTTTCAGGTGAGTGTTCAACAGCCTCTTCTGATGTTTCCTGTGAAAAAAGAATAATGCCAAATAATAATAGCAGGTTAATAATGACTAATTTTTTCATCGGTTTTAATCTTATCAGATCATAAAATTAAATAGGTGTATTTGGGTTTCAATTTTTAATACAATTCACTATGACATTCAAAACAAGACATTTCTTCCCAATCCGTCATTTCGAATGGGTGATTAAAATATAAGGTACTATCAGCAATTGCATATTCCATATTGCCGGCAGGACCTTGAGCTTTTAATGAATGGCATAAGTTGCAATCCTTGGTAATAACGTGACCGTCATCGCTTTTAAAGCTATTGTTATGACAACGGTAACATCCCATCGACTCAATATGACCCATATAATTCGGATAGGCTTTCCATTTTGCCCGCATATAAGGGAAAATATTGTTGTTATATCCTTCCTGTATTGCCGAAATAGCTTCTTCAAATAATGGCATATTGTCAGCATAGAATTCTTCGTAATTTTTACTGTAATATTTATGAATTCTGGCCGAGATATAACTCATTGCACTATCTGTATCCGGAAACTCACGGTGAAGCATGCCCATTGCAATACTTTTTATTTCCGGAATATCCTGTGATATTTGACCGGTGGTGATGTAATTATCAACAAAATGTGAAGGGGATAAATAATCGTGTGATGGCCTGTTATGGCAATCGAGGCAATCCATTGTTCTTCTTTCTATCGTGGCACCATCAGGGATTTCAGCTAAATTGCTATCATGGTAAATTCGGGTTTCACCAGAACTCATATTGGTATATATAACTTCCGTAATTGTATCTCTCTTCCAGGTTGATGTTTTATATTCTATTTTAACATCAGGATTGATGTGCCAGTGAATACCTTCCGATTGGCCAAGTGCCTTATGCTCAGGACCTGTCTTCAATAAGAGCTGGATATTCCATTCCGTATTTTCCTCATCTGATAAATAATGCTTTTTGGTCACAAATTTCGGGTCATAAAACTGTTGAGGCCAATGACATTTTTCACAGGTTTCCTGGGCAGGTCGCAGATTATGAACAGGTGTTTCAATGGGTTGTGCATAGGCTTTTGCTATTACACTGTATACCTGGTAAACACCAGACAATTTAGACTTTACATACCAGCCGGCACCTGAACCCACATGACATTCAACACATCTAACTCGTGCATGAGCTGAATTGTGATAAGTAACATATTCAGGCTCCATTACCGTATGACAGGTAGTGCCACAAAACTCGTTTGATTCAGTATAATGAAACACCTCGTTTGTACCCAGGGCTGTCAGCATCAAAAAGATTATTGAGCCAATTACAAAAATCCCAACTACCATCCGCTGGTTAGGTTCATTTAAATTTACTATGGGGAATTTTACCTCCCGTTGTACCTCTCTCAGTTTGTCACTTCTTGCTTTTCTTATAGTCCCAACAGGGATCAGTATTAACCCTATGATGAGAAATACAGGAAGGATGATGAATGTAAATAAACCTAAATAATTCCCTCCTTCTTCAGGAAAAATAAATGAGATAATTAAAGTAAAAACAATCAATAAAAAACTGATGGAAGCCAGAACTGCTCCTGAAATTGTTGTCCAGCTGTAAAATGATTTTGGAAGTTTCATAATCAATATTTTTTGTGAACAATACGTTTAAGAATATGCTAATGCTATTAATTAGCAGCATTAGCCTGGTATTTCTATTTTAAAACCCCCATAATCTTGTAATATTGAACCCAAAGCGGAATTCGCCTTTGGTCCAGTCACTGGTGTTCCACATATAGTTATCCTGAGGGATAATTCCATTACCGGTTGTGATAAAAATCTGGAAAGCATGGGTCGCTGTTGCTACCTCATAAGCTATACTGAAATTTGGAAATGCTCTGTTTGTTACTTCCGCATTTTCCGAAATCTGGTGAATATAAAGTGGCTGAGAATAACCTATCAGTATTGAAGATTGAGGTGAGAATTTAAAACGTGCCATTAAACCAAAACCAAACCTGTCATGATCGTCTCCTTTTACTCCAACACTATCCGCTCTAACAGTATTATAGTGTGTAAAGCTACCATTAACAGATAATGAAAACCAATCAGTGAATTTACGGCTCACCATTACCTGCGTAAAGTATGATAGCCTGTTTGTAAATTTAAATACTGAATCAGCTGTTGAAGTTGCATATGCATTTTTGTTGCGTCCATCAATTGCCATATTGGCGTAGACAGTAATATCCAAGGGCATGGTATTCTTCCTTGTTTGTCTGAGGATATTCCATTTAACCTGGAAATCGCTGATCATACTTGCTCCGCCACTGCTAATTCTGGTGATTCCATAACCCATCATCAGGTTATCAAGGATAGAATAATTTAATCCCATTCGTGTATTTGCAGATGGCGCATAAATGCCAAACAAATCAGAGATTCCATTGTCCTTGATCAACCCAAACCTGTGCTGAATTTGCATCTCAAGGGTTTTTTGTGCAGGGACTATACAGGTTTGTTCATCAATAAACAAACTGCTGCTGTATGTTTCACTTACAGGCCTGTCTTTTTTCTTTTTTGGTGCTGCTTCTTCGTCTTGTGCCATAACTAACCCAAAACCGAAAAGCATTGCTACTAAAAGTATATAATGTTTTTTCATTTTTCTAAAATTTTGTGGTTAATTAATTATCATTTGCGCCTTGTCCTATCCAAAGTAAAATTGTTGCAGCATCGGTTGAAGTATACTTTGCAAAATGGCTGCCTGATGGCAGTGGCGTTTGATAAATTATACTTGATGCAGGATCAGTGGTATCTGCCAGTCCCATGCTCATGATACTGTTATATGCAGTGCCTGTTGTCAGATCAGGCTTGGTTTGGCTTGGTTTATGACAACCAACACAGGTTCTGTCGGTGAATATTGGCTCAACTTCTGCAATAAAACTAACTTTTGGTAGAGTAGTGTCACCAGGATCTATCGGTGGCACCACCGGTTCAACAAGAAATTTGTACTGGCATGAAACTGCAATTGTGATAATTCCAGCCAGAACCAGGATGTTTCTGAGCATTTTCTTCATAATATTTATATATTTAGTCACATAAAGGTATTAAAAAAGGCCTCAGTATATGAAGCCTTTTTTATTATGAAAACAAACTAAAAACTATTGTATTGCTTCTAATGAATTCGTTAATAAGGCTTTGCTGTATTTCAAGTTATGAACTCCTCCACTTCTGTCTTCTTCAATCATTTTGAAATTAAAGAATGCACCGGCATAATCTGCACTTAGATTGGCAGGATTACTTGAGCTGGCACGGTTTACACCATCTTCACCCAATAGATATCCAGCTGAATCAGAAACTAGAAGTGTAATCAACCTATTATGTAAATCTTCAAGCATTATATGAACTTCTTCCTGTTCTGCTATTGTTTCATCTTCGATGCCATCAGGATGACATTCTGTCGAAGAACAACCTGCTTCGTTTAAAGATCCATCGAATGCAACGTTCATAACGTGTCCACCCATTTCGACGCCTGGTGAATCCGCCATATGGCAGACAATACAAGCATTTTCAATGTTGGTGTGCGCTGAATTAGTATAGGTTTTGCTTCCGGGCACTTCGTAACCGCCAAATCCGCCTAATACCTGGGCCATCGGACCATGGTGTGGGCCAAACCTGAAACTGGTAATTGTATAAGTGTCTGAACTTCCAACAGCTGGCCATGGTGTTGGGATACGTGATTGGTGACAATTAGCACAAAGGTTTCCTTTACCAAAGTCTATATCTACTTTTGCTGACTCACCGGTATGCCAGAAATCAACAGGACCTGAATAAGTTAAAGCGATATCAGTAACTTCATAATCTCTATGGATCCAGTGACAGGTATAACAGTTGATCGGGTTAGGATTCAAAACGTCACCAGCTGTCTCCATAGTGCCAGCTGCCATCCTTTCCAGGAATCCCTGGCTTACGTGACATGGTGCACAACTTGTACCATTTCTTGCAAAAGTGCCACCCGTGGCGTGAATAGAATTTTCCCACTGGTTTGTTTTGGCAAACAATACCTGTGTGTCGTCATGGCATTGGATACAGGTAGCTGTTCCATCTGTTCCGTCAATTCCATCTTCACCGTTGGTTCCATTTGTTCCGTCTGCTCCTGCCGGACCAGCGGGGCCTTCTTTGGTACAACTGACAAAGATGAACATCACAGCGACGAACATGGTTAAAATAAAATAAAAACTATTGCTTTTTTTCATGATATTATGGTTTATTAATTATTAAAATTTCCCACTACAACGTTATGAAAATTGCAGCTTCAACATGAAAAATTAGCAGTGATTCTTTGTCGTATTAAAACTGATAAATAATAGATAATTGTTGATATATATCAATATTTTATTGATATTTGTCAGGCAGTAGACAATTAAACCCTTTTATAGGGATAACAAGGTTATGGCAAAATTTGCAAAATCAGCGGATTGTAGGAATTGTAGTCTGAAAATGAATCTGTTCTGTTATATGACAGAGGAACAGCTTTCGATTATCAATGATGAAAGACAAGAGGTAACATTTCAGGCCGGGGAAACGATTTTTAAGAGCGGGGGGCCACTTACACATATCATTTGCCTTACTTCCGGTATGGCCAAAGTATATATTGAAGAACCGGGCAATAAACGGATATTATTGAATCTTATTAAACCTGTTCAAATGATAGGAGGCCCCGGTTTTCTTATAGATGACAGGCACTACCATACCGTAACGGCACTTGAGGAAACAACCGCATGTTTTATAGAGGTCGAAGATTTTAAAACGGTGATGAAAAACAATGCCGAGTTTTCAATGGAAATGGTGAAATACCTGAACAGGATCATCATCAAAAATTATGAAAAATTTATTGGACTTACGCATAAACATATGCACGGTAAAATGGCTACGGCCTTGCTATACCTTGCTGATGAAGTTTATGAAAATCCGAAATTCGAAACAAAATTAAACCGCCAGGATTTAGCAGATATGTCAGGGATGACAAAAGAAAGTGCTATAAGGGTTTTAAAAGAATTCAAAGAAGAAGATATTCTTGATTACAATACCACACATTTTGAAATTAAAAAGAAGGAACAATTGATTAAGATATCGAAAACGGGATAGCTTATTTATTGATCGAATCCAATATTTCCTGCAATTCGTCCTGGCAGGCACCACAGTTCAAGCCGGCTTCTGTAATATCACCAATTTCATCAATGTTTTTTAGCTGATGTTCTTTAATGGCATTTTCGATGACACCACGTCTTATATCCATGCAAACACATACTAGTTCGTTCTGATCTGACATAGGAAAGAGGCATTAAAATTCTTCAGCATGAATTTGACCAAAAACACGCCGGGTGTGTTCTGTAAAGCCGTCATTGGCCAAAACTTCCTTCATGCCATCCACCATCCTGGGGTTTCCACATAAAAAGATGTGCGTGTTGTTAGGTGTAGGTTTAAATCCCCATAATCTGTCTGCTAATCCTGAAACCCAGATATCTTGCACAAAACGCGTATCGCCTTCCCATCCGGCAGGTTCGTTTTCCGGCTCAGTAATGGTAGGATAATAATCAAAATTGTCGAACATATTGGCCAGTAATTTTAATTCTGATGAATATCCAAGATCCCAACTGTTTGAAGCTCCCTGGATAACGAGAATTTTACCCTTTCTTTTAAGTGCACTTGTCCTGAGCATACTCATGTAAGGTGCAACGCCCGTGCCTGTAGCTACCATTAATACATTACTTTCATGGTCAATTTGTTCCAGAGTGAACATGCCAACAGCTTTTTTACCCATCCATATCCGGTCACCGATTTTTAGTTCGAATAGCCTTGGTGTTAACTGTCCTGAATGTACCAGCGTTACATAAAATTCAATAGCCTGATCAGTTGAAGAAGATGCGATAGAATAAGCACGTTTTATTAGCTTATCAGGCTTTGGCTCTGTGTGTTCAGTTGTTGCTTCCTGGCAACGCGGTGAGTTGGGAGCTAAACCAAGACCAACAAATTGGCCTGCTTCGAATTCTGGAAATTGCCATCCGTCAGGTTTTACTTTTATGATCTTCATGATCGGTGAAACCTGAACTGTTTGGGTAATTACACAATTGAGTTCCATGGTATGCTGCGGGTTTTATTCTTGGAGCGCAAAAATAAAAATAAAGGAAGAGAATTGAAATACGACAGTCTAAATTAGAATCATTAAATGGATTAATATTCTATTGTCATTCGGATTTTAAGGATATTTGTCCTCATCTCAAATGAATGTTATTGAAATCAAACGATAATGAATAAAGAAATTACCAATAAAAACTATACGTCAGCCTTTATCAGCCTGACATTTTTGTTTTTCATGTGGGGTTTCATGACCGTCCTGAACGACATCCTGATCCCTTATATGAAGGAGGTCTTTGATCTGAACCATACAAAAGCCATGTTAATTCAGTTTGCCTTTTTTGGGGCATATTTCATTGGTTCGGTCATCTATTTTATCATTTCTGTAATTTATGGTGATCCCATCAATAAGATTGGCTATAAAAATGGAATATTGATGGGTTTATTTGTGTCAGCTTTAGGAAGCCTGCTTTTTTATCCAGCAGCACAATTTCATATATACGGATTCTTTTTATCAGCCTTGTTTGTGCTTGGACTTGGTTTTACGTTGTTACAGATTGCAGCCAATCCTTATGCGGCTATTCTTGGCCCTGAAAAATCTGCATCTTCACGATTAAACCTGGCTCAGGGATTTAATTCGTTTGGAACCACAATCGGCCCTGTTATCGGTGGTTACCTGATATTTAAATATTTTGGCGATAGTCCTGGTTCTGATGCCGTTAAAATACCTTACTTGTTCTTTGCAGTGATTTTTCTCTTGATGGCGGGATTGATAAAAGCCACAAAATTGCCTCGATTTACCAACCCGGACGAATCGGAAACGGGTTTTGGCGCTTTTAGGTTTCGGCAGCTTGTTTTTGGTATGGTTGCCATTTTTATGTATGTCGGCGGAGAGGTAAGCATTGGTAGTATGATGATCAGTTATCTTGGTCTGGAAGAAATTGGAGGTTTATCAGAAATTGAAGCAAGTAAATATGTCTCGATATATTGGGGAGGACAGATGATTGGAAGGTTTCTTGGGGCTGTCTCATTAAGTAACCCAAAGAACAAAAGCCTAAAAATTTTAGGGATGATCTTAATTCCAATTGCAGCCTTTTGTGTTATATGGCTTACGAATGATTTAACTACCGCAAGTATTTATGGAGCATTCTTAATTATAAATCTACTGGCATTTTTTATGGGCAAATCTTTGCCGCATCGCACTTTATACATTTTCGCCCTGATCAATATCGTATTACTGATCATTGCTTTAACCAATACTGGCCTGATTGCATTGTGGTGTATAATCGGTATCGGACTTTTTAACTCCATCATGTGGTCGAATATATTTACTCTTTCTATAGCAGGCCTTGGGAAATATACCAGCCAGGGTTCTTCTTTGCTTGTAATGATGATCCTGGGAGGCGCATTAATGCCTTTATTGCAAGGCGTGATGGCCGATGGATATGGTGTGCACTTCTCATTTATAGTGCCGGTTATTAGCTATATTTACATTGCTTTTTATGGGATGAATGGGTATAAGCCAAAGAAAATAATTAAACCGCAAAGGGCGCAATGAATGCGCAAAGTGTAGAAGATGACTGAAAATGAAATATCAAAAATCGTTGTTGAATCTGCTCTGAAAGTTCATAAGACTTTAGGCCCTGGATTATTGGAAAGTTCTTATGAGGAATGTCTGTTTTATGAATTGAAGAAAGGTGACCTTAAAGTTGAAAAACAAAAACCTCTTCCACTTATTTACGAAGATGTGAAATTGGAAATTGGATACAGGATTGATCTTTTAATTGAAAATAAGGTTATAGTTGAAATTAAGTCCGTTGACGCTTTAAACGATGTCCACCTGGCTCAGATTCTTACCTATCTCAAATTATCAGATTGTAAATTGGGACTGCTAATTAATTTTAATGTGGCATTAATCAAGCATGGGATAAAAAGGGTAGTCAATAATTTATAAATAGCGTTCCTTGCGAAACCTTTGCGTGCCTTGCGGTTAAAAAAATAAACTATGCTTAATAGAAGAAAATTTTTAGAAAAGGCAGCTGCAGCAGGAATGTTGAGTATGCTTCCCGGCGCAATAAAATCAAGAACTTTTGTCAAGTCAAGAACGGGTTCAAAACCACTGCCTGCCTTCATTTCTACGTGGAGCCATGGATTGCCTGCAAATGAGATCGCAATCAAAGTGCTTGAATCAGGAGGCAGTATTGTTGATGCTGTTGAAAAAGCCGTTATGGTTGTCGAAAATGATCCTAAAAATACCAGCGTTGGTATCGGTGGTTACCCAGACAGGGATGGTATTGTTACTCTTGATGCATCCATCATGGGACCTGACAGCGATGCGGGCTCAGTCTGTTTTCTGCAGAACATAAAACACCCGATTTCAGTTGCCCGACTGGTGATGGAAAAAACACCACACGTGATGCTTGTCGGGGAAGGTGCTTTGCAGTTTGCACTTGAAAATGGATTTGAAAAAGAAAATCTTCTTACTGATGAATCAGAGAAAGCCTGGAAAAAATGGCTGAAAGAATCGAATTATAATCCAGTAATTAATTGGGAGAATAATCCAAATGAGTTTCATGATACTATTGGATTAGTTGGAATTGACAAAAATGGTGACCTGGCCGGCGCATGCACCACCAGCGGACTCGCTTTTAAATTACATGGCAGGGTAGGAGATTCACCGATCATCGGAGCAGGACTATTTGTTGACAACGAAATCGGAGCGGCCACAGCAACCGGAATGGGTGAATTAGTTATGAAAACTTTAGGCTCGTTTTTAGTTGTTGAACTTATGCGAAATGGTCGTACACCGCAACAAGCTTGTGAAGAGGCTGTTATCCGGATTGTTAAAAAAGATCCTGAGAATGAAAAAAGACAGGTTGGTTTTATCGCTATTAATAAACAGGGCCATACAGGAGCTTTTAGCTTACAACCCGGGTTTAATTATGCCTTGTTTCGGGATAATGAAAATAAAATGATTGATAGTAAATCCTATTATTTCAATAAATAAAGGGGAAAACGCCTGGTTCACTCTATGGTAATATACCCGGAATCTGTTGCATATGCACCAAAATACCCCAATGCTTCATTACTTAAGTTAGATATAGGATTATAAGGTGTTGAACCCAATCCCCCGCTTAAGGCATCATTTAAACCACTGTAATAAAGGAAAGTATTATAACCTGTAGATTGCAATTCAATTTTAAGACTATCACCTTTTATGGCACCTGACCCTGTTATTTCAAAATCAAATAATTGACCATTAAAGAGTTCATCATCAAAAACAAGGTAGCTGTTAAAACCTGTTTGCACAAGGGTATCGTTTAGATATACCACAATCCGGTAGTAATCAATGGTTTCTTCAGGATCCTGAAATCTGCAAAAAATATTATAAGTTGTGTCACCATCTTCATTCAAACCATCTCCAAAAATGCCTTCATTCACAACATAGCTGAGGCTATCTATTGACTTTTTCACAGGAAAAACTTCAGTACCCGTGTAAACTTCATTATCGTGAAATACCTCAATGCTGTATTCCATATCTTCCTTGCCAGTGAAATTGTAAGTGTAATAAATTCCTGGAGTATACATGTCAAGTGTATCAATCTTTCCGGTTTCATCTTTTATAATTACCGTGGCATCGCCAATAGGCTCAATGCCTTCCGCAGTATAAAAACTCCCAGATGTTGAAATATAAACAGTTTGCGGTCCCGGGTCGGATGTTATATTTCCTTCGATGACCAGTATGGGATCTGCAGTATTTAAATCAAGCACAACCACTTTCTGGCAAGAGTACATAATAGCAACTGCAGCAAGAAAAAGTAAAGTCTTTATAAGTAATGTAGTCTTCATTTTCTTAGAATTTAAAGTTCCATGTTACTGAAGGAATGATTGAAAAAAGCGCTGTCTGAACCGATTCCAATGTACCGGGATTATCTTCACTTTCCTGGAAAGTGATGGAATAGGCATTTTGCCTTGCATATGCATTATAAAGGGAGAAATTCCAGCTGGATTTAAACCTCTTGGTTTGCTTCCCTTTCAAAGTAACACCAATATCCAGTCTGTGGTAATCAGGCATACGGTATCCATTACGCTCAGTATACAGGGGTACCAGGTTTCCATCAATCACATATGTTCCACTGGGCATGGTAACTGCATCGCCGGTATAATACACCCAGGTTGCTGAAACGGATACTTTTTTATTGAATTGGTATGTTCCAACGATGGATACATCATTGGTTCTGTCTTGCCTTGCGCTAAACCATTCTCCATCATTGATATAATCAAATTGTTTTTCAGTTTTAGAGAGTGTGTAACCAATCCATCCGGTAAATTTTCCGAGCCGTTTTTTGACAAAAAATTCGATTCCAAACGATCTTCCCTTCCCAAAAACAAGCTCTGCTTCAACCAACTCATTAAAAAGTACATCAGCACCATCACGGTAGTCAACCTGGTTGAACATATCCTTGTAATAAACCTCAATAGATGTTTCGATTTTATTATCAGCAAAATTCCTGAAATAGCCCACAGAATATTGGTTAGCAATTCCGGGTTTCACAAGGTTGCTGCTTGGAACCCAGACATCTGTCGGATTATCTGAAGTAGAAGAAGATAAAAGGTGAATATACTGGGCCATACGGTGAAATGATGCTTTAATTGAACTTTTCTCATTAATGATAAATGATGCTGAAATCCTAGGTTCGGGTTCCCAATAGGTTTTAATTACCTCCCAATCTCCGTACTCAGTCTCAGCTGTAATATCTCCCTGATCATTAAAATTATAAACTGTGCCAGGTCCCATAACATGAAACATGGATCCTCTGATACCATAATCGAGCATAAACCGGTTACCAATTTTTTGCTCATTTGATATATAAATGGCATTTTCAAAAGCATTTTGTTTTTGCAGGATAAGGTCGAAACCCGGGTTGTTATCAGAGGTTCTTTCGCCGGGTTTAAATGTATGATCGACGATATTAAAACCGAACCGGAGTGTATTGTGTGTGTTAATATAGAAAGCGAAATCCTGTTTTAGGTTTAAATCTTCGATACCTGATTTCAGTTGGAATTGTATACTTCCTGCCTCAACCTTAAGTTTATAATCATAATTTGAATAAATAAGGGAAGTGTTTGAAAACAATCGCTCATTAAACACATGGTTCCACCTGATTGTGGCTGTTGCATTTCCCCAGTCGAAACCAAAAGTACTTACACCAAATTTATCCCTGCCAAAATATCCCGAAATATAAATTCTGTCCTTTTTACCAATCTTATAATTGGCTTTGGCATTCAGGTCGTAGAAATATAGTGTGCTTCCTCTGAATTCAGGATCAATTGCGCTATATACAAGGTCTGCATAGGTTCTCCTTCCGGATACGATAAAAGAACCATGGTCTTTAACAATCGGACCTTCAATGGTCAACCGTGAAGAAATGATACCTAGTCCGCCGGAAAAGGAGAAATTCTTCATATTTCCATTGTTCATCCGTACATCAAGAACTGAAGATAAACGACCACCGTAGCGGGCAGGGATTCCGGCTTTATACATGGTCATCTCTTTTAATGCATCAGAATTGAAAACAGAAAAGAACCCCAATAGGTGTGAAGCATTATATACAGGAGCTTCATCTAACAGGATAAGGTTCTGGTCAGTATTACCACCTCTAACGTAATAACCCCCGCGTCCTTCGCCACCTGTACTTATTCCTGGCATAAGCTGTAATGTTTTCAGAATATCCTGTTCGCCAAACAAAACCGGTATTTGCTCAATTTCCTTAATATCCAATTTTACAATACCCATTTCAGCTGACCGTATATTGGCATCATCAGCTTCTGCTTTTATTATAACTTCATCCAATTCCTCACCACTAATCAATTCAAGGTCGAATCTTATGTCTTTGTTAAGGTTAACGCTTATTGTTTGTGTTTGATAACCAATATAACTGAACCGAATTTTGTAAGTACCCGATTGAAGATTAAGCGAATAAAATCCATAAACATTGGTGGCAGTGCCCTCCTTTAATTCTTCCACATAAACAGTTGCGCCAATCATTTCCTCTCCTGTTGAAGCATCACGCACATAGCCACTTATTGAGTGGTTGACCTGGGCTGCCATAATATTAATAAAGAACAGCATGAAAACAAGAAAGAAATACCTGAAGATCATTTGGTAATCTAACTAATTTAACGGGGTGCAAAACTGCAAATAATAAATTTAAAAACGACAACCTGTCATTTTGATTGCCCAGATTAACAATTGTGGATACATAAAGTTCAAAAATTAATAATCCTCATTAAATCATAATAGCTGATAATTCTGAATAAGCAATAGAAACAATGAAGGTATGATTTAGTGATTAATCTCTATGTATGAATCCTGATTCTTATTTCTTTTTACATTTGAAGATGTAACGATACCAGACCAATTAGATATTAAAACAAATGAGAAAGAACCTCGCTATAGTACTTGTTGTTGCCGCTGCCATGTTTGCATGTAGCAAGGATAAACCTAAAGAAGTTACCGATTATATTAATCCTTTTATCGGAACAGGAGGACATGGTCATACCTATCCCGGTGCGACTGTACCGTTTGGAATGGTTCAATTGAGCCCTGATACACGAAAAGACAGTTGGGATGGGTGCTCAGGTTATCACTATTCAGATAGTGTTGTTTATGGATTCAGTCATACACATTTAAGCGGGACCGGAATTGGTGACTATGGCGATATCAGGCTTATGCCAATTGTTGGCGAATTAAAATTTGAACCGGGTTATGATGATCCGGAAACTGGTTATGGTTCCTATTTTCAGCATGATAGAGAAACCGCAAAAGCAGGTTTTTATGCTGTCCATTTGAATGATTACAATATTTATGTTGGATTAACCGCAACTGAAAGGGCAGGATTTCATAAGTATTTATTTCCTTCAAGCGATAATGCGCACATCATCTTAGACCTGGTTGAAAGTGTAACATCAGAAAAAATTATCGAGTCAAGTATTGAGTTTTTAAGCGATACAGAAATAGCCGGTTTAAGAAGGACACAAGGATGGGCCAATGATCAATTTGTCTATTTCTACGCCAAGTTTTCTAAACCTTTTCGTACGTTTGGAATAGTTGAAGATGGTGTTCCAACAAAAGCATCTTCCTATGTTGAAGCCATTGTTGATGGGAAATTAACAGCGGAGGGAAAAAACTTGAAAGCGTGGGTTGATTTTGAGACAAGAGCAGGCGATATTGTACTTGTTAAAGTTGGTATTTCAGCGGTAGATATTGAGGGCGCAAAAAATAACTTACAGCAGGATATCCCGGATTGGGATTTTGATAAAGTGAAAAGTGAAGCCCGCAAAAAGTGGACAATTCAATTGAATAAAACCGAAGTGTTTGGTGGCTCCGATGAACAGAAGGAGATATTTTATACGTCTCTGTATCATACCATGCTTGCCCCAAATATTTATTCAGATGTTGACGGCAGATATCGTGGGCATGATATGAAAATCCACCAAGATGATGGTTTTCAAATGTACACGGTATTTTCGCTATGGGATACGTTCAGGACACTCCATCCCCTTTTTGCAATTATTGAAAGGGAACGTACCAAAGACCTTATTCAATCGATGCTCGATATGTATAAGCATGATAATTTGTTGCCAATCTGGGAATTGGCTGCCAATGAAACCAATTGTATGATAGGTTATCATTCAGTGCCGGCAATTGTTGATGCTTATAAAAAGGGAATTACAGGTTTTGATGCAAATATTGCGCTGGAAGCAATGCAGGCCACTGCCCAGGCCGATCAGTTTGGTTTAAAATGGTTTCGAAATAAGGGGTATATACCTGCTGATAAAGATGGGTCTTCGGTTTCTAAAACATTGGAATATGCTTACGATGATTGGTGTATTGCCGAGATGGCTGAGATGTTGGGAGATGAATCGGTGAACAAAGAATACCTCCAAAGGGCACAGTATTATAAAAATATATTTGATAAAGAAACAGGATTTTTCAGGGGAAAAAGCAACGGCTGTTTTGTCAAACCTTTTGACCCGACAGAAGTCAATTTTATGCTTACTGAAGCCAACACCTGGCAGTATAACTTTTTTGTTCCACAGGATATCAATACACATATTGACATGCTTGGTGGAGATGAAAAATATGAAGCCAAATTGGATGAGCTATTCAATACCGAAGTAGGTTTATCAGGCAGGCATCAAAGCGATATTACTGGATTGATTGGCCAGTATGCTCATGGTAATGAACCAAGTCATCATATGGCTTATTTATATAATTATGTAGGTAAGCCCTGGAAATCGCAGGAAATGGTTCATCAAATAATGAATGAGTTATATACCAACCAACCAGATGGTTTGAGCGGTAATGAAGATTGCGGACAAATGTCAGCATGGTATGTGATGAGTGCAATGGGTTTTTATCCGGTAACCCCTGGAACAGATGTCTATGTTCTTGGAACTCCTCTTTTTGATTCATTAAAGGTCAACCTGGAAAATGGAAATGTATTTCAGATCAAAGCAAATAATTTAAGCGAGAAAAATTTCTATGTTCAAACTGTTACCTATAATAGTAATCCCTGGTCAAAATCATATATTACCCATGATATGATCATGGATGGAGGTGTTTTAGAGTTTGAAATGGGAGATGCTCCAAACGAAACTTTTGGATTTGAACCACAATACAGGCCTTATCAGAAAATTACTGAGCACCTGATTACGCCAGTCCCTTATTTTAAGGCACCATCAAAAACATTTGAAGATCCTATAAAGATTGAAGTTGGCAATCAAAATAATGCACTGATCAGATGGGGTAAACAAACTTATGAAGATGAACCGGCTTTAAGAAAGTACACAAATCCTATCGAAATTAAGAGTAGTACAAAGCTTGTCGCTGTTGCTAATTCAAACGGTAGAAACAGCTTTTTCGAGGAAGCTGAATTTATCAGGATTCCGCCCGGAAGATCAGTCAAAATTGTAAATCCATTTAGTTCACAATATACAGCTGGTGGTGACATTGCTTTGATTAATACGCTCCGTGGAGGTGAAAACTTTACAACAGGTAACTGGCAGGGGTATCATGAAGTTGATCTGGATGCAACGATTGATTTGGGAAAAGCCCAAAAAATCAGTAGCATCTCTGCCGGATTTTTGCAGGATCAAAACTCATGGATTTTTATGCCTGAGTGGGTGATGTTTGAAATATCGAAAGATGGTAAGCAGTTTGTTGAGGTTGGAAAAGTGAATAACGATGTAGATGAAAAAGCTGATGGTGGAATTATCAAAGATTTTGAAGTTAGCTTTGAAAAACAAAAAGTAAAATATATCCGAGTTGTTGCAAAAAACAAAGGCAATTGCCCTGAATGGCATAAAGGCTACAGGAAATCCTGCCTGGATTTTTGTGGATGAAGTTTGGTGGAAATAAAAAAGCCGGGAGCAAAATTGCCCCCGGCTTCAATCAAAAATCAATAATATGTTGAGGTAAACATTAGTTTTCCATGTATACAAGGTGGTCGTAGCTCATACCCTTGCTTTCCATATAAATTCGGTATTGACCGTTAAATGAATTTGAAAAATCAAAGATTTTACCCAAATCCATTTTGCCTTTCAGTACTTCTTCATGGATGATCTCATTGTTGCTATTGTATATTGCTACATACAATGGTTTGCTATCTGGTGAAAATTGGCTGACATATACCTTCGAACCTTTTTTATTTACAACTGGTTTAAAATTCTCATTAGTTGCAGAATAGTTTAGGCTAACCAGATCATTTGAAATGTTCAAATGCATAACCTTGGTCCTTGAATCATCATCAATTTCAATGGTGTATTCACCATCAGCTAATAATTCCAGGTTGAATGATTTAGCGAACTTTCCGGATTCATCAATTGATTGTTCGAAAAGTATATTGTCTCTATCGTCTTTAAATGTGATTTTTGTATTTTTATTTATGTCATTAATTACGAGATCGACAGAGTTTCCACCTTTCACTGTTAAAGAATCTTGAAAAGCCATCAGGTTTGCAGTAGTCATTATTGCTATTAAAATAGCCATCATGATTTTTTTAGTTGTTGTTTTCATAGTAAATAATTTTAATGATTAATAACAGGGCAAAACTATGCCGACTTCATTTACCCAACTACATCTCTTTTTTCCAATATATATGCTATTTTAGCACAGCAGAACAGTTATTGATTTATTAATGTTAAAATAGCACATGTTTGCGTTAGATTAACATCAATTTCTCATTTTCGTTTTATTTTTAGACTTTTGAATGTTTAACAATGAATACTTCTAAACCCATACTTCAGCAGGTAAATCCATTTATGGATACCTCAATTATTGCAACGTCATTCGAGCATCCTGAACAGAATATCTATAAATACTGGCATTATCATCGAGAGTTAGAGCTTATATATATCAATAAAGGAAGTGGAAAGAAATATGTCGGAAGCAACTTCTCGTATTTCAACAATGGTGAACTGGTTCTGATCGGTCCATTTTTGCCACATTATAGTTTTATTGATCCGCAGAAACCGGGTCAGATCAAATACAGCATTCAATTACGTGAGGGATTTCCTGGAGTGTCGATGCTGATGATACCAGAAATGCAACCAATTAAAAAGCTGCTCGAAAGAGCAGTATTTGGTATTTCATTTTATGGGAAAACCAAAGCCAAAGTCGGAAGGAAAATAGAGAAAATGATGCAAGACAATCCTCTGGAGAAATTTTTAAGGACATTAGCCATACTAAAAGATCTAGCTCTTTCTGAAGAATATAAAGTGCTTAATACCGGTGAATTCCAGGTGGATATTATTCCTCAGGATTATGAACGTTTACAAGGTATCTTTAATTTTGTTAGGGAAAATTTTAAACGACAAATATCGTTGGATGAAGCTGCTGATATAGGTAATATGACAAGCCCCTCTTTTGCACGCTACTTTAAACAGGTAACCGGGAAAACATTTACACATTTTGTTAATGAATACAGGCTTGTTCATGCTACAAAATTATTAGCAGAGTCAGCATTAAGTATTACGGATATTTGCTATGAAAGTGGTTTTAATAATTTTTCGCATTTTAATAAACAATTTAAAGAATATGCTGGTAAAAACCCTTCAGATTATCGCAAAGAATTGAAACCTGTAATGAGTAAATGATGTTAAATAAGCAATGAAAAAAATTGATTACATAATTGTCGGACAAGGTATCGCTGGGACGCTACTTTCGTGGTTTTTAATAAATCGTGGTAAGAAAGTTCTGGTCGTGGATCAATACAACCCGTCTTCATCTTCGCAGGTGGCTGCTGGTATTTTCAATCCAATTACAGGCAGAAGGTTTGTAAAGACATGGATGGCAGATACGATTTTTCCTTTTGCTGAAGATGCTTATCTACAGCTCGAAGAAGAATTGAAATGTCAGTTCTATCACCCAATGCCTATTTTAAGGACAATAAGTGGGGATCTGGAAATAAAAGAATTTGCAAAAAAGAGTAAACGCCCTGAGTATTTTGAATATTTCAGTAAGGAAAGCGATCCTAATTCAAGTGATGCTGTAATCATCAGTCATGGTGGATATGTTGATTTTTCTATATTGTTACATGCATACCGCGAAAAGTTAAGGGCGAAAAAAATGATTCTTGAATCTCATTTTACTTTTCATGATCTAACATTAGGAAGAAATGAACTTTCATGGAAAGATTATGCACCAGATAAAATCATTTTCTGTGAAGGCTACCAGGTATTGAATAATCCATTCTTTATGGATATGCCATTTACTTCCTCAAAAGGCGAGATGCTAACCATAAAAACTGATTCGTTGCCCCAGGATCAATTAATTAATGCAGGCATTTTTATTTTACCCATCGGTAATCAACTTTTTCGAGTTGGAGCTACATACGATTGGGAAGACCGCACAGAAACACCCACCGAAGGTGCAAAAAAAGAGTTGGTTTTAAAATTAGTTCAGTTTATGGGTAATGATTTTGAAATAATTGATCAGAAAGCAGCTATAAGGCCAACCGTAAAAGATCGCTCACCTATTATTGGTTTACATCCTGAATTAGAATTTCTGGGTGTTTTTAATGGATTAGGAACAAAAGGAGCAAGCCTTGGCCCTTATTTTGCCAATCAGTTTGTTGAGTTTTTGGAAGATGGGAATTCCTTGAGCGAGGAGGTGGATATTAATAGATTTAATAAAAATTCATAGTTATTGCCCCGGCGCTGGTGTCGAATCCAACAAGTATGACTTATAAAAAAAACCACCATCCTTTATATAAATGGTGGCTCATTATATAAAATAAGTTGTCTTTATTTCATTGGATATTTTTTGAAGATCTCACCCGATTTCATCAGGATGTCAACATATTGTGCTCTGCGATAAGCAAACGGATCATCAATATTTTTCTTTGAAAGATTGCCTCTGAAATCATCTAATGAATCGTACATTTTATTGGCCATCCAGATTTCAATATCTTCAAGCATTTTGGTTATTTGCTGAGGCCCATGTTTGTATAATGTACTTACTACTTGAACAGCATTAGCACCTGCAAGAATCATTTTTACAGCATCACCACCGGTAAATATTCCCCTGTTTGAACAAATATCTGCATTGATATTATCATATAATATACCTGTATACCTAAGTGGTAGTCTGCTGTCGTGCTCCATACTCAAGTTATAAGGAAAATGCATGGCCTCAGTTTGAATGTTGATGTCGGGCTGGAACAGACGGTTGAATAAAATAAACCCATCGGCACCTTTTCGATCCATTTCTTTAAATACATACAATGGATTTGTATAAAATGGACTCAATTTAACACTAACAGGTATTTTTACAACTTTTTTAACGGATTCAATTATATCCAGTTCCTCACTGAGAATAGCACTTTCACTGATATCAAAATCTTTTGGGTTGTTGTAAAAGTTGAGTTCCAGTGCATCAGCTCCGGCAGTTTCTAATTTTTGAGCGTATTCAACCCATGTGTCATAATTAACACAGTTTAAACTTGCAATTAACGGAATACCCAAGGCTTTTTTTGCATCTTCAAAATTCATTAAAAATTCTTCTGGTCCTGATCCGTAAAGATCAGCAGGAAATAGAGAGGTCATTTCTGCATTCCTGTGGTCATAATCAGTCATGTCCTGATCAAGTTCAAGATTTTCCAGTTGAATCTGTTCTTCGAATAAAGATTTATATACAATGGCAGCTGCACCGGCTGCTTCTAATTTTTTAAGCATTTTAATGTCAGTAACCAGGTTGCTTGCACCTACTATAATTGGGTTTTTTAACTGTAAACCAAGGTATTTCGTTGAGAGGTTCATCGTGCTAATTATTTGAATTTTACATTGAATTTGCGGCCAGTAAAAATACTACAAAATCAACTTCTATCACTGTTAGGGGTAATCTAAATTCATTTTAAATTGTCCTTGGCAGCTATCCTGATGCTGAAAATTCACTACTTAAATGAGTACTTTTGCGAAGCTTTTTTAGAGGGTGAAAAGAAGGAAAACTGAACTATTTAATTGACAGTATTTTATACCTGATTACCCAATTATTTTTAGACTTAATTTAACAAAAAATAGGATGGAAAAAAAGAAAAGATTTATCACATGTGACGGTAACTATGCAGCTGCTCATGTTGCCTATATGTTTAGCGAAGTTGCTGCCATTTATCCAATTACTCCTTCTTCAACTATGGCTGAGTACGTTGATGAATGGGCTGCATATGGAAGGAAAAATATTTTTGGTGAAAGCGTTCAGGTTGTCGAAATGCAATCAGAAGGTGGTGCTGCAGGAGCTGTTCACGGTTCATTGCAATCAGGTGCATTAACCACAACTTTTACAGCCTCGCAGGGATTGTTGCTGATGATTCCAAATATGTATAAAATAGCCGGTGAATTATTACCTGCAGTTTTTCATGTAAGTGCCCGAAGTCTTGCAGCTCAGGCTTTGTCAATATTTGGAGACCATAGTGATGTTATGAGTACTCGTCAAACCGGATTTGCCATGCTGGCAACTGGAAGTGTTCAGGAAATTATGGATATTGGATCTATTGCACATTTTGCTACTTTCAATCACGAATTCCATTCCTTCATTTCTTTGATGGTTTCCGTACTTCACACGAAATTCAAAAAGTTGAATATTTTGAAACAGAAGACCTCGAGCATTTATTCCATGGGAAGATGTTCAAAAATTCCGCGATAATGCATTAAATCCTGAGCATCCTGTAACAAGAGGAACAGCTCAAAATCCTGATATTTATTTCCAGTCACGTGAAGCTTCAAACAGTTTCTATGATCCAATTCCTGACCTCGTTGAAGAGTATATGCAGGAAATCAAAAAATTAACTGGTCGCGAATACCATCCATTCGCTTATTATGGTGCAAAAGATGCAGAACATATTATTGTTGCAATGGGATCAGTTACTGAAACCATTAAAGAAACAATTGATTATCTTGATTGCTAAGGGTGAAAAAGTTGGATTGATTGCTGTTCACTTTATCGTCCATTCTCTGAAAAATATTTCATGAAAGTAATGCCAAAAACAGTTAAACGAATTGCTGTTCTTGATCGAACAAAAGAACCTGGTGCCAATGGTGAACCACTGTATCTTGATATCAAAGATCTTTATTACGGAAAGAAGGATGCTCCTGTTATTGTTGGTGGACGTTATGGTTTAAGTTCAAAAGATACTACTCCTGCTATGATTATTTCTGTTTATAAAAACTTGAAACAAAAAGAGCCAAAGAATCATTTTACTGTTGGTATTGTTGATGATGTTACTTTTAAATCACTCCCATTGTTGCCTGAAATCAGTATTGCACCTAAAGGAACATTCGAAGCTAAATTTTATGGTTTGGGTGCTGATGGTACCGTTGGAGCAAACAAAAACTCAATTAAAATTATTGGTGAAACAACTGATAAATTTGCTCAGGCTTATTTTGCTTACGATTCAAAAAAATCAGGAGGTATTACAACATCTCACCTTCGTTTTGGCGATAATCCGATTAAATCGACTTACCTTGTTGGTACACCTGATTTTGTTGCTTGTCATGTTCCTTCATACCTCGATAAATATGATATGCTTAAAGGCATTAAAAAGGGTGGAACATTCCTTTTAAACAGTATTTGGGATGAGGAAGAAACAAAACATCGTTTACCTGATCATATGAAAAAACAGCTGGCTGAGAACAACATCAAGTTTTATATTATTAATGCTACCAAACTTGCTGATGAGATTGGACTTGGAAATCGAACCAATACCATCATGCAGGCTGCATTCTTTAAAGTTGCAGAAGTTATTCCTTATGAACAGGCTGAAGACTTGATGAAGACCTTCATTAAAAAATCATATGGAAGAAAAGGTGAAGAAATTGTAAATATGAACTTTGCTGCTGTTGATAGGGGAGGAGAAGTACAAGAAATTATTGTACCTGATGAATGGGCAAAAATTAAAATTGGCAAAGAGGATGATCCATATGCAGATATTCCTGAATTTATTCGCAATGTGGTTAAACCAATTGAGCACCTCAAAGGCGATGATCTTCCGGTAAGTGCTTTTACCGGACGTGAAGATGGTACATTCCCACAGGTACTACAGCTTTCGAAAAAAGAGGTATTGCTGTAAATGTTCCAGAGTGGTTGCCTGACAATTGTATCCAGTGTAATCAGTGTGCTTATGTTTGTCCTCATGCTGCTATCAGTCCTTATTTATTAGATGAAAAAGAAGCTAAAAGTGCACCTGAAGGAGCAACTTTGCTTGATGTAAAAGGTAAATTGTCAGCATATAAATTCCGCATCCAGGTAAGTGCTTTGGATTGTACAGGATGTGGCAATTGTGCCGATGTTTGTCCGTCAAAAGAAAAGTCGCTTGTTATGAAACCGCTTGATAGCCAGATGCATGAAGCAGATAACTGGGATTATATGATGAAAAATGTATCAGTTAAAGATAAGGCTGTTGATAAATTCTCATCGATGAAAAATAGCCAGTTTGCACAACCCTTATTCGAATTTTCAGGTGCTTGTGCTGGTTGTGGAGAAACTCCTTATATACAGTTGATTACTCAGTTATATGGCGAACGCATGATGGTTGCCAATGCAACAGGTTGTTCATCAATTTATGGCGGATCTGCTCCTTCAACTCCTTATACTACCAACGCTGATGGCAAAGGTCCAGCATGGGCAAACTCTTTGTTTGAAGACAATGCTGAATATGCATTCGGAATGGTTACCGGTGTAAAACAGATGCGTGAACGTGTTGGAACACTAATGGAAAATGCCTTGAAGAATGGTATTTCAGATGAACGAAAAGAAGCCTTCGAAGGATGGCTTGCCAACAAAGAATTAGGTGAAGCATCAATTGAAGCATCAAATAAAGTATCTGCATTGCTTAAAGGACAAAAAGATGATTTAGCCAAACGATTGATGGCGCTTGAACAATATTTCATTAAGAAATCAATCTGGGCCTTTGGTGGTGATGGTTGGGCTTACGACATTGGATATGGTGGATTAGATCATGTGCTCGCTTCAGGCGAAGATATCAATATCCTTGTGATGGATACTGATATCTTCGCCTGAAGCGAGCACATGATCTAATCCACCATATCCAATGTCGTAAGCCCAACCATCACCACCAAATGCCCAGATTGATTTCTTAATGAAACTGTTCAAGCGCCATCAATCGTTTGGCTAAATCATCTTTTTGTCCTTTAAGCAATGCAGATACTTTATTTGATGTTTCAATTGATGCTTCACCTAATTACTTGTTGGCAAGCCATCCTTCGAAGGCTTCTTTTCGTTCATCTGAAATACCATTCTTAGAGGCATTTTCCATCGTGTTCCGACGCGTTCACGCATCTGTTTTACACCGGGTAATCATTTCCGAATGCATATTAGCATTGTCTTCAAACAAAGAGTTTGCCCAAGCTGGCCCTTTGCCATCAGCGTTGGTAGTATAAGGAGTTGAAGGACGATCCGCATAAATTGATGAACATCCGGTAGCATTGGCAACCATCATACGTTCGCCATATAGCTGAGTAATCAACTGTATATAAGGAGTTTCTCCACAACCAGCACAAGCACCTGAAAATTCAAACAAGGTTTGGGCAAACTGGCTGTTTTTTTCATCGATGAGAATTTATCAACAGCCTTATCTTTAACTAATACATTTTTCACCATCCGAATCCAGTTATCTGTTTCATGCATCTGGTTATCAAGCGGTTCCATAACAAGCGACTTTTTCTTTTGACATACATCCGGCACAACTGCCGCATCCTGTACAATCCAAAGCACTTACCTGTGAAATCAGAGAATTTATATGCTGACAATTTACCTTTTACATCAAGCAAAGTTGCTTCCTTCAGGTGCACTTTTAGCTTCTTCTTTCATCTAATAAATAAGGTCTGATAGCAGCATGCGGACAAACGTAAGCACATTGATTACATTGGATACAATTATCCGGCAACCACTCTGGAACATCCACTGCAATACCTCTTTTTTCGAAAGCTGTAGTACCCTGTGGGAATGTACCATCTTCACGTCCGGTAAAAGCACTTACCGGCAAATCATCGCCTTTGAGATGCTCAATTGGTTTAACCACATTGCGAACAAATTCTGGCATATCTGCATATGGATCGTCCTCTATGCCAATTTTAATTTTTGCCCATTCATCAGGTACAATAATTTCTTGTACTTCGGCTCCCCT
>CAVWXM010000034.1:0-118775 GCA_963759045.1 uncultured Bacteroidia bacterium
CAAGTTTCCTTTGCATCTCATCAATCAATCCTGCAAGTACTTTGTTCACTTCCATAAAATCCTTTTTCAAATCATTTATACGGTTTGGCTTACCAATTTTAGCAGCGGCTTGACCAAGGTCAAGATTGATATGTGCATTCATCCCAAGCAGTAAATGCTGGATAATCGTGATCGGTTGTTTTTGCAGGTCAAATGATGCTTTCCACGATTTGGATATCGGTTTGCTGATTTTATAATTATGATAAGCATGGATATAGAAATTAGCAAAAATGATATCCATTTTTTCCATGCGAACATTGTCTTCAAAACGCTTATTGTCAATAGCAACCTTAATTTGTGCTGTTGTACGTCGATATACATACGCAAAAATACAGGCATAGCTGTTTTCGCTCATGTTTCGTCAATAATCTGATCCAACTGTTCAAGGACTTCATCGATGGTTTTTGCTTCCTTCATAGTCATACATTTGATTAGCAATCAACCCTTGCTATATTTCAATAAACTGAAACCAATGGGTTTGTCATTTTAAAACGATGAACAACTTAATATGAGCAGGGATTTTCTGGATAGGGTATTCGATAAAAATACATGAAAAAATGATTTAGGTTTTTCTAATTATAAATTAAGTATAAATCAAAAAACATTGCAATTAAACATTGATTTAATTCTCACTGCGTTTTATCAAAGCTTCAAGGTATCGTGATTTGACCTGTTTACTTGCAAGTGCCTGCTTGATTGGTGGAAGTTTCAATATTACACCCAGCACTCCTGCCATTGCCCGGTGACTCCATAATACCTGGTTATCAAAAATGAGATTTTGCAGCTTTCCTCGTTCAATAGCCATCACAACAACCTTATGGGTTCCATTGAGCGGAGTAATTACCCTGCTTGGCCGTGATTTCAAATGAATGTTGTTTTTGGCACATACCCTAACACAAACTCCACATCCAAGGCAAATTTCTTCATCCAGCTTCGCTACTTTCATTTTAGGATTATTTGGATTATTTGCAGATACAAGTGTCATTGCTTCAACAGGGCAAACATTCACACATTTGCCACATCCATTACATTCTGATATCTGAAATATGCGGAATAAAATTGGTTGTATGCACAGGATTAAGTACAGCAAACCGCCGCGCAGCAATCATCGCTTCACAACAACATCCACAACAATTACAAATAAAATTAACCTGTTCTCTTACATTCTCCCCAAATTGGACAAGGTTGTTCTCATAGGCCTATTGCAATAAATCATGACATTCCTCTTTTTCAACTTGGCGGGCATGGCCATGTTTGGTAAGTGATGCAGCCGTAGTATTAAAAGTCATACAAATATCCTGCGGTGCATTGCAGGCTTTTCCCAGATGATCCATTTTATGGCGGCAATAGCACAACCCAACGCCAATGTGAGAAGCATTTTCAATGACTTCAGAAGCGCGTTCATAATCCAGAACATGCAAGGCATTTTCATTTGACAAGGCATTTTCATTGACAAATGTTCGACCCAATTGTGTTCTCCGCGTGTGAATAAATCTTTAATGAAATCTTCCTCTACATTCAGGTATTCATAAAACAATTCACTTAAAACCTTTTGATCAATATCATTACGAATACGCATCATCGAAAATTCAAAAAAACCGGCCATAGGTGGTGGCAAGACATACCAGGTTTCACCATTTTGTTCAAAATCAATCAGGATGGCACGAGCTGCCAATTTATCCAGGACTTTTTGTGCATCAGCCAATTTCATTTTCCAGATACGACTGGCTTTTTTTGCAGTAAAAGGTTTTATCGGCATTAGAGAAACCAATTCTGCCTCTTTCTTGCTAAAAAGCATGCTCAAAATTTTAAACAATAGATTTGAAGGAGGAGCACCCTGGGGAAAACGGTTAAGCCTTTCTGCTAAATTTGAATATCCGGATTTAAGGGTGTGATGTGCCATATTTAGATGCTATTGTCCACTGAAGTATCAGTATTTCAAATATACGATTTATATGGTTATTTGTGAATTTCACCTAACATCAATAATTTGGTTTGATTGAGATACAAAGTCTAAAAAAGATATCCCCGGTAACAGGAATTACTTGAATCCACAACTTAATCAACGCTTCAGCTTAAGACACATCCACTACATGGATTTATTAGATTAATTAACATTAAAACTCAATAAAAAAGGAAGAAAGAAATGCTGCAATTTAGCTTGATTATAAAGTTTAACAGTTTATTAACAGGCTGGTTTGCATCCATGCCTATCTTTATACCTAATACGAATTATCCTTGCTTTGGCAAATGAAGCAGAAAAACCGTTTTCCTGAGTGATTTAGTAATGTGTGACATTTCTACACATCATATTAGCTGAATTTGAAAAAGAAGCACTGCAAATGAAGAATGATTATGAAGGATTAGGAATCTAGATAGTACTGTTATGCTTATTCACTATTTGAAAGTATTGTTGGACAGTACTTACTACGGTAACCAGTTTAAGCACGAAAATATAACCTCAACCATACCTTGCTTTCTGATTTTTTAAAATATAAAAACAGAGACAAAAGATTAACTGGGTAAATACTAAAAATTAAAACGATAAAATGACAATCAACTTAAATAATTATAAATAAATTTGTTATGGACAACTACGCTAAAACTACAACTATCCCTGATGGAGACTTAAAAGATGTTATTGGAAAACCCATTTTAAAAATGGTCGTATTGGGTAATCATCCCAAATTGCTGCAGTATGCTAGTGAAATAGCTGATGATGTACCTGAGGATGATGTAGATCGTAAAATATTATGGTTTAAAAACCCATCTGAGAATAAAATAAAAGGAATATTCCCAGACTTTAAAGGCGATTTTGACAAAATCCTGGCATTTTCAGTATCTACTACCGATACGATTGCTGATTATATAAAAGTTGGGGATAAAATTGGGTATATTAGGACAAGTCAATCTTTCATGAGAGCCGGAAAGCCAGAATTTAATTAGAAAACGATGAAAAAATACATGCTTTTCTTTGTCTCAATTCTATTATTCCAAGCATCAGGAGGCCGGAAAATATCATTCGGGTTAAAGAAAATATTAAAGGCTCGATGGTTGATGTAGATTCTATTGAATCTAAATTTATCGATATAAATAGTCGGCTTAATGTTACAATCGACAAGAAAAAGTTGATCATAAAAACAGGCAGAACGACGGGGGTTTCGGAGGAATTGATGCAAAAGATTGAAGTTTTAAATTTCATCCTTGAAGATCAGATAGAGATTTTAAAAATATTAAACCAGAACATTAAAGGGGCTAGCCAAGCCAATAAGATAGAGCGATTGGGAAAATATTCTGAATTAATGGATAAATTCTATGAAAAAGTCTCTGATACCAATAATCCAGAATTGAGTGAAAAGGCTGAAAGTATACTTACTACCTATTTTGATCTGAAGGGAAAAAAAATACTTGATCGAATCAAGTACCCGCGACATGAAATATATATTTTAAACAAAATGTCAGAGTATGCTGATGAAGCACAACAAAAGGTAGTTGAGTCAGACGATTTTCAGAAATTAAGATTCCAATTAATCGCATTTATTAATACAAAAACAGAATACCAACGCAAGGTTCATATTGAGAATTTCGATAATTATGCAGCAGGAGAGTTTTAGAGGTTGATAGATGGGTAACTGGCTTTTCTGCTGAAGACAAAGCTGAGATTCAAAAAGAAACAACAGGATCTGGCTAACCAATTAAATGAATTAATTGACAAAGATCTTAATGACCTGAATGAGTTGTTAAATTCACAATTTCAATCAATTACCTGTATTAAAAGTTTAATTACAGATGTGCAGGATCTTTATAACAATCGGGATAGTTTATTTGATCAAAATCAAATAAAGGAGGGTGAAGCATTTGTGTCTGAATTGAAAACAGAATTCAATAGTTTTTATTCGATCATTTCAAAAATAAGTAGTTTAATGTCCAAACACCTAGTGTGATAGTAAGTTAGCAATTTTAACGACTTCCAGAATAAACTCATAGACGCAGCAACTGCATTTCCTCTGAAAATAGACAAGCTTTTTAGTGATAATTCTGGTAAACTTGAAAATATGCCGGAAGAAATCGATTCTTTAAGACAACGATCAATCAATGTGCAGGTCTTTTAAGCAAAGATGTTGAAACTGTAAAGGGAATTGCAAAATTTGCCTCAGAAATTATGGCACCCTTTAAAAATACAGCCAAGGTAGCAGATGAGATTGGAGGTAAAGCACTAGAATTTAGCCTCGATAATTTTCCAGAAATCGGGTATATAGATCTCAAAACAACAGGGAAAAGGATGAATGGTGATGAACTTGAAATAAAAATTAAACTAAAAACTGAAGAGGACAAAGCTAAAAACCTGCCAGGTGAAACACTTGAAATGCGCACTTTTACACTTCAACAAATAAAAGTCTATTCAATCACAAAGGTTACTCTTATCCTTGCTATTCCGCCAGCTTCGAGCAATGTTGAATTATTGGAGAAGAATAATGTCCAGTTTTCCCCATCCGGCAGTCTTTTATTCAAATTTGGTTCACGAAAATCAAAGCGCCCATGAAAAACTGCTTTATCAGTATGGGAGTCGGATTAATATCTCAACACCGGATTTCGACCTGAATGGTTTCCTGATGCATGTTAGCACTTGGCGTTATTGTAACGGTACTGAAAGATATAGTCAGTTTTGGTTATTCTTATAACACAACTACCAATACACCTTTTTGGTTTATAGGTCTCTCAATACCGGTAACATTACCAGGAATTCCGATAAATAATGTAGATTCTAAGAAAATTGATTAATCGATTTTCTATGTATTAGGTACGAGATTTCGAACAATAATTATTAATTCTTGAGGTTAGTCATGACAAGCTAACAAGTTAGTGCGTTTGCAAATTATTGTTTAGGAAGAAATTCTTCGATACTCAAACTATCACTTCTTAGTTTTAAATGCTCAACGCCTGTTCGATAAAAATAGGTAGAATCTACTTCCATTTCAAAATCTTTACAACTTTGTTTTAAGTCGACAAAAAACTGATCAATTTCAATTTTGATCGAATCGTGGAACTGCTCAGCTTTTTTAAGAGAATCAATACGATTATCGAGATTAATATCTGCAAACATCCAACTCTGCCAAAACGTATCCAGCTCAATGTTCATTTCACGTTCACCAATACGTACAATATCAGCCGAATCTTGTAAATCGTCAGCAAAATGTTTAACCAGTAAAAGCAAATATATGTGGGGGAAATCAAAAAGAAAACCCCTGTAAGGGTTTATTTTACAGGGGTTTCCGATTTTTGATTGCGGTCCGGACGGGACTCGAACCCGCGACCCCGTGCGTGACAGGCACGTATTCTAACCAAACTGAACTACCGGACCGTTATTTTATATGAACTTCCCGAAAAAATCGGACTGCAAAAATACAGTCTTTTTTCAATTCTCCAAATATTTTTTTAATTAATAAATTTATGAGACAAAGGCCCATTCCGATTTCTCAGTCTCCGTTTGGAGAGGGCCGGGGTGAGGTCAAAAATCCTTTATATAAGCCCCTGATTTACTCAAGTCATACAACGGAATAACCTGACCTTCCATTGCCTCAATTATTTTATCTCGTTTCCAATAGGGTACTGATCCATCTATGATTAATTCACTAAACGCTACACTCTTCATCAGGCGTTTTATATCAAGTTTCTTTTTTCCTTGTATAATCAGTAAATCTATCTTGATTTTTTCATTATTCGGGAAATAAGTTTTTCCAAGCCCGGTTAACATAAAACTGAAATCCGAGAACTTTCCAAATTCACCGTCAAAATAAAGATTAACCTCAGGGTAATTTCTGGTGGTATCAGTAAAGATTGCATTTGTTAATCCCATTTCGATAATACCGGACTTTAAATGATAATCCATTTTGCCCTGATCCGATTTGCAACAAGGTATCCAGAATTAAACAGTGATTTCTTCCTTTTATTAAATCAATTGCGCTGTTTTTGTTAAGGCTATAGATAATCATACGATCCTGATTGAGTATGTTATAATGATGATAAGTTTGGAACATCACCAAACCCATTAATAATATTACCGCAGGTAAAAGAAAACGCAAGTTCTTTTTTAGCAACCAATTAAAAAGAGTAATGATTAGTCCATAAACGAGCACAACTTTTAACCAGGGGAAATATAAGTTATCTAACCCATTGGCCGGAAGATATTTAACAATTCCTACAGCAAGGTTCATTAAGTATACCATACTTGATAAAGCCAGGCCAACCAACTGATTTACAAAAGGTATCCAAAAAATGGCAATAAAGGACATCCCGATTACAATGATAGCAAATGATAGTGGAAATATCAGGATATTGGTTAACCAAAAATATGTGGGTAAATAATGAAAATAGTGCGCTGCTAATGGAAAAGTCCCTAGCTGTGCTGCCGTTGAAACAACAACTATTGACCAGATTTTGTCAATCAGAGGTATTTTAATATACAATAGTGTATAAATAGGTCGATAAAAGATCAATATGCCAAGCACTGCTGAATATGATAGTTGAAAACCCAGGTTAAACAAAAGCATTGGATCTATCACCAGCATAATAACGGCAGAAGCTGCCAAAGTATTAAACGGATCACGATTCCGGTTTAAACCATTGCCAATAATAAAAATAGATAACATCAATGATGCCCGCCAAACTGATGGTGCTAAACCTGTTAGCAATGCATAGGCCCATATAAATAAGAGCAGAAGTAAGGTTTTAATAATAACTGAAAATCTTCGTCTCTTCAGAAAATACCCAAAAACAAAATTTAGTACAAGGTATACAATACCAACATGCAGGCCTGAAACACACAAAATGTGCATGGCTCCTGCAGTGACATATTCTTTTTGCAGATCTGTATCCATTTGATCATCATACCCAAGTATTACAGCTGCAGCTACAGCGAACTCCCTTTCATCTAAGCCATTCTCAGATAATGCATTTAAAAGGGCTAATCTAAATCGACTGGCTATTGCTAAAATTTTGTTTTCAGGTTCATTACCCAGCTTCTCCCAGCTATTTTCCCTGAGATAAATCATGGCAACAACACCACTTCTTTTTAAGAATGCAGCATAGTTAAATTCAGCAGGATTTTTCGGCTCGACCGGTTCTTTCAACTCAGCATTAAATACCAACCTATCGCCGTATTTCAACATACTGCTGATGCTATCCTTTGAAAAAAATGCAATTACTTTTAATGGTTCTTGTAAAGCAGCACCAGTGTCTGCAGTTTCTGTTATTTTTATAATTGTCTTAACAGATTGTTCTGATACAGAAGGTTGCTTTTCAACAACACCAAGGAAAGTCCTTTTTGAATCAGGAAGTTCAACATCAATTTTTTTAAAATGGTGGTTCGTAAAAAAGATACCGGTTAAAACAATAGCAAAACCCAATATCAGACCATTCAGCCATCTGTAATGCCACGAATTTTTCCTTAAAAATAAAATCAGAGCCAGGCCTAAAAAGACGAAAATACTAACCAATAATGCGATCAAAGAAATGGATTTTACAAAGTCGACATGGTAGGCAAGCAATAAACCTGCAGTATAAAAAACGAAAATGCGTATGAAAGGCCTTGATGACCAATGCATAGTTTTGGATTTTGTAGCACAAGTTAAACAAAAAAATAATTTGTCAGTACTAGTTTTTCAGGAATTGAGTGATGCTGTTTGCAGCTTGTTCTGATGCACCTGCTTTACCAAGTTTCAATTTTAAGTCATGATAATCTTTAGAGATTCTCTTGATATTTTCCTTGTTGTTAAGCAACAGTTTTAATTCAGCTACCAGGTTCTTCTTGTTCAAATCATTCTGGATGAGTTCCTTAACAACTTCTTTGTCCATGATAAGATTGACCAAGGAAATAAACTTAACATGAACCAGCCATTTGGCAATTAGGTATGAAACTTTATTGCCCTTGTAACACACCACTTCCGGTGTTCCGATCAGGGCTGTTTCCAAAGCTGCAGTTCCTGAAGTTACCATTGCAGCCGAAGCGTATTGCAGTAAATTATGGGTCTTATTCATCAGTATCTTAACAGGATAATCTTTGATGATGGCAAGATAAAACTGGTGAGTAATAGTACCTACACCAGCAACGATAAATTGATATCCTTCAAACTCAGGGACCACCTCAAGCATGTGCCTCAACATCCTTTCAACTTCCTGCTTTCTGCTTCCGGGCAGAATTGCAATGATTGGTTTATTATCAAGATTGTTCCGCATATAGAATGCTTCTTTTGAAGATGGTTTTTCCTTTTCCAATGCGTCCAATAGTGGATGTCCGACAAACTCAACATCAACATTGTACTTTTTGTAAAATTCTTTTTCAAAAGGCAGAATAACCAGCATCTTATCTACCACCCTTTTTATCTTCTTTACACGTGAACGCTTCCAGGCCCAGACCTGAGGTGAGATATAATAGATAACCTTTAGTCCTTTTTCGTGGGCAAATTCAGCAATGCGAAGGTTAAAACCGGGGTAGTCAACAAGAATTAATGCATCGGGTTTATAATCAGAAATGTCTTTTTTGCAGTATGAGATATTATCGAGAATGGTAGATAAGTTTTTAAGAACTTCAACAAATCCCATAAAGGCCAGATCTCTGTAATGTTTCACAAGTTCACCACCAGCTGCTATCATTAAATCACCACCCCAAACCCTGAATTCAGCTTTATTATCCTTTTTACTTATTGCATGCATCAGGTTTGATGCATGTAAATCACCCGAAGCTTCACCGGCTATGATATAATACTTCATTTCCTGCTCTATTAATAAAGGACAAAATAAATGATGGCAAGTGCAAAAGTCACCAATAGAATTCCGCGTCCAGTTTTATCGTATTGCAGATTCACGAAATAATACTTTATCGCAAACAGATTAATCGCTATGCTTAAAAGATATAAATATTCTTGTTTAGCCAACATATGGGTGTTAAACAGTTGCACGATGCCCATATCAATCAGTATCATGACCAGATAAAATAAAGCAGGTAAAATAATTCCTATTAGAATACCTACAAAGAATGTGTCCCTTTTAAATAATTTTTCCCACATGGTGCAATTGTTAATCGAAACTTAATGTACCAATATGTTCATGAGCTGTAAAATCAAATTGTACCGGAACTACCGAAATGTAATTCTCTGCAAGTGCATGCTCATCTGTATTGGTGCGGTTATCGCCATTCATGAACCTGCCACCAAGCCAATAATAGGTCCGACCATATGGGTCTTTTCTTTCCTCAAATTCCTCCACCCACCGTGCTTTCGCCTGACGACAGACTTTGATTCCTTTTATTGACTTTTCAGAGATTCTGGGAATATTAACATTCAAGCAAACACCTTCGGGCAGTCCATCTTCAAGTACTTTTTCAGTAATTTTTACCACCCAATCCTCAACATGACTAAAATCAGCATCAGGCATATAATCCATTAATGAAAACCCAATGGCAGGGATCCCATCTATTGCGGCTTCAAGCACAGCAGCCATAGTTCCTGAATAAATAATATTGATGGATGCATTTGAACCATGGTTTATTCCCGAAACAACCAAATCAGGTGTCCGGTTCAGCAACCGATGCTTACCAAGTTTGACGTTATCAGTTGGCGTTCCGTTTGTTACATACTCCTTATAGCCGTCTTTGTCTTTCAACAACCTTGGCATTAATGGGGTTTGAATGGTAACAGCATGAGCCATTCCAGACATGACTTGCTCGGAAGCAATCACCACTACTTCGCCAAGTTTTTGCATAATCTCGATCAATCTTCTCAAACCGGGAGCTTTGATGCTATCGTCGTTGGTAACAAGTATCAGGGGTTTTTTATTCATTCTGTTTTTAGTCAATATTTGTAACGCCAGCCGAAATAACGAATTTCATTACTTCAGTTGAAGAAGCGTTAATAGGTGTAATATGCGTTGTTGGAACAATAAATAAGTTTCCAGACCAGGCATAAGAATGCGGCAAATATACCGCTACTTTTTCATTTGATTGGCCCAAAATTGTTAGATCTTTATTCGTAATAAAACCAATCTTTTCAAGGTTTGAATCTCTGCTCAATTTAACTAAAACAGGTTCGTTAAATCTTTTCTTCTGACCAACAAACGCTGATACCAGATCTTTTACAGCGGTATAAATTATTTTTATCAATGGTGCACGAACCAGTAAACGGTCGAAATATTTTATAACAGGCTGGAAAAAGAATGTAGAACCAAGCAATCCGATCAACAAGATGAATATCAATAAAATGACGAATCCCAGCCCTGGAATTTTTATACCGATGATTGTATCAATGTATCCTTGTAAAATTCCATTGATCCAGTTGAACATGACATATATTGCCCAAATTGTAATCGTTATTGGTGAAATGAAAAGCAATCCCTGGAAGAAATAATTTACTAAACGTGATGATATTTTACCTGACATGATATGATAATTTGTTGATTAACAAAACTAATAGGAATAATGGCAACTTAAACCGGAGAGATTAAACGAATTTCATTAATTCCTCGTACAAACGGTGCGTTGGCAGTCCCATGACATTAAAATAGGATCCTTCAATACTTTCAATGGCAACATGACCAATCCATTCTTGTATTCCATAGGCCCCTGCTTTGTCATATGGTTTGAAAGTGTCAATATAATAATGGATCTCCACTTCATTAAGCACTTTAAAAACAACTTTTGTTGAGACTGAGAAGGTAAACACTTTACTTTTTGTTCTTAAGGTAACCCCTGTGATAACTTCGTGTGGTTTACCTGACAATCGGTTTAATATTGCAATCGCATCTTTTCTATCCGATGGCTTACCTAATATTTCACCTTCAAGTGTCACAACAGTATCAGCAGTAATGATCAAGGTGTTCTCTGCAAAATCTTTTTCATGAAATGCATCCGCTTTTTGCCTACTTAAAATTTCAGCTACTTCTTTTGGTACTAAACCATTCGGAAATACTTCATCAATCGGTTTTGTTAATACCTTAAAATTGAGCCCCATTTCTTCCAGTAATTGTTTCCTTCTTGGAGAGCCAGAAGCCAGAATCAGATCGTAGTTCTTTAGTTTGGTGATTAGCATAATATATTTTGACCACCCCTTTCGTCCCCTCCTGATTCAGGAGGGGATTGAGGGGAGGTAATTATCTTTTTTCAAGTTCTATTTTAATTGTTTTTATCACTTTACTAATATTATCACGGATCATTGAATTTGGAAATCGCAAAATCTTAATATTCATAGTTTTTAAAACACCATCACGATCTTTATCTCCTTCTTTTCCTTCATCAGTATAATGATGTGCTCCATCTAATTCAATTGCAAGTCGCTTTGATGCACAATAAAAATCCAAAACATAATTAAAAACACTATGTTGTCTTCTTATTTTATATCCAAGTTGTTTGTTTTTAAGATGCTTCCATAAAATTTGTTCCTCGTCTGTTGCATTATTTCGCAAGTCCCGACGAATTTCCTTGAGTTCTTTTTTATTGTGTATTTGATCAGAATGTTCCACTTATTTCTTTGACCACCCCTTTCGTCCCCTCCTGATTCAGGAGGGGATTGAGGGGAGGTATTTATCCTGTTACTCTACCCTTAATTTTTTACCTCATAAATTTACTTAAATCTCAAAATAAACCAATATCATTGATAATATTCCCACAACCATCAATATTTTAACAATGCCCGAAAGCCTTTTGTAATCTGATTTCTCTTTAGCTTGAGTTAACCAAACCAAAATCAAAACAAACAAAACATCGATTATTATAAAATAACTCATTAATATGATAAAGTCAGCCTTGTAAAAAAACCATTGTAGCCAAACAGAAAAGATGAATCCCGCTATGGCAATAAATAAGGCCAGGTATTTTGATTTACTTCTACCATAAGCAACAGCAAAAGTATCACAACCATATCGGTTATCGCCTTCAACATCTTCGACATCTTTTACAACTTCTCTTAAAAAGCTGACAACGAATGCAAACCCCATATAAATCAATACAAAATGATGAACCAATGGAAAACTTGATTGAACATTTGAAAAAACTATTGGGTTTTGACTGAGTGCAAAAAACTCAAAAATCCAAACCAGACCAAATGAAAGTGCACTTAAAAACGCCACGACTACATTTCCAACAACAGGCATGCATTTGTAACGCTCAGAATAAAACCAAAGCAAACCGGCAGCAAACACAAAAATTAATGCATAATTTAATTGTTCAAGATTCCATGACAATAATGTTCCTAATAAAACGCCACCGATGGTGAACAGCCAATATAAAAGTTGAATCCGTGCAACAGCAAACCGCTTTCCAACCTGGTTTTTACCGGGTTTATTTATGCTGTCTGTTTGCATATCAAAAAAGTCATTTATCAGGTACCCACCAATGGTGATCAGTAAAGTTGAAAGGATCAATAATGAAAATTGCAGCGCATTCATCCCTGATTCAAACCCAGTTATTCCAAGTATTGGATGAACCACAAAAAGCAGTGTTAGTAACATGCTTAATAAAACAATTACCAGGTTTGGCCAGCGAATCAGTTTTAAAAAATCAATCATGCATTAATGTGGGTTTACCAGTTGTAAGCTTCTTCTGTCATCCATTTTCCCTGAACTTTCAATACCTGCTCAACAATGTCGCGCACACAGCCTGCCCCTCCTTTTTTGTCGGAAATAAAAATGGAAATTTCTTTAATTTCTTCTGCTGCATCAGCAGGACAAACCGGAATACCAACCATTTTCATAACATGGTAATCAGGAATATCATCGCCCATATAAACAACATGTTTTGGGTCAATACTTTTTTCCGATAGGTATTTCTCTAGCACGATTTTCTTATTTTTAGTTCCCAGAAACACATCACTAATTCCGAGCATCTCCAACCTGTTTTCCATCGACTGTGACATTCCACCTGAAATGATCACTACATTATAGCCTAATTTAACGATAAGCTGCAACACATAACCATCCTTAACATTGGCACTTCTCAGTGGTTGACCTTCGTGTTGTAATATAACCCTGCCATCCGTCATAACACCATCGTAATCGAAAATAAACGTATCAACATCTTTTAAAAGTGCTTTATAATTAGCCATGGTACTTCTTATTTATTTGTTCTGAGATTAAACGATACAAGTCAATATATTCCGGCATATCCTCTAACATTTCGGTATGTAAATCAATTGTTGATTGGTCGTTTCGTTTTGCTGGTCCCGTTTGTGCTCTTGATGGCTCAAGATGTTCAATTTTATGAGCAGTCTCCTTAATCAAGGGCAACAGCAAATCAAAATCAATTTCTTTACTTACCAGGATATCCTCAGCAATGTGATATAGGTGATTGGTGAAATTATTAACCATTACCGCAGTTAAATGCAGGTATTTCCTTTCTTCAGAATTAATGTATCGAACATTCTGACTTAGCCTTTTTGCTAAATTGGTCAACTTATCTGATATTTGAAAGCTACTTCCCTCTATGCAAAAAGGCACATCTAACAGACTTATTTCTTTGTTTTTGCTAAAAGTCTGCAGGGGATAAAAAACACCGTAATTCATGGCCTCAGTTAAAACATCGATGGAAGTTATTCCTGAAGTATGAGCTACAATTCCATTTAAAGTAGGTAGTTGTTCAAAAACCGCCTTAACTTTTGCATCTGGAACACAAATAAGGCATAAATCAACATCCTGATCCAGATCAGTAATTTGGCTCACAAATTTTGATCCGGTTAATTCAGCAAATTGAATGGCATGTTTTGCAGTTGCCGAATAAACCTCTGAAATATTTAACCCGGCATTTCGAAATGCTACAGCCAAATGTGTTGCAACATTTCCCGATCCGATAAAACTGATATTATGAATTTGATGAGCTTTTTGCAAAACGCGATTGTTAAAAGTTTTTCTGCATTTCTTGCTTCAAAACAGACAAGGCCTTATTCAATAGAACTACTTCTTTTTCAATGCTTTTGGTTAGTATTTCCCTGGCAAGTTCATTAGCTGTTGCCGTTGCTTTCAGACTGGCAGTTGAAGTATTGATTAGATTTAATATATTTTCTTTAGCGAGCTTTACCAACTCCCATGCATTATCCGAAATATATAATTGTTGCGACATATTATGCTCATATTCCTCACGTATACTACTTACCAATAACATTTCAAGCTGGTTCGCTTTCATTCCCGGTTTTAATAGTCGTGGGACAATATTCATTGGATTAATCCTCTCAAGAAACAGGGCTGCCCGCTCATAAGCCTGAAGAGTAAGCCCTGTTAGCTTTTTTTCTTTTTCAAGTTTCCTGTCAGATTCTATTTGTATACGGATTAATTCCTGGTTTGCACTAATTGCCTCAATAGTTCTCTGGTTTTGCCTTGAAAGATAATAAGGTATAATTAATACCACAACAAGTAATATAACCATCGTAATTGATATTATCAAAATGCAGGGAAGTTCCATTATTATCAGTATTTGTTAATTTTCTAAAAGTATACAAAAAACGTCATTTTTTACCGATAATTACCTGACACAAAAAACAATTTTTAATATTTAGTGCAATTTTTTCAACTGGTTTTCTTATCAAAAACATTGAAAATTCAACGGCCTGTTAATTAAATAACAAATTGATAAATCAGTATATTTGCCTTCTTCAAAAATTTAAAATAATAACCCAAAATGGACAAAAACATACTGGCTGCCCGAATATTAAACATGACTGAATCAGAAACTTTGGCTATGACCAGAAAAAGTCGTGAATTAAAGGATAAAGGTTTTGATGTAATTGCATTAAGCATTGGAGAGCCTGATTTCAATACACCAATGCTGGTAAAAGAAGCCGGTAAAACTGCCATCGATAACAATGTAACGCATTATCCGCCTGTTCCGGGCTTACCTGCTTTACGCGAAGGAATAGCCAAAAAATTAAAACGCGATAATGGTCTTGATTATAATCCGTCACAAATCGTTGTATCTAATGGGGCAAAACAATCCATTGCCAACATATTCTTTAGCATACTGGATGATGGTGATGAGGTCATCATTCCTAAGCCTTATTGGGTTTCTTATCCTTCGATGGTTGATATGGCTGGAGGGAAATCAGTATATGTTGATGCCGGGATTGAGCAGGATTTTAAAGTAACACCGGAACAAATCGAAAAAGCAATCACCCCACGAACCAAGGCTTTTTTATTCAATTCTCCAAGCAATCCAACCGGATCAGTTTATACTGAAAAGGAAATAACAGCTATTGCCGAACTTTTTAAAAAGTATCCTGACATATTGATTATTTCAGATGAAATTTATGAGTTAATTATTTTTAATGGGGTTCACAAAAGCCTTGCTGAATATCCTGAAATAAAAAATCAGGTTGTTATCGTAAATGGTGTTTCGAAAGGTTTTGCCATGACCGGGTGGAGAATTGGTTATATCGCTGCACCACAATTTATTGCTGATGCATGCACAAAGTTACAGGGGCAATATACTTCTGGTGCCGGTACCATTTCTCAAATGGCCGCTTTAGAAGCTGTTAACACAAACCCGCCTGATTCAAATGAGCTAAAAGCAATGAATAAATCATTTGTTGAGCGCCGTGACATAGTTATTAAACTCATGAAAGAAATACCCGGTGTTAAAACCAATATTCCGGAAGGGGCATTCTACCTTTTTCCTGATGTATCATCTTATTTTGGGAAAACAACCGGCAACATCACGATTAACAACAGCAATGATTTATGTATGTATTTATTGGATCATGCCCATGTAGCCCTGGTACCCGGAGAAGCATTTGGAGCACCAAACTGTATACGCATTTCATATGCTGCTTCTAAAGAGAATCTGGTTGAAGCCATCAAAAGAATCGCCAATGCAATGGAAAAGATTCAATAAAACATTATTTAAATTGATTTCGTCAACTGATGTAACTGGCTGATTAATATTCAACTATAAAATTATACCCCTAAGGTCAAATGTTAAATTTGGGCTTTGACCCAACTTTTTAATCATAATACCGATACAAGCTTATGAACACTGCCTGGTTAATAACTATTAAACAGTGCAGGAAGTTCAGTAGTACAAGTTCATATTTTTATCACATTCAATCTGCTTTAACAGCAGATCAGTTAGATAACAACCGTGTAAAATGCTAAAGAACCAAAATTATCTACCATTTTTTTCTCTTCACCACTACTGTGATAACTCCATTCGGTTGTTCTTAATGATGACTACTTATTATTAATTTATTCATTAAATACGAAGTGAGTTATGAAAAAAATGTTATTGTTTATTGCTGCCGTTGCTATACTTGCGGCATGTTCAAAAGACACACCCAATGAAAGTCCACTGGATAAGTATAACGGGTATGATCAATTTTTAAAAGAAGGTGAAATTATAAAAGATCTTCGGATCAGGGGGGGAGTGATTGGTACCGTTACGTATGGCCTCCAGCTTGATGACGAACCTTACTACTTTTATGTTACTTATGAGATTGATCCCGAATTGGATTGGGAGATCGTAAAAACACATATGTATGCCGGTAAATGGAAACATAAACCAAGAAGCAAGCGCAATGATCCAAGAAGATTCAGATTCCCTAATAAAACTTTACACAATCCATATGTGAACACTTATACATATACCATACCTGTTTTAGATTTACCGCCATATAATGATCCTGGTTTTGTAGTAGCAGCACATGCGCTGGTTTATAACCCAGCTAAATGTGATGATGGTGGATACAGAAGAGCCTGGGCCGACTGGGACAAAAGATTCAGATGCCGCGGTTGGGGTGGTTATAGTAATTATTATTACAATGCTCCAGCCGATCCTCAAACAACAGTTTATGCAAGTTATTATACAGATGCTGATGGCGGAACACTATTCTTAGACCTGATCAATACCACTGAAGATGAAACCGACAACCAGGTTAAAGCTATTGGCGTTGGAACACCTTCTAGCGAACTATACCACGGAGCCACTGTTGACGTGGCATCCAAAAACTTGTATTACGTTGACTATTCAGGAACTGATCCTGTATTAATGATCAATAATTTAGAAGAAGATCCCGATAGTGAAGATTACATCGGCCCTTATTCAGTTGGAACCCTTAGTGCCATACCCCAAAGTGTGAGTTATTATAATGGTGCCTTATATTATGTTTCAGAAACAACGGATGGTATTTTTGAATTAAACGAAGTCACATTTACAGCACCTGATTCTGAGACAGGACAAATATCAATTGCCAGTCAGGCTGTTTATTCAACTGTTCCGAACTCGGTTGAAGCAATCAATGATATCGCTTTTGACCCTGATGGAGGATCGGTGTTTATGGTTGGAAATTATGATTCAGATGGTGATGATATTGCTGATCAAACAATTCTTATTGAAGCGGATGTTACGGATCAATCATCCGATAATCATGTATATTATTCACTTCCGCTGATTGATCTAAACGGTGTAAATATAGATCTATCAACCAATCCACAAATCGAATTTGGTGATGATAGCAATTTATACCTGGTTGATGCATCAATTCTTGGTGGAGGTATTGTATCAACAATAAGTCCGCAAACCGGCATTACAGTAATAACCGACGATAGTGGTGTTATCGTTGTTGATCCTTTTGGAGCTTCTGGATTTGGTGAAAACTAAACATTCTCGTTTTTTAAGGTTCGAAGGTCTGGGTATTCTCATCCCGGGCCTTCCTTTTTTATTAGCAGTCTCAAACTTATTTAAATCTTTCACGATCTTATCATCTTTATCCTTTAAATAATTTAGCACACCAATTAAGTAATTATTATGAATATAACTATATCGATTTCATAATTACCCTGTTAATTCAAATACTCATCGATTTGATCAATCAGATATTCTTTGAGTAAAAATTCTTGTAAGGCAATCGCGTAACAAATATTAGGGTTTTGCACTCCTTTATTTCAGAGAATACCCTAATATGAATTCAAGAAATAGAATATATGTTTGTTTGACAATATTTGGGTATTCAATCATGGAATATTGATATATATAATAAACTTGGAAAAGTTATTTATATAAAGATTATATTTTATTAAGAATTAGTTCTGCTCAACCGGCAGATCAGTTAGATAACAACCGGGTAAAATGCAAAAAACCAAAATTATCTTACACTTTTTTCAATTTGCCACTATTGAAACATCTTCACTTGGTTGTTGTAAGTGTCTAATCAATATTAATTCAATTATTAACTAAACACTAAGTGATTTATGAAAAAAATGTTTTTGTTTGTTGCTGCTATTGCGATTCTGGCAGCATGCTCGAAAAAAGGAGTCAATGATGAAACGCTCGATAAATGGAATGGTTATAGTAACCTTAAAGATGGTGAACTGGTTCAGACGCTGTGGGCCGGTCAACATGACAGTGCAGGTTATGTAACTTATGGTATAGATGAAGATGCCAACTTTTATGCTACCTATACAACAGTAGATGGCTGGGAAATGTCGGAAACACATTTTTTCGCAGGTGATAAAGGTTTAATGCCTCTGAACAAACCTGGAAATCCAAAGATTGGAAAATTTCCTTATAAAGATAGCTTTAATCCTCCTGTTACAGAGGTAACCTACACCATTGAACTTATTCAATTACCTCAAGCCGAAGTTGATGGATTTGTTGCTGCTGCACATGCCGTAGCTGCATGGGCCAAATGGCGCAAGAAACCGCATGGGGTTTTGGAGATTATTCTTTTACAGATAAAGGCTGGGGTTGGTATACGACTTACTGGTATCAACAGGATCAGAACTTTATGCGGTTACTATACCTTTATAGTATGGATTATATTGATGGTTCACTTTTGTTCATACGAGGTGGACGCAACTAACAACACACTAGTAAATACTTGGTGTAGGAACACCACCAAGTGGATTATATCACGGTACTACGGTTGATGTAGTACCATTGATGGATTTGCTTATGATCCCATTACTAGCAATCCTTTTTTGCTACATCAGCTCAAGAGTTATGGGTACTAAAAGTTGAAAGTGATAATAATTCGGTTTTAGTTGGAACTTTAGATGGAGCAGCTACAAGTGCCAATTCTATGAAGGAAATTATTATTATGTTGACAATGCTGACAATGAAATAAAAGAAGTTACATTTTCCGGAACTGAAACATTGTCAATCTCTAGTGAAAGCTGATTACAGTACAATACCATCAGCAATTGCTGTAAATGATATTGCTTTTGAACCAACTGGAGAGAACTTATATATCATCGGTGTATACAATAGTGAATGTTGAATTTATTTCGCTGGTTTAGAGATCATCACCGATACTTATTCAACAATTCACTACCGCTTTGACGAAACCGTAAATTGACTTATCAGCCGATGCGCAAATTGCTTACGGCGACGATGATAACTTGTACATGGTATGAGGCTCTATTGACGGTGGTGGTTCAATTGTATCCACCCTTAGTCCTGAAACAGGAGTTTCTGTTCCAATTGAACAAGATAGTCTGATCATAGTAGATCCCTTCGGTGATATGGCTGGAGGACCATTAAATTAAACATTCTCGTTTTTTAAGGTTCGAAGGTCCGGGTTTATTTAAGTCCGGGCCTTCACTTTTTTATATAGTTTCCTTCCTGTCACTTTCTTTTCAAATCTTTTTTCAACCTATCCCATTCTCAATTTAAAATCGACTTCATACAATTTCGACAACTTTTATTTACGGAATTCGTACAACGATTACACAGGCCTTAAATCCTGAATAAAAAACAAGTTTTATGAACTTATCAAATACTTTCCGCTCACGAATATTTCAAACAGATCCGAATTGGTTTACAGAGCAAATTTTCTTATGATAATATTGATAATGTTAATGGTTTGAAAAATGTAATTCTAAATTTAAATAAAATGAAAAAAATTGTATTAATCATCACTGTAATCGCTGTTATCGCAGGATGTTCAAAGAAAGAAGTAAATAATGATGCACCAATTGATATTTTCAATGGATACGATCATTTAAAAGGAGCCGACCCAACGGCAACATTGTGGGCTGGAAAAACGATCGATGTTGGATCAGTAACCTATGGTATTGATGATTGACGGGTGGTTATTTTACCGCAACTTATAATTTAACCGGTGGCTGGACTATGTCCGAATCTCATTTATTCGCAGGTAATAAATGTGATATGCCATTAAACAAGCCGGGAAATCCAAAAATAGGAAGATTTCCATATTCAGCGGATCACGCCCATCTGGTATCAACTTATTCTTATTATGATTCCATTAGGTGACTTACCTCCTTACGAAGACCCAGGTTTTACAACGGCAGCACATTGCGCTGTAAATGGCCCTAATGGTCAAAGTGAAACTGCGTGGAGAGATGGTGATTTTAAATTTCCTGGAAAGCGTTGGGGTTGGTATGATTCATTTTACTATGACCAGCCAAATAATCCGTTCACTGTCTTATATGGAACACAGTATACGACCGATGGTACTTTAAATGTTCACCTGATAAATGTATCAACAGGTATTACAACTCATATTTTAAGTGAAGATGTTGGTGCACAAGGTACCAATTTTGACGGCACTGCATATGATGAAGAGAGCAGTTATTTCTTTTTCGTCGATTACAATACACAAGCACTAAGTGGAATAAATTTAAATGATGAATCTGTTGTACAAGAGCTTGGTATACTATCAGGCACTGCCTCAAGCGCAACTTTCTATGATGGTAACTATTATTATGTTGATGAAGTTACGAACAATATTATTGCTGTATCATTTGACAGTGATTGGCAAATTGAATCACAAAATGTAATTAGTACAATTCCTGAGTCTGTTAGTGTTCAGGATATTTCGATGAGTCCTGATGGGACAAATTTGTATATGATAGGTGACGTAGATGATGGTTCAACTGAGTTAATTACACTTCAAATGGCATCTGATGTTTACGCAACACTAGCTATACCAGTGAATTCAAATTCGCAAATTGCATATGGTTCTGATAATATTTTATATGTTATTGAAGCTCAGGGGATGGAACTGGCTCCGTAATATCATCGATCGATCCTACTACGGGAGTTATTTCTGAAATAGACGAAAATGAAATCTATTGTTATTGATCCATTCAGCGACCTTGCTGGTGGTCCAATGATGTAAAAAAATAAACTTTTACCCGAACACCTGTTACTGGACATTGCAGGTACATTAAACACGCACCAATGGTGCGTGTTTTTTTTACCTTATAATTTCTTTACTTTTGCCTGATAAAAAATCGCTGGTATGCTTACAATTGAAACTGTTTCGCGCTTGTTTAATGCGTTTGACAACCTGAATGTAATGATTATCGGAGATGTGATGGTCGACTCCTATATCTGGGGAAAGGTGGATCGCATTTCTCCCGAAGCACCGGTTCCCATTGTTTCAGTTGAAAAACGCGAAAACCGTCTGGGAGGCGCGGCCAATGTTGCTCTAAATGTAAAATCACTGGGAGCCAATGCAATCATGTGCTCTGTTATCGGCCACGACCAGAAAGGGATTGAATTCATGAACCTCCTTGTAAAGGAAAACATGACAAACAAAGGATTGGTAAAGAGCGATGACAGGCTTACGACTACGAAATTTCGTGTTTTTGGCAACCATACCCAAATGCTTCGGGTTGATGAGGAACACACAGCTGAACTCAATAAAAAAGATTTCGATAAATTAATCGGAAAAATAAATCATGTTTTCAATAACACACGGGTTGATGTGATTGTTTTCCAGGATTATGACAAAGGTGTTATCAACCAGGATGTAATCAACTATGTTGTAGCTAAAGCCGAGGAATTGAATATACCGGTTGTAGTTGATCCGAAACGTAAAAATTTCCTGAAATACAAACATGTTACGCTGTTCAAACCTAACCTGAAGGAAGTCAGGGAAGGAATGAACATCATTTTTGATCCGAATAACCAGGCTGAATTGGAAAAGGCCATCTCCAAATTATCGGGTTTGCTTAAAGCCGAAATCGTGCTGAATACTTTATCCGAAAAAGGAGTTTTTGTAAAATGGAAAGAGGGATCACAATTTATCTCTGCACATTATCGAAACATCTCTGATGTATCCGGAGCAGGTGATACTGTGATCAGTGTTGCTGCACTTTGCCTCGCTTTGGGTATCGACCCTCCTGAAATGGCAGCCATAGCAAACCTTGCAGGTGGATTGGTTTGCGAAGAAGTGGGTGTCGTTCCCATCGATAAGATCAACTTACAAGATGAGGTAATTCGAATCTTAACTTAATAATCCAATTAATTATAATGGCTGATCAAAAAATCGAGCAACAAAAAAAAGAACGTGTTCGGGTGATGTTTAATGATATTGCTCCCCGCTACGACTTTTTAAATCATTTTCTGTCGCTGGGTATTGACATCTATTGGAGGAAAAAGGTGAGGCAATATCTCAAACCATACCAACCAAAAACCATCCTCGATGTAGCCACAGGCACAGGCGACCTTGCCATTGAATTAAATAAATTAAATCCTACAAGCATTGTTGGTATTGATATTGCCAAAGATATGCTGGCTGTCGGGGAAGAAAAATTAAAGAAAAAAGACATCAGGAATATTAGCTTACTGCAGGGAGATTCGGAAAATATTCAATACAATAGTGGTGCATTCGATGCCGTGACAGTAGCATTTGGTGTTCGAAATTTTGGTAACCTTCAAAAGGGCCTGAGTGAAATGAACAGAATCTTGAAAAAAGACGGACATGTGGCCATATTGGAATTCTCAAAACCCAAACAATTTCCTTTTAAACAAATTTATAACGCTTATTTCAAATATGTTTTACCCGGTTTTGGCAAATTAATCTCAAGGCATCATGATGCTTATACTTACCTTCCCGAATCGGTTCAAAGTTTTGCCGAGGATGAAACGTTTTTAAAAGAAATGGAACTTGCAGGTTTTATCCACGTACAACAAAAAAGACTAACTTTTGGAATTGCAACACTTTATACCGGAACTAAATAGGGTGTTACAGTTTGGAATAATGCATTAAATTTGCCGACGTTTTTGAACATCATATATACTATGATTTGCTTAACGCCGTTAACCAATTAAATAAAATTAGCTTGAAAAGAACTTTAATTATAATTGTTTCATTATTTTTCTTGTTTAATATTCATTCGTTTGAGGCTAATGCGCAAAAACGAAAGGTGTTGAATCTTCAGAATTATGATAAACAACCCTATCACTTTGGCTTCATTTTGGGGATTAACCATATGCTGTTCACTATTAAACCAATTGCCAACCTTAACCTGCAGCAATGGAATCCGTCACAATATCCTGATGTATTTGTAGATACCTTAACGGTTTTAAGTGTTACATCTTCCCCTACCCCGGGTTTTACCATAGGCATACTTGGCAATTTACGATTGGGTGAATATTGGGATTTGCGTTTTATACCGGCACTATCTTTTGGTGAAAGAATATTGCGATATAATGTGTTAGTTGTTGACGATGGAGAAGAAAGTATATTAGGCCTTGAAAAAAACATTACATCCACTTTCATTGATTTCCCACTCGAGTTTCGTTATAAATCAAGGCGGCTTAATAATTTCAGGGCATACGTTTTGGCAGGCGGAAAATATACCCTCGACCTGGCTTCTCAGAAAAAGGCAGAAGAAAATTCTGACGAGGTGACAGTAAAGATCAATAAACATGATGTTTATGCAGAAGTAGGCTTTGGAGTGGAGTTTTACACGACTTACTTTAAGTTCGGTACCGAGTTTAAAATGGGATATGGGCTAAACAACCTGATTCAATATGAGAACAATATTTATACGAATAGCATTGAGTCGCTCAAATCAAAAGTTTTTTTGCTTTCCTTTACATTTGAATAAAATCGCAAGTAATGGCATTAGAAATACCTGCTGAAAAAGAACAACTTTTTGAAAATTTGATCAAAAAAGCCGAATTAAAACAAACCGTTTACCACCAAACATTTAAATCATTTAAACAGCTTAAAAAGGGAATTGATAAATTAAATATTCAATACCAGCAGTATTACGATGCCCACAAACCCAAACATTATATTGAGTTTGATGCCAGGCTAAGAGGCGATTATGAGATCGAGTTAAAGTTTGGCGGTGATATTCTTTTATTCCTCATGCATACCAATGTATTTGAATTTTCGCGATCGCATAGCGTGATGAAAACACCATATGTTAAAGAAGATACCGACCGTTCATTTTGTGGAATGATATGTATTTATAATTTTCTCGGCGATTCATTTAAATACAACAGGGTTAACGATGTCGGGTATATGATAGGGCGGATCTTTATTAACAAAGACAACCATTATTTTATTGAAGGGAAAAAAGAACTGGGATTCCTGTTCAACAATTTTGGCAACTATGTTTTTGATGGCCAGGCTGTTGAAAACGTTGTTGAAGCTGCAATAAAATATACCATTAACTTCGATTTGCTAACACCTCCTTATCAGCAAATGCAGGAAGTAAGCATTAATGAAATGAAAAGCACACTGGATGCTATTTCATTAAAAACCGGTAAACGACTTGGGTTTAAATTCCAGGCAGACAGCGAAGAAAATAAATAAAACAGGGCCGACTAATTTTTATTTTTAATATTTCCCGGAAATCGTTTTGTTATAAAAATAATTTTTTACTTTTGCAGCCGCAAAACGAAAATGCACCGTTCGTCTAGCCAGGTCAGGACGCCAGGTTTTCATCCTGGTAACACGGGTTCAAATCCCGTACGGTGTACAACACAAGCCCGAAACGAAAGTTTTGGGCTTTTTCTTATTCAGACGTTGACATTAAAATGTCAAAAGGTTGGATAAGAAAAAGACAAATCGCACGAAGTGGGATTGGGTTTTGATTGATATACCTGCCTGCGAGGATTCATGAAATAAATCCCGTACGGTGTACAACAAAAGCCCGAAACGAAAGTTCTGGGCTTTTTCTTTTTAGTCGTTGGCAATTTATTGTTAAAAGACTATAAAAGAAAAAGAATATAATCGCACAAAGTGAGATTGGGTTTTGATTGATATACCTGCTTGCGAGGATTCGCGTAAGCAAATCCAAAGGATTAAAACGCTCCAATTTAAAATTGAAAATAAAAAAACCTTTTGCATCCAGATTGCAAATCCGGATGAGCGGGAAACATAATTAAGTATTATTTGATAAAAAATGTTATGTTTACAATGTCGAGCCTTTTGATTAATCATGTCAAGTTGAAAACAGACATAGTAGTACGACAAAAGAAAAACCAAATCATTTTAATTAACTATTTTTCAATACCTTAACAATATTGTTGTCTTTAGGCTTATTTTAGTTATTAAATTTCACTGATCTTTATTTTAAGTGACATTTATTACCCAACTGCTTATTTAACATCTTGTTAACAAAATATTTACAGTGTTATAACCGACAAATCAATAGTAGAAAAACAACCACATAATGCAATACCTTATATCAACCCATTTTTTCAACTACCCCTGAAGCCTCTCATGACATTAAATATGTGCTCAAACTTGAAGAGTTCATTGCATTACTTCGTGAAGAAGAGGATTACTGGGAAGGAGAACAAAACAATACCAAACTGATTATTACCAGACTTCGGAAAATATTTTACGACCAATGGGGATGGAACAAAGAGCTTATTCGCGGTGCAACTGACATTGAGGGAAGATACATTGTAAAAGTAGTGAACGAAAAACCTGAACATGGCAAACCCATTCGAAAGTATAAAAAGAATGAATATGTACCCAAACACCGCACAATAACCTATCGTTCAGACGATCGTATATTCGGTGATACCAGGGTTGGTCAAACTCCTGAAATATATAAACATGATCATCAGGAAGTTGTTTTGCCAAGTGGTTACTATTGCGACATTGCCCACATATTAGCCACATTAGATGCTTACAATCATCCACAGGTTGTAAGCCCGCTGCCTTCTTTTCTTTCATTCTTCAATTTTCTTGTACCTCACGTTGACTCAAATATGGATATTGTATCCTGGCTTGGCGACATTGCCAGCTCTTCAGGTGATTTTATGTTTGCTTATCTCCGTAATGGTAAAAAACAAATAAGTGCTGAGGAGGAACAAAAATACATCAATAGCGGAGCTTCCGGTTCGGATATGCTAGGTGATATTGATCCTTTCGTTATTGCGAAAAATTACAATGTAGGCACAAATAAAGGGATGCGTTTTACCGAAATCATCACAGATTATTATATCAATGAAACGTATTCAACTGGCAAAAGAAAAAATCGAATTGGTATCTACTGCAATTACATTGGACTTAAAAACTGGGATGGAGAAAACTTTGGCAATGAATTTATGTGGTTGACTTATTACTATAAACAATTACGCGACAATTTAACCTTCCAGGTATTTAGTTTAACTGATGAAAAAATTAAAAGCCTCTGGCTGCCACTCTTTATTTGGTTTAATGGGTATAGGCATGTGGTAAAAATTGAATTATTGCTTAAAATATATTTGAAAGCCTTAAAAACAGAATTGAAAAAAGAACAATAAAATCTATGCAAACAATGACAATGAATAAAAAGGTATTATATATTCTTTTAGCCTTGGGAGGAATTCTGTTTCTACCATATATGGGTTCCTGGATTCACTTTGACGGGGTTCTACCTGCTGACTTCTTTAAATACCCTATGATCGAACCCATCGAGAAAGCACCTTTCAATAAATTGATCTTTGGTGTCATTGCTGTCATCTTTTTAGCAACAATCACACTATACTTATTTCCCCGATTATTTGGTTTTAAAAAGCCTGAATTAAAGACAATAACAGCCACAAAGAAAGTTCCATTTCCATTTTGGTTTTGGGTTGGGTTAATACTTTGGGCTGGCACGCTTACCTTACTTTTTACACGTGTTAGTGAGCCAAGATGGCTTTTACACTGGTCAGACTTACCTATATTTTGGGGCTTTACCCTTTTACTTGATGGCATAGTATACAAAAGAAAAGGTGGAGAATCAATAATCTCCAACGTACCGCGCGAAATGGTTGGGATAGCTGTTGCTTCAGTAGCAGGCTGGATGATTTTTGAGTATTTAAACTTTTTTGTTGATGATAATTGGTATTACCCACGTGGAAACATCGTCCCTCAAAACGAATTCTTGTTATATGCTATTGTCGGTTCAAGTGGTTTAATGCCAATGGCTTTTGAATGGTACAGTTTGCTAAGAACTTTTAAAGGAATGAGGAACCGATTCGACCGGGGTATTAAGATTACCTTTCCAAAATGGCTGAAAACCATGCTTCTAATTCTTGGACTTGTAGGCATGTTTGCTTCAGGATTGTTTCCAAATGGATTTTTCTTTGCGCTTTGGGTCTCACCACTCGTAATCATTGCAGTGCTCCTTGATCGTTTTAATGTTTGGACCCCATTTACTCCTGTATCCAATGGAAATTGGACACCACTATTGCTTTTTGCCCTGACTTATTTCTTACAGGGCATAACCATGGAGGGATGGAATTACTTCAGTGCTTATCATGGTGAAGATGGTATTTTTACTTATGCGCCAGCCTATTGGGCCTATAGCATTCCGTATGTTGGAGAACCCAAATTATTCGAGATGCCGATACTTGGTTATTTAGGATATTTACCTTTTGGAGTGTATTGCTGGGTCTGGTGGATTATGTTTGCATTTTTGCAGGATATTCCTTCAAAACTCGCAAAACTCGAAGCTGAAGGAAATTAACAATTTATACTATGTTGAAAAAACTTTTTTGGACTTTGTGTCTTTTTTTATTGCCAATAATCCTTGTATCCAAACCCATTACCTGGCAGAAAAAAAATAAATCCTTACAAATATCCCAATCAGCACGTGTATTTGAAGATGCTACATGCGGTCTGACCATAAATGATATTTTATCCAATGGGTATCAATCACAATTTACAGAACCAAATAAAAACATTTTAAGTTTCGGCATTACAGAATCATGCTATTGGATTGGCCTGGAAATAATTAACCCTACTGATGAGGAATTAGTACTGGAGTTAGCCCAGTATGGTTTGCCTGTTTGTGATTTTTATTTAGAAAAACCTGATGGTAGCTGGAAAGTTGAAAAAGCGGGTTATACCATACCTTTAGATGACAGGATCTGGAGCAATCATTTTCAAGTATTTCCCCTTCAGAAAGGCCTTAATAAAGTTTATCTTAAAGTTCAGTCTTTTTCGCCACCAATACCTATTAATGTCTGGGAACAGGGCGCCTTTTCCTTCAAATCATTGAAACTTAAAATGGCTTATGGGATATATCTTGGAATCCTCGCATTTGTGATATTAATTAATCTGTTTTTATTCTTCTCTTTAGGAAATCATACCTATTTACACTATTCTTTACTGGTGTCCATGCATATATTAATTGCCTCTACAGTAATGGATGGGTTTGCAATGTATTTGATATCAGGTATAAATTTAAAAATCACCTATATATTAATCCCTGCAATTACAATGCTGGTGACTATGTCATATGGCTTGTTATTTCTTGAGGTGAAAAAGTATTCACAAAGAATCAACCAAATAGGGTGGGCCTGGATTGCCTACGTATCATTAATTATTGTTTCTCAGTTCTTCATTCCCTATTTAGCCGCAGTTATTATAAATCAAATAAATGCTATTATTGGATTGTTCTTAACTATGTATTTGGGCATATTTGTCGCCAGGAAAGGAAACAGGGTGGGATATTATTTTGCTGCTGCATATGCTCTTTATTTAGTAATTACAATTTTCGAAATATTTTTTATTCAAACCGGCAAACCTCAGTATATATTTGGGATAAGTTATGTTGCATTTGCTATCTTTATGGAGGTTATTTTACTAGCCTATGCATTAACAAAACGCTTTCAATGGGAACGAAAAGCAAATATTGATACAATTTTAAACGCCAAAACACAGCTTGTTGAAAAGACGAAAGAAAATGAAAGAATAGTTAAAGAACAGAATATCATTCTCGAAAAAAGAGTAAGCGAGAGGACAATAGAACTAAATGAAACAAATAACCTGCTGTATAGCACCCTCAAAACTGTTGAACTGGAAAAGGCAAAATCAGATGCATTATTACTTAATATTTTACCAAAATCAACAGCAGAGGAATTAAAAGAAAATGGATTTGCTCAACCACGTGATTTTAAAAATGTCAGTATTTTATTCACCGATTTCATTGATTTTACTTCCACAACCAATTCATTGTCACCAACTCGTTTGGTAGAAGATTTAAATGAGTGTTTTAAAGCATTTGATTCAATTGTTAAAAAATTGAATCTTGAAAAGATCAAAACCATTGGCGATGCTTATATGGCAGCTTCCGGTCTGCCTGATGAACGCAATGATCATGCTATTGTTGCTGTTAGATGTGCTATGCAAATGATGGAATTCATCAGTGCCTGGCAAAAGAAACGTCTTGATCATGGCCACGAAATTTGGAAAATAAGGATGGGTATACACAGTGGTTCTGTCGTAGCGGGTGTTGTTGGCGATCATAAATTTGCTTACGATATATGGGGCGATGCTGTAAACACAGCTTCACGAATGGAATCGAACAGCAATGAAGGAAAAATAAATATTTCTGCGGCAACCCATGAATTGGTTAAGGATTATTTTCAATGTACCCCAAGAGGGAAATTCTTTGTAAAAGGAAAGGGCGAAATGGAAATGTTTTGGGTTGAAAAAGAATTTCAACTCGTTTAAGTGCTTTTTCGTTTATCAAAATTAGCTTTTATTTGACTTCGAAATAACTAATATTTTGTTACTAATCGTTTACTATTATTATACAGATTCAATATTCCATCCTGTTGATTGAATTAACAATTTTTACATAAAACATCATTTTTCTCAGCTTTTTTGTAAAAAATGTAAAAAAATAATAAGCGTTTTTTGAATTTATTCTTTAAAAAATATTTTGGCTGTATGTACCTGTTATTCTGCTATATACATATCGTTTAACGCACAAGTACTCTTCGGGATTTGCAGAGATTTAAACGCAAATGGATTAAAAAGGTTGCAAAAAAATTGATTTTTGTTGCAGAAACACTATATTTGATCTGGAATTAATGGAATAATTCTCTTCTCGCGTTAATAAATCCCATCGTGTTAATCTATTTTTAAACTAAATCATTAAACAATGAAAAAGCTAATCTTTTCATTGAGTAAAGTTCTTTTCTTATCAGTGATAAACACTGCCTACAATGAACAAATGATCTCTGTTGAAGATCAACTAGAAAACCCAGCTATGGATACTATTAACGCTTTATTTAGAAATTGTCATAATACGGGAACCAGCTATTCAGTAATTGAAATAAGTGATGATGCTTGGCTTGGCCATGAAGCCCATAGTGATATTTTATATGTAAAGATCCCTGAAGTTGGCGTTTTAAATATGACCAGTATTCAGATGAAGATGGATTGATGGAAATTAACCATTAAATTAACATTAAAATGAAAGTAATAAAATGTGAAAGTTGCAGCAACGATTACTTATCGTTCAGGGCTTTAGATGATTTGGAACCAATCACGCTATGCCCAAAATGTGCAAAGGTTAACTTGTTCAATCAATACAGGAGAGAAAGACAGAAGAAAGTTGCTTTTGCCCTTGTCGTAATTAGCGTGGTATTTATTTTTGTATGGTACTTACCTATTGCTCTATAAAGGTGTTCAACACTAAATCAATAAAAGTTAGTTATTCAACTTTGTCTCAAAGATTGTTTAATTGTATTAAAATCATTTGAAGAAATGCCTGTAATGAAAAAAATGTATTGACAGAAAACAACCCATAATGTGAATTTAAGGTTTGAGGAATGGAAAAGTGGTCAAAATAATTGACCACTTTTTTTTGTGCGTGGAAAAACCCATACAACCTATACTTTAGCTTACCTTAAATATTACTCTATAGTTTTGTTTGCAACAAAAAGTATTGATTTCAGTAAAACTGCTTAGAATTGTTACGCTAAGTTAGCAACTAACAAAACCTATTTTCGATGAAGGAAAAAGTGTCAGACGATTCAATATTATTCGTGGGAGTAATATCATTTATTATTTCCATGATCATTTTATATTTCTTCTGGAGCCCCGAAGGTGTAGTGTGGATGTCATACCTGGTTGTATGCCCGGTTATCTCCGGTGTTATTGCATTGCTATCCATATTTGTTTACACCCAGCTTATATCAAGAAAGGAGAGCAGAGCACAAAGAAAATAAGATTAAGCATGAACGCTTATGATGCATGCTAATAACAGCTTATGTTTTTACAGCAACTGAAGTTGCAGGTATTGATCAAGCCATCTCATTTCTGATTAAATCAGCCTCCATTCTTCGGCGTTTTCTAATTCCTTCCAAACTGTGATCTTGCTGCATAGCAGATAATTCATTTGCAAGCGCTGTCCAGTCTTTATTGTTTAAACCGTCTGCAAGTACATCCAGACCCTTATTCCAGGTGCCCCGGTTATATGCCAACGATAAGAAAGCAGTTTGAACTGAGCCCAATGTACCATCATCCAATAGTGCAGGATATCTCCGGGTAATTCCCTTCCAATACTTATCTGCTGCAACCGGGAATATTTGTGAAGCCTCTGCCCTACTCACCTTAATATTCTTCCATTGTGGATTATCGCCTAATAGCTTTTTAGCGGTATCACCTTTAACACCCAAAGCTTTTTTCATTTCATTCAATTCATCGGCTGTAAAGATGTCTTTGTAATAAAGGTCAAGGGTTTCCGGTTCAACGTGACCGAGATCAAAGCCCGGATCAAGTGTTACTCCCGATGCGCCACCAGGCCAATAAGGGTATCCGCGATGGCCTTCTCTTTCGTGAATGAAATTCAGATCACCTCTAAAACCAACCATTACCCCTTCAGGAACCGGTATCGTATGTTCCTCATCCGCACCCAGCTTTGACCAAGTTGCATTACCGACAATTCCATCGGCTTTAAGTCCATGATCTTTTTGAAATTGCTTTACTATTTTATCTGTTCCATCTCCAAATAAACCATCACTACCTACCTTATAGCCTGCGTTTGATAATGCTTTTTGTAATCGTTTTACCTCTTCTTTTAAATGCGGATTGTTATTGTTAAATCCATCTTTTAGTCTTAGTGTTTTTCCAGTCATGTTTACTATTGTTTAGTTATTGATAGTTTCGCTAAAGATAAATAAGATTTTATAATCAAGATTAAATCAGACAATGCAAAAAAATTAACAAAAAGAACAGGACAATTTTTTCATAACTTTGCAGCCCCAAAAAACTACCTGAACTTTATTTAATTATCATTTGTTTAGAAAGGATGACAAACAACAATAAACATCGTTTACAAGCGATAAGGCTATTAACTGATTCTACTTACGTGCTCGAAGTTGAACGACGGGGTATGGAATTTGAAGCCGGACAACATATATTATTAGGTGAACCAATCAATATTCACAAGCGTGAGTACTCAATATACAGTGGAACCGAAGATGAAAATCTTGAAGTACTGATCAAAGAAGTTGAAGATGGTATTGTTTCCAAACAACTTAAAAAGCTAAAAGGAGGAGATTTACTTGAAATTGAAGGTCCATTGGGATTTTTCTCTATCGATCCCGAAATGATCCGGCAGAGACGTAAATTTCTTTTTGTTGCCAGTGGAACAGGAATCGCACCTTTTCATAGTATGATTAAAAGTATCCCGGATTTGGATTACCAGTTATTGCATGGCGTTAGGTATTCCGAAGAGGCTTATGAAAAACATACTTACGATGCTGACAGACATGTACTATGTACCAGTGGTGATGATAAAGGCGATTTCAATGGTCGTGTTACGGACTATATCAAACAGAATGATATTGATAAAGATACAATCTGCTATTTCTGTGGCAACTTCAATATGATCAGGGAAGCGATGAGTCTGCTCGAAAAAAAAGGAATTCCTCCTGCTCAATTGCATGCTGAAGTATACTTTTAACCCCACCAACCTATGAAATACCATATCGTTCAGTTGGGTTGCCAGATGAATATTTCTGATGGAGAGCGCGTGAGACAGGTGCTGGAAGGAATGGGGTTGGTGCGTACTGAAAAAGAAGACGAAGCCCATGTGCTTGGAGTGATTGCATGTTCTGTGAGGCAAAAAGGAATTGATAAAGTTTATTCCATGGTGAATAAATGGAATAAGTGGAAAAACAGGAAGAGCCTCATTACTTTTGTTTCAGGCTGCGTATTACCGTCGGATCGTGAACAATTTCTCAAATTATTTGATATGGTATTCCCTATGAGTGACCTTCCTGAATTTCCGGATATGGTTCGTCAATATGGAATAGTTACTCCTGCAGGCCTGCAATCACTTGATATGGGTATCAAGGATATTCAGATCGAAAAAGTAATCGAAGGAAAAAAGGATGCATTTTCGCTGATGCCTGCCAGCACATTTCAAGAGAATACAGAGAAAAGTATCTTGAGACCGGATCATGGCATTGAAGACTTTTGGCATATTACGCCTAAATATGAATCTTCATTCGAAGCTTACATTCCCATTCAAAACGGGTGCAATAAATTTTGCACATTTTGCGCCGTGCCTTATACCAGAGGCAGAGAGGTTTCCCGACCTTCTGAAGAAATTTTACAAGAGTTGAAACAATTGATAAATAATGGTTTCAAATCCATTACACTGCTCGGACAAAATGTAAATTCATACGGGTTAGATAAAAAAGGTGATGAAATAAACTTTTCAGCATTGCTTGAAAAAATTGGTCAGTATGGTGAGGAATCAGGAAATGATTTCTGGGTTTATTTTACATCACCGCACCCTCGTGATATGGGAGTTGATGTTATTGAGGTCATTTCAAAATATAAATGTCTTGCAAAGCAGATTCATATTCCGGTTCAATCAGGAGACAATGGCATGCTGGTCAGAATGAACAGAAAGCATTCGATTGAGAAGTACAGAGAGATTATACATAGTATAAAACGATTAATTCCAGAGGCTACCATTTTTACTGATATTATTGTAGGCTTTACAGGGGAAACAGATGAAGAATTTGAGAACACCCGCAAGATCATGACGGAGTTCAAATACAATATGGCTTATATTGCCCAGTATTCACCCCGACCAGGGGCTGCCAGTTCAAGATGGGCAGATGATATTCCGAAAGATATAAAAAAGGAAAGATACCATCATTTAACTAAGGAGTTGATGAAACATGCATTAGTTTATAATGAGAACCTTATCGGCAAAACGGTAGATGTGCTTGTGCGCGGAAAAGACAGGAAAGCAGGATATTTATCGGCACTAACCGAAGGAAGGATTATTGTAAGGTTTGCATCTGATGATGAATCGTTGATTGGTGAATTTGTTGATGTACAAATCTCATCAGCAGTACCATTCTCAACTGAAGGTGAATTGGTCAATGTGATTAACCGAGTTTCAAGCGTTGACGCTTGAAACAGTCATTTGAGATAAATGAAAAAAGTAGCTTTTAAGACCCTGGGTTGCCGCTTAAACCTTTACGAAACAGATGCCATCGCATCTGAATTTTCCAAGAATAATTATCGGGTTGTGGAATTTGGTGAAGATGCAGATATTTATGTGATCAACACCTGCACTGTGACCAACCAAAGTGATCAAAAGTCAAGACAGGTGATCAACCAAAGCGGAAAATTAAATAAGGAGGCTTTGACGATTGTAACCGGTTGTATGGCCACCAACTACAAAGAAAAATTGAAAGAAAATGAGCAGATAGATTATGTTGTTGACAACGAACATAAAACTTCGGTTCTATCAGTTGTTGAATCACATTTTCACGGTCAGGAGGTAGATCCCGATCAGCTTGAAAAAAATGTTTTTAATTATGCTCCGGCTGAAGAAACTTTCCATACCCGTAGCTTTATAAAAATTCAGGATGGATGTGATAATTTCTGCACTTTTTGCATAGTTCCAAAAGTAAGAGGCAGGGCAATCAGCAGGCCGGCTGAAGATATATTTAAAAATATCAGGCAGGTGATTGAATATGGATATAAAGAAATTGTACTTACCGGTGTTAACCTTGGCAGGTACAAATTCGAGAAATACGATTTCGAGAATTTGGTTGAAGAAATCTTGAAAATTAAAGGCGAATTCCGGGTCCGCATCTCATCTATTGAACCTGACGGTTACTCGGAAAGTTTTTTCCGTTTATTTCAAAATCCCAAACTTACACCACATATGCACATTTGTCTTCAAAGTGGTTCAGAGGAAGTTCTGCTAAGGATGAGACGAATGTATACAGCAAATAACTTTGAAACTATTGCAACAAAATTAAAAACTGATTATCCTGGTTTTAATTTAACCACTGACATTATTGTTGGATTTCCCGGAGAAACGGAAGATGACTTCAAGAAAACACTTGACTTAACGAATAGAATTGGGTTCGGACATGTTCACACCTTCAAGTACTCAGTACGAAAAGGTACACGCGCCGAAAGAATGCCTGATCATATTCCAGAAAAGGAAAAGACAAGACGGAGCCAAATCCTTAGAAAAGTTACAGAAGAAGCCAAACTGAATTATCGGAAATCGTTAATAGGCAAATCACAAACTGTATTGGTTGAGACAATTGATAAACAAGGTTTTGCCAAAGGATACGGCGAACATTATGTTCCTGTATTGATCAAAGAGAAGAATCTGGAACGAAATAAATTCTATACCGTAAACATTTCAGGCATAGAGATATCTGAAGAACCTTTGCTAATAGGCGAATCCTCATATTAATTGAACCAGGCAATAAAATAAAGCAACAATAATTTCTTCATATTAAAAATTGTCTTACTTTTGCACCCTCAAATTTTAATCAAATAGAATTAGATTATGGCCAATCATCCATCAGCACTTAAACGAATCAGGCAGAACGAAGCAAGGAAATTACATAATCGTTATTACCAGAAATCAATGCGTAATGCGGTAAGAAAATTCAGAACGCTGGAAAGTAAAAAAGAAGCAACTGAGCAACTTCCTAAATTATTTGCAATAATTGATAAGTTAGCAAAGAGGAATATGATTCACAAAAACAAAGCCGCTAACATTAAATCAGGCATCAACAAATTCGCGAATAGTCTTTCGTAAAAAAAATACTAAGATTGAAATTAAACCCGGATACTTTAAGTGTTCGGGTTTTTTGTTGCCTGTTTCAATTATTATGGATTACATTTTGACAGAAGATATTTCCTGGTTTGAGGAAAAAGAACTATTTGCTATTTTTACACTTCAAACCGAAACTAATGTCCGATCTAAAACAAAAACTACCTATCAGTCAATGGGCTGAAGATGACCGGCCACGTGAAAAACTAATACTGAAAGGCAAAGGTCATTTATCAAAAGCTGAATTAATTGCCATATTAATTGGCTCAGGAAATACTGAAGAATCAGCTGTACAGCTTGCACAAACTATCCTCAATTCTGTAAAAAACAACCTTGCAGAACTTTCAATACTAAGCCTTAATGATTTGAAAAAATTCAAAGGAATTGGTGAGGCAAAAGCCATCAGCATAATTGCAGCATTGGAACTTGGCAAAAGGCGATTATCTGAAGATGTGCTGGTTCGAAAAAAAGTAAAATCGAGTGAAGATGCGTTTCATATTCTTTATCCCGAGCTGTCAGACAAGCGTTACGAAGAATTCTGGGTATTGGTCCTTGATCGCGCAAACCAGGTCATCAGGACAATAAACATCAGCGAAGGAGGTATGGCTGGCACAGTAGCTGATCCGAAAAAGATATTTAAACTAGCACTTGAATTGAGCGCCAGCTCATTGATCCTGGCTCACAACCATCCATCAAATAATTTAAAACCTAGCCAGAATGATATCGACCTGACAAAAAAATTGAGATCAGCCGGTAAATTGCTGGATATTGACGTACTTGATCATTTAATTTTTGGTAATGATTCGTATTATAGTTTCGCTGATGAAGGGTTGATTTAAACATTTCATTTTATCTTTGTTGTAACCCGGTTATAATCTTTATTACTTTTGATTTTGGATTAACTATCTCCTGCTATGCTAAAAATTGTGACTATTATCGGGGCTCGCCCGCAAATCATCAAAGCAGCTGCCTTAAGCAGAGCCATTAAAAATCACTTCAAAGACAAAATCAAGGAAGTCATTTTACAAACCGGTCAGCATTACGACCGAAATATGTCACAGGTATTTATTGAAGAATTGGGCCTCCCTAAACCAAATTATAATTTGAAAATCGGAAGCACTTCACATGGTAAGCAAACCGGAAGAATGATTGAACGCATTGAAGAAGTTTTATTAGAAGAACATCCGGATTATGTTGTTGTTTATGGCGACACCAACTCTACACTTGCGGGATCCATAGCAGCTTCAAAAGTTCAAATACCTATTGTTCATATTGAAGCAGGTTTAAGGTCGTACAATAAAACCATGCCAGAAGAAATCAACCGGATATTATGTGACCACACTTCTACTTTTCTTTTTACACCAACAAAAACTGGATACTATAACCTGATCAAAGAAGGTTTTAACCCTGATAATCAACTACCTTATTCGGCGGATAATCCAGGAGTATTTCTGTGTGGCGATGTGATGTACGACAACAACCTTTACTTTAAGCATATTGCAGAAAATAAAAGTAAAATACTAGAATCATTAAATATTAAGAATGAGCCCTATTACCTTGGCACTGTTCACAGAAATAACAATACCGACGATCCGAATAGGTTAAATGCCATATTTTCAGCATTTAATAACATCAGCCGACATTACAAAACCAATATAGTATTACCGTTGCATCCACGCACTTCAAAGGCCATACATACTAATCTTAGCAAAAAACTGCTAAAAGATTTGGATGATAATCCATTCCTTAAAATTATACAGCCCGTTTCATTTCTTGATATGATCATGCTTGAAAGTCACTGCGATATGGTGTTCACTGATTCAGGTGGCTTACAAAAAGAAGCATACTTTTTCAAAAAACCTGTTATCATTCTTCGATCAGAAACCGAATGGAAAGAGATTGAAAGTATAGGAACCGGTATAGTTACAGATGCTGATGAAAGTAAAATAATAAATGCACATGACAATTTTAAAAAGATGAAAAGAGAAGCTCGATTCCCATCTATATTTGGCGATGGACATGCAGCAGAATTTATTTGCGGGAAACTGCTCTCTTAATAAATGATTTATTTGCCTGATTATTTCTAATTTACACTTGTCCTTCTTAAAACTTTTTGTATTTTTGCGCTCCCAATTTTGGGACTTAATAATCAATTATTTAACGAATTTTAATTATGAACCAGTACGAAACCGTTTTCATTTTAACTCCCGTTTTGTCTGATGAACAGATGAAGGAAGCGGTAAAGAAGTATGAAGATTTCCTCACCAATAGTGGTGGTGAGATCGTTCATCGCGAAAACTGGGGCATGCGCAAAATGGCATACCCCATTCAAAAAAAATCGAGTGGCTTTTACCAGGTTTTGGAATACAAAGTTGATGGTGAAGCAATTGCAAAACTAGAAGTCGATTTCAAACGCGATGAGCGTATATTACGCTTCCTTACCGTCAAATTAGATAAGCATTCAATTGCTTACAGCGAAAAAAGACGCAAGAGAATAAAAGAAGCTAAAAAAGAAGAAAAGGAAGCTAAAGCTTAATCATTATTAAACTAGGAAATCATGGCACAACAAAATAGCGACGTAAAATATTTAACCCCAATAGCGGTTGATACCAAAAAGAAAAAGTATTGCCGTTTTAAGAAAAGCCGTATTAAGTATATCGACTACAAAGATCCTGACTTCTTGTTGAAATTTGTCAACGAGCAAGGAAAAATCTTACCACGTCGAATTACCGGTACATCAACAAAATATCAAAAGAAAGTTGCAAAGGCAGTTAAACGAGCAAGACATCTTGCCCTTATGCCATATGTTGCTGACTTATTAAAATAAAGGAGGGGCATAGATATGGAAATTATTCTAAGAAAAGATATTACAAACCTTGGGTACAAAAACGACCTGGTTAATGTAAAAGATGGTTATGCAAGAAATTACCTTATCCCAAAAGGAATGGCGATTATTGCAACTACATCGAGCAAGAAAGAACTGGCTGAATTGAAAAAACAACAGTCGTTTAAAGAAGATAAAATCAGAAATGAAGCGGAGACCATTGCCAAAGCTTTGGAAGGTGCTGAGTTCAAAATTGGTGTTAAAGCCGGTGAATCAGGTAAAATATTTGGATCAGTAAACAACATTATTATTGCTAATGCTATTCTTGAGCAAAAGAAATTAGATATTGATCGCAAAACAATTATTCTTAAAGAGGATCATATTAAAGAAATTGGCAAATACAAAGCCAAAGTTAAATTACACAAAGATGTTGAAGTTGAAATCGACCTTGATGTAGTTGCCGAATAGTTGCTGAAAATATTTCATTAATTTTAAACCCTCTTGAGTTCAGGAGGGTTTTTTGTTTTATCAACCTATCATGTCCTAATATTGATGCTTTCTAAACCGAAAATAAAGTTAATCAACTCTCTGAAAATGGGAAAATTCAGAAAGCAACATGGCCTTTTTGTAGCTGAAGGCACTACTAATGTAGTTGATTTTATTAATGCAGGCGTTGTTGTGAATGACCTGTTTGCAACATCAAAATGGATTGCAGCAAACACTGCTGTAATGCATGAACAATTTGTTACAGAAGCGAGTGAAAAAGAATTACAAAAAATATCATTCCTAAAAAATTCTTCAGAGGTTGTTGGTATCTTCCAAATTCCTGAACATGACGAAATTGACATCGATAATATTACTGATATAGTATTGATGCTTGATGATATTAGAGATCCTGGAAATCTGGGAACCATTATACGCACTGCTGACTGGTTTGGCATCACCAACATTTTTTGTTCTGAAGAAACTGTGGATGCCTTTAATCCAAAAGTAGTTCAGGCGAGTATGGGATCATTGGCCCGGGTAAAACTGCATTATCTTGATCTGAAACAATTTTTACAATCAAAACCTGATTATTTAAAAGTCTTCGGAACTGTTTTAGATGGTAAAAGCATTATTGAAATCCCTAAACCTCAAAGTGGCATCATCATGATTGGGAGTGAAGCGCATGGTATTTCTCAGGAACTTTTACAAATGGTTGACCATAAAATTACAATACCTTCAGTTGTTGATGAAGATTCAACCTCTGCTGAATCCTTAAATGCCTCCATTGCTGCAGCTATTGTTTGTTATGAATTCAGAAGGTAGTTTAACCAATTCCCACACACCATCCCATATTAGGAAATTCAGTACCTAACAACGCTTATTTTAACATGATTTTAAACAATCACAAAAGTATAAGTGTTATTTTTGCAATCGATTAAACAGGATAAAAATGTTTCTCAAAATATTACTTATAACGATTGTTTTCCTTGCACTTGCTTTTGCAGGATTTGCGGTTAAAATGTTTTTCAAGAAAGACGGTGAATTCAAGAAATCATGTTCATCTGTTCATCCAAAAACTGGTGAACGACTTGGTTGTGTTTGCGCTGGTCAAGGTGATGGTAGTTGTGAAAACAAGGATCCAAAGGAAACAAAAATTGATATTCAGCCATTACAGGTTGATTAGACCATAAATATCAGTTTAAACCATCCGCCCGCCAGATGGCGGGCACCTCCCCTGATTCAGGGGAGGAAAGTATTAGATACTTTTTTAGTAGTTAATTTCTTTAATCTCAAAGTAAGATTGTGGATGTAAACATGCCGGACATGTTTTGGGTGCTTTTTTGCCTTCGTGCAAAAAACCACAGTTGCGGCATTTCCAAACGATAATACCATCACGTTCGAAAACCAAGCCATCTTCAAGGTTACTGTATAATTTCAAATACCTGGTTTCGTGCGCTTTTTCTACTTCTGCAATCATCCTGAATGCAATTGCCACCGCTTTAAAACCTTCTTCTTCAGCAATGTCAGCAAACATTGGGTACAATTCAGTCCATTCCTCATTCTCACCTTCAGCTGCTGCTTTCAGGTTTTCCATTGTAGTGCCAATAATACCTGCAGGATATGCAGCTGTGATTTCAACCATGCCTCCTTCCAAAAATTTAAAGAAGCGTTTGGCATGTTCTTTTTCGTTTAAAGCTGTTTCAGCAAAGATGGCCGATATTTGCTCAAGACCTTCTTTTTTTGCTTGTTTTGCAAAATAATCATAACGCATCCTTGCTTGTGATTCACCTGCAAATGCTTTTAACAGGTTTTGTTCTGTTCTTGTTCCTTTTATACTTTTCATTTTCTTGCTTTTATTGGGTTTTAATAAATTGATTTTCTTTTGAATATGATAATATATTAATGATATAATGATTTAATAATTCAACAAACCTGATCACATCCACCGCAAATTTCTTAGTTCGGGCTTTCATATTTTCAATAAATAGCTCTTTCTCTGTCATTACTTTTTCTGTCCAATTATAGCATTAGTTCATTAAAACATTTGCACATTATAGCATTGCATCAATATCACAATTCATCATTTATTCTGTTAAACTTCAGTAAAATCTTCGGTTCCTGCGCCACATATCGGGCAGGTCCAGTCATCCGGTAAATCTTCGAAAGGTGTTCCCGGAGGTATCCCGTTATCAGGATCTCCTTCCGCCGGATCATATTCATAACCACAAAGGTCACAGGAATAGACACTACCTGAAGGTTTATCGGAACTAACTGCTTTGGTTTCTTCAGGTTTTTCTTCTACTTTGTCTTTATTGATATAAGTTGGTGCATTCTTTGGAGCCAGACCCTTTTTCACATCACGGTAAAAAGAATAAGTTAATGGCTCTTTTGATCCATCAATTAAACCATTTTCAACCATTCTACCAATGAAAATCACATGGGTGTCAAGCACAATTTCTTGCTCAACTTCGCATTCGAACCAGGCAATACACTCATCTAATATTATTGGAGCCCCGGTCTCGCCGGTTATATATTCAATACCATCAAATTTGTCTTTTACACCACTGCTTGTGTATCCAAATTTGCCTATTATTTCGGCCGAAGAATATTTATCAAGTACTGATATAGAAAATGCCCCACTTTTTCGAATAATGTCGATACTGAAATTGTCTTTGCTACAGCTAATTGCAAAACGGGGAGGTTCTGCTGTTACCTGAAAAGCAGTGTTGGCAACATATCCCGTTGGTTTACCTTCGTGCTGTGCAGCAATGAGATATAAACCATAACTAACTTTAAAAAATGCTTCAATGTTCATTATTAATTGGTTTTTATATTATTATATTTTCCAATGATCTGTATTTTAAAACCTGATATTTCAAAATCCGGTATCCTTTTCTTAGACAAATGACCTTTAACTAATTGATCAAGATCATTGTCGAAATAATCTTCAATCCGGCTGCTTTTTTCATCTTGCAAATGATGATGATGCTGAAGAATCGCATCATACCGCATAACATCGGATTGTGTTTCGATTTTTCGAACAATGCCGACTTGAATAAAAGCATCAAGTATTTTATAAATCGTTCCTGTGGCGATGTTCGGATGTAATTCTTTAACTACATTGGAGATTTGATCAGCGGTAGGATGATTACTTCCTATAATGGTTTCCAATACTGCAATCCGTTGCGGAGTAACCCTTAATCCTGCACTTTTTAGTTTTTGATGAGTATTCTCTTGTGCCATTTAGCTTATATTCTATACGAGAGATATTCTCTTATAAGAATAACACAAAATTAATCAATTCATCAGCGGATATCTAGCATAAATCAAAGGAAAACACAGGGAACATAAATTTATAAGCAGTATAAATAACAGCAATAAATTATTCAAATTGTTTGGTGATCAATGATTGGAAGCCATTGGTAGCATAGCTTTTAAAATTACCATCTTCATCTGAATAAATAAAAAAAGCTTCAAGGTTCTCAGTTTGATTTAAATAGGCTTTGCTTTTTTCCAATCCCATCACCATAAAAGCGGTGGCATAAGCATCAGCTACAGAAGCATGATCGGCAACAACCGATACACTTAATAAAGAATGTCTGGCAGGATAACCGGTTTTGGGATCTATGGTATGTGAATAGCGAATTCCATTTTCTTCATAAAACTTTCGGTAATTTCCAGATGTTGCTACACATTTGTCCTCAATTTCGATAACTGCTTTCAAATCACGGCTATCATTTATACTATTCGCAGGTTTTTCAATGCCTACTTTCCACTTGCTTCCGTCCGGTTTAGTGCCAATGGCTTTTACTTCTCCACCAATATCAACAAGGTAATTCTCAATCCCTTTCGACTCCAGAAAAAAACCAACCATGTCAACCGAATAACCCTGGGCGATTGCATTAAAATCAAGGGCTATCCGATCATCGGCTTTGTAAAGCCATCCACTGTCAATACTCATTTTCTGATGTCCAACAAAATGAAGAATTGAGTCGATGATTAAGCTATCTACATTACGGTTTTCATCAAACCCGAAACCCCAGGCTCTTACTAAAGGCCCTACTGTGAAATCAAAAGCACCATCTGTATCTTGAGCGATTGATTTTGATAATTTGAAAATTTCAAGAAAGTAGGAATCAAGGACTACTGATGTATCGTTATTATTCACTTTTGATATCACCGAATTAGGCACCCATAATGAAACGGACTGATCGAAATCTTTCAACAAAGAATCTATTTCAAATTGATAATCTTGATTTTGAATATCGTAATACGAAATGGCATAATAAGTTCCCTGGGCTTGCCCGGTTAATTTTATTGGCTCCGAAGGTTGCTCTGCGCAGGCAAACAAGAAGAAAAGAAATAGTATTAAAAAACGTTGCATAGGCAAAAAATAAAGGTGGCTTTTTAAAACCACCTTCAAATGTATAATGAATATTTTATTTATCCTCCAAAATCATCGAATGCGATCATTTCTTCAGGAACGCCTAAATCGTCGAGCATTTTAAATACTGCATCGTTCATCATTGGTGGCCCACAGAGGTAGTATTCAATCTCTTCAGGTTCAGGATGTTTTTTAAGATAATTATCATAAACAACCTGATGAATAAATCCAGTGTAACCTTCCCACTTATCCTCTTCATTTGGTTCTGAAAGCGCTACCTCAAACTTGAATTTACCGGGATTATTTTTCTCAATTTTTTCAAAATCATCCATATAGAATAATTCCCGCTTTGAACGACCTCCATACCAATAGGTTGATTTGCGCTTGGTTTTTTTTGTATCATACAAATCAAAAATATGTGATCGCATAGGTGCCATACCTGCACCACCACCAATAAACATCATTTCGCGTTTGGTCTCTTTTATAAAGAATTCTCCATAAGGTCCTGATATTGTTACTTTATCACCTGGTTTACGCGAGAAAATATAAGAAGAACAAATACCAGGATTTACATTCATAAAACCATTTTTCTTTCTATCCCAGGGTGGTGTAGCAATCCTGATATTCAGCATCACAATATTTCCTTCAGCAGGGTGATTGGCCATAGAGTATGCACGGTAAATCGGTTCTGGATTCTTCATTTTCAAATCCCACATATTGAATTTATCCCATTCGTCACGGTAATCCTCTTCAACATCCATGTCTTTGAAATCAACTTCACACTTTGGTACATCAATCTGGATGTATCCACCTGATCTGAAATCTAAAGTTTCACCTTCCGGTAATTTCACAACAAACTCTTTAATAAAGGTTGCCACATTATGATTTGACACCACTTCGCATTCCCATTTCTTGATACCAAATATCTCAGGTGGAACCTGGATATCCATATCGTTACGTACTTTCACCTGACATGCCAGGCGCCAATCGTTCATCTGTTCCTTACGTGTAAAATAACCTTTTTCAGTAGGTAGAATTGTTCCACCACCCTCAGTTACCTGCACACGACACATGGCACATGTTCCACCACCTCCACAAGCCGAAGGAATAAATATTTTTTCTGTCGAAAGTGTTGAAAGTAACGTATTACCTGGGTCCGTTTCAATATCTTTCTCTTTATTTATATTGATGTTTACTTTACCCTGTGGCATCAATTTTTTACGGGCAAGCAACAAAATGCTGACCAATAAAAGCATAACCACAAGAAAAATAACTATGCTAGCGATGATAATCGTACCGATTCCTATTTGCAACAAAGTCATATTATATTCGCTTTAAAATGATTACAGTTTAATTCCAAGAAAACTCATGAATGCGATACCCATAAGTCCAGTTATAATAAATGTTATTCCTAAACCACGAAGAGCAGGAGGTACATTCGAATACCTGATCTTTTCGCGGATAGCGGCAATGCCTACAATGGCTAAAAAGAAGCCAACTCCACTACCAAGTCCGAAAGATGTTGCCTGGGCAAGACTTTGGTAATCTCTTTCCTGCATAAACAATGAACCACCTAATATTGCACAGTTCACAGCAATCAATGGGAGGAAAATACCCAGAGAAGCGTAAAGTGCAGGAGAAAATTTCTCAACTACCATTTCAACCAGTTGAACCATTGATGCAATAATGGCAATAAACAAAATGAAACTCAGGAAGCTTAAGTCAACTCCTGCAAATTCAGGATCGAGCCAGGCTAAAGCACCTGCACTTAAAATGTATTCGTTCAATAAATAATCAACAGGTACGGTAATTCCCAACACAAATGTTACGGCAAGACCAAGGCCAAATGAAGTATCAACAGTTTTAGAAACAGCAAGGTATGAACACATGCCCAGGAAATAGGCAAATACCATATTGTCAATAAAAATGGATTTTATAAATATGTTAAATATTTCTTGCATGATCGTTGGTTTTTAAAACTCTTCTATCAATTCCCTGTTTTTGTATCGCTGTATCCAGATGATAACACCTACCGTAATCAGTGCCATCGGAGGTAAAATCATGAATCCATTATTTTGGTATCCAAAATCATAAAATCCCTGGGGTACGATTTGCAAACCCATAACAGTGCCTGAACCAAGCAGTTCCCTAAAAAAGGCTACTATAATGAGGATAATACCATATCCAAGGGCATTGCCAATTCCATCAAGGAAGGCTGGCCATGGTTTGTTTCCCATTGCAAATGCTTCCAGTCGACCCATGATAATACAGTTTGTAATAATCAGTCCAACAAATACCGACAATTGTTTACTCACATCATAAACAAAAGCTTTTAGCACCTGGTCAACCAGGATTACCATAGTTGCAATTACAACCAATTGGACGATAATCCTGATACGCGGTGGCAGGCCATTTCTCAATAAGGAAATAACCACATTGGAAACTGCCATTACAACCATTACCGAAATTGACATTACGATGGCCGGTTTTAATTTTGCAGTTACAGCAAGTGCTGAACAAATACCCAGCACCTGCACGGTGATCGGGTTATTTAAACTCAAAGGCTCTTTGATCAGCTTTAAGTTCTTTGTCGAGAACAGTGGTTCACGTTCTTTTTTCTCTTGGCTCATCTTCTATTTCTGTTTTTCGATATACGGTAAATAACTCTCTAATACATCCTTTATCATGTCGTTCACACCAACACTGGTGATAGTACCACCTGATATGGCATCAACGCCATGTATTTGTTGATTTTGTGGAAGCGTTTTGGCTCCACCTTTTACAACCAGCACCGAAGTAAATTTGTTGTTTTCATCAAAAATTTGCTTTCCAACAAACTGATCTGTAAAATCAGTTGTTGAAATTTCAGCACCTAATCCTGGTGTTTCGCCTTTATGTCCGAAAGTAACACCAACTATAGTATTTAAATCATCAGCCAAAGCAATATTCCCCCAAACCGGGCCCCAAAGACCTGTACCCAGAAGTGGAAAGATATAGGTGACTTTTCCATCATCAAGAACTTTATAAATAGGTAACTCAAAATTATCACCTTTGGATTTTTTATAAAGCTGTTCCTTCATATTCAGTTTAAATGCAGCCCCGTTTTCCTTATTCCCTTCGGTAAGCGATTCAACAACATCACCCTCCTTATCAACAACAATGGCCTCGGCAACATACATATTAAACTTACTGATTGTTTCCTCTTTCTGAACTCCTTCAATCTTTGCTGACTCAAGGATGCCACCCATCTTTTCAATTGCCATATTCTTCTCCTGGTATGGTTTGAGCAACATTGCTGCAGATGACAACAATGCAGCTGCAATAATTACCATGATGGCTGCATACCTAAAAATATATCCGTTACTATACATAATGGTATAATTTTCTTTTTTAACTAGTTATTGCTTTCAGGCGTTTGAGCCTTCTTTTAATATTTCCTTCGATCACATAATGGTCAATCAACGGAGCAAATACATTCATAAACAGAATAGCGAGCATCATTCCCTCAGGATATGCCGGATTGAAAACCCTGATCAACACCGCGATCATTCCAGTAAGGAACCCATAGATATACATACCTCTGTTTGTTTGGGCAGCACTTACAGGATCGGTTGCCATGAAAACAGCACCGAATGCAAATCCCCCCATAATCAAATGATAATGTGCAGGAAGCATCATGTAGTCATTTAATCCCCAAAGATTAAACAGAAGTCCCATTAGATATCCGCCCAGAAATACAGTAACCATAATACGCCAGTTGCCAATACCAGTTGCCAATAAAATAAAAGCGCCGATCAGGATCATCAAAGTAGATGTTTCGCTATTGGAACCTGGGATAAAACCCATGAACATATCGTATACTGAAGGGAAATTATCAAAATTCCCTACCAATGCATCACCAAGAGGTGTAGCTCCTGAATAGGCATCTGCTTTTTCAGCAATCCACACTTTATCACCAGAAATGTCACCAGGGTAGGCAAAGAAAAGGAAGGCTCGTGCAAGCAATGCAGGATTGAGGATATTCATTCCCGAACCACCAAATACTTCTTTACCAAATATCACGGCAAATGCAACTGCTAAAGCTACCTGCCACAATGGAATCTCCGGCGGAATAATCATAGGGATAAGGAGGCCTGTAACAAAGTACCCTTCAGCCACCTCATGATTTCTGATTTGGGCAAAAACGATTTCAAGCCCGAGTCCAACACCATATGAAACTACTATAATGGGTAACATTTTCAGTAAACCATAAAAGAACATATTCCAATGTGTGGATTGTTCGCCTATCGAAAGAAAATGCTGGTAGCCAATGTTCCACATTCCAAAAAACAATGCTGGTAACAAGGCAATAAATACCACAATCATGGTTCGCTTCATGTCAATTGCATCCCGGATGTGTGAGCCTTTTATGGTAACTTTATCAGGAACAAACATTAAAGTTTCGACAGAATCGAACATGGAATGAAGTTTTTCGAACTTCCCTCCTTTTTCAAAATGCGGCTTTTGTTTATCTAAAAAATTTCTTAACGCTTTCATGCGGTATAAACTTCTGAATTTATTAACTCATTTCCTGGCGCATCAGGTCGAGACCTTTACGCACAGTATCCTGTATATCTGTTTTTGATGTATCAATCACTTCACAAAGTGCGAAATCTTCATCATCAATTTCATAAATACCAAGGTTCTCCATCAGGTCGATATCCTGAACCATAATTGCCTTGATCAATTGAAGTGGATAAATATCGAATGGAAATACTTTTTCCATTTTACCAGTCATAACATACGACCTATGACCACCGTGGATATTGGTATCGAGCTTGAACTTTTTATTCGGGAAAAGCCTTGACGCAAATGTTCCTGAAAAACTGAACTTATTAAATCCTGGCAATATCCATCCAAAAAATTCAGCATAATCTCCCTCTGGAATTACAGTAATCAGGGAATCGTAAAAATGAACAAACCCAGACTTCTCCGTTTTCTTTCCTGTTAATACATTACCACTGATAAAACGATTGTTGTTATCACTCACATTACCGCTCACCATATTGGTGATGGATGCACCGATAAAGGTTTTATAATAGCGTGGTTTTAACACCTCTGAACCAGCCAATGCAATGATACGTTCTGAATTGAAAACACCTTCCAGAAATAATTTTCCAATGGTAAGTACTTCCTGCGGGCCAACATACCAAATTATTTCACCCTTATTAATAGGACTGATTCTGCTGGCATGAACACTTACATTCCCTGCAGGATGTGGCCCTGAAAAATGATTAATCTGTACATTTTTTGAATTCAGAAACACTTTTGATGTTGTGTTCTTGTGATCAACATTCAAATATACTTTTCCACTTGTTAATTTTGCCAACACATCAAGCCCTGCCTGGAATGCATCTCCCTGGCCATGAATAATCAGATCAAAATCGGGTGCTAATGGAGCCGTATCAAATGCTGAAACAAAAATAGCTTTAGGGCTGTCTTTTGGATCTGCGATTGTTGAATAAGGACGTTGCCTGATAACAGGCCAAACACCACTTTTCAATAATTGACTGATTAAACTTTCTTTTGTTGCTTTTTGAATGTCAACTTTGCCAAAATCAACAGTTTCGTGTTTGTCATCCGACTCAATAATCACGCGCAAAAGTTTTCTTTTTGCTCCCCTGATGACGCCAACAACTTTTCCGCTTACAGGCGATGTGAATTGAATATTATCTCTGTATTTGTCAAAAAATAAAGGTGATCCGGTTTTAACCTTGTCACCCTCCTGAACATACATTTTCGGAAAACACCCAATGAAGTCAGGTGGTTTGATGGCAAATTTTTTGGCATTTAAGTCAACAATCGTTTTTTCGGCCTCTCCTAACAATTTGATATTCAAGCCTTTCTTAATCTTATAAACAGTTGACATATGTATATAGATTCATGTGTTAAATACGTGTGCGAAATTAGACAAATATGTCAAAAGATGAAATACAAAATTGATGTTTTTAGAATTTGTAATGGCTCTAAATTACATATACTATAACTTATATATTCATGTGTTTATCAGTCTGATCTGTGCACAAAGAAAATAAATAACTGGATTTTAAAAAGTCGTATTTTCACCAACTGATTTCTAAAACATCATCTTTGTAACCTATGAAACAAAGTTTAATATTCATTTTTCTTCTTTTTTTTATCGTTACATCCAGTGCACAACAGGTAAAAAATGAAGACTTAGTTTACGATGAAAACATACATACTGTTTTACTTCATCGTGCCGGCAACCAGTTGGAAGCTCCTTTTATAAGGCTTGGATCGAAAGATAAACTTCAACTTTCGTTTGATGATATGAGCAACGAAACATACCGTTTTAAGTACACTTTTATTCATTGCGACAGGAATTGGAGGCCAACCCAACTTGAGCAGTTTGAATACCTGGATGGCTATATGGAAGATGATATTTTGAGGTATGAGTTTTCAGTTAATGCCATTCCCGGGTATATTCATTATGAACTTAGTGTTCCCAAGACCTGAAATGCAATTTAAGTTGTCAGGCAATTATATATTAAAGGTATATGTGGATGAACCATCAGATGAAAATGTACTTTTTACCCGCCGTTTTTTTGTGATTGAGCCACTTGTGAACATTGAGACAAGTATTCCCTATTATCCCAAGCAACTTGAATACACACGATTCAAGCAACAGCTAGACCTGGCACTGAATACACCTGATTTATTTAATGCTGAACCTATGCAACGCATGAATGTAACTATTCAGCAAAATGGCAGATGGGATAATGCTAGAACCAACCTTAAACCAACATCAATATCCTTAAATACACTCGGTTATGATTATCCGAAAGGGATTGTCTTTGATGGTGGTAATGATTTCCGACATGCCAATATGGAAAGTTATTGGTACAAATCGATGTACATCAGGGATATTATCAGCAATGCCCAGGGTTATGATGTGATATTACACACCGAGGGAACACGTAAAGGCAGGGAATATGAAACACTGGGCGATCTCAATGGAAGGCGTATTATTCAGGCCCGTAAGGGACAGGTTACTGCCACAGAGGGTGAATATGCCAATGTTTTCTTTCTCTTTAAAAATTCCTGAACTTCGTGATGCTGAAGTTCATATTCTTGGACAATTAAACGACTGGCAGCTCAACGAAAAAAGCCGGATGACTTACGATAACCGAAACAGGATGTATATTGGTCAATTTTTACCTTAAGCAAGGTTATTACGAGTATAATTATGTTGTGCTTAGAGACGGTGAAACCAAAACTGATATTACTGAAATAGAAGGCGACCACTGGCAGGCAGATAACAATTACACCATTTATGTTTATTACACTGAAAAGGTACCTGAATACGATAGACTAGTTGGATATACTACCATTAATTCGAGGGAAGCAGAACATTGATAATGTATTTATTCCCACCTCAACGAATCAATCGGATCGAGCTTTGCTGCTTTGTTGGCTGGGATTATTCCTGATAACAACGCAACCACAAAGCAGATGGCAAACCCCATTCCAATCCAGGCCCATGGAACAATAAAAGCACTGCCTGTTACCATTGATACAATATTACCAATCATCATGCCTGCAATAATCCCCAATAAGCCACCCATTTGGGCAATCACAATGGCTTCCGCCAAAAACTGATTCCTGATGGTTTTCTGCCTGGCTCCAATGGCTTTTCGTACGCCAATTTCACGGGTGCGTTCCGTTACCGAAACGAGCATGATGTTCATTAAACCGATTGCTGCACCAAGCAAAGTGATTAGACCGATTACTGTTGCGCCAATTTGCAGTTTGCTGGTTAAACCAATTAATATGTTCGCCACATTGTCACTTTTAATAATGGCGAAAGAGTCCTCCTCCCCCAACCTGTCTTCACGTATTTTCCTGAACAAGCCAGTTGCTTCACCAATGGAAGCATCCATCATCTGCGGATCGGAAACCATTACACTGATGCGGTAATTCATATTTGGCCTTGAAAAATACTGCCTTACATTACTTATGGGTACCATGCATGACCTGCCACCACTAAAACCTACGCTGGAACCTTTTTCTTTAAGCACGCCAATTACTTTGTATTTTCCCGAACCTATCGAAATAACTTTTCCAAGGGGGTCTTCTCTATTTTTGAACAATGTATTTACAATCTCATGGCCCAGGATGACAACATGGTTACCGTAATGCAATTCATTTTCGTTAAAAGTCCTTCCTTCTGCAATTTCTTCACCGGCAGTATAAATATAGTTTTCATCAGTCCCCAGAACTGCAATATTAGGGTTGGTTTTTTCTGATCCATATTTTAAAGTGGCGGTTCCGGTACCATAAGTAAATATTGCTGTAGTTGCCGGGAAATCATATTGCTCCTTAAAGTTGACGGCTTCCTGGTAATCAATTACCTTAAAGTTGCGAGCTTTGCTTCGCTCACCACCAATATGAATCCGGATATCACGGTTTTGGATATTAAATGTATTTGAGCCCATCATGGCAAAATTTTCGGTCAGTGAATTTTCAACCGCATCAATGGCAGTTAAAATACCCACCAATGCCATAATCCCAAATGCAATGATCAGAACTGTAAGGATTGTACGTAACAAGTGGCTTCGAATCGACTGAAGCGATATCCTGATGTTTTCTTTTATTAATCTTGTGTTCTTCATAACCCCCTCATTCCCCTGTCAATTGCAAGGTAAAATTTGTTATCATTAATCATCTTTCTTACCATAAGCAAGGTCACCTGCATCACCGAGACCAGGCACGATATAAGCTTGTGCTGTTAATTCCTTGTCAATAGCACCTATCCAAATAGTCAGGTTTTTCAACGAAAAACTTCTTTTCACATTACTAATTCCAACATCTGACGCCAAAGCACAGACAATATGAATATGTTTTGGCTTACCGTTCTCAAGAAGGCCTTTTAAAGATGCGATCAACGACCCTCCAGTGGCTAGCATCGGGTCACTGATTATGAGTATCCTTTTATCTATAGTAGGAGCCGAAATATAATCCAATTTAATAGTGAACTTTTCATCTTTTGAATATTTCCGATAAGCTGATACAAAGGCACTATCGGCATAATCAAAATAATTAAGCAAACCTTGATGCAAGGGTAAACCTGCCCTGAGTATTGTGGCCAGAACGGGAAAATCAGATGGCAAATCCATTACAGAAGTACCAAGTGGTGTAACTACCTCCTTTTTCTTATACTCAAAAGTTTTACTGATTTCGTAGGCAAATATTTCACCTAACCTTTCCAGGTTTCTTCTGAATCGCAAGCCGTCTTTTTGAATTTTCTGGTCGCGTAATTCAGATAGAAATCGATTAAAAAGTGAATTTTGTTTACCAAGTTCCTTGATCATGGTTGCGTCTTTCACACAAAAATACGTAAAGTATCAACACCTGAAAATATACAATAGATGAAACAGGTGATAATTTTAGTGATGTTGAAATAATACTAAAACGATTAACGAAAATCTATTTCATAAGTTTGTATAATGTGTATAGTTGTTTTAGCGGAAAAGTGAACCTGTTTATTTCCAGGCTATTGTATTCAACCTCTTTAGCACCAAATCCTTTGTAGAAACGCGCGAGATTTGAATCATTTGATCCTTCAAAATCCATTACCAGTTGACTGGGTGAAAACTCCTTAATGACACTGTCAATAAGAAAAGTCATCGCAGCGGTTTCTTTCGCTATTTCGTCAGAGCCTGAGAATAAAAAGATCAATCTGTTGTTGCTCTTGACAAAAAAGGCTCCTGCACACAATTGATTGGATTCTGTAAAAACACCATAAACCATGCCTTTACCTTTGTAAACTGCCGAATACATCAACCTGCTTAATTTTTGATAATGTTGATTACCCCATTTCTCAAGCTGCTTCCCCTTGTTGTTTTGAAATAAGTTTATCACTGCCTCAGGTTTGATGTTTTTCATCAGACTGAGGTTATATTTAAGGCTTTTCTTTAAGTTGCGTTTTGTATTGGTAGAATACTTTTTAGCAATTATTGGATACTCCTTAATTAGGTCCTGAATATGGTTCAGATTGGAAGTCAGCTTAAAATCGCCATTAGTGAATTTATTAAAACTATTGAGGTTAATATATACATACTTAATATGATCTGGTATGTTATCGACAAACTTTTTAATCACATCAGGATTTAGCCTTTTGGTTGAAAACACACCAAGCTGCTGAACAAAATAAGGCTGAAGCATATAGTTGATACCATATTTCCTGGAAACAGGAAGCGGCATAACCCGCTCGTAATCATTTTCAACAAGGGCTTCCCATTCTTCATGAACAATATCCAAATACCACGAAAACGCATACACATTGCCATTAAAAGACTGGTTAATGCACTGGTCCCATTTAACAATGTCAATCTCGTTATTTTTAAGATACTTAATCAAAACCTGGTATTTGTTTGTAAATAATAATTAATGGTGAATGGATGTTTTTTTCTCTAAAACACTATTTATCTGGCTCTATGGTCTATCTATTCAACCGCCATTTTTAACAACTCTTCGTACACCCTTAACCATCCTGTCCAGCGGTTCTGGTTACATAATGATTCATTATGCCACAATGAAATAAATGTGCCATTAACCGCCTTAACTTCGTTGATAAGTTTGCTAATTTGAACAATAGCGTCAGCAGGTGATAGCTGCATATAATCTTTCAAAGTCCCATCCATCACAGCAAAAGGATGAATCCGCAGCTTGGTTTCCTCCTCCATATCCAGGTCATAAAAACTATAAGTACTGCATATACCGGCCCTGAACCCTGTGAGTGCTGCATAACCCATTGAATAATCATCTGTAATATCATTCTCAATAAGATTCCGGTATGTTTGCGGTAGCATCAATCTCAGAAAATGCTGCCTGCTTGCAGTCACCTCCATATTTATTACCTTACTAAGTTCGTGAACCTCGTCGTAAAGCCGATCAGGGTATTCTGCTGTATTGTATGAAGGATGAATACCTATTTGCGCATAATCACCAATATGCTTAATAAGTTGCCGGAAGGTTTTATTTCGAATATTTACATTTTTATCATATTGGCCATAACGCCCGAATAAGATAAAATAATATGGTCGAAACCTGTATTGCTTCTGATATTCAATCTGAAGTTTAAATGTATTGTATGGGTCTTTTTCAGTTCTGGCCAATACACGCGTTCTCTGCCCAACTTTACTCCAATTAAAGTCTTTTAAATCTAGCACATAACCACCAAGAGACCGGACAAAACCTTTTTGGGCATAGGCAAAAGCCGAATCAACATCATAAGTCGGGATGAATTTATATTTTGGTTGTGGAAATTTAATCCCAGGATATTTTTGCAATAAAATGGCTTTGATTTTCAATGCCCAAATATTCACTACTGGCTTATCCAAAAACCCCAATTCAACACTAACACTTAAAGGGGCCGTAAACCTTCCATGATTGTCCTTTACATAAGGCTGATATTCTTCGTATCGGCTTGTTAAATAAAAAATAGCAGCAAACGCATCGAAAGGCAGAACCGATTGGTTATCATATACCGGAAAGGGGGCCTTAATACCCTCAAATTCTGAAGCATCCAAATCGGGATTTTCAATTCCTCTTTGGAACAACAATTCGGTCGACCGGAAAAATAAATCATCCGACAAGGGCTTTTCGCCATAGATAAATTTTGGCAGATCACTCGACTGAAACTCGTCAAGATCGGTAGTGATTTTATAAGGAAACTTCAACAGATCTTGAAATACCAATTTAAAAGTATATCGCATCCTGTTGGTTCGTTTATGCACATAAATTAGCAGTGAATCCATTGAAATCAAAAGTACGGATTTTTATTTGTCAATTTAATCTTTGTATTTAGTTCAGAATGATTGAACAACAAAATTAAACGAAAAACTGTGCTTAATAATTGTGGAAAAGTTAAGAGGCTTGAGTTGATTTAAACTTATCCATCAGCTGGATTTTTACTATTTTTGACTTCCGGTTTTTTACCCATTATATATGGAAAATTTTATTGTTTCGGCCAGGAAATACCGACCTGCAACCTTTACCCAGGTTGTTGGTCAGCAATCCATTACTTCTACCCTGCAAAACGCGATCAGGAACAATCAGGTAGCACAGGCTTTTCTTTTTACAGGCCCCAGAGGTGTTGGTAAAACTACCTGTGCCCGAATACTCGCCAAAACCATCAATTGCTCTAAGCTTTCTGAAAACCTTGAACCTTGCAACCAATGTGAGTCGTGTACTTCTTTTAATAACAACGCATCATTTAATATTCATGAATTAGATGCTGCCTCTAATAATTCGGTTGAGGACATCCGAACACTGGTTGACCAGGTAAGAATTCCTCCCCAGGTTGGCAAATACAAAGTTTATATCATTGATGAGGTTCATATGCTTTCGCAGGCTGCTTTCAATGCATTCTTAAAAACGCTGGAAGAACCACCGGCCTACGCAAAATTCATCCTTGCAACAACCGAAAAGCATAAAATACTTCCCACTATCCTTTCGCGCTGTCAGATATTTGATTTCAGACGTATTAATGTTGAAGACACCTCTAATTACCTGGCTTATGTAGCTGAAAATGAAAAGGTAGAAGCTGAAGTTGAAGCACTGCATGCTATTGCACAAAAATCAGATGGGGCCATGCGCGATGCCCTCTCTACTTTCGACCAAATAGTTAGTTACAGTGGCAAAACACTTAACCTATAAAAATGTAATTGAAAACCTCAATATCCTGGATTATGAATATTACTTTAGGGTCACCGATGCAATTTTACAAGCTGACATTTCCGAATTATTATTGATTTTTAACGAGATTATTGAAAATGGTTTTGATGGGCAGCATTTTATCACCGAACTCAGCGGCCATTTCAGGAACTTATTGGTCATAAAAGATCCTGCTACCATTGAACTTTTACTTGCCAGTCCTTCTTTAAAAGATAGATATGCTGAACAAGCCACAAATTGCCAGGCAGGCATACTACTTAAATTGCTTGATATTTGTAATAAATACGATTTAAGTTACAAAACAAGCAATAACAAACGCTTACATATCGAAATTGCTTTGATGCAATTAAGCCAGCAAAACATTCAATTGGAAGAACCTATCTCAGCTCGGTCAAAACCAATTACAAAAACATCATTCCAGGAAAAACCGGTTGCCTATAAAACTGAAAAAGAGAAAGTCGAGGTAAAGTCCAAAGTAGAAATACCAGCTGACCAAACGCAGGAAGAGGAAACCGAAAAAAAATCTTTGGACGAACCTAAGACGACCCCAAAGCCTAAGTCAACGGTAAAACCTGTGAAACAGGACAGCGGACGAAAAATAAAAAACATTTCGATAAAAGACAGCCTTGATGCACTAAAAAGAAAAGCAGAAGCAGCTGAAGAAGAGGAAGTCCCTGTCATTATTAATGAATTCGATCAGGACCGGCTTACAAAAATCTGGAATATTTTCACGGAATCTTATAAATCTAAATCGCCAAGTTTTTCAAATGCTATTGCGAAATACAAGCCGGTTTTAAAAAAGAATTTCGAAATTGAATATCAGGTGGATAACATCATTATTGCTAGAGATATTTTGAATGTAACCTCTTTACTTGAGTTCCTCAAAAAGGAATTGAACAACAACCAGATTACCTTGAAACCTGTACTTCCCGACAAAAAAGAAACAAAAGTTGCCTATACCGATCGCGAAAAATTTGAAGAAATGTCAAAAAAGTATCCTGACCTGATTAAATTAAAAGAACAATTAAATCTGGAATTGGACTTTTAATGATCATCTCTATAGTCTGGTGTTTTTTTATATAATATAAATGGCCGTTTGTCGATTGGCATCATCTTAAACAATTAAGTAACAACCTGAACATCCAATCATTTTCTATCTTTGCACTTCAATTTTAATCGCAACCATTCAAAATTAAATTTCATGAAAAAATTCTTAATCTACACCTTCTTCGTGGCTGGCATTATAATGCTTAATTCAAGCTGCGATGAAAAAAAAGAACAAACTATGACCAAAGCAATTGATCCGGCAAATATGGATATGAATGTAAATCCCGGAGATGATTTCTTCAGGTATGTAAATGGCACCTGGATGGCCAACCACCCTATTCCACCTGAATACAGCATGTATGGTGCTTTCCATCAATTGTATGATGAGAACCAGGAAAACCTGAAAACACTGGTTGAAGAGGTATCTGCAGATAAAAATGCACAGTACGGAAGTGTTAGTCAGAAGATCCGGGACTTCTACAATAGTGGAATGGATACGGCCCGTATCAATAAACTTGGTGTTCAAGTCATTCAACCCGAACTTGATGCAATTGTAGCAGCAAAAACAAAAAAAGATATTATATCTCAAGTGGCAAAAATGCAAACTGTAGGTCTGAATCCTTTGTTTTATTTCTTTTCAGGTGCTGATCAAAAAAACAGCACAATGGAAATAGTAAACTTTTACCAGGGGGGACTTGGCATGCCGGATGTTGATTACTACACCAATGAGGATGAGCGCTCTGAAAAACTAAGAAGTGACTACCTGGATCATATTACAAAGATGTTTGTTTTAAAAGGTGATAGCCAGGAAACAGCATCTAAAAATGCTAAAACAGTGCTGGCTATTGAAACCGATCTTGCATTAGTTTCTAAAACCCGCCTGCAACGACGTAATGCTGAAGAAAATTATTATAAAGTCAACTTTGATGAATTAATGTTGCTTTCACCAGCGTTTGATTGGAAACTCTACTTTACTAGTTTGGGACTGACAGATCCAGGTGAAATAAATGTTGGTCAAAAAGACTTTATTGCCGGATTATCACCTGTTATAAAAAAATATTCTGTTGATGATTGGAAAGCCTATTTAAGCTGGAATCTTATTGATGCTTCCGCAAATTACTTAAGCGATGATTTTGTGGACCAGAATTTTGAATTCTTCGGAAAGACCCTTTCAGGCCAACAAGAGCTTCAACCCCGATGGAAGCGGGTAATGGCAGTTGCTTCCGGTGGTTTAGGCGAAGCCATTGGGCAGTTATATGTTGAAAGATATTTCCCTCCCTCGTCAAAAGAACGAATGGTTGAATTAGTCGACAACCTGAGGCTTGCTTTTGCTGAACGCATTAAAAAACTCGATTGGATGTCGGATGAAACCAAAAAAGAAGCGTTGGCAAAACTTGACAGGATTTCAGTGAAAATTGGATATCCAGATAAATGGAAAGATTATTCATCGTTAGATATCGTAGCAGATGGTTATATCGAAAATGTGCGTGCTGCTAATGTTTATGAATTCCAGAGAACGATTGAAAAAATCGGTAAAGCTGTTGATAAAAAGGAATGGCATATGACACCGCAAACAGTAAATGCATACTACAATCCAACCAATAATGAGATTGTATTCCCGGCAGGTATATTGCAGCCACCCTTTTTTAATGCTGATGCAGATGATGCAGTAAATTATGGGTCAATTGGCGTTGTTATCGGACACGAAATGACGCATGGTTTTGATGACCAGGGCAGAAAATATGATAAAGACGGTAATATGAACGATTGGTGGAATGAAGGTGATGCGGAACGATTTACTGCCAAAACAGTCATTCTTGGTGCTCAATATGATCAATTCAAAATGCTTGATTCATTGCATGTTGATGGTGCTTTAACCATGGGAGAAAATATTGCTGACCTTGGAGGTTTGAGTATTGCATATGATGCATACCAAATGTCACTAAATGGAAAGAAACCCTCTAAAATAGATAGTTTTACTGATGACCAACGATTCTTTATTGGATACGCACAGGTTTGGCGTGGTAACATCCGAGATAAAGAACTGATGCGCAGGTTAAAGGAAGATGTGCATAGTCCAGCTGAAGCAAGGGTTAATATTCCAATTTTTAACCTGGATATTTTCTTGAATGCTTTCAATGTATCTGAGCAGGATGCTTTGTATATTCCTGAAAGTGAGAGAGCTTATATTTGGTAAAAAAACAGAAAAATCAAACCCGGCATGTACTGCATATCGGGGTTTTTAGTTTAAATTTCAGGGTTATTCGACCTGGTATATTTATCACTTTCAAGAACTTCGACACTATTTTTATTAAACTTGATGATAACGGAGAGCATCCTGTAAAATAAAGGATTGATTAGATTTTTGCGTTGACCAAAAACACCATTTAAGCCAGACCCATTGTATTCAAGTTTTTCAGGAATATGTTGCACCGAAAAAGACATATTGCTTGGTTTATAATGAACATCCAACCTTTTGAATAGCTTTAATAAATTGGGATAATTTGCCTTGTTGAAAACTATAAAACCTGTATCAATCGGAACTTTTCTGTCTCCCTCAACTACTTCAACAGTATGTGTATGACCACCGATGTAATCCTTTTTCTCAAATACGGTAATATCGTAATCCTTGTTCAAAAGGTAAGCTGATATCATTCCTGCTATTCCGGTTCCAACAATAGCGACTTTTTCCATTTTTATGCTTTTTTGAAAAGATAATGGCTTACACCCCATTCATTGCCATTGTTGTAGTTGAAAGTTTCAGCACAAGCCATAAAAAATATACGCCAGTAGGACCAGAATTTTTTCGCTTCATCACCATATGTCTCCCTAAATATTTGCATAATTTCCGTTTTATGCAAATCCATTCGGGTTAGCCATGATTCAAGTGTTCGTGCATAGTGTGTGCCATTAATTTCCCATTGCTTTTGAAGCACAAAATCTTCAGCAAAACGGCCTAACAAATCTCTGTTAGGCATCATTCCACCACTGAAAAAATACTTCGCCATCCAATCGCTATCACCATTATATTCAAATTTGTAGGCATATTTTTTATGTGTAAATATGTGCACAAAAAGCTTACCTTCAGGTGTTAACCAATTATAAATTCGGTTAAAAAGTTTATCATAATTTCTGACATGTTCGAACATTTCAACCGAAACAATCCTGTCAAAATATTTTGCAGGATTAAAATCATTAATGTCAGCAGTAATTACAGTAAGGTTTTTTATCCCTTGATTTTTAGCTGTTTCCTCAATAAACTGCCTTTGGCTTGATGAGTTAGACACTGCTGTAAACTGAGAACCAGGAAAATTTTTGGCAGCATATAGTGAAAAAGATCCCCATCCACAACCAAGATCAAGCACCGATAGCCCATTTGTAATTTCTGCCCGTTCAATTGCCATAATGAGCATATCTTCCTCAGATTGTTTTATCGACTTTGTGTCATTAAACCAATAGCCGCAGCTATATTTTAAATACGGACCCAAGACCAACTCATAAAATGAAGCCGGAACCTCATAATGTTGTTCATTCGCGTCAACGGTATTGATAGCGATTGGGCTTCTTTTTAGTTCTTCAATTAGCAGGTTTTGATGTTTAATTAACTCCTCTTCGTTGTCAAAACTTTCTTGTTTTAACCTGTGCTTAAGCAAAAACCTAATTCCAAATCTCAGCATCGAATCAGGAATAATGTCTTTTTCAAGGATGTTGTCAATTGTCATTTTGATTGAGGTTTTATTACAACAATTGAAACAAAAAATATTAATAAAAGTTCATTAAAGCATTACAATCTTTAACTACCCTTTGAAGGATTCGGGGCTTCTGAATGATCTAAAATCCGGAGTTTGTTTTTTGAAAGAAAACTAAGATGATTAGAAATAATTAATTACAATAAATCAGGAATTATCATCTGGGCTTTTCTTTTCCTCAACCAAAACCTGAGCTTCACTTTGCGTTCCCAATATGATAGCAATCCATTTTGTTTTTGGATTTTGTTCAAGCATAATCTTGATCGTCATAGTAAGAGGTACCGAAAGAAACATACCTACAGTTCCCAAAATAAAACCCCAAAACAACAGAGATAAAAAGACCACAAAAGTTGAGAGGCCTAATCCTTTTCCCATCATCTTTGGTTCAACAGCATTTCCAATAATCATATTTACAGCCACAAAAATGCCGGTTGTCCATATAACTCCGCTAAAACCAAGTTGCACAAGGGCGAATAAAACTGCCGGAGCGGCAGCGATTATTGACCCAATATTGGGAATATAATTTAACAAAAAAGCGATAAGAGCCCAAATGATGGCATAATCTACTCCTAAAATTGCAAGGCCTATCCAGATGAAAATTCCAGTAAGTAAACTAGTAACCGTTTTAATTGATAAATAATGACGAATGCTGTCTCCAATCACATTAAGGTAAGAAAGCGATCCGACAGTATCTTTCATAATGGCTTTAATTTTTACAGGAAAACTATCAAGTTCTAATAACAAAAAAAGAGCCAGGAAAAATATGGTAAATGCATTACCCATAAAACCACCCAATTGCCCAAGAAAGCCTGCTGTAAAGCTCATTATTTTTGATGGATCAAAAGTTTTGGTCATTTCATCAACCGACACATTTATTCCATTATTATCCAAAAACTTAACCACTGAGCCTCCCATTTCACTTAGGTTTTGCTCGTATTTTGGTGCATCTTCCGAGAATGATGAAAAGGAAGTAGCAATAATTTCGCCAAAACCATAAAAGATAGCAACAATGAAAACAAATACAAGACTGACTGCCAATCCCTGCGGGACTTTTTTCTTTTGCAACCATAAAATGGGCTGAGCACAAATGATGCTTATGAATAATGCCATCAATAATGAAGTCACTATCGAAGCAGCGTAAATTACGCCTGCAATGATGATAATAAATGCGGCAAAATTTATGGCTATATTGGTATGTTTTTTTATTGAGTTGTTGGAATCCATTTCTCTATCATTTTTTTTCTTAAGTCAATTAAGATACTATTCGACGTTCTAATCAATAAAAATAAGACGATTTAATTTTGTTAAAAATAGTCCAAATTTTTTTGACAAATCATTAACTCAGGCATTTGAATATTTTAATACCAATTAATGACAATTCGTTACTTTTACCTCCGCAAAACAAAACACAAATTATATTTCAATGAAAACTTCAATAAAATACTTATTGGCACTAGCTATTGCTCTAACCAGTACAGCAGCATTTAGTCAGGAATTTCAACAAGATGCTCTCTTACCTGCTGACCCGGCTGTAATAAGTGGCAAACTTGACAATGGATTAATTTACTATATCCGTCAGAACAAAAAACCTGAAAAAAGAGTTGAGTTCCGGCTTGCTGTAAATGCAGGTTCTATTCTAGAAGATGACAACCAACAAGGACTGGCACACTTTCTTGAACACATGGCTTTTAACGGTACCGAAGATTTTAGCAAAAACGATCTGATTAACTTCCTTGAAAAATCAGGGGTTGATTTTGGTGCAGATCTTAACGCATATACTAGTTTTGATGAAACTGTATACATGTTTCAAATGCCTGCTGACAGGCAGGGCTTGCTTGATTCGGCTTTTATGGTTCTTGAAAACTGGGCACACAAACTCAGTTTTGATGAGGCAGAAATTGACAAAGAACGTGGTGTGGTTCACGAAGAATGGCGACTTGGGCTTGGAGCACAGGACAGAATGATGAAAAAGTATTTGCCCATTTTACTGAAAGATTCGCGTTATGCAGAAAGATTACCCATCGGCAAAATGAGTGTTATTGATTCATGTGAATATGAACTAATCTCTAACTTTTATAATGATTGGTACAGGCCTGATTTAATGGCAATAGTAGTTGTAGGTGACATTGATCCTGTGTATGCAGAAGAGCAAATAAAAAAACATTTTAACAAACTAAAGGGACCTGAGGTAGAAAAAGAGAGGGTTTCGTATAACATTCCAAATAATGGTGAGCCATTAATCGCCATTGCAACCGATAAAGAAGCCACAAACACAACTGTAGTTGTATTCCGCAAAATGGATAAGTTTAATGTAAAAACCAACGACAACTATCGTACAATGATCAAATTCAACCTGTTTATCTCCATGATAAACGCGAGGTATTTTGAATTAACACAAGATCCTGATGCACCATTCTTGTATGCTGGTTCGAATTATGGAGGTTTTTTGGCCAGATCGCTTGATGCTTATACCACCTATGCAGCTGTTAAAGAGAATAAGGTTAATGATGCCATTGCTACAATCTTAAAAGTGAATAAACAGGTAAAACGATATGGGTTTACTGAAAATGAATTCAAACGACAAAAAGAGGAACTGATCAGCAACCTTGAAAAATCGCTTCAGGAGAAGGACAAAACTGAATCAAGAAGATATGTTAACGAATATGTCTCACACTTTTTAGATGGAGAACCATTCCCCGGTATTGAATATGAATTCGATCTCACAAAGTCGGTTCTGCCAACGATAACACTTGACGAGATTAATCAGATCGCTTATTATTTTGCCAAGAACAATGGTGCCGTGTTTTTAGTTACCGGGCCCGAAAAAGAGGGTGTTGAAATTCCATCCGAAGAAGAATTGCTGGCTGGAATAATAGTGGCGCGCGAAGCAGATGTAGATGAGTATAAAGAGGAATTGGTGAAAGAGTCATTAATTGATACACCTTTACCCGGAGGTGAAATCATCGCTGAAACAACAAACGATCTTTTTGACATCACCGAAATCAAATTAAGCAATGGTGTTAATGTGGTTTTAAAACCTACCACTTTTAAAAACGATGAGATTTTGATGAACAGTTTTGGTTTTGGAGGGACTTCTGTTGCTTCTGACGAAGATTTTATATCCGCCAAGTTTGCCAATCAAATTCTATCAATGAGTGGCATAGGTGATTTTGACAATATCGCGTTGAAAAAATTCCTGACAGGAAAAAATGTAAATGTTAGCCCTGAAATTGGGAATGTTTCCCAAGGAGTAACGGGTAACGCTGTAAAGAAAGACCTGGAGACTTTGTTCCAGCTTACTTATCTGTATTTTACACAACCAAGAAAAGACACCACAGCGTTCAAGACATTTAAGTCCCAAATGCTTACACAGTTTCAATTTATGATGTCGAACCCGCAGGCTGTATTTTACGATACAATTTACAAACTGGCAACACAAAACGATCCAAGGACCATTGTAATTCCAACTAAAGCTCAGATAAACAGCATCGATCTTGACAAGGCTTATTCATTTTATAAAGGATTGTTTGCCAATGCCAATGGTCATACGTTTGTTTTCACAGGTAGTTTTGATGTGGAAACCATTAAACCACTTGTTGTAAAATACCTGGGTTCCCTCCCATCGATTGAAGCCTTGGGCATGTGGAAAGATGAAAGTGCTGATTTTCCTTCAGGTATTACTGAAGCACTGGTACATAAAGGCACCGAGCCAAAAAGTTCAGTTGCTATAATGATGGATGAATCGTTTAATTACACTGCTGAAAACAGGCTGAAGATGAGTATGCTGATGAAGATTTTAAACATCAGGATGCGTGAAAGCATGCGCGAAGACCAGGGTGGAGTTTATGGTGTTAGGGCAAGACCAAATATGAATAAATATCCAAAAGAGGAAATTAACATTTTTATCAGCTGGGGTTGTGCACCGGAAAACGCGGATAAACTGGCACAGACCGTCTTTTATGAAATGGATACTTTGAAGACTAATGGTCCGAATGAAGTCAATCTTGCAAAAGCGAAAGAAACTACCATCCGTGACTTTGAATCCAATTTTGAAAAAAACAACTACTGGTTAAGCAAGATCAAGAATGCTTATTACAATGGTGAAGATATATACGGACTTTGATGATTTAAAAGCTAAAATTGAATCGATTTCATCAGCAGACCTGAAAGAAATGGCAAATATGTATTTTAAAGATGACCATTATCTTAAGGTTATTTTAATGCCTGAAGTTGCCGAAGAATAAATGCCTGATCAAAGCTGTTTAATCTTATACGATGTTTCGTGCAGTAATTAAATTATTTTTGGGCTAAACTTGAAATATGCAATTTCTTTCGAACCTGATCCTTAAATTAATGGGCTGGACATTAGTTGGTGGCCCGCCCGAAGGTTTAACAAAGGCTGTCTTCATTACTGCCCCGCACACTTCATTTTATGATTTTTTTATTGGAAGAATGTATTGCTGGTCGAGAAAAATACCTGCAAAAGTATTTATCAAGAAAGAAGCTTTCAAATGGTATTATGGTTGGTTGCTGAAATATGTTGGAGGAATACCAATTGACAGGAGTAAACCAGGTAACCGAGTTGAACAAGCAGCGGCCATGATCAGGGAGCATGATCCAATCTACCTGGCTATTACACCCGAAGGGACACGAAAAAGGGTCGACACCTGGAAGAAAGGCTTTTATTATATTGCACAAAAGGCTGAGGTCCCAATCGTCTTTTCTTACCTCGATTATGGTAAAAAGGAAGTTGGCATCGGCCCGATACTTGAGGTAACCGGTGACTTTGAAACTGACTTTAAAAAAGTTGAGGATTACTACCGCGGTATGAAAGGTAAACATCCTGAATTATTTAATCTTTATCCGTAACAATGCTAACCTAACAGGTCGAAGTATTCTTTACCTCGCCATTTAAAAACTTGGATTTTAATACATTTTTATATTATGTTTGCATAAAGAGCAACAGCTTAAAATTATCAATATACCGATAAATAAGCTTGCTTTTTACTTATCAAACCTATCCACCCTTAAAAATTACCTTTTATACTGAGCTTATATAGTCTCGGCAGTTGACACTGTTAGATGCAGTTAAACTAATGCAACTAAACTATTTTAGCTAATTAATATCTATATGAAACGAAACTTAATTGCACTTTATAGCGGAGCCGGTATTGGATTGCTCATCGGTGTGCTAATGGGACTGGCGGTATCACCAACAGTTGGGATAATAATTGGTGCACTGGCATCCTCCCTGGCCATTTTATTGGGATTAAATGACAAGCATTTCAGCGATGCTAAAGCTGTTCGTATTGGTTCATTCGGCTTTGCTTGCGTGCTTGGGGCACTTATCGGCATTTTTATCAGAACAAACAGTTTGCTTGCTCCCGACCTGAAAAGTCAGTACGAAAAGTATACTGAAATCGGTTTTGAACATGATGAATCTCTTGACTTTATCGCTTATGAGCGATTTGGCATCCTGAATAAAGACTGGAAAATTTATAGTTCAGCTAATGATAGCATGAGTAAAGATGGTGGCAAAGACAATGGTCCGTCAGCTGGTGAAATAGTCCACCGAAGGTCATTTGCAGGTTTATATTCTGCTGAAGTTGATGAATCGGATTGTGAAAATTTAAATGACCTTGATCAGGATGATTCATTACCATTAATTTACCAGCGATTTGAAACTACCGGTAAATTTTGGAAAACCATCGTCAGTGAAGTTGAAGCAAAAATAGATAAAGACCATCAAAAATCTGCTATGCTGGCAATAAGAGATGGGTTTTGTTTATCTGAAACCAAAGCAATTACGGATGATGATTGTAAAAATATAAGTGACTTCTCACCAAATTCATCCGCAAATGAAATGATCAGCTACTTAAATACAAAGGGTGGAATATGGAAAAGTCTCGCGGCATCCATCAAGAATGGTGTAACTGAAAATGAACAAAAAAATCTCATACCAATACTAGTTAAAAATGCATGTAATGAAACCAAATAACAAATATCTACTGTTCGGACTTTCAATATTCATTGTCCTCTTTTTTCAACCTCAAATTATATTAACCGCACAAAATTTTGATACCAAGGCATTGTCAAAATCACTTGTAAGGGTAAAAGTTACGGGAGGAGTGCATACATCAGGAAAAGACATAGGAAAGCCACGAGGAACGGGCTATGCATCAGGTTTTATTTGGCAAAAAAACGATCAAGTTGTAACTTCGTTGCATGCAATGCGCCGAGGCAGTGATATCAACATCTCGGTTCAGTGGACAAGTGCACCTACAAGAGAAGATCAGGAATTTTTTGCTGCAGAGATTATTGGTATCAATGCGGAAGCTGATTTAGTGCTGCTTGAAGTTAAACCCGGAAGGCTATCACTACCTAACTGGCAACCTTTAAGTAACCGGGCTTCAAGAGCATCAGGAGAGGAAGTGATGGCACTTGGATATTGGTTATCGGCTGAAGCGTGGAGAAGAATGACTTTAAAAATTACTGAAACGCAAAACAATCAGCTTAAGGATTTACCAAAAAAAGCAACCGATGAACTTGGCAAAATCGGCATTCCTGACTTGTACCTGGAAATTATTCATTTTGAGAACAACAGTCTCTTACCCGGTTTTTCTGGCTCACCTCTGGTTGATGTAAATGGCTATCTTGTAGCCATTGGTGATGGTGGCATTGATAACGGAGGTAAAAATGTAAGTTGGGGAATTCCGGCAAAATACCTGGATGAGCTTGAATCGGCTTCAATAAATCAGTTACCCGAAAAACTGGATAATTCTCCTATCCACTATGCTGCAGAAGAACCACCGGTTGAAAGTGATTTTGAAAATCCACTGAATAAAAATAATACTTACGCAAATGCTGATGCTTACGTTGAGGAAAGACTGGAGGAAATTTCATTTGGTCAGTTCGAGTTTTATTATACGAAAACAAGGACACTGGGTGAAATGATGGAAACAGCTGATAATCCTGAATATCTGAATGGGATGATGAGCGACATTGCTGAACTCAACCTGAATCACGAAGACTTTGCATACGATATCTATCAGGACATTAATTTCGGTGTTATCATTGCTGTTCCATTTGGTGCCACCCTTAAACCAATGAAAAGTGAAGATGGTGGTGCACCTATGTTAACTGTTGATTTTGGCAATGAAGAACTGAATCAAACTTACCCTATCTTTTATCTATATGATGATGGGGTTTCCGAAGAAGAGAAGAATATGTTGACAAGTGATCCGGCAGCTTTTATTGAAACAATAACTGTTGAACTTGAGAAATCGATGGGTAAAATGATGATAGACATTGACGAGACCAGTATTTCAAAAATGCCAACTGGTGGAACAGCTAATGTAGGCTATTATCTTACAAATGACGGAGGTAAAACCATTACCGCTTATAATTTTTTAAAAGTAGCATTAAATCATGATGTTTATTTAATGGGATTAAGCCTATTGAGTGATTACAATTCGGAGCAGTTTGCCTACCTGGAACAATGTTTGACTCAAAATATCGATTGTCAAACAATTGATGGATCTAATCAATGTAGCGAATTGTGCAGATTGATTCGGAATTGGATGTATATGATTACCAGCCTTCATCTTACTACTTTTTCAAATTTTGACGCTAGTCAGGCAACTTTAATTCCAGGAAGTGACTTTTTAGAACCGGTAAACTTTGAACCTGAACCTGTTTATAACCCAGGCAATCTGCCAGCAGCTCAAATTCAGAGGGTTTGGGTTGATCATAATATTTATAACGAATTTGGTCAGTTAGGGATGAATATTCATGTACAATTTGCAGCACAAAACCTGTTAAACATGAATTGTACTGTTGCAGCATATTTTTATACTTCGGATGGAACACCATTGTATGACTATAATAGCCTTTATTACAGTTCAGATGGTCAGGTCGCTTTGTTTGGCAACTTTATTCCTGCATACACAGCTGCAGAATTCAGCGATTTTGTACAATTTTTTCCATATGATGAATTACATATGGATATTGGTCAATTTATGTTTCAAGCGGTGCTCATGGAAAATTCAACCTGGCAGGTACTTTCCCGTTCTGAAAAAATATATTTTAGTTACGAAAAGCCTTATTGATTTGCAGTCTTCAATTAACAGACCATGTTTTCGTCTCTTATTGAGATTACAATAAATTTCAAAGTTAAGTTGTATTGGTATTATTTTTTGATTTATTCCAATAGGCATCTATTTCATCCGTTTCATCAACATCATCCTCTTCTTCCAGTTCCCACGAATACTTCTTGGGTTGTGGACCTGATTTCCGGTAGTAAAATGCGAGGATTATCCCGGCTACAAATCCACCCAAATGGCCCTCCCATGAAATATTTTCTTTTGGGAAAAAATCGGGGAATATACCCCAGATCATGCTGCCATATAAAAAAGCCACTACCATTGCCAAAGCCGCCAGTTGTGTGTTTTTCCTGATCATTCCACTGACAAATAAAAATGAAGACAAGCCATAAATCACACCACTGGCACCAATGTGCCACGAATCACGACCACCAAACCATACCCATATGCCAGATAATAGCCAAATACCGATTAACACCCTAAGTGATAAATCTCGATAAAAATAAAACAGGGCAACAGCAAGTATGATAAATGAACTGGAGTTTGCAATTAAATGATTAAAATCACCATGAATGAAAGGCATTAATACGATTCCTTGTAATGCCATCTGCATGCAGCGGATGGGTGCCCAATCTTGTTAAGCTGATTGCAAAAATTACTTCAACTAACTTGACCATCCACATAACAAACAATAAAAAAACAGGAATTGTTATCGCCCCAAATAATTTTTTTCTTTCTAAAGTCATAAAGTAAAAATGGAATAGAACTTACTCAAATAACATGCCTCAAGGGAAAACCTGACAATCTGCTGATTTAACACTAAAGTAATGTAATATCCTAAAACATAAACTATATTTGTTTTCCAAACGAATCGATTTCGATGAAACGTCTCACAATCAGTCTTTTTACATTTGTTTTACTCATGCTGGTTTCTTGTAATAATTTGAAGGAGTCCAGTATCGAGTTACAAATTCTTAGTCATAAATACTATGATAATATGTCATCTGCATCAGGTGTTACTTTGATTGACAACAAAATTGCTTTTGTAGGAGATGACATTCCATGGCTTGTTGAACTAAATGATGATTTAACCATAGGCGAACTTATTAAGTTATCAGGAATTGATTCAATAGTTGATGGGAGAACACCCTCCCGGATTAAAGCTGATTATGAGTGCATGGAGACTTTTACTGATGCAGGTTTGTTTAAAACACTGGTGTTGTCGTCCGGCTCGAAATTAAACTCGAGAGATACGGCTGTGTTGATTTCATTCGGTGACAGTATTCACATCCTGAAAAAAAATATCAGGCCATTATATGAGAAAATTAAGTTACAAGCTGATATGGGTGATGAAGAAATAAACATCGAAGGACTGGCTTTAGCTGAACAAAATGCATACCTCTTTCACAGAGGAAATATTAGTGGGAATTTTATTACTGAAATCAACAGGAAACAACTGCTGGATTATCTTGAGTCAGGCGAACATGTGCCAGATGATATCATTATTTATCCTTTTCAATTGCCTTTATTTGACGGTGTTGCTTCAGGATTTTCGGGTGCATATTACTATGCTGATCAAGAATTATTACTCTTTACTGCCTCAATGGAAGCGACCAGTTCCGTTACAGCTGATGGTAAAGTTTCAGGCAGTTACATTGGATACATTCCCATTGATAGCCTGTCTAAAGGAACCTTTTATTCAACTTTATTAAAAAAGGACGGAAAAATTCTTGCCAAGAAATTAGAAGGTATTTGTGTTAAAACAGCCTATGGAAATGTGCTGGATATTCTCAGTGTTTGTGATAATGATGATGGCTCATCGGATTTATACTTAATCAAGATGAATATTAATAAGTAATCGCTTTTGACTTTTTTGTACTTTTCACCCACCATTAACATTAGAGCAAACCTTTTGAAAACGCATTTTCTTATCTTCTTCCTGATTCTGCTGTCAGCTGCGAGTTCGGTTTCGCAAACATCTACAGAAACACTAAGAAATAAACTGGTTGAAACAGGGTTTGAGAACATTCGAGTTAATACTGACCAAGACATATACACCATCAGTTTCGAGAATAATATTTATAGATGGAATGTACGCGCATTGTCTACTGCTCTTGATACCATCTCAAAATATGTACCTGAAGATGCTTCATTAAATGTCCTGCAACTCAGGTTCGGCCAACCACAAATCGTTACCAAAGTTGATGCATCCAGATGGAACACGTTTAGAAATGACACCATAGGTAATGGATCAATTGATTCAGCTTTAACAATAAGCTACAAAACAAAAACCGATTGGGATCGAATAAAGCATTCAATACCGATAAATCGTAATACTGTTAAATTCGACTTTGTCTTTTACCCTCAATTCTATTTGGCCAACCTCACTTTTAGCACCATTTATAAAATACAATTCAATATTGCTCCTGCGCTAGAGGTTTCGTTTTGGAAAGGTATGTTATTGACAGCCCAGGTAGTTTTACCCATATATAGTGACAGTAGGGTTTACGGGGAAGAGGGCAACAAGGTTCGTCCCGGTTTTATTGTGCTATCGCAAGACTTCAGGCTAAATGGACCTTGGTTTGGCAATGTGAGCATAGGAAATTTCAACAATCATCGATATGGACTTGACCTTAGCATCCGTCACCCATTTAAAAACCCAAGATGGGATATTGGTTTTAATGCTGGTCTTACAGGATTTTCTGTTGTTACTGATAATGGTTGGGAATTTGGCGACCTAAACACATTCACATTTTCTTTATCGGCTGGCTATTTTTTACCAAGGTTTAATTTGAGGTTTGACGTAAAGGCGGGTAGATTTTTGCATGGAGACTATGGTGGAAGATTTGATTTAGCCCGTATGTTCGGAGAAACAGCAATTGGTTTTTATGCTGCATATTCTGTTCTTGATCCTGATATTGGAGGGCAACCAAACTTTGGTTTTCATATTGCAATTCCGTTTCCACCAGGTAAAAGGTTCAAACACAAAACTGTCAGGGTTAATCTACCCCGCTATTTTGATTGGGAATATAATGGGGCGACCGATTTCTTATATAACAGATATTACGAAAGAAGACCGAATGAAAACAGATCAGAACATTATTTTAATCCTCTTTATATAAAGAATGAACTTTTAAAAAACAGGCATTTCTAATGAGAAATATTTTTATCATACTTGTTTTGACACTGAATATTTCACTTGCGCAGGCACAAACTTTAATGGGCACAACTGGCTGGCTGGTTATTCCTACTGCCGATATGCAGAAAGATGGCACTTTTTTCCTGGGAGGCAGTTATCTTGACGGAAATTATATTAAAACATATGGAGGTGGGGATTATAACGGAATTACTTATTATTTAAATGTTACTTTTTTACCTTTTTTAGAAGTCAGTTTCGGAAATACACACTTACTTAAATATTCAGAAGGCAGCAGCACTGTTGACCGAAGGTTTTCAGCCAGATTAAGAGTGGTTCGGGAACGAAAATTTATTCCTGCAATTGTTATTGGTGCCCATGATGCATTTTCAAGTATTAGCAAAGAGGCAAATTCAAATCAATATTTTAGTTCACTATATATTGTGGCGACAAAACATATACCTGTTAAAAGATCAGAATTTGGTATAACACTTGGATATGGATTTGATGTTTTTCGAAATAACCAGTTCTTAGGATTATTTGGTGGTATCTCTTTTAGTCCTTCTTTCCTACGACAATTAACTTTGATCGCGGAGTATGATGGCCAGGGCTTTAACCTGGGTGGTAATATTTTATTCTTTAAACATCTTTTTGTATATGCAATGGCCCGGGATGTTAAATATTTTTCGGGAGGAATTGCTTACCGGGTATATTTATTAAATAAAGTAAAAAAGAATCGAAAAAAAAATAAAGATTTGAAGTTAAAAAATTAAATGAATTCGATAATATTATTTCATTTTCTTTTCTCCTGCTTCAATTGCCTCATCAATAAATCGCCACAAAACTTCAGTCTGTGCTCTGCCTTTAAACTGGCCAAACTTTGCTGCTAAAACAATCAAAACCCATAGAATAATACAAGCAGGAATACTCCATAAAATAGGTGCATCCATTCCCAACATCCATTGCGAAACACCCATGGCAAGCCCTAAAAAAAACAGGACAATCACAGCTGAATAAAAGAACATAAACATCGTCCATACTTTTGGTTTGGGTCCTAATACCCCTCTAACCAAGGCACCTTTTTCTTGTTTTTCAACGGTAACATTAAATTCGGGTGACCAATAATGTTGATCTTCCTGGGGGATTTGCAAATAAGCGTGATTATCCAATGTGCTTCCGGAAACTCCCTTTTTTTCAATAAGTCCTTCCAGTATTTGATCGATAACCTGGCATGGCGGTACGGTAGTTAATCGCTTGTACCTGGGCCTGACCCGCATGGGTCCTTTATATAGTGTTTGCTCCAAAGGTTGTGTAACAATGTGAGGTTATGTTGCTAAAATATAAAAATAATTAGAAGCAAAAAAAGCAAATGCAAATCCTGAAAAAGCGTTTACTTTATAACAACCAGTTTATCAGTTAAATAAATCCCGTCACCAGCCAACTGGATAATGTAATTGCCATTTTGCAGTTCGCTGATATCAATTTGGTTCTGAGGACCACTAATAATTTGTGAAATCACATTCTTCCCACTAAAATCAAATATGTTTAATGTTAATAATTGATTCGTAGCAGGTAATTCAAAATTGACTTTATTACTTGCTGGATTAGGGTATATGGTCATTTCATTATTTAGCACTTCTTCATTTTCACCGGTTACAATCACTAGCGAATCAATTGGGAATGACATCATAGAACGTGCATGTGTTCCAGCAATTAATCTGTTGGTTGATTCATCAATTTCAATATCATAAACCGGGATGATGGGCATATTATTTCCCAGCCTCGACCATTGTTGCCCACCATTTAGTGTAGCATAAACACCTCCGTCAGTAGCAACAAATACCACTGAATCAGCATTGTCCCATAAAATCTCGATGTCGTTGATAGCGAATTGCGGCAAATCACCTGAAATGTCCACCCAGGTATCACCATGATCTCCCGACCGATGAATATGCGGTATGTATTCATTCATTTTGTAGCCTGAATGTCCCACAAAAACAGCTTCCTCAAAATTTGGTGAAGCCCTTACTGCACTCACTGCCCTTTGTGGCAAACTACCCGTAACCTCATCCCATGATGATCCGCCATTCAACGAGCGCCATACATGTGCATCGCTGGTACCAGCATAAACAATATCAGCACTTAGTCTTGATGTTCCAATCTCAGAAATAATGTGATAACGATCATTAAACTCGCTGGTTAAGTTTGGACTAACTGCTAGACCAACTTCCAAATGGTGGGTTTGTATTGCGATACATTTTATTGGTTCCGGTAAAAAACACATTTTCTTCGTTCCGTGCAAAAGGCATATCCCATGAACGTTGATCGCTCCCGTCAATACCATCGGTAAAACTATACCAATCATTACCGTTATTTGTTGTAACTACCAGATTCCCATTTTGTGTTTCAGCAAAAACAGTTAAAGGATTATAAAGGTCAAATAAAGGCTGAAAGCCATCACCACCATAGAGCCTTGTCCATGAATTTTGGCTTGATTTATTACCAAACATGGTTCCATTATCCTGTGTGCCACCATAATAAATTTCAGGGTTATGATGGTTAACTTTTATGCGATAAAATTGAGTATTCGGAATATCTTCAATGTCTTCCCAGTTTTCGCCATTATCTTCGCTTTTATATAAACCACCATCGGTGGACAGTAATAATGTACTTTCATCAACAAAAAACAGGTCATGTTTATCAGCATGTACGCCTTGCCACCATGGCGTTGACTCTTCCCAATTATTACCGCCATTATCGGTCTTATACATGCTTACTCCTAAAGCATATAATTTATCATCATCGAATGGGTTCACCCTGATTTGCCCGAAATACCAGCCGAATCCTCCAAGGTAATCATAGGGTAATGAGTTGGTATTGACTACTTCCCAGGTGTTACCATAATCGGTCGACTTATAAATGCCATAAAGGTTATAATCGCCCCCTACAAACAAAGCAAAAACTAGCCCTGGTGTTTGCTGAGAAACAATTAGCCCAGGTCGTGAATTATCAACCATTGGCAAGCCACCACTTAGGATGTTCCAGGTTGCACCTCCATCAGTGGTTTTATAAATTCGCGAATCAGGCCCTTTTACCAATGATTTGAAAGCATTTCGAATACGGTTCCACCCGGCTGCATATAAGGTTTGAGAATCAAAAGGATCCATCACAAGGTCAATTACACCGGCACTATCAGCAATAAAAAGTGATTGTTCCCAGGTAGCTCCACCATCAGTAGATTTATAAAGTCCCCTGTCATTATTCTTTTCAAAAGGCAAGCCCATGGTTGCTGCATAAATGGTTTGTGTGTCGTCAGGATCAACAACTATTTTAGAAACGATACATTGGTCAGCAAGACCGAGATGTGACCATGTTTCCCCTGCATCATCACTTCTGTAAACGCCATTTCCAATAGCAGGATAGCCACTTATATTTCTATCTCCGGTTCCTACATATACAATGTCAGGATCAGAAGGATCCAGCGTGATAACCGCTGTTGCAAGGAACGGGTTATCATCAAAAATAGGAAACCATTCCTCGCCACCGTTTACCGTTTTAAACACACCACCAGTGGTATTTCCAACATACATAATATCAGGATCATCCGGATGTGCAACAACTGCATTAATCCTGCCTCCAATATTATTAGGACCTTCGCTTTGCCATGCAACATCAAAATTCGAACCTTTTATATCTGACAATTTTGAAGCTGTTTCAGACATCACTTTTTTGTACGCCTCAACATCCATATGTGCATCAGGAAAAGCACGTTGAAAATAGTAGAGATCGTTTGGAAGTTGTTTTTTTCAAGAAGCAATTGCTCGTTATCACAATAAACAGATTCGCATGAATTATTATCAAATAGCGAGACTGCAGCAATCAGTAAAACAAAGGAAATTAAATAGTATACTTTTTTCATTATTAAATAAAATTAGAAATTGACACTGAACAGAACGTGGATTTAACATCATCAATTTTGTGATGGTTTACAAAACTAATTGTTATTTCAGAATAAACTGAAAATAACATCAATTGGATTACATTCAATTTAAGTTAATGATCGGTAAAACAAAATATATGCAAATGCTTTTTTTCTACTTTTGATTAAAATTTACGAGCTATGGAAATCTCCCCGATAACAGCCACATCCCCTATAGATGGAAGATACAGAAACAAGACCGAAGAACTTGCAGATTATTTTTCAGAATATGCCTTATTCAAATACAGGGTAAAGGTTGAAATAGAATATTTTATCGCCTTATGTGAGCTGCCTTTACCGGGACTGGAAGATTTTGAATCTTCACATTTTGACAAACTCCGTAATATTTATAAAGATTTTTCTCCTGAAGATGCTGAATCCATCAAACAGATTGAAAAAACGACCAATCATGATGTAAAGGCTGTAGAGTATTTTATTAAAGAATGTTTTGATGAATTTGGTCTTGTTGCGTTTAAGGAGTTTATCCATTTTGGCTTAACATCGCAAGACATTAACAATACGGCGGTTCCCCTTTCCTTAAAGATGCACATCAAATTGTGTTATTTCCAACTATTGAAAAACTGGTCAACAAAATTAACCTTCTGGCTTATGAATGGAAGAACATACCCCTGCTTGCCAGAACTCATGGCCAGCCTGCCTCCCCTACTAAATTGGGAAAAGAGATTTATGTGTTTGCCGAAAGAATGGAGAATCAACTGGATCTGCTGAAAACAATTCCTTTTTCAGGAAAATTTGGTGGAGCAACCGGTAATATGAATGCACATGTTGTTGCTTATCCGAAAATTGATTGGGAAGATTTCGCCTGTGATTTTGTAAATAAGAAACTTGGCATTCACCGACAGAAGACCACAACACAGATAGAGCACTATGATTATATGGCAGCCTATTTTGATGGGTTAAAACGGATCAATACTATTTTATTGGATTTAAGTAGAGACATCTGGGCGTATATTTCAATGGACTATTTCAAACAAAAAATAAAAGAGGGCGAGATTGGTTCATCGGCCATGCCGCATAAAGTCAACCCGATTGATTTTGAAAATGCGGAAGGCAACCTGGGAATTGCCAATGCTTTATTGATTCATTTGTCTGAGAAACTACCCATTTCCAGGTTACAGCGTGATTTAACTGACTCTACTGTTACGCGCAATATTGGGGTTCCTATCGGGCATATGCTCATTGCGCTTAAATCGCTTTTAAAAGGATTCGATAAACTGATACTGAATGAAGAGAAAATTGCATTTGACCTGGAAAATAACTGGGCTGTAGTTGCAGAAGCCATTCAAACGATATTGCGCAGGGAAAACTATCCTAAACCATACGAAGCACTTCTTGCACTAACACGAACAAATGAAAAAATAACAGGAGATAGCATTAGGAGGTTTATTGACAACCTTAATGTAAATGAAGAAGTGAAAGAAGAACTACGAAAAATTTCTCCTTCGAATTATACTGGCTACAATCTGCTTTAATATTGAAATATTGAATATTGATTCTGTCAATAAAACTAAAAATATTATCGTTTTAATACTTGATGAACCTGGCGAATTCTTTGCGTCCATTGCGGTTAAACTATTACACAGAGCTACTCAGAGAAGCACAAAGTAGCACAGAGAAAAATTCTGCTCAAAACAATAATTTTCAATATTTAAATAAGCAATAAAATCTATCTTTGATTTTTAAAATTTAATCTAACTTCTCGAAAGTTAAATGAAAAAATTTACCAGGGTTCTTGGCTATATTAAACCTTACTGGGGTCAGCTTGTGCTGAATGTATTTTTCAATATTCTTACCATCGTCTTTTCCTTATTTTCCTTTGCCTTGCTTATTCCCTTTTTAAACTTATTGTTTGGCATAGAGGAGATGGTTACCAAGGAGCCGGAATTCGCATTCAGCATTGATGCATTATTAGGTTACCTTAATTACCAGATCAGTCATGTTATCATTGAACAGGGAAGAATTAATGCGCTGGTTTATATCTGCCTGGTTCTTCTTGTTGCATTTTTCTTCCGCAACCTGGCACGTTATATGGCAATGTATTATATGGCAGGTGTTAGGATTAATGGTGTTAGAGACATCAGGAATGAATTGTATAAGAAGTTACTCATCCTGCCACTTGCCTTTTATCACCGACATAAAAAAGGAGATGTAATTGCCCGGGTAACTACCGATGTGCAGGAAGTGGAATACTCCATCATGAATTACCTGGAAGTACTCATCCGTGATCCAATTACCATCATCGCCTATTTTGCTTTCATGATCAGCATGAGCCCGCAGCTTACCTTATTTGTTTTGATTGTATTACCGGTTACAGGAATTATTATTGGTCGAATTGGCAAGAGTTTACGGAAGCAATCAATTATTGGACAAACAAAATTCGCTGGATTGCTGGCCATTATTGAAGAATCCATTTCCGGCCTGAGGATAATTAAGGCTTTTAATGCTATTTTTTATTCAGAGAATAAATTCAGGGGAGAAAATAATAGCTATTCAAAAGTACTTCTGGCCATTTACCGAAGGAGAGATCTTTCTTCCCCGCTTAGTGAATTTTTATCATCGGTTGTCATCATTGTCGTTTTATGGTTTGGTGGAAGACTCGTTTTGGGTTCAGATGCCAGCATTCAGGCAGCCGACTTTATTGCCTATATTGTTGTTTTCTCCCAAATCATCCCCCCGGCTAAAACATTCGCACAGGGTTATTATAGCATTCAGAAAGGTCTGGCCTCTGCGGACAGGATCTTTCATATTCTGGATGCTGAAGAAATCATTGAAGAAAAGCCTGATGCCTTACCCATCAAATCATTTGATAAAGAAATTGAGTACAAAAAAGTTTCTTTCGCTTATAATTCAGAACCGGTATTAAAAAACATCAACCTTAAAATCGGTAAAGGAAAACTCATTGCATTGGTTGGAGAGTCTGGCGGTGGTAAATCAACCATGGCTGATTTATTGCCCCGTCTTTATGATGTTACCGGCGGACAACTTTTAGTTGATGGTGTCGATATCAGGGACTGTAAAATTGATGATCTGAGGAGATTGATGGGGATTGTATCACAAGAAAGCATTTTGTTTAATGATACTGTTTTCAACAATATTGCTTTTGGATTGAAAGGCGTATCGGAAGAAGATGTAGTCAATGCAGCAAAGGTGGCCAACGCCCATGGGTTTATCATGGAAATGGAAGATGGCTACCAGAACAATGTTGGCGACCGGGGACAAAAACTTTCAGGCGGACAAAGACAACGAATCAGCATCGCCCGGGCTGTGCTTGCAAACCCACCCATTTTAATTTTAGACGAAGCTACCTCATCACTTGATACCGAATCGGAAAAACTGGTCCAGGAGGCATTGGGTAATGTGATGAAAGACAGGACTTCGGTTGTTATTGCACACCGATTATCCACCATTATGCATGCCAATGAAATCATCGTTTTGAAAAAAGGTGAGATCGTTGAACGAGGCACCCATGCCGAACTCATCAAAAAAGAAGGCGTTTACAAACGACTTCAGGATTTACAGTCGTTTGAGTAATCAACAATAAAAATCAAGAAACTCAATAATTCAGGTCCAGACTGCAATTAGCGCCATTAACAACAAAACCTGTTGTTAATAGGGTAAACTTCATCCATCTATTTTTCGCTGGTTTCAAAAACTTCGTTGATGATATCCATCACTGCTATATAAACAAATGTACCGGCAGCAAGCGCATCAAATACGGCTTCGAAATTTAGTGCGACGGCACTACCTTCAATTTGCAATAAGCCGGCACCAATAGCTACACCGATAGGTGTCATGATTGAAAATAAAAGCACAGCACGCCTGGTTAAAGTAGGTTTAAATCCGTTCCTTACAAGGCTAACACTTAAAGCAAAGGCTGCCGACCCCTTATGCGCAATAATTGCAATAAAAATTGCCAGGGATGAAATCAATGCCTTCTCCAGGCCCAGCGCCATTCCAGCTATGATCGAATGGATAGCTAAAACCAGGAAAAGAATATAGGGATAAACATGTCGTTCGTCAACAAGCTTATCCATCGAACTTTCTTTTACGAGTACTTTTTCAAGAAACAGGACAAAGAGAAAGCCTGCACCTGCTATAAGAGCAGCAATAGGATAATCAATATGAAGACCGAGTTTGCTAAAATTATCAATAGAATCAGGCAACATATGCAATAAGCCAGCACCCAGGAAAATACCTCCTGCAAAGGCATTACCAAATGAAAGCCAATCTAATTTTTCTTCAGTAAGTTTTTTGCGAATAGGAATAAAACCCCCAATTACACCCGAAATAAATATCAGGATAATGGCTAATATTTTAAAATAGAAAATATCCATCTTTAAGATTATATGACTTAAAAATACAATGCTTATTACTCAAATAGTAATACTGCTCTTGTTAGATATTAACTATTTAAAAAGTCTAACTTTTAATTTTAGATCTGGAAATAATATTAGTCGTTCCCTTTAGCCAAACGGTAATAATAATCTGCTTTTTTCTTGTCATCAAGCCTGTTGTAAATATCACCAAGGTATTTGGCATATTGTGGCTCTGGGTCAGCTAAATATAACTTTTTGAAATAGCCAAGCGATGTTTTAAAATCAGCTGAAACCAGGTCGAGGGCTTTCAACAATTGTTTGTATTGCTTGTTGGTTTTGTTGGCTTCGTAGGCTTTTAGTTCAGCGGCATATCTTTTTTCGGCCTTCCAAAAATATTTTTCAGCTGTCCATTTCAGACCAATTTTGTTGTTCTCGTCAATTTTTAAAAGATCGGCAGCAATCACACCACAAACTGAATCCTTGTCGAGTGCCGAATTCACAATAAAATATTCTTCAAGTTTTGTAGTATTGGATACTGTTTCAATCGGTAAATTATTCCATTCACTTTCTGCCTTCTCCCAATTCTGGCTTTCAACATACAATTCAAATAATCTTGACTTGACTTCCGACAATCGGCTTCCGTCAGGATATTTGGTTTTGTAAGTTTCCAACTCCTCCAATTCCTTTGATAGATTATCTTTTTCACGGTATAGTTTGGCTAATTCAATATAAGTCTCTGGATTTGTATGATTTGAATACTGATCTATTTTAAAAAAGTCAATGGCTTGCTCTTTTCGCATCAATTCTAAAGAGGCCATTGCTGCTTCATAATAAACCGGACATTCCTTTGGCTGGTTATTTTGATCGTAATATGCTATTACTTCTTCATAATACTTCAAGGCATTCTCATATTGCCCCGACTGGTATGCCGTTTGCCCTTCCTGGATAGTGGAAGTGATTTGCTTTCCACTTGAACATGATAAGATTACAGCGGACAATAAAAATAAAATCAGCAAGTTATAAAATTCTCATGGCAGAAGGATTTAATGAAGTCGGCAAATGTATAAATAAACAATCTAAATAGAATTGAGTTGGCATAAATTATGTTATAATCCTGCGGTTATGTTATTTTTGCACAAATTTTACAAGCGATGGATTTAAGTAAGATCTTATCAATTTCGGGCAAGCCGGGATTATACAAATTAGTTGGCGAATCCAAGTCAAGTTTGGTCGTTGAATCAATGATTGACGGTAAGCGGGGACCTGCCTTTTCACACGAACGTATCAGCACATTGAAAGAGATCAGTATTTATAGTGATAACGAGGATGTGCCTTTGGAAGATGTTTTCAAAAAAATATACGAAATGCAGGATGGTAAAGCGGTTTTTGATCCAAAGAAAGCTTCATCAAACCAGATCAAGGAACTTGTTTGAAAAAGTACTGCCTGATTATGACAGAGATGCCGTTTATGTTTCGGATATGAAAAAGGTTTTCATCTGGTATAACTTTCTTTTAGAAAAAGAAGTACTTGAATTTACTGAAGAGGAAGAAGCTGCAGAAGAAACTGAAAGCAAAGACAGAAGACAAGAGTGATGAAGACAAACCTGAAAAAGAAGAAGCCGACAAAGTCTGATGAAAAAAATACAGGAATTTAAAGTCAAAGAATACAAATGGCTGAACGATTCCAGCTACATTATCGTATTAGCATCATCCGAAGCCATCCCTGAAATTAAACCTGGAAATTTTGCCGAATTGGAAGTGCCAAATGCTTCCGATGTATTTTTGCGCCGTCCTATTTCTGTTCTTGATGTAAATCACGAACAAAACACCCTGAGTTTTTATATCAAAGTTATTGGTAAAGGAACCAAAAAATTAGGCGAACTCAATATCGGACAACCAATTAGTGTTATTTATCCTTTAGGAAATTCATTTACTGTAAATGGAAGTAAGAAAGCCTTGATTATTGGAGGCGGATCAGGGATAGCGCCTTTTATTTTGCTTGGCCGGGAATTACAGAAAAATAATATTGATGTCACTTTCCTTTTTGGTGCAAGAACGGCTGACGAAATTGTATTGACTGATGAGTTTTTAAAATACGGAGAAGTGATTTGCACAACTGAAGATGGCAGTTTGGGTGAAAAGGGTTTGGTTACGCAACATTCCGTTTTTAAAGATGATTTTCCGTTTGATATCATTTACACCTGCGGACCCGACCCGATGATGAAAGCCATTGCAAAAATTGCCGAAGAAAAAAACACCAATTGCGAAGCTTCACTCGAAAACATGATGGCCTGTGGATTTGGTGCCTGCCTGTGTTGTGTTACCGAAACCACCTCAGGTAATTCAATTGTTTGCACAGAAGGTCCTGTTTTTAATACAAAAGTTTTGAAATGGTAGACCTGCGGACATATATCAAAGACTTTGAATTCAAAAACCCGGTTACAACGGCTTCGGGCACCTTTGGTTTTGGGGAAGAATTTGAAGATTTTCTGGACCTGAATAAATTGGGTGGCATATATGTTAAAGGCTTAACCCTAAAAAACCGTGAAGGAAATCCGTATCCAAGAATGGCTGAAACCCCTTCTGGTATGCTGAATGCCGTGGGTCTTCAAAATAAAGGCATTGATTATTTTATCAGTGATATTTACCCGCGAATCAAACACCTGGATACAGAAATAATCCCCAACGTGAATGGTTCAACTGTTGAAGATTATATTGAGGTAACAGAAAAGGTCAATGAAATGGATGGCATTAATGCTATCGAACTTAACATTTCCTGTCCGAATGTAAAAGAAGGTGGGATGTCATTTGGTGTTAGTTGTCCTTCGGCGATTGCTGTTACCGAAGCCGTAAGAAGGGCTTATGATAAAACTTTAATAGTAAAACTTTCGCCGAACGTAACTGATGTTACAGAAATTGCAAAAGGTGTTGAAGGCGCCGGAGCTGATGCAGTTTCACTTGTAAACACTTTCCTTGCCATGGCTATCGATGCCAAAACACGTAAACCTATTTTATCAACTATTACTGGTGGCCTCTCAGGCCCGGCCATAAAACCTATTGCATTACGCATGGTTTGGCAAGTTTATAACGCGGTAAAAATTCCTATTTCTGGCATGGGCGGTATCATGAATGCAACTGATGCCATTGAATTCATGCTCGCTGGCTCATCAAGTATTCAAGTAGGTACAGCCAACTTTATTGACCCGACTATATCAATCAAAATCATTGATGGTATTGAAAAATATTGCGAAGAGAACGGTTTTGGTGCTGCAAAGGATTTGGTTGGGGCAATGTTACCGGAAGCTTAGGTCAATTATTCAAAAAATATTTTTACATAACTTGGGGAATTATTTTTTTCGACTCTCCCCCTCGTTCCCCCTCTCTTCCGTAAGAGAGGGGGATGTCAGTCCACTGACTGACTGGGGGTGAGTTATAAGAACTAACTATTTCAATTAAAATCATTGATGGTATTGAGAAATATTGCGAAGAGAATGGGTTTGGTGCTGCAAAGGATTTGGTTGGGGCAATGTTACCGGAAGCTTAGGTCAATTATTCAAAAAATATTTTTACATAACTTGGGGAATTATTTTTTTCGACTCTCCCCCTCGTTCCCCCCTCTTCGTAAGAGAGGGGGATGTCAGTCCACTGACTGACTGGGGGTGAGTTATAAGAACTAACTATTTCAATCAAAATCATTGATGGTATTGAAAAATATTGCGAAGAGAACGGGTTTAGTGCTGCAAAGGATCTGGTTGGGGCAATGTCTGGAAGCTTAGGTCAATTATTCAAAAAATATTTTTACATAACTTGGGGAATTATTTTTTTCGACTCTCCCCCTCGTTCCCCCTCTCTTATGCAAGAGAGGGGGATGTCAGTCCACTGACTGACTGGGGGTGAGTTATAAGAACTAACTATCTCAATCAAAATCATTGATGGGATTGAACAATATTGCGAAGAAAATGGATTTAGTGCTGCAAGGGATTTGGTTGGGGCGATGCTACCTGATGCTTAGGTCAATTATTCAAAAAATATTTTTACATAACTTGGGGAATTATTTTTTTCGACTCTCCCCCTCGTTCCCCCTCTCTTCCGTAAGAGAGGGGGATGTCAGTCCACTGACTGACTGGGGGTGAGTTATAAGAACTAATTATTTCAATTAAAATCATTGATGGGATTGAGACAATACTGCGAAGAGAATGGATTTGGTGCTGCAAAGGATTTGGTTGGGGCGATGCTACCTGATGCTTAGTTCAATTATTCAAAAAATCCAACTCTTTGTAATCCAAATATAAAAATTGAGGAACGACCACCTCTTCAATATTCAGATTTAGCGAATCCGCAACAAATATCACCAGCTTTTCTTCATTATAACTTAAACTACTTAACATATCTTCTGAAGGAAAATCAGCCATATGTTTGTACCATAATTTTGCTGATTTCCAACTCTTTTTGAGTTAAAGAGTTTTCAGTTGCCCTGACCAGCCATTTAAATTTGGTCATCGTTTGTTGATCTGCACCAGAAACATGTTGCAATCCCTTTTTATCAACTGCATAAAATGCAGAAGCATAATACGAACCTGTTGCTACAAGGTCTTTATCAGGAACTAATATTACATGAATCAGATCATAGTTCTTGTTTTGTTTATGAAGGTCCATAGCAGCCAAAATGGCTGTTTGTGCAAACTCATCAAAATTTTCTGCATCAGAGGTAATAAACCACATATTTGCTTTTCGGCTGTCATTGTTAAGAGTTATCTCATGCTCACCAACTACCCGATATGGTTTTGCCTGGGTTAGTTTTTCTTTATCTTTTTCACAAGCTGAAAGCGTTAAGAAAAGCAATGACAGAATAAATATATTAATGTACTTCATAGATCAATTTTAATTGGTTCCAAATGTGCAAATAGAATGCCAAAATGAGCATAATTATTACAGTTTGGTATTCATCTCATTTCTTCCGACATTTGTGGCAAAGCGGCAAATTATGATAGAAATCTCACAAGTTCTTTTAATTGTATTTGCCGCTATACTTTTTCTGTTTTTTTTATGGGCAGGGCTGGTATCATCAAGGGAAAAAGAAAAAAGGGCATCAGTCCGATTCATCTCTTTATCATTCTTGCTTCCACTACCTTATCTTGCGGTTTCATTATTTGCTTTTCCATATCAAATTGAATTTGGTTTTGTCCTGCTCCTGTTCAGTTTTTTGGTGCCTTTAATTTTTATCCTTCCTTTTGGCAGAAACACTGCCTATCAGCAAGAAACGCCATCTGCAAGAATTGATGAAAGAAAAACCATGTTCTCCCGAAATGAATTAAAACCGGGTACAAAAGATTATAACGAATATTATAAAAATAATCCTGATCATCAAAAGCCTGATGAGCAGTTCAGATCGAAAGCAGGATTACTAAAAGCAGGTTCATCTCAATACAATCCTTTCCAGTTTGCTTCTGCAGATGCCAGCTTTGAAACTATTGCAGCGCTGAAAGATAAGGTTAATGGGCCGGTTAATCCAAATCAAACCAAAGCTGATCCACAGGAAATAACCAACTATATCAAACATTGGTCGAAAAAATTGGGTGCATTGGAATGCGGTGTAACCGAGTTAAAGGACTATCATTTTTATTCAGTTGGTGGAAGAAGGGAAAGAAGAAACAAGCCCGTTATCAATAACCATAAATATGCAATTGCATTTACCGTTGAAATGGATAAAGTAATGGTAGATTCGGCACCTTCAGGATCCATTGTTATGGAGTCTGCCCAGCAATACCTTGAATCAGGGAAAATCGCCCTGCAGGTTGCCTCATTTATCAGAAACCTGGGTTATGAAGCCAGGGCTCACATCGATGGAAATTATGAAGTGGTCTGTCCATTGGTTGCACGTGATGCCGGCCTGGGTGAAATTGGTCGGATGGGATTATTGATGACCCCAAAGTTGGGGCCTCGGGTGAGAATCTCAGTAGTGACAACCGATTTACCCCTGGAAACTAACGAGCCACTCAATGATTATTCAATGATCGATTTCTGCGAGAAATGTAAAAAATGTGCTGATGCATGTCCGAGCCAGGCCATTTCATTTGATAAAAGAAAAGAAATCGATGGAGCGAAAAGATGGCAAATCAACCAGGAAGCATGTTTTACACTTTGGTGCCAGTTGGGAACTGATTGCGGAAGGTGTATTAGCGTTTGCCCATACTCCCACCCTGATAATTTATTGCATAATATCGTCAGATCAGGATTAAAAAATTCAAGTCTTATTCAGGAGTGCAGCCCTAAAAATGGATGATTACTTTTATGGACGGAAACCTGCATCAGCCCACTTTACCTGAATGGATGAACATAAAACTCAAAAACATGAAAATTGCTTTAATACAACAGCACGCAACAAAAGATAAACAGGAAAATATTGACCGTGGAATCAGCGCATTCAAAGAAGCTGCAGCAAAAGGCGCAAAACTGGTCTGTTTTGCCGAACTTGCCTTTGAACCTTTTTTTCCGCAGAATACTGCCACTGGAGATCAAACGCATCTTGCTGAAGAAATACCAGGTCCAATTACCGGAATATTTCAACAATTGTCCAAAGAATATGGTATAGTCACAATATTGAACTTATTTGAAAAAGAAGGTGATTTTACCTATGACACATCACCGGTAATTGATGCCGATGGCACATTGCTGGGCAAAACCAGGATGGTACATATACCTGATTATGAAAGTTTCCATGAAAGATGTTATTATACACCGGGTAATCTTGGTGCCGGTGTATTTGAAACAGCAGTTGGTAAAGTTGGTATCGCCATTTGCTACGACAGGCACTATCCGGAATATATGCGATCACTTGCTGTTCAGGGAGCTGAGTTGGTAATCATTCCTCAGGCAGGTGCAGTTGGTGAATGGACCGATGGCCTGTATGAAGCAGAAATGCGTGTGGCTGCATTTCAAAACGGATATTTTACAGCACTATGTAACCGGGTTGGAAAAGAAGAAAAACTGGAATTTTCAGGAGAGTCTTTTGTTTGTGATCCTGACGGAAAATTATTAGCCAGTGCTGGTTTGGGAAATGATGAAATACTTATTTGTGACATCGATTTAAGTAAAGTTAATGATTCTCATGCACGAAAATTATTCCTTCAGGATCGCCGCCCTGAATTATACAAGGATTGGATATGAGTCAACGATTTAAATATGCAATTGTAAGAAAGCCCTGCCAAAATATGGTTGATGGTTTAACAAGTGCTAATCTTGGCAAACCCAATTATAATCATGCTATGAAACAGCATGAACAATATATTGAAGCACTAAATTCATGTGGTCTTGCTGTTGAAATTTTGGAAGCTGATGAAGATTATCCAGATTCATGTTTTGTGGAAGATGTGGCTTTATGTACACCAAATTGTGCCATCATTACACAACCCGGGAGCAGAATCAAGAAAGGGCGAAATTGATTCAATGATCAAAGTACTTGAAAAGTATTATTCCAATATTGAAAGTATAGCTCCCCCTGGCACATCTCGAAGCAGGTGATGTAATGATGGTTGGTAATCAATATTATATCGGCTTGTCTGAAAGAACAAATGAGGAAGGAGCCAATCAATTGATATCCATATTAGAAAAATATGGAATGACTGGCTCATTGGTGACTTTGAATAAAGTGCTTCATTTGAAAACAGGTGTTGCTTACCTTGAAAACAACAATATGGTTGTTTGTGGAGAATTTGTTTCGAAGCCTGATTTTCAACAATTCAAGCTGATAGAAATCCCTATTGAAGAAGCTTATGCAGCCAACTGCATTTGGATAAATGATAATGTAATTATTCCTTCAGGATTTCCTAAAACGGCAAACCTTGTCAGAAAAGCAGGATACCAGGTAATTGAAATAAATGTTTCTGAGTTTCAAAAGTTGGATGGCGGACTAAGCTGTCTTTCATTACGTTTTTAACCCAAAAATCATGAGAATCTTTTTTATATTCATTACTCTTCTTATTGTTTCCTGCACCTCAGAAAACCAGGACAACATCATTCAAATAAAAAAAGTATTATCAGATCAGGAAAAAGCCTGGAACCAGGGTGATATTGAAGGCTATATGGCCGGTTACCTGCAATCTGATTCTTTGCGATTTGCTTCGGGTGGAAATGTAACTTATGGCTGGCAAACTACACTTGATCGTTATAAAAAAGGATATCCCGATAAAGCCTCAATGGGCACACTCACTTTTTCTAATATTGACATTGAAATAGTTTCACCAGACGCAGCATTGGTTTTTGGAAAATGGGAATTGGAAAGAGCAAGATGATCACCCTGGGGATTATTTACGCTGGTATTCAATAAAACAAATGATAGTTGGAAGATCATTTATGATCATACTTCTGCAGCCGATTGACATTTATTTTTTATTAAACAACGTTTAGTAGTCGGACACGAAGCATTAACGCCCGAGGCAAAATCTAGATGCGACAAAAGTTGCCTATACGAACATTGAACCAGCGTTTGAAAACACCCCTGTAAAACCTAAAATGACAAATGTGATTAAAACAGCAATATAAAAGCCAATCAAGCAAATGATCATAATCCCTATAAACTTAAAATGCTTTTTTAGAAACCTGAATGCAGAGGCTAATCGCTCCTCATCAAAATACAACAAAGCAGTTCCAATGTCCTTTGAGAATTTGTAGAGGTAATAGACAGGAAAAAAATATAGTACTGCTAAAATGATATAGATAATACCAATCAGACCCAATGGAAAAGGAAAATTGGGTGCATTTGGAATATCCTTAAAAATATCAATCATCGTGAAAATTACGCTCACTAAGATTCCTGCCAGCACCATGAATGCAACACCGATAAATCCTAATATTGACAAAAAGAAGGTCCATGTTTTTGCTTCTCTAAGAAAACCAATTGATTGATCTGATAATTTTAGTGGTTCCATAATTAATTTGTTTGGTTATTGTTTGTTTAAAAATATTTCTCTTTGGCGACTAAAGTCGCCACTATAAAACTGTCACTTCCCTATCCAACCCAATACCGAATTTCGATTGAACTGATGATTGAACTTCTTCAGAAAGTTTTAATAACTCTTCCCCGCTAGCCTTTCCATAATTCACTAACACCAATGCTTGATTCTCATGAACTCCTGCATCGCCAATGCGTTTGCCCTTCCAGCCTGCTTTCTCGATCAACCAACCGGCAGCCACTTTATAATTTCCCTCATCAAACTTATAAAAAGGTATTTCCGGGTATTCAGCAATCATTTCCTCAATTTTTGCAAAAGACACAACAGGGTTTTTAAAAAAACTACCTGCATTACCCAAGATCTCTGGATCAGGAAGTTTTGATCGTCGGATTTCTTTTACTTTTATCACTAACCTCATTAATATGAATTGACAAGGGATCCCTGTGCTCAAATGCTTTTCTCAATGGCGCATAAGAAAGGTTTAAAATGGGTTTTTTACTTAGTTTTAATTTTATGCTTAATATAAAGAACCTACCCTTGTACTTTGTTTTAAATATACTATCGCGATAGCCGAAACCACATTCCGCTTTTGAGAACAATTTTGACTTTCCCATTTTTAAATCAAAAGCTTCAACTTCAACCAGCACATCTTTTAGCTCAACGCCATAAGCACCGATATTTTGCACGGGTGCAGCACCAGCTGTTCCTGGAATTAAACTAAGGTTCTCAAGCCCTCCCCACCCCTGGATAACCGTATAATCAACGAGCGATGACCAGTTTTCTCCACTATTTACCTTTAAATAAACCCAGTTTTCATCTTCTTCAACTATTTCTTTTCCCCTTATTTGGTTAAGCAGCACGAGGCCTTCGAAATGTTTTGAAAATAAAATATTGCTGCCTTCACCGAGGATTAAAACAGGATTTATTTTTAGATGTCCTTCTTGAAATAGTTCTTCAAGATCAACAGGAAAACCGACCACAGATAAATGCCGCGCATATACCTCGATGCCAAAGCTATTGAAGGGTTTTAAACAGAAGTCTGTTTTAATTAACATTTCACTTCAAATTTAAGATTTTCATACAATAAAAAGCATCATTTTTTGTTATTCATAAAAGCCAACTGACAATTTTTGCATTTCTATACCAACGCACTTGAGAAAACGAGTCATTGTTTCGGTGATTAACGATTTGGTTACCGACCAACGCGTTAAAAAAACCTGTCAAACGCTCACTGATTTGGGGTTTGATGTTATCCTTGTTGGAAGAAAAATGAGAAACAGCCTTCCAATGGATAACAGACCTTATAAGGTTCACCGCATGATCTTACTTTTCGAAAAGGGCCCTCTTTTCTATGCATGTTACAATATGAGGTTGTTTTTCTTTCTTTTATTCAAAAAAGCCGATTTGTATGTCAGTAACGACCTGGACACCCTTCTTTCAAATTACCTGATTTCAAAACTTAAAAACAAGCCACTTGTTTACGACAGCCATGAATATTTTACTGAAGTTCCTGAATTGGTTAACCGTAAAAAAGTCCAAAACATTTGGAAGCGAATTGAAAAGTGGATTTTTCCAAAACTGAAAGATGTTATTACAGTTAATGACTCGATTGCTGATTTGTTTGAAAAACAATATGGCATCAGGCCCGAAGTAGTGAGGAATATTGCACCCGGAATAAAAATTGAAAGCTTAAAAACCAGAGACGATTTGGGTTTACCGAATGATAAACAAATCCTGATTCTTCAGGGTTCAGGTATTAATATACAAAGGGGAGCAGAAGAGATGGTTGAAGCTATGCAATACATTGAGGGTGCAGTACTTTTAATAGTTGGGGGTGGTGATGTTATCAGTATACTGAAACAAATGTCAAAAGATTTCAACCTTCAGGAAAAAATTATTTTCATGCCAAAGCAACCTTATGAGCATTTATTTAATCTAACCAATAATGCCAATATTGGTTTAACACTCGACAAGGACACGAACATTAATTACCGTTTTAGTTTACCGAATAAATTGTTTGATTACATACAAGCAGGATTACCTGTTATTGCATCTCCCCTGGTTGAAGTAAAAAAAATCATAGACCGATATAAAATTGGCGATTTTATCCCAAGTCATAATCCGAAAGATATTGCAGATAAAATAAACGAAGTGCTTGCTAATCAAGAACTCATCGCCACGTGGAAAAAAAATGTTAATTTTGCCGCCTCCCAATTAAGCTGGGAAAGCGAAGAGCATAACCTTAAAAAAATCTTTGCTCAATATGTCTGACCTTCATTTACATATTATTTCGTTCGATGTACCATATCCAGCAAATTATGGTGGTGTAATCGATGTATTTTACAAAGCAAAAGAACTGGCTGAAAAAGGAGTAAAAGTCCATTTGCATTGCTTTCAATATGGTAGAAGACCGAGCGTGGTGCTTAAAAAACTATTTCACGAAGTTAGTTATTATAAACGGGACATCTCTAAAAAGCACCTCATCAAGAGCATGCCTTATATTGTAAGTTCTCGTTCATCTGACGAACTTGTAAATAATCTGCTTAAAGACAATTATCCAATTTTAATGGAAGGACTTCACACAACTTCTTTATTAAGTGAACCAAAGCTTTCGAAAAGGAAAATGATTGTCCGTACCCATAATATAGAACACGAATACTACCAGAATCTTGCAAAAGTAGAAATAGATATTTTCAAGAAGTACTATTTCTACAATGAGGCAGCAAAATTAAAACGGTATGAAAAAATATTGAAGAAAGCGGATTTATTGTTAGCCATTTCAAAAAATGATGAGAAATATTTTTCAGCACATTACAAAAATGTAAACTTCGTTCCTGCTTTCCATCCTTTTAAAACTGTCAGTTGTAAATCAGGTAAAGGTAAATACGTGCTTTACCATGGTAATCTTTCCGTTGCAGAAAATGCCAATGCAGCTAAATTTTTATTGAATAATGTTTTTGATGATCTCGACATTCCACTGAAAGTTGCCGGATTAAATCCACCAAGGCAATTGGTCAATCAATTTCGGGGTAAAGAAAATATTGAGTTGATCGCAGATCCTGATGACACTGCCTTGCACGATTTAATTGAAAATGCGCACATCAATATTTCCATCACTGCACAAAAAACAGGGCTTAAACTAAAATTGTTAAACACTTTGTATAATGGACGATTTTGCCTTGTAAATGACAAAATGCTTAGCGGAAGTGAGCTTGACGACCTCTGCATAATTGCGAATAACCAGGGTTCAATGAAACGTAAAATAAAATCGCTTTTTAAGAAAGATTTTATTGCAGGAAATGTTGATACCCGAAAAATAAAACTAGGAGCTATTTATAACAACGGTAATAATGTTGATCATCTAATCAAGCTTGTTGGATGAAGTAACCAACATCCCTCCATCACACATAATTACTTTTCCCGGAAACTTCTGAATAATATTGTAATTATGGGTCGCCATAATTACTGTCCTTCCTGCTTCATTGATTTGAAGTAGAATCTTCATAATACCGTTTGAAGTATCAGGGTCAAGATTTCCGGTTGGCTCATCAGCAAGAATAACTTCGGGTTTATTAAGCAATGCACGTGCTATGGCAATTTTCTGTTGCTCTCCACCAGAAAGTTGATGTGGCATCACCTTTAATTTTGAAACCAGTCCAACTTCGTCCAAAACTTCAAAAATCCGTTGTTTGATTTTTTCTTTGTCCTTCCAACCTGTAGCTTTCAAAACAAAAGCCAAATTGTTTTCGACAGTCCGGTCATCAAGCAACTGGAAATCCTGGAATACAATGCCAAGTTTTCTTCGCAATACCGGCACTTCACTTTTTTTAATGGTAGCAAGATTATAACCAAGAGAAGTTGCAATACCCTCATTTACGGGCAAATCAGCATAAATCAATTTTAAAAGACTTGATTTTCCACTTCCGGTTTTTCCAATAATATACACAAACTCACCTGAATTGATATTCAGTTCCACATTGGTTAAAACCGGTCGTTTGCTTTGGTAAATACTGATTCCGCTAAGGTGTATGACAGGAAGTTCGCTCATTAAAGATTTGCTTTACAGCAAAGATAAAAAAGCAGAATGAATAAAGACTTATTTGATAATAATGTTATGCTAATCCGGTGAATCCCATGAATGCAAGGGCAAGAATACCTGCTACAATAAGAGCGATTGGTACACCTTTCATTCCTTTTGGTACTTCCATCAGATCAAGATGCTCGCGAATCCCCGCGAATAATACAATTGCAAGCGTAAATCCAATGGCATTGGCAATGGCAAAAACAACGCCTTCCATTAAATTAAAATCTTTTTGGATAGTCAGGATTGCTACACCTAGCACCGCACAATTTGTGGTAATCAAAGGAAGAAAAACACCAAGTGCCTGGTATAAAGGAGGACTTATCTTTTTAAGTATGATTTCAACCATTTGAACTAAAGCTGCAATAACAAGAATGAAAACGATGGTTTGCATAAAGGCAAGACCAAAAGGATTCAATACATAATACTGGAGCACCCAGGTTACGATAGTTGCCAGAGTCATAACAAATAAAACAGCACCACCCATTCCAACTGATGTGGAAATTTTTCCTGAAACACCAACGAAAGGACATATTCCGAGGAACTGTGCAAGTACAATATTGCTAACAAAAATTGCACTGATGATAATTACAAAATATTCCATGCTGTTTTAATTTAAGCTTTAGTAATTCTATTCATTAAGGCTATCAAATAACCGAGCGCAATAAAAGCCCCTGGCGCTAAAACAAACACCAGCATTAAATCTCCCTGAATTAGTTTAAATCCAAAAATGGCTCCGCTTCCAAGCAATTCTCGAACACCCCCTAGTAATGTCAAAGCAAAGGAGAAACCCAAGTCCCATTCCCGTACCATCAATAATTGAAGACCCCAGACTTTGTTTTGATGCAAATGCTTCTGCCCTTCCTAAAACAATGCAGTTTACCACAATCAGTGGTATGAACAAACCCAGTGCATCAAATAATGCCGGCGTATAGGCCTGCATCGTTAATTCAACAATAGTTACAAATGAAGCAATGATGACGATAAATGAAGGTATTCTTACTTTATCAGGAATTACATTTTTAATCAATGAGACAACAAGGTTCGACATGATCAATACAAATGTAGTAGCCAAACCCATTCCCAATCCATTTACAGCAGAAGAAGTAACACCTAAGGTTGGACACAAACCCAGTAGTAAAACGAAAACCGGGTTCTCTTTTATAAATCCTTTTGTAAAATTTTGTACTTGATTCATTATTGTGTTGTTTCTGTTCCGGGCGTCCACGCCTGGAATTTGACATATTATATTTTATAAGCTTCAAGCGTGGACGCTTGAAACAGTGTTTTATGTGCTGACTTTATTATTTTCATAAGTTTATATGCTCTCTCAACCGCATCGCAAAAAGCACGTGAACTGATTGTTGCAGCAGTTATGGCATCTACGTCACCGCCATCTTTGGTTACATTCAATTTGAATTCGGCTGGATTTTTACCCATAAACTGGACAGGAAAATCTGACTTTGATTTATCCATCTTATCTCCTAAACCTGGTGTTTCTTTATGCGCCAATACAGCAGTATTACTGATTGAACCATCATTCAGCAGACCAACCATTAATTCTATTTTACCGCTAAAACCCTTATTTGTGAATGTTTTAATTGCAACGCCGACATTTTCACCACTTTTATCAGCATAATAAAACGTCAATGAATCGCCATCAGTATCTGCTACTTTCCTGGTCGTTATACTGTCAAATTCAGGCAATACAGCTTTAATGGCTGCTTCTAACTTCTTTTGTTTTGCTATTGCAATTGGCTCTTTGGTAACGGTATACACGCCACCAAGTGCAAGTGCTGCGACAGCCGCTACAAGAAACAGCGTTAGCACCATATTAATAAAGCTCGATTCTCTTTTGGAAGCCATTGTATATTCTTTTTATCTAATTAAGAACCTAATTCAATTCCAGGTTTAAGCCCAAATCTTTTTGGTTTAAAACCACGATTTATCAATGGGACAGCAGCATTCATAAGCAAAATTGCAAATGAGACTCCTTCCGGATAAGCACCCCAAATCCTGATCAGGATTGTGAGTAACCCAATACCAAAACCATATACCAACTGGCCGCCACGTGTCATTGGCGAGGAAACCATATCAGTCGCCATATATATGGCTCCAAGTAGCATGCCTCCTGTTAAAAGATGGAAAGCCGGATCAGCATTGTATAGAGGATCAATGAGCCAAAGTACTCCAGAGAAAACTACAACTGTAAGCAACATCGAAACCGGAATTTCCCAGGTTATAATCTTTTTCCACAACATATACAATCCGCCTAAAATCAAAGCGATTGCACTAACCTCACCTAATGATCCTCCCATTTGGCCTGTTAAATAATTCATATATCCCGGAAGTTCACTTTGTAATTCATCCATGGTTTTACCGGCGCCTAGCCCCTCTTTTACAATCGCCAGCGGTGTTGGTCCGGTGATCACATCAGCCAGGCCTTCAGTAATTGCTTTTGGTTTTGGCCAGGATGTCATTTGAACCGGGAATGAGATTAACAGGAATACCCTGGCAACTAAAGCCGGATTAAAAATATTTTTCCCTAATCCACCAAATGACATTTTCGCCATGCCGATTGCAACCAATGCGCCAATGATGATCATCCAGCTTGGCAGGTTGGTGGGTACGTTGAATGCTAATAATATTCCAGTAACCAAAGCAGATCCATCAGTAATTGTAACCGGTCCTTTTATCAAATATTTTTGAATGATCCATTCGAAAAAGAGACAACTGATGGAGGCAATAAGCAGAACCCTTAGTGCATCAATGCCGAAAAAATATACGGAAACCAGCATGGCAGGTATCATCGCATATACCACGCCATACATGATCTTTTTTGTTGAATCATCTCCATGGATATGGGGAGAACCCGATATTGTAAACATCGCCATAATGTGATTATTTCTTATTCCTGTTTCTAATTATATGTCCAACTTTTCCTTTACCTAACCTGAGGTAATCAAGCAATGGGATACTTGCCGGACACGTGTACTGGCATGAACCACACTCAATACAATCCATGATCATCTCTTTTTCAGCCATTTCATATTTGCCCAGTTTGGCTGCTTTTGAAAGCAAGAATGGCTCTAATCCCATCGGACAAACAGTAGTACATTTTGAACACCTGATACATGCACTTTCCGGTTTCCTGCTGCTTTCATCATCCTTCATGATTAAAATACCGGATGAGCCTTTTACTATTGGAACATCAATTGAAGTAACCGCTTTTCCCATCATCGGTCCGCCATTAATTATCTTTCCTGTATCATCAGGTAAACCTTCGGCAACCTCAATAAGATCTGATACCGGAGTACCTATCCTGGTAAGAAGGTTGGTAGGTTTTTTAACTGACTTGCCTGTTACGGTAACCACTCGCTCGATCAATGGTTTATTTTTCTGAACTGCTTCATAAACAGCGAATGCAGTACCTACATTTTGCACCACGCAACCCACTTCTATTGGTAATTTCCCGGAAGGGACCTCACGGTTAACTGCAGCTTTAATCAATTGCTTTTCACCTCCTTGAGGATATTGAACTTTTAGGGGCACTACCGAAATACCTTGTTCATTTTTAACAAGTTCTGTTAAATGATTTATTGCATCCGGTTTATTATTCTCAATTCCAATGATTGCTTTATCAACATTTAATGCTTTCATCAGGATTTTGGTACCAACAATAATCTCCTGTCCTTTCTCCAACATTAACCGATGATCTGAAGTCAGATATGGCTCGCACTCAACTCCGTTAATAATCAAGTATTCAGCTATTTTACCAGGAGGCGGCATTAACTTCACATAAGTCGGAAAAGTGGCTCCTCCCATTCCGACTATACCTGCTTGTTTTACTTTTTCAACTATTTCAGGACCTGTATAGTTAAATTCTGTAATTAAATCATCTGAAGTATCAATATTTTCATCCCATTCGTCGCCTTCAACATTGATAACAATGGCTGGTCTTTTGAAACCAGTTGAATCAATAAGGCTATCAACTTTAAGAACTGCCCCAGAAACCGGTGAATGAATATTGGTTGAAATAAATCCACTGGCTTCAGCAATTAACTGACCGACTTTTACCTTATCACCCTTTTTAACAATTGGTCTCGATGGTGCTCCAAGGTTTTGGCCCAATGGAATTATGGCCTGTTTTGGAACAGGAACAACTTCAATGGGTGCATTGGCGGATAGTTTATTCTCCTTTGGATGAACGCCTCCTAATGCAAATGTTTTAAGTATTCCCATTTTTTAAGGAATTATGCTTTGTTATTATCTTCTGGTTTTGATTTTTTTTCAGGAGCCGCTTCAGGCTCTTTCTTTTCGGTCACAGCCTCTGCAACTGCTGGTCTTCGTTCAACTTCTTCTTCTGGTTTTTCCGGTTTTGGTGGCCTTGGTTTCCTGGGTTTAAAATTTACTTCCCAAATGGCATCAGTAGGGCAAACTTCAACGCACTTACGGCAAAGTGTGCATTTTTGGAAATCAATATATGCAAGGAAATTATCAATTGTAATCGCATCGAATTTGCATTCCTTTTCACATTTTGAGCAACCAATACAGGCAACTGCACAATTCTTTTTGGCCGGTCCTCCTTTTTCCTGGTTAATGCAGGAAACAAAAATTCTTCTGTCTTTCGGACCTTTTTTACGCAACTCAATAATATCACGTGGGCAGGCTTCAACACAGGCTCCACACGCAGTACATTTATCGTTTACCACTGGCAATCCAGTTTCTGGATTCATATGAATTGCATCAAAGTCGCAAGAGGCAACACAATCGCCGTCACCCAGACAGCCGTACTGACATCCACCTTCTCCGGCAAATAATGCATGTGAAAAAGCACATGAAGTTGCACCTTCATATTTTACTTTTGCCGGAGTATTTGCATGAGAGCCATTGCATCTAATTACAGCAATTAAAGGTACGGAGGCCTCAACCTCCAGCCCTAGAATACTTCCTACTTGTTGCATCACTTCATTGCCACCAACAGGACAATTAAGTCCCTCAAGGTTTTTATTCTCCTTTGCTGATTTCACGGTCGCTTCAGCAAAAGCACGGCAACCCGGTAATCCACAACCACCGCAATTTGCAGCTGGTAGTGCTTCTTCAACCTCATCAATTTTTGGATCTTCAAAAACCTTGAACTTACTGGCAATAAAATACAATATAATGGCAGCTACCAATCCCAGCCCACCTAATGCTGCAACTGCTATAACGATAATATTATCCACGATATATTAATTTACTGATTGGCCTTCTCCGGCCTGATTTTAAGCAGTGACAAAATTAAAATATTTAGTCTCATGAATATAAAAAGCGAGAGGATGCAAGAGGTTTTTAATCTGCTGTATAACTGTGTTTTACAATGACTATTTATAACCAAACGCATAAAAGCAGCCTGAAACAAGCTGAAATTCAAGTAGTTTTAAAACTACTTTAGAAACGCTCTAAATTAAACGAAATCAACTATTTAGACAAAGCCAAAACCTTAACATTATAGAATATCAGCCAAAACACAATTCTGCATCAAAACCAGAATCCAGGCAACTTGTGCATTATGAGGTAGTCATAGAATAAGTGAATCTTTTTTGGAGACGGTCTTTTGTAAGATAAAGGATTAAATAGTATGGAATTAAAATAGCCAATGAAAATAAGGCTGACAGGCCTTCATCAACATCAGCAACAGTAAAAATGATTAATGCAATTAAAACCACCAAAAAAGGAAATAAATAACCAAGCAATACAGCCCATGTACCCATTGATTGTTTCATTTCAACCACTACTTGTTGTCCGGCTGTATAATGATCAGCTGCTGATAGATTTACTTCAATAATTTTTTCTTTGGCTTCACTTATTGAGCAAGAACTTTTTACCTCGCATGAAGCACAACCGGAGTTAACAATAATCGAGACTTCAGCCTTATTCCTGGCAACACTTTTTATAATCCCCGGATGGGTTATGATTTGCTGACTCATTTCGCTGCAAAATTAATCTTATTCGGTTTTATTAAGGTGTAGAAAGTGAGACGGGCAATATTTTTCCATTAAAATATTGATGGCCATTCATTGCAAATTCCTTGATAAATCCTGCCATTTGATCTGGATTTAAAGGAGCCTGATAGCCAGGAAAAGCCTCTGCAAGCATCTCTGTTTGTACAGCTCCAATTGCCAACGCATTTACTTTAATTTGATATTCTGCTAACTCGAGTGCAAGGCATTCGGTTAAAATGGAGAGCGAACCTTTACTTGCACTATATAGCGAAAGTCCGGGAAATTTTACACTTCCCTGTACACCTCCCATACTGGAGATATTAACGATATGAGCTTGTTTATTAAAGATTGGTAACAAATCCCTTATCAGTCGAAAAGGGCTTTTAACATTCAATCCAAAAACTGTATCAAAATCATCATCCGAAATATCCTTGTAGTTCTTATGAAGCAAGCTACCTGCATTATTGATTAAAATATCAACCTTATCAAGTTTTGATTTTATTGCAGGAATTAATCGGTCATTATAATCACCTGACAGTAAATCGAATGGTAGACAATGAAAATGGTCAGACTGATTAATATCACTGGCTAGCAAATTTAATTTTTCTGCATTTCGGGCTATTGCAAATACATTATTACCTGGATCTTTTGCAAATTCTTTTGCTAATGCAAAGCCAATTCCTCTACTGGCACCTGTAACAACAATATTCATACTTAATATATTTTCATTCAAAATTAAGCTTATTTACCAACACTATCTGTTAATAGTGCATCTTTGCGCCTTTAAAATGCTTGATTAATTATTTGTATTTTTGATAAAGAAACCTTGACCAAAAATGACAATTGATGAAATTATAAAACAAGCTTTACTTGAAGATTTAGGTGATGGTGACCATACATCTCTTGCAACGATACCAAATAACGCAAAGGGTAAGGCTCAGTTAATTGTAAAACAAAACGGTATTATCGCCGGTATTGAAGTGGCTAAAAAAGTATTCAAAGCTGTTGATCCTGATTTACAGATTGAAAGTTTTACCAAAGACGGTAAAATTGTAAGGATTGATGATGTGGTTTTTATTGTTGAAGGTAAAGCCCAATCTATACTCTCTGCTGAGCGGACAGCCCTTAATTTTATCCAACGAATGAGCGGAATTGCCACCAATACCTATAAAATGGTGAGGAAGCTTGAAGGTTTAAAAACAAGGATACTCGACACACGCAAAACAACTCCGGCCAACCGGGCTATCGAAAAGCTTGCCGTTCAAATTGGAGGTGGCCATAATCATCGGTTTGGCTTGTATGATATGATCATGATAAAAGACAACCATGTTGACTTTGCCGGAGGGATTACACAGGCCATTAAAGCAACAAACAAATACCTGGCAGAAAATAAAAAAGATCTGAAAATTGAGATTGAGGTTCGAAATTTCCAGGAACTGAGAGAGGCTATGGAAACAGGTGGAATCCATAGGATTATGCTTGACAACTTCACTCCTGATGATCTTGTTAATGGCTGTTCAAATTATCAGCAGAAAGTTCGAGACTGAGGCTTCAGGTGGCATTACTATGGAAAATATCAGGGAATATGCCGAGACCGGGGTGGATTATATTTCGGTTGGGGCATTAACACATCAAATTAAAAGCCTTGATCTCAGCCTTAAAGCCATAAAATAAACTTTGTATAAACAAAACAAGCTCTTTTGGAAGCTGTTCTGATCAGAATAAAATATATTGTTTCAGCCATTGAACATTGGTTGCATAAAAAACTGAGCTTTATTGTTTTGCCTGGTTTCGACGGCATGCCCCTGTATGATGTCCTGGTGTTTTTTATCAGGGGTTTATTCAGAGGTGTTTTAACATACCGGGCAGCGGCCATTGCATTCAATTTTTTCCTGGCAATCATACCATTTATTCTTTTCTTATTTACCTTAATCCCATTTGTTACATCTGAAAATTACCAGGCTGACTTGCTTGAATTGATGAGCGAGATGATTCCTGAGGAGATTTATTTACTGGCTGAGACCACCATTGTTGAAATTGTGAGCCGCACATCAACAGGCTTATTATCAGCCGTTTTTGTTATGGCAATATACTTTGCCACAAATGGTGTGGATGCGGTGCTTGAAGGCTTTGGACAAAGCTACCACGAAATTGACCTTTGGCCCTGGTGGAAACAGAAAATTACTGCTTTTCTTTTAATGACGGTAATATCAATGCTAATCTTTATGGCCATGGCATTGTTGGGTTTTGGCAAGCTTGCCATATCTATTATAACCCAACAAGGAATTATTACGAGCCAGGTCACTATTTTTTGGCTTACTACCATACGGTGGCTGATCACCATCATTTTTCTTCTGCTAAGTATTTCGGTATTGTATTATTTCGGGCAGCGGAAAGACAAAAAAAACAGTTACAGGTTTTTCTCAGCCGGCTCAATACTGGCTACTTCTTTGTTTGTTGGAGGTGGAATCTTATTAAAATTATACTTTGAGAATTTTGCCCGGTACAACCTTTTATATGGTTCCATCGGTTCCATAATTATTCTTTTGGTATGGTTATACTACAATTCGTTTATATTGCTGATAGGTTTTGAATTAAATGCGAGCATCAGGCAATCGAGGGCAGAAAAATCGAGGTATAGGGTGATAGAGTAAGGGTTTATTGTTTGATTATTTTTTCGATGAATTGCTGACCATTAGCAGTTTTAATCAGCAATACATATAAACCATTTGACAAACTACTTAAATCAATTTGACGTATATTTTCTTCTGAGAAACAAAGCTTTCCAAACTGATCATATAATTTGATATTGTAATCAATTTCGTAGTCAGATTTAATATTTATTCGTTCTCTAGTAGGATTTGGATAAACTTTGAAATCTTTAGATTGATCAGGAGAATCATTCAATGATGTAATCGCGCATAGTGCCTCAACATCAGCAGGTAATAAAGCCCTGTTCCAGTACCTAAACTCATCAATTTTACCCTTGAAATAATATGCTGGCAGGTGCAGATCCTGATCATGCCTGCCAATGCAACCGGGATAATTGGAATATTCTAAGGAATATCCTTCCCCGCTATAAGTGCCACCTGACTGCCATTCACAATCGAAATAAATTTTCATGTGTTGAGGTCCTGTGACTACAACTGTAATCAGATGCCAGTCCGTGGTATCCATTTCGAAGTTACTAACGTAAGACCTTCGTGTTGATGAACCAAAATTATAAGATCCGTCACCATAACCTACACTAAATTTTTTTGTACTGTTCTGAATATTAAAGTAAACACCAACACTTCGGTTTTCTTCAAATGATGTATTAAATACAACACAATTCTGTGCATCAATGTCGTTATATTTTATCCAAAATGAAAAAGAAATTGGTAAATCCGGTTTTAGAATATATGAATTTGGAAATTCAATAAAATCATTAATGCCATCAAAATAGTATGCTGAATTCGGATTACCGTATCGATCAGTAGTTAAGGTAGCTCCATGAACTAATCCATCAAATCCATTTTCAGATGAGTCATTGGCATTTCCATTAAATGGATAATAAAGCAGCAAATTTTCATCCAATAATTGTGCACCTAAGAAAACTGTATAGAACAACAAAATAAACAAAATGGAAATTCTTTTCACAATCTTTATTGTTTTGACTAATCAAATATAATAAGAATACCGTGTATAATCACCATTCGTTCACAAAACATAATCTTTCATTTATGTTATTTTTGCCCATCTAAAAGTCAGTCAATGAAAAAGGTTATTTCTGTAGTAGGAGCACGACCAAACTTTGTAAAAATATCTCCAATTCATAAAGCTTTTCAAGATTACAGCACCGAGATAACTCATTTAATTTGCCATACAGGTCAGCACTTTGATGAAAATATGTCGAAAGTATTTTTCGAAGAATTGCAAATGCCCGAACCTGATTTTTATTTAGGTATCTCTGGTGGCTCACATGCTGAACAAACTGCCAGAATAATGATGGAATTTGAAAAAATTATTCTTGTAGAAAAGCCTGATCTAGTAGTAGTACCTGGAGATGTAAATTCGACCCTGGCTTGCAGTTTGGTTGCTTCAAAACTGCATATACCTGTTGCTCATGTTGAATCAGGTTTAAGGAGTTATGACAGAAAGATGCCCGAAGAAGTTAATCGTATTTTAACAGATGTAATTTCTGATATGCTATTTGTAACAGAAGAAAGTGGTATTAATAACCTCAAAAACGAAGGAATATCTCCCGAAAAGGTATTTTTTACAGGCAATGTAATGATTGATAGCCTGGTAAACTATATGCCTCAGATTGAAAAATCTCCAATTATCAATAAACTTGGATTGCAAAAAAACAAATATGTATTGGCTACTTTCCATCGCCCTTCAAACGTTGACAATTCTGAGAATATAAATAATATCATATCAGCTTTAATTAATATTAGCAAAAGGCAACCTGTTGTATTCCCGGTTCATCCGCGTACAATGAATAAATTAAAAGAAACTGGATTGATTAATAAAATTGGATCAAACCTTATTTTAACTGAACCAATTGGATACGTTGATTTTTTATCGCTAACAAAGAATGCCAAACTGGTTGTTACAGATAGCGGTGGCATTCAAGAAGAAACGACATTTATGGGTGTCCAATGTCTGACTGTACGAGATAGTACCGAAAGACCTATTACTTGTTCAACAGGAACTAATCAGATGGTTGGTCAGGATTATAATAAATTGCAAATCATGGCAAATGAAATTTTGGATGGCCATATTAAGCTGGGTAAAATTCCTGAGCTTTGGGATGGAAAAGCAGCAAAACGAATTGTGAAAATTATTGCCAATAAACTTTTAATAGTTAATTCATGAATATTTTGATGATCCTTGATCATGAATTTCCACCGGACATTAGGGTGGAAAATGAAATTGAAGCACTGACTTCGCAGGGTCATCATATTCATGTTGCTTGCTATACCCTTACAAAAAGGACGACAGAAGAAAAAAATAATTCGGTGACGATTCATCGAAAAAAGATTTCCGAGCTTGTGTACAAATCAAGTGTTGGAGCACTCAAATTCCCGTTCTATTTTAATTTTTGGAGAAAATTTCTTCATCAACTATTTAGTGATAATAAGTTTGACGCAATTCATGTTCATGATTTACCGATGGCCAAAATTGGTTATGAATTTACTTCGAAATATAATATCCCATTCATTCTTGATTTACACGAAAACTGGCCAGCCTTATTGAACATCTCCACTCATACCAAATCTTTTTTAGGAAAATTATTATCCTCTAAAAGTCAATGGGAAAAATATGAAATTGAATATTGCACAAAAGCTGATTATATCATTGTAGTTGTTGAAGAAGCAAAAACAAGGTTAATTAAACTTGGTATTGATCCTGATAAAATAAAAGTTGTTTCGAACACCTTAAATTTTAACCATTTTGAATTACCAACAACAAAGCCAGATGAAAAATACTTCAGTATGCTTTATGCCGGGGGAATTACAAAACACCGTGGTTTGCAGTATGTTATTAAAGGTCTGAAGCATATCAAAAAAACAGATAAAACAATCAGAATGTGGATATTAGGTAGTGGTTCTTACACTGATTATTTAAAGGAACTTTCAATAGAAGAGGGTGTTGAAGAACAAGTTATCTTCACAGGATGGAAATCATACAAAGAAATGCAGGAGTATTTTGGAAAGGCAGATGTATGTTTAATACCACACCTTAAAAGTGATCACACTGACTCAACAATACCACACAAATTGTTTCAATACATGTATGCAGGTAAACCTATAATTGCATCTGATTGTGCTCCAATTGAGCGCATTGTAAATGAAACAAAAAGCGGTTTGATATATCGATATGATAATCCGAAAGAATTTGCAGAAAAGGTTGCTTTTTATATTGCCCGAAAAAACAAAAACCCATTAGAAAAAGGAAAGCAAGCAGTTAAAGAAAAATACAATTGGACAAAAGACAGCCAGATATTAACCTCCATTTATAAAATTAATAATGGATAACAAAACCATATACGAAAAATTCGATTGGTCAGCCTTAAAGGAATCACATCTGAAAGCGAAAATTACCAGGGTAATTGAATTGATACCCGATGATGTAAAGACCATTATTGATATTGGTTGCGGTAATGGTGTAATCACAAATGTATTGGGCCAACAATTTAAGGTTACAGGAGTGGACCGTAGCGAAAACGCTTTAAGTATGGTGAATACCAAAAAACTGAAAGCCAGTGCTGATGATATTCCACTCCCCGACCATTCTTTTGATATGGTTTTCTCAAGCGAATTATTAGAACATTTAAATGATGATATTTTTAATGGTGCAATTAATGAAATCAAAAGGCTCTCGAAAAAATACATATTGATCACCGTTCCTAATGATGAAAACCCTGATAAATTATCAATCAAATGCCCTAAATGCGACTACATTTACAACAGCCCAAACCATTTGCGTAGCTTTAGATCCAATGATTTCAATACACTATTCCCCGAGCACAGAATTGTAACATCATTTGTTTTTGGAAAGAGAGTAAGGTATTATAATCCACAGTTGTTGAAAATAAAGAAGAAAATTTCACCCTCAAGGTCATGGATACCTAATTACTGGATGAATGAAAGCAAAAGAAAAACCATCTGCCCCCAATGTGAACATGAATTTGAAAATACGTACAACTTTAATCTTATGTCCACATTTATTGATATAACGAATGTATTGGTCTCACCAAAAAAACCCTATTGGCTTTTCGTCCTGATGGAGAAAAAATAATGTGGTATTTTTAACACAATAAAATCGTCAAATTGGGCATCATCCAAAAACAAAGTATTTCAGGAACCATATACTCCTATATCGGGGTAATACTTGGGTTTGTGATCACTGTTGTACTTTATACACAGATCCTAAGTACTGAGGAAATTGGTTTGTTAAGGGTGATTGTTTCGTATGCTACATTGTTCGCACAGTTTGCAGGATTAGGGTTTAGTGCAGTATCGGTAAAAATGTTCCCTAGCTTCAGAAACCCTGAAAAAAAACACCATGGTTTTCTCGGGCTGTCGTTAATTGTAGGATTGGTAGGTTTTCTTATTGCATTGGTTGTTTACCTGATCCTGGAACCTGTTATCGTTGATCAGTCACAAGATAAATCAGCATTATTCAATGATTATTTCTATTATGTGGTTCCACTAATTCTCTTTACACTTCTCTTTAATATTTTTGACACTTACTACCGCGTGCTCTACAATGCGGTTAAAGGCATCTTTTACAAAGAGATCATCCAGAGAGTGATTATTATTCTCGTGATACTTCTTTACTATTTCCAATTGATTGGCTTTAACTGGTTGGTCATACTTTATATCCTGGCAATGATCACCCCAACCATTTTATTATTAGGGTCTCTGATCAAAACCAAACAATTACACCTCAAACCTGATTTTAAATTCATCAACAAAGGACTAAGAAAGGAGATGATCAGCGTAGGCTTTTTTGGGGTCTTGGCTAGTTTTTCCGGAGTGTTGGTCTTAAATATCGATATCCTGATGATCAATGATATGATGGGTTTAAGTGCTGCAGGTATTTATACAGTCACCTTTTATTTTGGGACATTGATATTGGTACCATTGCGCACCATGGGTAAAATCAGTTCGGTTGTTGTAGCCGATGCATGGAAAGCAAATGATATAGAAACCATTCGTAGTATTTACCGGAAAAGCAGCATCAGTTTAAGTGTATTGGGCATACTTTTATTTATTGGGATTTGGGGGAATATTGACAATGTTTTCCAGATGATCAAACCGGAATATTTGCCCGGCAAGTATGTTATTTTTTTTATTGGATTAGCCAATCTAATTGATATCTCCCTTGGTGTAAATCCACATATCATTGTAAATTCAAAATACTACAGGTTCCTCTCCTACTTTCTTTTTGGTTTTGCTATAATCCTGGTTGTTTCAAATCTTTTGCTAATACCGGTTTTCGGAATAGTTGGTGCAGCAATAGCATCGCTGATCTCAAAATTTATTTACAACCTGGTTAAATACCTGTTTCTGTATTCGAAATTTAAACTCCAACCATTTGACTATAAGTTCTTGGTCTTGATAATTATTGGATTAGCTTCTTACTGGATTTCAACTTTAATACCGGCTTTTTCAAATTACATCATTGATATTATTATCAGAAGTGCTGTTATAACGGCTCTTTTCATGATACCTGTTTATGCATTTTCTATTTCAGATGATATCAACCAGCGGATCAATCATTTATTACAAAAAATCAGGTGAGTTTAATGTTTCAAAACGAAAACCAAATAATTTGGTAATTTTACTTTTTGTTGAATAATCGTCAATGGAATCTCCAGTTAAAATTTGTTTTGTAGGCAGCGGGTCTATATCAACTGCTTTGGGTAATATTCTTGCCCTGAAAGAAAAGTATGAGGTTAAAATACTATCTATTGAAAATGAGGTAGTAAAGTCGATTAATACTGATCATGTAAATGCCAAGTATTTTCCAAATATTGAACTTCATCATTCGCTAATTGCCACCCGCAATACTGTTACGCTTGGCTGAATCTGATATCATTTTTCTCGGAATTCCATCCAATGTTGTTGTTAGCTATGCCGAGGAAAACAAGCAGCTGATTGACCCACAGGCATTGGTTGTTAATCTGGCAAAAGGTTTCGGGCCTGATAATAAAACAATTCCACAGGGTTTGTCAAGGATTCTGCCGAATCAAATCTTCAGCATGAAAGGACCATCCTTTGCGAGGGAACTTATTAATAAACTACCGACCGGGTTCACGGTCACTTCAAGAAAGGAAAAGAATTTTGAAATATTCGACAATTTATTTGCTGATACATCAATTTATCTGGATTTTACTACGGATGTTAATGGTGTTGAACTAGCAAGTATTTTAAAAAATATTTATGCCATAATCGTTGGAATCGTAGATGCCAATTTTGATTCTCCAAACCTCCGCTCGTTGGTTTTAACTAAGGCAATTAATGAAATGCGCTATATCATTTCAAAGTTTGGCGGTAAAGAGCAAACCATGTTTAACTATTGTGGTTTTGGTGATTTCAGTTTGACGGCATTAAATGATTTAAGCCGCAACCGTACATTGGGGCTCTTGATTGGGAAAGGATTTTTTACTACTGATATTTCCCAGAAAGTAGTACTTGAAGGTACAATTGCTGTAAATGTATTTGTTGAGGAGATTGCAAAAAAACGACAGATCAAAACCAAAAAATTAATGCTGAAGGAATTATACGAGGTGCTTAACCAACCCGATTACGACATCAAAAATTTCGTCAATAATATTTTGAATAGCACAACTATATAAGATTAGCTAATCACCACCTTTTTTATAATCAGATCGTATTTTGTTTTTACCTGAATAATATAAATTCCCTTTGGTTTATCAGTCCAATTATATTCTGTGATTTGATTAGTTATGAGGGTTTTCTCAATTAGCCTGCCATATTGGTCATAAACCAAAGCCTCGAATGGCTCATTAATGCTTTGGCAAAATTCAAGAATAAATTGTCCTGTATTTGGATTGGGAAATATCTTGCAATCTATTTTTTCAGATTCAGGATCATCATTTGTTATGATGCTTCTATAAAATATATCCAAACCTGGCCATAATAATGGATTGGAGTGATCAGAAGAAGCAAAAACCGCACTTCGATACATCACAGATTCATCAATTAATTTAACCAGTAAACCAAAACCCTCATCTGGGTTAGCAATGATATCATTTATCAAGGGCTGTAATATCAATATTCAAATAATGTTGATCAGCCAGATTAGAAGGATTGACATAGATTTCATTTTCTGATGTTGTTTGAGGTTGGTTATACCAATCTACTGTATTTTCTTCCCACGCTTTTGTTACTCTTTGTATGACTAATTCATTTGAACCTCCTAATCTTGAATGGCCCTGGTGGCCAGCAGATGGGTTATGATACAAATTAAGTTCAGCCCTTATTAACTCCTTATCTCCTGATAATTCTGGTAACTGAAAATCGATCAGAAAACGGCCTGTCCCGGGTTCACCACCATGTGTCCAAACTGAAGCTACAAGGCTTTCCTCATCTCCATTTGGAGAATAATTAACGAGGTTTATATAAGCGTCTTTTCCTTTATCAGGCCCGGGTTTAATCTTAAGATTATCACTGATATTAGTTTCTTCGGTATATTCGATATAGATCTCAGGCCATAATTCCGAATCAGGATGATCAACTGAAGCAAACACAAGGCTTCGGTATAAGGCGTTTTCCTCCAGCAGTTTAACCATAAATCCCTGCTGTAAATCAGGATGATTTACCATGTCCTGGATAAGTTTGGTTACATCGATAACCGGATAATCCTGATCGTCGGTGTCAGGCGGATGAATTAATTTCCAGTTTGTATTTGTTGTTAATGGTTGTGTGTTCCAAATTACCTCTTCATCTACCCAATCTTCCACTACCCTCAAAATTATTCCTGTATTATCTCCACCCATATCCGAGTGCCCGATATGAAAGGAACTTGGATTATGATATAAGGATAATCTTGCATATTCAATTTTAGAAAACACAGGTATCTCAGAGAGGTCAAATTTAATGAGGCCGCGTCCTACACCTGCTAATCCATAGTAAGTCCATTCAGCCGCAACAAGGCTATACTGATGACCGTGTGGCCAGTCATTAACCGAATTAATGTAAGCATCGTTTATAGATTCAGCTTGAATGGTAATTGAACTTTGGCTGAAAATAAAACAATAAAATCCTAAGTAATAAAATGGATAGTGAGACAAACTTTTTCATTTTGGGTTATATTGGGCGTTATAAAAATAGACAAAATCCAAATGCGTGGGGTTGACTGACAATGGTAAATTTTGACTTTTATCTGAAAAAATAATTAGCCATTAATAAGGTTCGCCAATTCACTGGTAAGTGATTTTCTGGAATAGTTTGCTACAATATCTTCATCTAAATTCATTTTATCTCCCTTTTGCCAAAGCTTGTATTTATTCAGCAAATACTCAAATATTTTATCCTGATCATGATAATCAAACATCTCCCCGGCTTTGCATTCTCTGATTATTTTGGCAGCATCGCCATTCACAGGACCAACACCAACAATTGGTTTCCGTGCACCGAGATATTCGAAAAGTTTGCCGGTTAATATGCCTTCATTATTTTCAACATCAGGAATGGCAAGAAACAAAATGGTCGACTCTTTTAAATATTGAATAGATCTTGAATGTTTAACATGATCAACAAACTCTGTAATTGATTCTGCAAGTTTGTATTTTAATCAGGTTTTTATATTGATCAGCAACTACACCCACAAACCTGAGCAATATTTCTTTGTCATTTGTTTCCTCAGCTAGTCGAAGGACTGCTTTTAAAAATGCTTCAATATTATAATTAGCTGCTATTGTTCCGGTGTATGTGATCACAAAATTAATCTCATCATTGTTTTTCTGGTCACTAAAATCATCTTTGTCAAAACCATTTGGAATAACAGCAAATTTACTTTCTGTCAAATCCGCATCTTTTGCGATAAATTGTCTTTTAATCGCATCACTCACAACAACCACTATATCTGACTTTGCAAGGACTTCCTTTTCATAATTACGATCAACCTTTTTAGCGAATGATGTATGATACAGTTGATGATAATAGTAAATATCAGTCCATGGATCACGGAGATCGGCAATCCAATTGATCTTTAATTCATTCTTTAGCTTCAATCCAATTAGTTGAGATGAATGAGGCGGACTGGTGGTGATCACCGTTTTGATATTGTTTTCAGCAATCAATTGTTTGGCCTTGTCAAAAGCGTATTTATTCCAACCTTTTCGGGCATCGGGAATAAAAAAATTACCCCTGACAAAACGCATTAACTTTTGTATGAAACTTGCTTTCGATTCATTGGCAAAACCGGAATGTGGTATGTCTTTTTTACCTGAAAATTTTTGATACGCTTTAAAAGGTTCTCTTGACTTTGTATGATAAACTTTTACATTTTTTGCAACCTCGATACTTAATGTTTCATCAACAACCGGGTAGGTGGCGAATTTTTCATCGACAGTCAGTACAATGGGTTCAATCCCAAATTCAGGAAGGTATTTTACAAACTTCACCCATCGCTGCACGCCTGCTCCGCCACTTGGTGGCCAATAGTATGTTATGATGAGGATTTTTTTCAAAATGGTTGTTTTAATCGTTGTCATTCCGAGTGAGGCCAGTGGCCGACGAGGAATCTCCTCATGATTATACACAATAAATCAAAGGCAGAGATTTCTCTCCGCCTAAAGGCGGATCGAAATGACAATTATTTTTTTGCCAAGTAATTTTTAACTTCAAAACCAATCGCACCCAAAACCAACAAAATCAGCAACAGTGAACTTGCAAAAGAAACCTTCTCCCCTATTACCCAAACCCTGGGTTCAAATTTAAAGTCGATCGTATGTTCGCCTTCCGGGAGCATCATTGCCCTGAGCACATAATTTGCCCTGAAGTAAGGCACCTTTTCGCCATCAAGGTAGGCATTCCAACCCTTATCATAGTAGATTTCGGAAAATACTGCCAATTGACTTGATGCTGATTTATATTGATAGGTTAAGTGATTGGGTGCATATGATGTTAAACTGATCGTAGCATACTGGTCTTCTCCAAAACTTGCTGTGGATAGCTGATCTGCAAATCGCTCATCAACAACAGCAGTTGTTTTTAAATTTTCAGTTTTCACCTTTTGTATTTCTTCATCGGCATTTTTAGCTGATTTAAAACTTTGTGCAAACCACGCATTGCCGAAAGCCGATGAATTTGGTAATGGAACCATTTCTGGTCTGAGAATGATATATTTGGTATTCAGCATATTTAACACTTGCTGCTCGCCCAATATCTGATCAATTTGTTGCTGGGTATTTCTTCCGGGCAGTCTATCAACCAGATCCATAATTTCAGGATTAATGCTTTCATCTATCAAATCCTGGTAACGTTGCAATTTTGCGCCATGGTAACCACCAATTGATTTATGAAAATAAGAACAGCTCGCATCATTAAAGGTGCTCTGAGTAATATCAAGTACCCTGAAATTAGGATCAGCATCTTTCAAAATATCCTGGTTTGCCCTCGAGGCTACAAAAGGTTGTTCGTATTGTTTTGCCCTGATAAAATTATCGTTATCCAGGTATCTTTTGTTTACGCCAAACATATCAATCAGCACCAGCAATGAAATTCCGGCAATAAGCCAAACTTTATTCAATTTACCGAGCCCAAAAGCCAAAACTAATCCAGCACCCAATACCACAAAAAGCAGACTTCTCAATGCATCGGTCCTGAAAATAGCTACACGCACAGCTTCCAGGCTTTCAGTAAATGCGAGAATTTGAGCCCCATCAGCAGATTGCTGGAGTTGCCTGAATTGTTCATCTTCGTATTGACTGAAAAAATTAAAAAAGGTGGTTGGCAACATAACGAACAACAAAATAATCCCGGCGGTTAGTCCCAATGAAATATAAAATGCATTTAAATTCTTTTTGATAATTCCTGCTTCTTGTACAATTTTATTCAGTGCCATAAATGCCAATATCGGGATTGCCAACTCGGCAATTACAAGTGTCATTGTTACAGCCCGGAATTTATTATAGCCGGGGAAATAATCAATAAACAAGTCGGTGAAAGGCATAAAATTTTTACCCCATGCCAGTAATATGGATAAAACTGTGACAGTGAACAGCACCCATTTTAGCTTATCCTCCAATATGAACATACCAAGTATAAACAGGAATACTACTATCACTCCTACATAAACAGGTCCTGATGTTCCTGGCTGATCACCCCAATATGCATTTTGTTGTGATACGGCATCACGATAAGCCCGGTTGGCTTTATCAATTGCCTTGTTTTTTCCAATTTGGGCAGAAGCGCCCCCTTTTGCATTTGGAATAATGAAGGACCACGTTTCGCCAATACCATAGCTCCAATGTGTGATATAATCCTTGTCCAATCCACTTGATTTATTCGTCTGGTTTTTGGTTAATTCAGGTTTACCACGCATGGTATCCTGTCCATATTCATACGTTGACCAAAGATTGGTTGAGTGTGTTAAAATCGCTAATAGTGCTGCTACCACTAAAAAACCTGTCGCTTTAAAAAAATGTGGGATTTGTTTTTTCTTAATGGAACTGAATAACTCATAAATACCATATACCAGAACAATTAGTAATAGGTAGTAGGTAATCTGTAGATGCCCGGCTTTTATTTCCATTGCCAACGCAAGAGCGGTTAATAACGCACCCTGCCAGTATTTCCCGCGATAGGTCAATATAATTCCTGCCAGCACCGGTGCCATATAACCTATTGCATGTGCTTTGGATGTGTGCCCTGCACCAAGTATGATGAAAAAATAGGATGACATGGCAAAAGCAATCGATCCTCCGAGTGCCACCCAGGGATTTATTCGTAAAACCAGCATCAGAACAAAAAATCCTAGAAAATACAGAAATACATAACTTGCAGGATAAGGCAACCAAAGTGTAAATACTTTATCGAAGAAGCGCATGAGGTTGCCGTTGTATTTCACCGAAATCTGCCAGGCAGGCATACCACCAAACATTGAATTCGTCCACAATGCTTCTTCCCCGGTTTGTTCCCTGAAATCCACAATTTCTTTCGACATACCTTTAAACATCTTGATGTCGTGCTGGTCGAGTTTTTTACCTTCGAGAAGTGGAGAAAAATAAACCATTGTTATGGCCACAAATACAACGTATTGCAACCAGGTAGGGTAATAATTTTTTAATTGTCTCTTTATTCATCTATATTTCTTTATTTACTATTCTAAGAAGAAATAAACTTTGATAAGCCTCTGTGTTACTCTGTGTCTTCTCTGTGATTCTCTGTGAAATAGTTATTATACTTACCAAAAGAATGCAAATGGTAAAAATACCGCAAAGAAGCGCAAAGCTTTACAAAGAAAAATACTACATATATTAAAACTGATTACTCTTTAACATCCTCATAATCCACATATTCACCGAAATCACCATCATCTTTATCTTTTTTTCTTTTATCCCTTTTCACCCTGATTTCCCCTTCCTTATTGTTTTGGTTAAAACCTTGTTGCTGCTGGTATTTATTTTGCTGATTTCGCATAAACCGGCCGATCAGCCATGGCAATCCATATCTTAAAAATAGTTTCAGTGCATAGTAAAGCAGTACAAAAAAGAGTATGATTCCAAGTAATATATCCATCTATCGTACAAATTTGATAAACCCTGCGAATTTATTGTTTTTCTTGCAAATAGCTGAGGGGAAACAAAAAAAGGAGGTATTTGCATACCTCCCCTGAACAAGTTTTTTAAGCTATTATATAGCGTTTACCTCATTTCGTCAGAAACGCTTAATCTTTTTCTTCCTTTTGACCTTCTTCTTTTCAACACTTTACGGCCGTTAACAGTTGACATCCTTTCGCGGAAGCCATGTTTGTTCTTTCTTTTTCTATTCGATGGTTGAAACGTTCTTTTTGGCATTGTATTTTCCTCTTAAATTTGGGTGTGCAAAAATAGCTTTTTTTCTTTTAATACAAAATAACTTGTAAGAAATTTTTGAATTTTACTCAAAACCCCGCTAGAAATAATCTACCGGGGTTCGCAATTATTTAAATAATTGTTGGTTTATTTTTAAACTTTTTCTCAATTAATGTAAAATAAGCTGTAATTAATTTAATACATCTCCATTATCATTGAAGTACAATTTTATTAATTGCAAGAAGTTTACCATCAGGATTGAACATTTTTATAATGTATAATCCTTTTGAAAGCAGGCTTATATCCACAACTGATTCAGAAGTTACTTTTACTAATATTCCATTTAAATTATAAAACTCAGCATAAATTGAATCACTTATAGCGGGCATATAAATTGTACTATTTGCAGGATTTGGATAAATATAAAAGTTATTATCTGAAAAGTCATCAATAATAACATCAATGGTATTAGACATAAAACATTTGGTTTTTCGATCTATGGCCCATACTGTTGCCAGCCCTTTACCAGCATTTCGCCAATTAATTGTTGCATTGGTTTGCTTAAATATTGATTTAATTAACCCATTTTCAACCTCCCAATTATATGTTACGGACTCGTTTTCAGAAGTTATGAGGTAGTCAATATCTTTATACTGTTCAGCAGTTTGGGGGCCAACAATATCAAATGATTGAATTGGATTTTGAAATACTTCAACTTGTAAAGTGAATACACTATCCCCCCCATGCTGTGAGTTGAAATGCATATTGTAACTCCCCGGTTTACTAATCCAGTTCCCATTAAAATAAATACTGTCTCCTTCACAAATTCCAATATAGTTTTCCGTTTTCGTATTTTGTTGATTTTCATACCAACATAACCTATCAGGTAAAGTAGAATATGGGTTCAATTTAACGAATAACATATCCTGATCCTGATCATTGTCCAAATCATTAAATGAAGTAATTTTTATATCCGAATCTATTAGCGGCGAACTCTTTTTAGTAAAATTTCCTGATCCATCATTAGAATAATATCGAATCGAATCAATAGTTTTAGAAACGAGGTCTTCAATACCGTCATTATCAAAGTCAACTGATAAAGTTTGTGCAGATGAGTATACATTGTTTTTGACGATGTCTATTTTGATTAGATCACTATAATTTCCACCACCTTTGTTTTTATACCATCCTGTTATATTATGATCTTCTGCTTCAGCAATATTAACGACAATATCTTTTTTTCCATCATTATCCAGATCAGATAAGAAAAAATCGTTGAAATCCCTTTCTGAATCAATCGTTTCAATTATAAATGAAGTACCATCTGTATTTTTCAACAAATAAAGATCATCATAATTATTCCATACAATTAAATCCAGAAACCCATTTTGTGTTATATCTGCAACGTCAAAATGCGAAAGTTGCTGTAAATGTCCAGTATACAATATTTCTTTTTTCTCAAACCCTTTTCCTTCTTTGTTACGAATCCAAAACAAATAATTATCGTAAGCATGTGCAAATCCAACAATATCCAAATAACCATCGAAATCAAAATCTACAAGAGTATAATCTGACATCCATTTATCAAAAGCCGAACTAATATAATGACTGCTAAAGTTTGCGATTGAATCGTTTTCAAACCACCGAAAGAAATATTTATTTTCTACATTATCCTTACTTATATTCACAAAATCCATACACCCATCCAGGTTAATATCGCCTGCAATTACCCTGTCACTCAATAAGTCTGACACTTTAACAGGATTCTCGAAGCCATTGCCATGATGGTTACTAAACAGAAATATTCCATCAGGACCCTGATTATGGAAATTGAGATTTGGAGCAAATGATGCGACTATATCAAGATATTTATCACCATTAAAATCACCGATACAATAATCTGATATTCTTGCCATATCCAGTCTTGTCAGAGATAGCTCAAATTCTATACCTTCTTTGTTTTTAAATATTTTATATGATTCATTATTAAAACAAACCAGGTCTTTGTATCCATCAGTATCAACATCTAAACAAGCGAAATGATAAATTAGATAATCAGCATCTTCGTAAATGACTTCTCTATATTCCATTGAAAAATTCTCAGACATTTTGTACCAGCCAATTTTATGAGGTTCAATGAACAATACATCTGCAAATCCATCTTTGTCAACATCATTAAGCTCAAACGATTCAATTCCAAATGAATCTGGCAGGACTATAGAATAATTGAATGTGTTGTTATTATTAACATACAGATACAGGCCTCCACCAGTGCTTCCATTTTGAATTAATATGTCTTTATAACCATCAAAATTGTAATCACATATTTCAAATGATTTGATGAATTTCTGGAAATTAAAAGAATTATCTTCAAAATCACCTTCACCCTTATTTTCAAGAAAGTAAAAATAGTTTTGGTATGCTATTACAACATCATTCAATCCATCATTGTTAATATCAGCAATTCTTAACAGATTTTCTGATGAACTACTTTTTAGCGTAAAATCCATTTTTTTTAGCATTATTTTTTTAAAAAATGGCGTTTTTTTCTGATTATTATTCGGATAATCGCTTGTTAGCATATATAGATATCCATCATGAGTTATAAAAATAATATCATTAAAACAATCTGAATTTATATCGCCAATTGCTACTAAATTTATATTTTCATCAGTTGGGTATAACTCTTTTTCAAATTGTCCCTTTCCATTGTTGTAATAAACAACTATTTCATCTCCAATATAACCAACAATATCCTCATCCTGATCATTGTCCATATCCGATAAATGAAATGAATTAGGTATATATTCATCAATTTGTTGTGGAAGAAATCCATTATTGTCGAGATTTTCAAATAATAACAATTTGTGTGTTCCTGAAGTGACAAGTATATCTGTGGAACCATTATTGTTTAAATCAGCAACCTCAATATTTAGAAGTGCTGATAGATGATCTGAAATTATATGCTTTGTGCTATCTATTAACTGAGGATAAACGTAAAATACATTCATTAATAATATGAACAGAATGATAGCATTTTTTTTCATTGATTAATATTTTGTTATAAGTAACAAAGCCATCTCATCATGTTTTACAAAATTAGTAATGTTTCAGAACTCAAAATTGATTTAGTCTTCGAATTGTTAAATACACCCTGGTTTAGAATTAATTTAAATATTTTATTCCTAAACTGAAAAGTATCTCTTTCTGCATACATTTCTTTACTTTTCTACTACTTAAACGTTTATTTATATTTTTATCTGATGCTAACTTTTAAAATATATAACTCACCACATCATAATCCTCGATAAGTGTATATATTTCTTATTTAAACAAA
>CAVWXM010000035.1:0-16801 GCA_963759045.1 uncultured Bacteroidia bacterium
CTCACCGCACTCCACTTACACGGTATCGGCACTCCACTTACTGCACTCACCGCACTCACCGCACTCCACTTACTGCACTCACCGCACTCACCGCACTCCACTTACACGGTAACCGCACTCCACTTACTGCACTCACCGCACTCACCGCACTCCACTTACTGCACTCACCGGCACTCACTGCACTCACCGCACTCCACTTACACGGTAACCGCACTCCACTTACTGCACTCACCGCACTCACCGCACTCCACTTACACGGTAACCGCACTCCACTTACGTAAGCGTGTGTCCATTTTCAGATATTTTCGAAAAAATCTGGTCGAGTGCTGGATTTAACTTTTGCCTGACTATTTCAGATACCCTGTTTTGAACGGACATAGCATTGGCACGATCGGGAACGGTTAATTCCAAAACTTCTCTGCCAATAATATGTCCTTGCTCTTTCATCAGGGAATAGATATTTATAACAATTTATTGATCAATACTGATTTTGTATCACGTCTTGTATGTTTGATCTTCTTATTATCAAGTATGGTTGTCAGGCTATTTCTCGATATTAAAAACATTTCATCAGAAGTCAAAGTATTGCCTCCAGGACTATTTTCCAGTGCTTTCTCTGTTTTCTTCCTTCCTTCCGTGCTACTGGTTCTAATTCCACGGGCAATCAGGACTTTTTGCATGTCATCAACCGTTATTAGTCGGGTGTTAATATTAAGCCCTGGTTGGCTTGGTTGTTCACCACAATTAGCAGCCTGGTATTCCAACATGGTTTGCCGCATCTGATCGTTACTCATATCATCGGATAAATCAGGAAATATACAACTAAGTAGCTTGAACATTGATTGTACCTCAAGCAAAAAGTCGATTTCATTATTTGAAAATCCCCTGTTGTTTCTCAGATAATTGAGCAGGGTGTCAAAAGGATTATCACCGGGTTCCAGTGGAATAGAAGACAAGAATTCCAATACACTTTTACGTCCCCAACATTCAAGGATAGCGCGTGTATAACAGGGAGCTGAGGATCCTCCCTGACAATTGTCTTTCTGGTATTGCAGTATCATCTGACCTAACTGGTCATAGGTTGTGTTTTCGTTATTGGAAATCCCAATGCAGTTCAATAATTGGCGTCGCCTGTCTTCCTCTTCCAATACACTTGAGAATATTTCATCTTCTGTAAAGCCTGCTGTTCTTCTCAAATCGTCCAAAAGCAATTGGTAAATATTATCATCAGGACCAACCTGTATTTTTCTTTCTTCCAGTGTATCAACAACAGCTTCCTCACCCCAGCATTCAAGTATTTGTATAGTATAGCAACCCTGTGTTTCAGCATCGGGTAATTTAACCAGAATTTTCACCGCTGCTATATCCTGGTTTCCTGTTTTTTTGTTGATCAGCTTATAGCTGAAATTATCTACTCCTGTAAACTCCTTTTTTGGGTTAAATACCAATGGGCCAGTATCGCCGGATTGTGTGATCTTTCCTCCAAATTCTGAGTTTTTCTCAGACTCTATGATATAATCGCCACCATATAACTGGTAATCGTTGATCATGACATCAATCTCAACAGCATGATTGATTGTTGTAACTGCATAATCAGGCCTTGCAAAAGGAGGTACATCAAAATCGAAACTACCATCATCACACATGGGCACACAATTTTCTGATCCACAGCAGAGGTAGGGCAGGTTGAAATCTCCAATAACATTATTGTCTTCATTATCATTGTATATCATGATGAAAGTGCCGCCCTTCCTGACTCCGGCCTGGTGGTCAATTCCGGGATGTTTGGTTATAAAGCTTGAAAATACAGCTGTTTCTTTGCGCAGGTAAAATTCTCTGCGCTTGAAAGAATGATAAATTCGTAAGAATTTGGTAAAAAAGAATATGTCGACAATTTTAAAAGCCAATGGAAACATCCTTTGCAACAAGCCGTTGATCAATGGAATTTGCTCATCCTGGTCACCTTCATTGATCTCAATTTCATCGAGTAAATTCATCTCGATAAAGAAGAAATCAATAATATACTGCAACGTTTCTTTATATGTATTCTGGAAATTGATAAAGTCAAAGTCCTGAACACAATCAGCCATTGTTTTGCATAGGTTTGAAAGCAAATCAAGCAATTCTTTGATCCGTTCCAAAACCTCATCTTCATCACCTTCTTCATCATTGTCAAAAAGCAAATCCTGATTTTTTTCTATGAAATCATATAATACTTCAAGGTCGTTTATTATGCCACAAAGTGATGCACGCATCGCGGTATATTCTTCCTGAATATCCTCAAATCCACAGCGATAATCAATGTCGATTGAACCGGCATCAGGATCGAGTTGGAGCGTAATGGTATCGAAGGGCAGATTAAACTGTTTTTTCAGATCATGAATACTACTTAAAGCCTGGTCTATGGTTCTGTTGATGTATCCTTCAATTCGAAAAAATGAATAGTCCTGGATATCATAAAATAAAGGGGTGGACAACTTAGTAACTGCGACGGACTGGTCATCCGACTGATCATCGTAAGTCAATACCAGGCCATCATCTTCTAATGGGCAGGTTCGGCTAATATTAAAATTCCAGTAATCTTTCAGCCTGCCAAGGCTGCTGTAGCTGCTCATTTGGTTTACATCATAATACCATGGTACCGACCGCTGGCTTAAGTGCGTCCTTTTTTCAAGGCTGGGCGTTATCCTGATCGGAAGTCCCGTCTCATCGTCTTCGCCGGTGAGACCGTTGATTCGATTCAGATCAAAACTTTCGAGCATAAGAACAATGCGGTTATGCAGGGCTATTGTATTTTGGATGAGTAGCTTCTGCATATTATAAATGGGAGGCTGCACAAAATAATGCCTGTACTCTGATTGTTCACAAAGCGAGATAGGCTGGTTTAAGGCTTCTCCGAGCATAAGGTGTTTAGGAAATCTTGTCATATCGGGTGAACATTCCGACATCAGGTCGAATGCAGTGACCCTGAATTCGTTGTAGGCAAGGATTAAATCAATAAATAAGTCGTAAACATACTGAATACCCAGGTAATCGTTCAACGAGGGATCCGTATTCTCAAGGAAATTCTGAAGCAGGCTTATTTTATCAGTTAGCGGGTTAACTTCAAAAGGATTTTGTTCGTCATACGACTCAAGAAAAAGTGGCCGGTAAACATCATAGGTTTCAATAAGTGCATCGAAAAGATCGTCAAATACGGTAAGCATGGTGTTCGCGTAATGCTGCGAAAACTGCGTGTAGTTGGTAGAATGCGTTTTAGCAGGGTCAAATAATACCCGGGGCATATTAACAACTGGAAGATCAAATTTTTCAGAAAACATTGCATCCAGTTTGCCAGTATTTGTCCTGTTCCATACCTTTTCAAGGTCTTCCGTATTGATGAGTAATTTCCTGATGGTAAGTATGCGTTCTTTTCCCAATTCATCACAACTTTTTCCCAGGCACGATTTAAGGTCTTTGTCAAAACTCTCGATAAACAAAAGAACAACCTTATCCGTGAGGAAGGTTTCATCTGCAAGCGAATTTACATCCGGTCCATCGTCTGCATCATCCGTAAGCAATTCGAAAAGGGTAACATCCTGCACATTTGATGCATTGACAAAAGGTTCGTAAATTGTTCCCGGAGGGAGTGTATACGGCCGGTATTTCACGGTAACACAATCGCCAAGGTTGATCAGGTATCCTTCTGAAGTAATGCCCGTACCCTTCGAAATTGTCAGCTCGTTTGCTGTTGAATCGTAGCTTAATTCCAATCCGCAAACCACGCCCATCCCGATTAATTTTGCCCTGGTTAGCCGGTTCTGCTGGTCGAGGTAATTTACCAGTTTGTTGAGCTGGGTACTTGTTAAAACCTGGTTGCTTTCAAATACCGGGTATGTATTTAGAATATTGCTCATCGTATTGTATTTTTAATCATTTCCTAAAACTGAGTTGTTGAGTATGATCGCATTTTCCAAAGTTTCATCTTCTTCGCAATCGTGAAGTGTACCCGACGGGTAAACATTCCTGAGTTGGTTTAGTATGCCGACCAATTCATTTTGTCTGGCAGAAAGTTTGCCAAAGTCTTTTATTTTTTTTGCATTTTCGATCAGCCAGGCTTTGTATTTTTCTTCAAATTCATGCATCTGTTCGCAACTTATCCAGCAGATATTAAGGAAGACATGTGCCGGTGCTTCCATCCTGATCTGTCGTTCGAAAAACCGCCTGAAATCCATATTGTCGAAACGGCCCTGCCAGTGAGGAAGAATAACACTTGCAACGCAGGTATAGGGGTCCTGAATCTGACAGGCATCGCAATCATCATCGTCAAGCAACGATATCGAGCAGTTTGTCTTCAATTTCTGATTCAATCTGGCTAATAACCACATCCTGATGGGTGCCCAGGTCAGTAACCGATTCAACAGTAAACCGGCCATCGTTTATGCCATCTGTAGATCCCCTGATTTCAACAATTTCTCCGGGCACCATTTCCAGCGATTTAGGGTCAGCAATGGTAATCGACATAGCAGAAGATGAAACAGCAGTGATGGCAGCTCCTTTGAAGTAAGCAATATCACCGATGGGATCAGAAAAAGGAATATCAGCCGGGATATCTTCTTTGGTACGAATAATGGTCCGGTCGGTGGCAATATCATATTGAACACCTTTTACAATATAAGAACCATCGTTTACACCTGTTCCTGACACATAAATTTCGCTTGAAATATCAGTTGAAGAAGAAACATCAAGTTCACTACTGATGTTTCCATCCACCCTGAAGCGATTTGTTGAACTGCTGGCTGAGTATATTGGTAAAGTTTTATTAAAATATAATGATCCGTTATTAGCCAGTCCTTCCTCAAGCGTTTCTGCGGTCGCATCTACAAAATGCGGACCCAATATTTTGGGGCGAAGCAATACGTGTTCCACAACATGCAAGCCTTCATGGCTGAAGAATTTATCCCTGATAAATTCAATAAACAGTTCAACGGTCTTGTTTTCGTATCCACCACTGAAGGTGACTTTGGTACCAATTACCTGGGTTATCGTAAACGATTTGCTATACGAAAGTGAGCCTGTATTGTCAATGGCTGGTATCGTTTCTTCAACGATCAACTCCGTTTCTGAACCATCAAATTCAACGGAAAATATGGTGTAATCACCATCAACACTGTCTGAACCTGATATATTGATCAGGTCACCGGCAAACAAAATGCCTGTCAGATCATCTGCTATTTTGAAGGCGTTCTCAATATTGTTGCTTGTGAAGGCAAATGTTTCAATGATGTTTACATTTCCGCCAGCCTGATCAGCAGCTAATGCAGTGCCAACCGTTACTTCCACATCAGCTCCTGTAGCAACTGCACTAACAACAGTGTAGTCACCATCATTGCTTGTAGAATCGGTAATATGAACCTGGCCGGATGGTAAAGTGTTGATTTCATCAGCCAATAAATCATTGAAGTCGGCTTCAATACTTTCAGCAATATCTTCTCCGGAACGCCCAATTATTCTGAAGCGGTATGCTCCACTATCTGAGCTAAAGTAAAAACTGCCTGCATTTGATGCCTGGTAGATCAGTTGCCAGAGGATCGCATCTAACTGATCATCTGCTTTTAATAAGAGGTCGGCTGAAGAATCGTTGTTGTAAAGCAATTCGCCTAGTGGAACATTATTCGTTGGGATGGATTCGTTTATGATGATCTCGGTGTTCCCGACTACATTTGTTGCCGAAACAACGGTATAAGTTCCATCGTTATCCTGCGAACCTTCTATTACCAATACATCACTGGCATTTAGTTTTGCAGCGATGTTGCCATCAACTACGATCAGATTGGTTGTTGTGTCAACTGAAATAATATCAACTTCAGATTTGGATTGGCCGCTTACTTTCACTTCACCTGTAAGTATTTTTTCAGATGGGTTATAAGTAAGTGGATTGTCGTAAAGACTATAGCTGATGATGGCAGCAGGAGGATCAGCTAGCATGTCAATGGCAATCGTATAATCAATATAATTCAGTAATGGACATGCCAGGTTGTTGCGGTTTGATTCAAGGTTATTGAAAAACTCATTCCTGCATAAGGCAATCATTTTATCAATGTCGATATCAAGTTCACCACCGGGAAGATCATCAGGATAGTTTTCCCGCTCACTAATGCCAAGCACTTCGATAAGTCCGCAATCCAAAGTAAAATAAAAGTTTGTGCCATCTTCGGTAAGCTTCTGGTAGTTGTCTTTACAACTGCCGTTGATGATCAGTTTTTCCAATGCAAGCATTGCCTCTTCCTCATCATATATTCTCGTAGCTTTTCATTATCAGGGTTGCAGAGGTGTCGAATACATTAATTTGAAAACCATCACCTAAAGGAACAATCGTAAAGTTTGAACCAAAGTGCAGATTGTTGGGTTCAGATTCATCAATGCCAACCAGGAAGGATGCCCTTTGCCTCAGCCCAGAAATATTAACGGGATGCCAGATTTTACATGGTTCCTGATAGTTAAATCCTTTGCCACGTGCTGAACTGATTTTTGGATAGGCATTTAAAAAAGCAAGTTTGTCCTCGATAAGTTCTGCCGGGCCTTTTTTCTTTCCTGAAAGTTTTATCGTAAGTAAGGCGTAGTCAGTAAATTTTTCAGCAAACCGACCGATCAGGTGATCAAGGAATTTATTTTTCCGGTTATGGAAAAGCGTCTCATCTTCAGCTATTTTATTCAGTGTTACTTCATGGCCATTTTTATCGAAATAAAGTGCCTCTGCATCAGGTACAATATCGAATAATGGTTGGGTGTAGTAGGTTCTGCCAATGAGGTAGTTGCCGAATTCATCTTTTTCGGCATTCATCGAAAAGAGGTCTTTTACATTGGCAAGCTGTGAAAAATAATTGGCCAGCAACTGGTCGAACATCATCAGATAACCCTTGAATTGCCTTGCCTGGGCAGCGCGTAAAGTATTGGCATCGATATCAGTGCCTTGCGTCGGGAAACCTTCTTCACCGATACCATAAGTTAATGGAAACTCATTTTGAACACTTTCATAGCTTTCCAGGTTGCGGTAAGTACCTTTTGGAACTTCAAAATCGAGTATCGGATCAAACAATTTGGATGGACGCTCATTTTTTTCCAATTCTTCGATCAGTAAATCAACTTCCGATGAAGATGCTCTGAAAGGCAATTGCTCCTTGTAGAAAGTTATTTTAGAATCGAGTTTACTTAAGCGCGGCACATAATTTTGTTCATATGCAAGTTGCAGGCACCATTTAACACTTTTTGATTTAATTGACCCATCTTCATTATCTTGTGGTATGTTGGCAATTTGGATAGACTTAACGGCAATAACACCGGGTATATCCATAATGATCTGAATAAGATCGGAAACATGGATGGATTTTTTCCTGTCGGCAAGTTCCAACTCCTTGTCATCAATAAATCCGTGGTCGAGTGCCGGACCTTCGAATATCTGATCAGCAGTAAGACAATTTTCTTCATCGGTTATGATAAATGACAATATTTCATCCGCTGTAAGCAGATCGGAAGCAATATCCTCTTCAACATAAATTTTTGTCTGGTTCGAATCGGTATCGACTGAAAGTGAATTGATCGTAAAATCTCCGTCATTGCTTCTTGAGCCCGCAATTGTCAAAATGTCTTTGGCGAAAAGGGTTTCCTGCAGTTCGCCACCAACAGTGAACGATTTGGCTACTTTGTCAATCGCTAAAACGGGTAATTCATTCAGTATTTTGCATTTGTCCAGCATCTCGTCCAGTGTGTAGAAATGAACGGTAGGAGAGAGGAATTTGCCAATCTCATGGAACAAAACAGCCTGCACCTCCTCAACATCAGCTTCCTGGTCGAGTTCGATATCGGCACAAACAGCAATCTTTTCTACCTTCAATGCATTTAGCTTGTAGAAGTCTTCGCAGAGGTTGCGATTGGCATTCAATTTGGCTTTTACCTCTTTGACGATCTCCTCTATTTTACTGACTTTTTGCAGGTAAAAGTTAAGTATGCTATCGGTATCGTAATAGATGAAATCGTTGATCCGGTTTTCAATCTCAAGCAATCCGGGTATGTCTACAATATCGGATGCCGTGGTGATTGTTCCATTAAGCTTAACTACATTATTGATCAAATCGTAACTAAAATCATAGCCATCAGGAACGTTCGAGAATTGGATTCTGACGTTGTGCACATTAAGTTTGATGCTGATCACATCCTCCCAATCTGTATCTTCATTGTCCCACCTGGGGAATTCGATGGCGATTTTAATATTGAGTCCGTTCACATTGGGATCGGGTAAATGTTCTTCTATGATCAGATCGCTGATAATTGAATTTTCATTCAGATCGCCAAAGGATTCACACTTTTCAAATTCTAAAAGTATATCATACAAAATGCCAATATCCAAAGGTGGCTGCAAAGGGTTTTCTGTTGTTGGAACATACAATGGATCAGGTTTCGTAACTGAGTTTACTTTCTTTTTTATGCACATAAACCGGAATCTCATTTTCTTTTGATTGCTCAATCCAGGCATTTTTTACGCCTACATGCGCGCAAGCCTTCGCTAAAGGGTCATGAACATCAACATCAATGAGCAGTTTTCTGTAATCATTAATGGTTACAGGGCCATTGGGTAATATTTCACGTGCTGTGTAGAAGTTTTTAATGTCAGTGGCATTTGGATCATCCGGGTTAAGTGAAAGTAAATCCTGGACAGGATAATTTGCACGGTATCCCAACTCCGTTATCGCATAACTTAATGCTTCCAGCGTAGTAATGCCCGGGTCATGGATATTGTAATCTGTCCATATTTTTCCTGCCAGGCGTTGAATATACTTGATGCCCTCTTCACGCAAAAAATCATATTGCAGACTTTTTGATTCCGGTGTTTTTTTTGATATGGTGGTTGACTCTGACATTCAATAATTATTTTAATCGCATGGACAATCGTCAGTTGAAGCAATTTCAATTGTTTTAATCTCATTATCTGTGCAGGCACATTCATCTGCTGTTTCAAGAACTGTAATTGAATGCGTGGCTGCCGAACCCAGCACTGATGCTGAAGTAGACGCAATAACCTCGTCAACATCTTTTGTGGGGTCATTTGTTGGGTCATCGGGAACGATATGGAACATTTCGAAACAGGTGATATAGTCAACATAGCTTTGTTCTTCCACAAAGTTCAGGATGACCGATTTGTGAATTTTTCCACCGAATACGATATCCGAACCACTTTCAAATGCCCATGGTGATAAATGCTGAATTATGGATTCTTCCAATTTCGTCTGGAAAATTCCTTTATCGATACCGTCGTGGAACTGAACATTAAATTTTACCCTGATTTCCTCAAAAAGCGGATTGTAAACATGCACATTGATATAAGGCGACCTGATGCCGCTGATAAAGGCTTCAATATCGAATAATGTTACAAGACTTGTTCTGGGTTTCAATGGATCAACCGCATTCCTGCTTCTAATGTTGGATACAATGATGAGGCTGACATGACCAGGTGCTGCCTCATTAATGCTTGGATAGGTGCCTTCAAATGATGTGTGATTCAGACATTTTACCTTGTAAACTGAAGGGAAGTTCTGCAAAATAATACGTTCATAATCCCATATGGTAATCGACCTGTTTTTATGCCTCAATCGTTCACTTATTCGGGTATAAAAAGCATTGCTTTCTTCTTTCACTTTTCCGCCAAAGGAGGTAAATGGTTGTTCAATTTTTTTAATGGATGAATCGGCCACCTTGAGTTTGGCAATGGTTTTTTCAGCCATAGGTTTGCCCAGGTAATCCGGATCATTGTTGTTATCATCAAACACAACCTTGGCAGCCTGGCATTTTACTGCGATTAACTGGGGAATCCCGAATGAATCTTTTTCAGCAGTAGCCTTAATCCAATAAAGCCCGTTTGTAAGGACAGTATTGTCATTTTTGGCATCGGATGGAAATGCAAACTGAACAATGCCTGTGGTAATCAATCCTTTTGTGGAATCGGATAATATATTTTGCTTTGGGAATGGCACCCAGTTATTAGCCGAAAGATAACTCCACTCAATATCAGGAGGGGTGAGGTCAGGGTCAGAAGTGCCCTCAGCAATCTGGAACAAAATGGAGAGATTTTGTGGTGGTTTTAGATCTTTTATTCCAACATAAAGTTCTCCTTCATTTTTGAATTGAGGGAACAGTTCATTTGTTGAGGTAGTGGTTTTAATTTCACCTACCCCGGTTGGATGGACATGGAAAAACTGTTCGATCCTATCTTTATAATCTTTGTCGGATTGTTTTTTTGTAACAATTTTTTCCGCAGAAATATAATTGAGTGAAATTTCTTCGATTTCTGGTGTGTAAGGTTCTTTTGGGAGTTTGTCTGTATAATCTTCATCAGGAGGTGAACCGTCAGGTGGATTCAAAGCTACCAATACGGCTTTTGTATAGGAGGAAGCATATTCTTTATGGCCAAAGTCAGTTGTTCGGAGCGAAAGCCTGACAAATCCTTTTTGGCTCTTCTGATCAAATTCAACGAATGTTTTTAATTCTTCATCACGCTCAATATTTCCGATAAGGGTGGTGGGCGGTTCACCTGCCGGATCACTGTTTGAGAATACGATGCTATGATCAGCCAACAATTTATTGCTTACATCCTGCGAGAAAAGTGTGCTGGAATCGGCATCAACTACTTTCCAGTCTTTTTTGTCGAGCAGGCCTGTTTTTGCAGTAAATGATGTATTTGACCGCTGTGGACTGTTTGGATGATAATTGGCATAATGAGTCGTAAAGCCAGTATCAGGGAGGCCAAACCATTTGATGTTGATTTTAAGTTCACTCAAGGCTTTCTGGAAGATTTCCCAACTACCGATATAAAAATTTGAACCTATTAATGGACGGTTTCCAAATGGCTGAAATGGTTTTCCGGGATCGAGCACCGACTGATCGTTTTGGATAATGAGGTTTTTAATTTCGCGGACATCGGCAACAATATCAGCACTGGCTATTTTCAGGTCTTTTAAAGCCTCATAAATATATGGGTTTGCTTTGCTTTTGGTATTCAGCAATATTTTAACGACCGGCCATGTGGTTTTAAAAGGATCGAGCAAAACGTCCTCACTATATGCAACAATGGCCTCCTGGTCACGGGTAATGGTGCGCTTAATGATAATCCTGTTGTTGGCTACATCAATTATGGTACTATGGACCGGATCACCAAAACTGTAGATCAGGTCATCTATTTTATCCTGACCGATATATTTTATGGCACGAACCTGGTTGAGGTTTGTAAATTTCTTATTCGGTAATTTGTTGCGTTCGGAAAGGATGCGGGTTGCAACAGTCAGTCCAATATCGTAATCTTTGATTTGGTCACCATAGCCTTTGCTTGGATCATCTTTTACAGGTCCGACCTCAGGTTCAATCCCTGCAATCGCTGCAGCAGTTTTTGCATTGTTCAGAAAATCAAGGATACGTGCAACAATCACCGAGTCAACATCTCCTGATGAAGTACTGATGGTATCCTCCCAAATGGGCTCAATCCACTTTTCTTCCCCGCTGAATTTCAGCCTGAAAGCATCATACATCAATCCATCTGATAGACCTGAAAGGAGAGATGAGGGACTCGACAAATTCAGGTAGATAGTGACGACGCGCTCGCCTTCTGCAAGAAAAAGATTTGGTGATGCAAAAGCAAAACCAATTTCAGCCTGTTCACGGTCGGCAATAGTGGCAGAAACTGTTCCGGCGCTGATATTTGGAAATTTAATACCACCGAAAGTCCGCCAGCTTTTATCATCATTGGTGATTTCTGCACCGGCTCCGTCTTCAGAATTAGCTGTTGGAGAAACATACAGTCTGTAATTGTTCTTTGGATAGGGAATAAGCTTCTTATTAATGTCGTGTTTATTGGTGAAAACTGCTTTAAGCGATTCGATGGTAGCAATATTCAGTGAAGCATCGTTTTCAAGTTTGTAGGCAACATTATTCCCCAATGCATCTTTTCCGGCTTTAAATTCGGTATCTTTTTTCAGTAAATGTGTGGTAACGTGTTTTGCCAGTTCGAATATCAGGTAAACCTGGTCAGGAACGGCTGGTTTTTCCGTTAGATGAAGCACGTCACGATAATAAAAATCAAGGTGTTTTTTCGTGATAAGATTAATCTCGTTCTGGGCGTATTTAAACAACTGCAAGAAAGCCATGAACAATACAAAATGTGGCGAATTATACTGGCTTTTCTGATCGAGATCTTTGTTGAAAAAATCGAACCAGTTGTTTTTTAGCGGATCAGGATCGGTGGTGTTGTCGAGCTTGTAGTAATAAATCTCCCTGGCAAATTCTTTCGCAAATTGCTTCAGGTCATCGATGCTGCGTTCATCCACAGCAACATAACCTGGTAACAAAGTTTTCAGTGTTCTTTGTGCCTGGCTTGTGCCATCTCTTTGCAACGGATTTTTTGAATTACAATTTATCGACATAGTCATTTATTATTGCGCAATATCAGTACCTTCATTTAGATAGTATGGATAAACGATGTTTCGCCGGTTGTTGGTTGCGATTATTGTGTAGTCAATCTTGATTTCTACAAGACCATTTGCTGTATCCAGGGCAAAATCCACATCGTTGGTTTTGATCCGTGGTTCAAAAAACAATATGGCCCTTTCAATGTGGTTACTCATTCTTTTAGCCAAAGAAACAGTGAGTGGTTCAAACAACAATTCCTCCATATTGGCTCCGTAATCAGGCTGCATTATTCGTTCGCCTTTGATGGTCGAAAGCAGAATCATCAGGCTTTGCTTAATATCCTCTTCGTCTTCTACCATATCCACGCTGTATTCTCCACGCGAGAATTGAGGTGGGAAAGACCACCCACGTCCAAAAAAGGTATTTTCTTCAATTTTAATTTTTGCCATTTCTTATCCTATTAAAACTGTTGGTTCTCCCAGTATTATTGAGCCACCATGAGCTGTCGTATCTCCCATCCGTGCTGCCGGAGCACCACCGATCATTACTGTCGCTGATCCCGCTGCAATTGTGTCGGGAGGCCCAACGCAGATCAGGTTGTCTCCAACTTTTGCAGCAGGTAGTCCGCCAATCAACACGGTTGGCTCCCCGGGTCCTATAATTGGTCCACCCACATGAGGTATGGGAACCGGAGCCGGCGTTTGCATCGGGCAGACATGCATATCAGTTAATCTAGCTGCTGGTGGCATTTTATTCAGATTTATTTATTCTTGTCATTTATTTTTTCAATTTATTTCTTCATCATTCCGATATTCCGTACTTCCTTCCTCTGTAGTTAGTTGATCATCACTATTGATCCTTTTACAACTGCCTGCCCACTCGTTGACATTTCGGCGCCAGCGCTGCCTTCGGCTTTGAATTGTGCTTGCGATTTAATGTTGATATTCATGCCTTCTATGTTTACATCTCCTGCAGCTTTGATGTTAAAATCCGAAGCGCTTTCGAGTGTAATGCCGTCAGCGGTGAGGTCAACTTTGTTGCCATTTTCGTCAACGATATTGATAGCACCTTCATCTTCGCTAATGATAATGGAGTTTCCGTTGGGTGTTTCCAGTGTGAAACTGACTTTGTCGTCATCAAAAACGAGTTTCATACCACTACGGGTAGTGATGCCTTTTTCGTTATTATCTTCTTCAGCCGCTATTGGTGAAGGTTTAGCACTGCTATAAAGTGAGCCCAGTATTACCGGATCGCGGGGGTCATCGTTTAAAAATCCGACAACAACTTCATCACCTATTTCCGGTCTGAAAACCCAGCCACGGGTGTCACCAGCCTCTGGTGTTGACATCCTGGCCCAGATTCCATCATTCTCACTGTCAATAATCGGTATCCGTACCCTGATTCGGTCTTCACCATCAGGATCTTCGTGGATATTGGTAACAAGGCCGATGTGCAATCCATGAACTGCAGGAATTAATCCGCCTGCAGGCTTATCCATAATGTCGTCAAACTGATCGATAAACCAGTCTTTATCAAGGCCAAATTCGATATCTGTAAGCCAAATCGATTGACTGTTTACCCTGTGTGATATAGATGAAACAAAAGCCACCCCGTTGAATCTTTCTCCAAAACCACTTAATTCAATAAGGTTTCCTGGTTTAATATCGCTGAAACCCTGTATTTTGACTTTGCCCTTGATCTTCGCTAATCTGCTGCGGAGCAATTGAGCATCCGACCAGGCTTGCAAGCTCATCATCAGCTACTTTGCCGGTGTGCTGCAGTAAAAGTTCATCTGGCCCGGCGACATTTGCCAGGTCAGAAGCAGAAAAATTACCCTGTTCAGTAAGTCCCGGGTCAGCGGCTTCACTTTCAACGACCTCCTGGTTTGCCATATCCCATGCTGTGCTTTTTACTGAAGTATATTGGTCCCTTGCATCCATTCCAGCCTCAAACTCAAAAACATTCTGGCCGTACGCGAGTTCAACAATTGGATCGACGGATAGGTCAGGTGCTTTGATAGTGATTTTTCCATCATCTACCAAAACCAATTTGCCGTTTACCTCCGCCCTGGTTACAATAAAATCCCAGTCTGTAACATGATGCTGAATCATTTCTGCATGGGTGATCGTTGTGCTTTCTACATCAACTTCAAGACCGTATTTCCCAATGATCTCCTCAAAAATGTCACTGTCAGAAACTTCTTCAAAATATTTGTTTTTACGCCCAATGGTCATTTTAACTGAGGCATCTTTCATTTCCAGGATCAGGTAGCTTGGTTTACCTTTTCTGGCCTGTATGGAATGTTTGGTTATAATTCCTTTGAAGATGGTGTCTTCGTCAGCATGATAGCCGGCTTTGATCTCAACTTCGTTTCCCGGTATGAATAATTCCCCGGCACTGACTTCAAAATTTTCTTCCGGAACACTACCGTCAAACAGCAATATCCTGGCTGTTGGAATGCGGTTTACTGACTTGGTGACCATGATGTTTTCAATGCCAATTTCTCCGCCTACCTCTTGTCCGTTTGACAGGATGGTGAATGTTGACAGATCAGTTTCTGCCTGTGTTGGTATTATTCTTGAATCAGCCATTCTCTTTTTTATTGATTGGTGGTAAAACAAGTTTTTGTCCAGCCTCTAGTCTTCTGAAATTATTGATGTTGTTTATCCGGGCAATTTCGAGGTACATTAACGAATCACCATAAACTTTTTTAGCAATTAGCGGAAGTGTTTCGCCCGCTTTCACTAACCTGAAATGGGTGAGGTCAGGTGATTGTCTTCTGGCCTCTGCGGCCTGCTCGGTCCGGGAAACATTTTGTGTAAAAGTTGCATTAATCGTTGCACGCAGCGGGGCTCCTGATGAATGAAATAATTTATAGGTTACCGTAGCATTTGACAGTACGCCATTAAAAATAAATGTACCCCAGCTCAGTTGTAAAAAATTGGGTTGGTGTGTCGAACTATTCAATCCCTGCGTTAATTCGAGGAATGCATCTATCTGTTCCTGCACATATCCAACTTCGCCTACTTCCGGATTCAGGTCGATTGAGGTGCCGCCAACTCCTGATACACCCGTTCCGTCGAACAGAAAATCAAAACTTACATTATCGGAACTGCGCCTGCGGTAAGCCTGTGTATCGGCAGTACCACCCTCTGGTGTCTGATTATCCCATACCGTGCTGTAACTCCTGTTATAGGTATTGGGATTATACATTACAGTAAATGTATCTCCGGTTGCATTTTCGTAGTTTACATCTTCATAAGCTGTAATGGTTAGTTTAGCAACCTCTGCCAGTCCATCAAAAAGATTCAATAGTCCCATTAGCGCTCTTTCTTATCTTTTATCATTTGTATCATCATGTCGAGATTGTCAGCACAACAGTTTTTATTACCAACTTTTGAATTAGCGACATCTTTTTTCTCGTCCGTTTTTCTGGATTCGTCTACTGTGGCTCTGATCACCAGTTCTCTGATTTCTATTGGCATTTTTTTACGTTATAGTAGTGAAGTGACGTCTAATCTTCTAAAATACTGGTAAGCAAACTCAATGCTTTCAATTACAATTGAGGCTTGCTCAGCATTAAATTCGGAGATGTCCCATTTCACAGGCCAGGCTTTTATAAAATTCCAGCCCTGAATCGGTATGTGATCTCCATTTAGCAATATGACGGTAATATCATTGGCTTCAAACGAATAACTTTCCACTGATTCTTTAAACCATTGCATCAGTTGTGATCCAACCAGCATCCCCCTTTTCATAACGAGGTTGGGATAATTTACCGGGTTGGGCAATTTATGTTTGAAACGGTTTTCACCACCTTCATGATATTCTTCGATGCCAATATCAGCATTGATTCCTGAAATCGATTGGAAACCAATGTCAGGGATTCCGGGGTATTTTAACAATAGCCCTTCGAACCGCACAAGGAAATGAAATCCTACCGGTGGATAGAAAAGTGCCATATTTATTTAGGTGCTTTTTTTACAGATTAAGAAAATTCAATCGTAAGTCCTTCATGACACAATTCTATGCTCTCAACGGCCACTTCATTTCCTGTTGAGTTTAAAGATGGCCCCTCTACTTTGCATGGATAGGTGTTTTTAACTTTCCACGACACAACCGGCGCATGCTCTTCGTTAAGCAAGGTAATGGTCAAATCACGTCTTTCAATGTTGTTAAGTTTTACGGTATTGAGCCATTGAAAAAATTCATTGTCACCCTGGAACATTCCACGCTTCAATGTAATATTGGAATACTGCGGAATTCCGGGCATTTTTGTTACTTGATATTCGAGGGAACTGCCCTCACGGTAATCGATGTTTTGTAGCTCTACGGTAAGTCCGGATACTTCGGTAAAACCTATTCTGGT
>CAVWXM010000036.1:0-33117 GCA_963759045.1 uncultured Bacteroidia bacterium
TGGCTTGCCGGGTTCGGATAAATATTGCTGATCAGCGGTTCTTCAAGAGATTCAACACTGAGGAAATTGTTGGTAACGATATTTGAAATGGCGCTGCTCACCTGGTATTCTCTCGTGTCAAGGTTACAGCCATTTTCCTTTTCAACCTCGATGAAATAATACACATCGCCAGCAGGTGCATCAATATCGGTATAGGAAAAGAAACTGGACGAAATCGTTTCGATCAATTCATAGCCGGCACCATTATCACTCCGGTAAATGTTATAAGAGGCCACTTCAAAACCAAGGTAAGCGCCCCAATTCAGGTTCCATGTGTTGCCAACACCCTGACTAATAGTCAGGTGAATGGTTTGGTGCAAGTTCTCCCATGGGATAAACATAGCCTTCCGAATCATCAAACCCCAGTTTATACCTGTATGATTTAACGGCAGGATTGGAATTGACATCTGCAAAAAAGGGCAGGCTGTCGAAGGCTACAGTACCTATGGTTTCAAATACATCCATCTGATCGGTTTCTTTATACACGATATAATTTCGAATCTGATCGGTTTCGGGTTTTTCCCAGATAATCACATTTTGGTTGGTGGCACTGTCCACCGAAACGATACAGATGGGTGTTTCAGGGAAATCACGGATGGCGAATAAATCGCTGGTATCGGCCACAAAAGGCAGGTTTGAATCAAATACCCTGATCAAACACTCCTCCGATTCAACATCCGGGGTACTCCAATCGATGCTGCCCTGTGCTGGCAAACCAAATCCGATATAACCCCAGGTTGTGCCACCGTCAACACTGTATTCAGCATTTACCCAAAAGGATTCAGGATTATCATAGACCCAGGAGATGGTATAAATTTTATTTGATTTCCACACAACATTTCCGTTGGGCTCGGTGAGTGAAATAACAGGAGCTTCCAGGATACTGAAGTTTCCACTGATGTCGAATGTAGATGCATCGGAGGCATCTGATATTTTTATCCGGCAGTTGTCGGAAGGGCTGCCGCTAACTGTCAAGGTGTATGAGTAGCTGTCAGCGTCAAGGTTGGTGGCAACCATTTCCCAATTTTCGCCACCATCACGTGATAGTTCAATATTTACAAAATCAACACCATTCACCACCCAATAAACAGGGGCCATGCTACCGATGTAATATTCGGGCTCATCATCCAGAAAAGTAAATAATAATAGGAGGTGTATAAATCGTAAAAGGGTCTTCGGTTTCTCCAATCACCAAATTATAACTGGAATTCACCATCCTTATTTTGGCATCGCTTGTGTTCACCCTCGGAACACCAAACTCAACACTTCCTCCGGTTGGTTCACTCACCGAATAACCCAAATATTCCCAGGTTTGTCCTCCATTGACAGAGTAATCAAAATAAACATAGCCTGGAATATTGTTCCCTGTCCAGCTAAGGCTTGCATCCTCACCAAAGGTCCAGGTTTCGCCACCCGCCGGGCTGGTGAAAGTAGCTGTTGGTTGCTCGGTTATGGAAAAATTGATGCTGAGACCATAAACGGAAGTATCATTAACATCACTGATTTTCAGCACACATTGGTCGGAATAAATATTGGGCACTGTCCAGTCATAAGAATTCGATGGCCAATCGGTTGCAAGTTGTGTCCAGTTTTCACCACCGTCGGTGCTGATATCCACATTGCAATTAAAAAAGGTAAAGCTGTCCCAGGCCAGTTGTGCTGTTTGGTTGGGATAAAACTCATCGCCGGGCGTAGGTGTATAAAAATAAACCGGGTTTTCGATCACTGAAAAGTAGTCGTCGCTTTCATCGGTGACGGTTTACATTGTCGTAAGAAGTCACCCTGATTTTTGTTGTTTCGGTCACATAAAAAGCAGCTATAAAATCAAAGGTTCCCGCACTTGGCAGCAGCATCACCCAGATAATACCAATTCAAACCGTTGTCGGGCGAATATTGCAAATAGACGTTGGATTCGTCACCGTCCCATTCCCAGGTTGCGGTTTGCGTTGTATTGGTCATCCATACCTCACCGCCATTGGGTGAAAGCAAGGTGAGCGTTTGTCCGTTGGCCATGAAAGCCATAAGCAGTAACAACCAAAAAGTGATTGTAAATGAAATGATGCTTTTGGCAGCTGTACCGGGCGCAGTTAAAGCCAGCACCAGTGGAGATTTTTCGTTTTGGTAAGGGGTTTGGTAAATTATTTTTCATGGCTGTCGGATTTGTTCAAAAACTACAAGTTGATCGCTGCCCTTTGCAGCAATAACTTAAACACGCATTTGTATTTAATTGTTCAAAAGGATAGGGATTTTTTTAAGATTTCTTGTGTAAAGACGCAAAATTGGAAAAGAGGAAGTGGGAGGAATCCAGGTTTTTTGGTTGGAGAATGTTGCAGCATAGCAACAAACTACGCTAAGAGGGGAAGTTTAATTATTAAATATGTTATCTATATGCCACTTCAAAAACTCTTTCTTTGGAAAATACTTCTGAGGTAATTGAATATTTTTCCCTTCTATCATTCCGAAATAGTCGTGATAAAAAACTTTGGTTGTTCTGTCTTTGATTTCTAAGGATAGGATTATTTTGTAATTATTATCAATCCCTATCAGACCTTTATCAAATGCTTTGTCGTATAATGGGGAGAGGCAAATTCCATTTTCAGGATTAAGTCGCTCATGTTCGTTAGTTGACCATGGAATAATGTGACTAGCGATAAGTAAATCAGGAATATCAATACCTGTGATGGCACATTTGCAAGAATAATTTGCAAGAACAATCTGTCGGAAAGTATTTTGATTAACTCTGGTTTTTACTTCTCGAATTTTAGTTTCACCCTTTAAATTTTCCATTCCTTTAAGCACTTGAGCAAATTTGTTTTCTAATGTTTGTTTTTCGAGCTCAGCTAAAATTCGTTCACTTTCATAGAGGAGATCTTCTTTATTGTTAATAAATTCGTTCCAGATTGGTTCGACTTGTCGGATTCCACCAACAAGGCCTTTTACACCTCGCTGCTGGTGATAAGGATCTACACTTGCAAAGTTGCTGAGCCGCATAGAAACCGAATTGGCTGACCGGCCAATGAGATTTGCTAAATGGATGATTTTGGGATTTCCATGATGTATTTTTCCAAAGGGAATTTTCAAGTATAAGTTCAGTGCCAAAATTAACTCTTCCTTTGTCCAAAGATTTCTTTTCATTTAGTTACGAGTTTAGCTTTTTGTTACGCTAGCATTAAAGTCAAATTGGATTTAGTGTTTTTTTCCACAAAATCATTTTAGGCTTCGATATCCTTACTCCTGATTCGACTCATGTTATAACTTCTTACTTCCTGTTTAGTGCACGTCTGCCATTACCACAAATGTAAGAAAATAGGGGTTGTTGCTGCTTGATTAAAAAGAGATAATTGGGCATTGAAATGGAACCCGAAATAAGCTCAGATTGACTTTTAATGCTCACTTAACATTTCTTAACTGCAACCCGGAATGATTTAACACTTCGTTAACATCATTAGATAAATTGGAGGGTATTTTTGTAAAGTATTGCAATGAGTCGTGCAAGACGCTTTTCTAAATGATTATAAATTCAATTCTTTAACTAAAACCTAACAAATGACAACTTTAATAGTTTCTCACGAGGCGGAAGACGGTAACAAATGGGCAGCAGCCTGGAAAAAAGGTCCCGGAAGCAGGCACGAAATGTTTGCAAAAATTGGTGTGAAAGCCCGTACTTTCAGGGATGCATCGAACCATAATATGACAGGTGTAATTTTGGAAGTGCCGGATATGAAAAAGTTTGACGATTTTATGAGTTCAGCCGAAGGCAAGAAAGCTGTAGCGGAAGATACCCTGAAGCCGGAAACTTTCAGAATACTGGCTGAGTTTACGCCTTAACGTCAGTTCCGTATAAGGAACATGCTAAATTATAGCTATGTAAGCTATTAAAAACATGGCTGATTTTTGGAGGACTGGAGGAGTGGAGTAATCGAAAAAATTACAGCGTTTTTACTCCAAAACTCCAACACTCCATTTTCAAGAAAATATTTTATGTTCGGCTTTTCAGTTAGTTACAGCAGTTCTTATTTCGAACTCAGGTTCTTAAGTATTTCAATACCTCAAAATATCCCCAAGCCCTTTTTTAAGGGTAGACAATTCCTCTGAAGTTATGCTGCCAATGCATTGCACAAGCCGGTCTTTGGAAATGGAACGGATATGAAAAATCATGATTTCGGATGGTTTCGATAAACCATTGATTGCTGTGGGTTCCAATACAATATTCCCTTTATAGTTTTTAATTTTGCTTGTTAACGGGCAGGCAATAACAATTTGAAGGTGGGTATTCACCACATCGCCACTTATGATGACTACCGGACGGTAGCCTTTTTGTTCGCTCCCTTTTACCGGGTTGAGGTCGGCATACCAGATTTCGCGTTGTTTCATCAATCGAGCTGTTTAAAGTAGTCCTCCATTCCCTCTTCTGCCATTTCGAGGATGTTGATGTCAGTTCCGGCCTGTTTATATGACTTTACATATTCGGCACGGGTCAGTTGGTCAAGGTAAATTTGGAGCGCTTTTTCGATGATCTTGTTTTTTGGCATCGACAGATTTTTAGCCATTTCGTTAAGCCGGATCATCAGTTCGTCGGGTAAAGTACTGGTGAAAGTGGTCATTGTTTTGATTTTATATTTATATAATACAAATATAATATTAAAAATATGAAATACAAATGTTGAAATCCGGGAATTTATCTTCGTTATCTTTCTTTAGCTTCCCCCCATCTCTGATTGATATCTTTGTCTGGCTGCATTATTCGGGTAGAAACAGAGGTAAATGTGGGTTCCGTTTTCCCGGAAATATGGGTTAGCAAGGATTATAATTTTTTCAGTTCCTGCTTCACAAAAGCCTCAAGCTTTTCTTTTGATGGCAACTTTACAAGGTATTTTGAGACGAACAGTCGGTTACTCATGCCGGCGGTGGCATACTGAACAAGGGCGTCATTCTTATCTGTGACCAGTAATATGCCTACTGGTGGATTGTCATTTTCTTGTTTTATTTCGGTTTTGTAATAATTTAAATAGGTATTCAACTGCCCGATGCCTGAGTGTTTGAATTCATCCACTTTCAATTCAATTAGCACATGGCATTTTAAAATTCGGTGGTAAAATACCAGGTCGATAAAATAATAATCATCACCAATAAGGATGCGTTTTTGCCTCGATTCAAAACAAAAGCCGTTGCCCAATTCGATTATAAATTCTTGTAGATGGTCAATAAGTGCTTGCTCCAGTTTCGACTCTTCTATCACATGGTGTTGCCCTATTTTCAGGAAATCAAATATATAATGGGATTTAACAATGTCGGTAGTTTTAACAGGTTTTACCTTGCTCTCCAAATCCTTAAACGCCGCTTTTGTATCGCTGGATAAGCCTAGCCTTTCGAAAGAGAGTGAAGTAATTTGTCGTCTTAATTCACGGACGGAGGGTGTTGTCTTCAGGATAAGCATTTCATAGTACCTTCTTTTGCTAGGAGCATCAATTTTGATCAATTCGATGAAGTGAGAATAGGGAATACCGGAAAGAAGTTTCTTAACATGATCAACTATTTGAGCAGAATCGCCAGGTAAACAAATTTGTGACGCCGTCCCAAGAATTTCTTTTGGAATCATGCTTTTGAATTTATGTGACAGCGTCCCAAAAATCTCAGGATAAGTTTGATAAAACTGTCTGCATCTTGATAATTCGGGTGCAGTTAAACCTTTAATGCTGATCTCATCTGAAAGTTTTGCAAGTAGTTTTTCTCCATATTCCGCACGGTCGTTGCCATTTTGTTCATATTCAACCAGGTAGAACCCAAATAGCCAGTTCCGTATTGTTAAGCTGGTGTTTACGGTACGAACTGCCTGAACCAAAAGTTGTTCATTTGTTTGTTCGAAAAGTTGGACTAGTTGCTTATAATCCATTTGATTCTATTTAATAACCATTCAGTTAACCTGGTTATTTTTATTGAGTTGATGAATTCGTTTTGATTTTGGTATGATACAATATTACGAAAAAAAAGTAATGTTTAAATCAGAGGTAAAGAAACCACTGTCTTTTGTTAATTATCGCATATACCGTTGTTTCATTTTCCCCATCTCTGTTTGATATCTTTGTTTGCCTGCTTCATTCGGATAGGAGCAGAGGTAAATACGGGTCCCGTTTTCCCGGAAATACGGATTAGCGATGGTTGCTTTTAATGCCACCTTTTCAAATAGGGCGGGTAAATAGTCAGCGGCTGCTGTTGGTTTTAATCCTATAATTCCTCGAGGCTTTGCCTCGGGGTTCCATATATTCTCCCCTGAATTTCAGGGGAGATGTCAGTCGAAGGACTGACAGAGAGGTGAAATAGAGAAAATTCGATTTTCGGCTTTTTTGTCGAAATAAAGTTGGCGTAATACTCCTTGGCTCTGCCACGGAGATAGTCAACTTTAAGAATTTTCTTTATTCCGAAATCTGTTTGTTTAAATAATATTTCTGAAGGGTGAAAAATGCCTTTTTCTTTTCTCCCTTTTCTGAGATCAGGCCTTTCCTGTTCCAACCATCCTGTATTTCCGGAAGCGGTCGGCGCGGTGATCTGAAATCAACGAGTATCCAGGGCGAGAAGCCTTGTATTTGTGGTATTTTGTCGATCATTTTCAGTGTTTCAATGTAAAGATAATCCTGGTATTCTTCTGTCCATCTGGTCAGCGAATCGCCATGCATACCATATTTTGCCCCGGCACCAAATTCTGAGATCAGGACCGGTTTTTCCTGTGTGATGTTCCAGCTAATTTGGGAGCATTTGTCGGGTAATCCAACATACCACCCGATATACTGGTTGAAACTAAGCACATCCACTACCTCGGCAAATGGATCATTGATCGTTTTGATGGCTGGATTGCCCAGGTAATCACTTTGCTCAAGCGCCGCACTGATTAAGCGGCTCGGATCTAATTGCCGTGTTTTACTAGCAAGCCTGCCAAGGAACAGGTTTCTTGCTTCACTGTTGGGTGTTTCATTGGCCATTGACCAGATAATGATCGATGCCCTGTTCTTGTCCCTGTTGATGGCTTCCGCCAGCTGGTTTTCGGCATTTTGGTAGGTGGCTTCATTTTCCCATGAAATGGTCCAGTAAACCGGTATTTCCTCCCACACCATCATACCCATTTCGTCCGCCATCCTTAGCATGTATTCGTTGTGTGGATAGTGGGCAAGCCGCACATAGTTACACCCCAACTCTTTTGCCCAGCCAAGCAATTTAACCGCATCATCAAGTGAATTGGCCCTGCCGTCGCCATAAGGGCTTTCTTCATGAATGCAGATGCCTTTCAGAAAAACCCTTTCATCGTTGAGTAAAATGTGACGTCCTTTGGTATCAATGGTTCGAAAACCGATTTCATCCGTTATTTCGTCTTCTTCTGTTTTGAGCATAACATCATATAAGATTGGATTTCCGGGTGACCAGTATTTGATTTTCTTCGATCTGATTTCTGCATAAGCCACACCATTTTCATCCGTTAACTAATCTCTTTCCCAATCTGAAGTTCAGGGATATTGATTTCTACTTTTTTGTTTTTGACATCAGGCCCGTTGAGTTGTATTTCGACAACTATCTTTTGGTTGTCTTCTTGATCAAGCTGGATGAAATAGTCCTGAATAAAAGTAACAGGCGTAGAAATAAGTTTTACGCTTCGGGTTATACCCCCGTAATTCCACCAATCTGTATTTAGGGTAGGTACACCATCTTTGAGGCGTTTGTTATCCACTTTTACGATCAGGAAATTATCTTTCTTTTTCAGCAAATCGGTCACCTCGAAATTAAACGGGGTAAAACCACCGATATGTTTGCCAAGTTTTTTGCCATTCAAATACACATCGGCCTGGTAGTTCACTGCTTCAAAATAAATAAAAGTTCGCTGGTTTTCTGAGTTTACAAAATCAAACGACCGCTTATACCATACTGTTCCCTCATAATAAAAGAGTTTTTCCTTTTGCGTATTCCAGTCTCCCGGAACACGGATGATGTCAGACTTGTCAAAATCGTATTCTACCAAATCAGATTTATCAGCAGGTTTTGCATTGGTGAAATAAGCGCCATTGCCTGGATTTTCATGGTTTTCAAAAGGATCAAGGCGGTAATTATAGAAGCCGTTTTCGTAAGGGTCAACGATGTAATTCCAATCGCCATCCAGAATGAGTGCCGGCCGACTGTATGCATTGATCAGCAGTTGTTCCTGCGACATTAGTAAGCCTGTATATAACATTAAGACGAACATAAATCCGATCCTGTATACCCTGGTGTTTTTGTTTAATCCTATTTTCATTTTTTCGATTGCTGATTTAATTGGATCGGCGATACATATTTTTAAGTTCGCCCATTTCGGTTTGATAGCGTTGTTTGGTTTCCCTGGTAGGCTTATAGCAGAGATAAATCCGGGTTCCGTTTTCCCTGAACCAGGGGTTGTTTGATGGTTTTCTTAAGTTCCACTTTTTCAAACCAACTGTTTATCATTTCGTCAGGGTTTTCACCGGGATTGTCATCATCGAAATGTACCAGGATGACAAAATCTTTATCAAGCTGATCCGGTGACCAGAATACAAAACTCCCGTTATAGGAAATTGGTTGCGGGATATCCACTTTCTTACCATAAAACATTACTGCACCGGCCTGCCCGTAATGGTAGCAAAAAACTGCACAGTTATCCTTTTCTGCTGGATCAAGGCCATTGTAAATGTCAGTAACCGTTTCTCCAATCTCCTTCCAGCCGGTCATGTCGGCCATGTCCTGCGGCAGGTCATGGTATTGGCCATCTTCCCAACGAAAAGCATCTTTTTTCAATGCTTTCTCAAAAGTGGTGATCGGTATGCCATCAAACGATAGTGAAACATATAGGGCAAAAAACATGGAGAGTACTGCAAATACAGTGATCGGTATAAGGAATTTCGTGATATACTTTTCTGCAAAGTAAGCACCAAACACAAACAGTATCGGGTAAATACCCAGTGTATAATAGGATTTGCCACTTCCGAGCAACAACAATAGTATCACAAACAAGTACATCAGCCCAAACAGCCTGAATTGTTTCTCTTTTTTATAAAACAACAAAACCAGCAGCGCACCCAACCAGATCAGCAGGGCCTGGGCATTCATCAGGATTTGATTGAAAAGAAAATCGGAATACTGCACATGCACCAGTTGGGTTTCGCGTAATTCGGCCATATGCATCAACACCGGCCAGTTGTGGTTGTATTGCCACAAAAGGTTTGGCAGAATGATGACAAATCCTATTATCAAACCAAAACCAAAAAACTTAGATGCATAGAGATGACGATGCTTCGAGATCAATAATGATAAAGCAAATGAAACAATGAGGAATACAATGGAGTATTTGTTTAAAAAAGCAAGTCCGAAAACCAAACCAATCCAAATCCATATTTTGGGATTGTTTCGCCTGATCATGACTAGGATAAGGTAGCCCGAAAGCAACCAGTAAAAATGATTGAAGGCCACGGGTTGAAAAAGTGCATTGACATGCAGATAAGAAGGAGAAAGCAGGTAGGCAAAACTTGCCAGAATGATGGCGATTTTTTTACCACCCAGTTCTTTTACAGCCAGACCAATGATTATCGATGTTGACTGCACCGATCAAAGCCGGGAAGAAACGAAGCCCAAAAACTGTGTTGCCGAAAATGAATGTTGCTAATTTTCCAATTACGGCAATGGTGGGCGGGACGGCTACATAACCCCAGGCCAGGTGTTCGCTCTGCGCATAATAAAGGTAGGCATCGCGGTGGAGTTCAAAATTGTCGTAGGTGAAAAAGTGGATCAGTAATTTTAAAAAAGCAAAAACGAAAATCAGTATCCACTCACCTCTGTCGATGTTGAATAATGTTATTGGTTTCAATTGTTTGATTTGTAACAGACGGTTTGAACAATATTACAAAAAACAATTTACTAATTTAAAATTATTGCAAACTGATGCGATCGATCTCCAATTTGAAATTTTCTGCCTTATTATTACTCACCAGGAAGGCCAATTCTTCAATTGTATTACCAGGAAAGTTTGGCATATCCAGTGTCATGCCTCTCCAGCTGGGATACATGTCATCAAGCATGATTTCAATCGTTTGCCAATCTCCCGATGTTTCGAAATAGGCAACATACGACTGTCGTTCATTTTGGTTTGATTTTACCCTGAATTGGTAACGCTTGCCATCCCCTTTTAATCGCAATGTAATTTTACTGTAGTCAGATACATTCATTGTTTCAAAACGATAGCGTACAGAAGAAAATCCGCCATTATTTTCAAGCGAAACCATGCCGGAAAATTCACCATGGCCGGAATCATTTATTTCAAAATTACCTGCTGATCGTCCCCCCATGACGACATCGTCAACGATGCGCCAATTTTTTAATGAGCTGTTTTGATTGAAGTCATAAATGTTAATTTCCTGTGTGTTTATCAAAAGTGCTAAAATTATAATCAGTATATGCATGTCCTTTTAACAAAAAAAAGAAACAATAGTTCAGGAAAAGAGTGGATTAAGTGATTTTTAATTCAAGGTCGAAGCCCGCGTTGTCAGCGCGAGCCTCTGCTGATTGCTGATGAAAACAATCCTTGTTTTACTATAATTTTACAGTTAATTGGTGCATGCTAAGACCATACTGTAAATGCCATCATTTAATGTGATTGCGATCCGGCAAGTGTTAAAAGGTATGTCATCAACTTCAGTTTCTTCAGGCAGTTCAAATACTTCGTTAATAACCAAATTGTATTCATAATCAGAAACTACCAATTCGGTTGAAAAAGGGATGTCATATATAAAAGCTTCATCTTCCAGTGTATATTCATTCTCAACATTTCCTGAATTGGCTATTTCTTCAGTTACTGCTTTAGTATCGAAAGGTAGATCATCAATGTAAGCTTCATCTTCGAAGTCATATTCAGCCAGTAACAAATGATTAACTACCATTTCCGTATCAAATGGGATGTCGTCGATATAGGTTTCTTCAGCATTTGGTGGTGTATAAGCTGAGGCATTCAGACTCATTAGTAAAGCCAGAACCAATAAGATTCCAAATAACCAGATTGTGGTTTCTACTGTTCTTCTTGCGGTGAAGGGGCTGTTGGTAGTTGCTTTAGTTTTCATGACTTTTGATTTTATTGTTTGACTTCTGTTTATTGTATTATCGAATAGTGTACCAAAAATTATAAAGTACATATAATCAGTTAGTAATAGCGATATTGGTGAGTTTAGTAGTATGAATTAATTGTACAGAATATATCATAAAATGTACGAAAACGGACAGGATAAATTGAGTCCACAGTCTTAAATCGTCAGTCTGCAGTCTAGGGTCTTCAATTTCCTATTCTAATCAGCATTCTTGAATTAACTATTCCAGTGTGTGTTGGAATGAAAATCCGCGGTGTCAGGGAGTGGCCTGTGTGAAGGTTCGGATCGGATTTTCTTGATTCTTTTTGTATCGTTTTTCTTACCTGCCTTCGCCGAAACGGCTACGTACAGGCAGGTCAAGAAGAAAAATGATATCGTCACTTTATCGAAATATAGATAATTGAGATACTTATATAGTGGTGACGAAACCTTAAGGAACTAGATTAGATATCCCATTATTCTTCTCTATATCCGAATATCTTCAATCTTTCCAGTTCCTTATTTTTCATTTACTTTACACTTCATTTCACAAAAAATACAATCAATGACCTCCTCAAAAAAACGTTTACAAAAATTATTAATGCTTCTGGCAGTTATTTTCTTTCTCGGACAATCGTCAATAGCCCAAAAAGATCCAGCAATATTGACTCTTGACAGAATAATTGACAACAACGAATTCGCATCCGAACGATTTGGCCCTGCAAAATGGCTTGAGGATGGCTCAGGATATACCACATTGGAAAAATCAGAAAGTGAAGTTGGTGGACATGATATCGTAAAATATGATCCTGCTTCTGGTGATAAAATTATTCTGGTAAAGGCAGATCAAATAATTCCTGAAGGGGAAGAGGCGCCACTTTCGATAAGAGATTACAACTGGTCACCGGATGGGACGAAACTATTAATATTTACCAACACCAAAAGAGTATGGCGAAGGCATACCCGTGGCGATTACTGGTTAAAGGATCTCGAAACCGGAAAACTGAGCCAATTAGGAACCTTTGCAGAACCTTCAACGTTGATGTTTACCAAATTCTCACCGGATGGAAAAAAGGCTGCTTATGTTGTGAAGCATAACATCTATGTTGAAGACCTGTCCACTTCCAAAGTAAGACAATTGACATTTGATGGTACCGAAGATTTGATTAACGGCACTTTCGACTGGGTTTATGAAGAAGAATTTGGACTAAGGGATGGCTTCCGGTGGAGTCCGGATGGTAAATCTATCGCCTACTGGCAGCTTGATGCATCGGAAGTCAGGGACTTTTATATGATCAACAACACGGATTCATTGTATTCATATATCATTCCTGTCGAGTATCCAAAAGTCGGACAAACTCTTTCCGCTTGCCGGGTGGGAGTTATCTCAGCCGATGGTGGAGAAACAGTCTGGATGAATCTGGATGGTGATCCGCAAAACAATTATATAGCACGTATGGAATGGGCTGCTAATTCCGATGAAATTATTTTCCAGTACCTGAACAGGCACCAAAACACCATTCAACTGATGCTTGGCAATGCGAAAACAGGAGAGGTAAGTAATATTTACACCGAAAAAGATGATGCCTGGCTTGATGTAATTGATGACCTGGTTTGGATGGATGATGGTCAATCATTTACCTGGGTTAGCGAACAAAGCGGATGGCGCCATATTTATGTAATCAGCCGCGATGGAAAAACAGTAAGCCCGGTCACAAAAGGAGATTTTGATGTGATTTCTATTCTAAATATTGATGTGAAAAACGGCTATGTTTATTTTATAGCATCACCTGATAATGCTGCTCAACGGTATTTGTACAGGGTCCGCCTTGATGGAAAAAAAGATCATGAACGCCTGACACCTGTTGATCAGCCCGGTTATCACCGCTACCAGGTTTCGCCCGATTCAAAATGGGCCATCCATACGTTTATGAGTTCAACAACACCCATGACCATCGACCTTGTCAGCTTGCCAAAACATAAATCAGTAAGGATGCTCGTTGACAACAAAGCACTGAAAGAAAAGTTGAGCGAGATCAATATGAATCCTGTTGAGTTTTTTAAAGTGGATATTGGCGATGATGTTGTTCTGGACGGATGGATGATCAAACCACCCAATTTTGATCCTAAAAAGCAATACCCGGTTTTATTTCATGTTTATGGAGAGCCTGCAGGCCAGAGGGTACTTGATATCCCACCTAGGCTGTGGCATGTGATGATGTCGCAGCAAGGTTATATTGTTGCCTGTGTTGATAATCGGGGAACACCGGCACCAAAGGGCAACAAATGGCGGAAGAGTGTGTATATGCAAATTGGGGTGTTGTCGTCAGCAGAACAGGCCAAAGCTGCGGAAATTATTGGCGAATGGAATTTTGTGGACAAAGATCGGATTGCCATCTGGGGATGGAGTGGAGGAGGATCAAGCACACTCCAGGCTATGTTCAGGTACCCTGAAATATATCATACTGGCATGTCAGTCGCACCTGTACCAGATCAACAATTGTATGATGCCATTTACCAGGAACGCTATATGCGCACAGTTGAGGAAAACCCGGAAGGTTTTGAAAATGGATCACCTATAAACCTCGCTAAAAACCTAAAAGGAAACCTCTTAATTGTTCATGGAACAGGCGATGATAATGTACATTACCAGGGCACCGAAAAACTGATTAACGAATTAATTAAATACAACAAACACTTTACCATGATGGCATATCCAAACCGCACCCATAGCATCAGGGAAGGAGAGGGAACAACAAGGCATTTATATGAATTACTGACAAGGTATTTGATCGAAAATATGCCGCCGGGATCCGAATAGTATGACAAAAAAAAATCCACCCAGTATTTTTAATGATGTGATAGGCCCTGTCATGCGCGGGCCATCCAGTTCACATACGGCGGCATCCGTAAGAATTGGAAAAATGGTGAGGCAGATGTTGGGCGAAAAACCAAAACAGGTCTTGTTTGAATTTGATCAGGATGGATCATTAGCCACAACCTATGAAGGTCAGGGTTCTGCAATGGGGCTTGCTGCCGGATTGATGCTATGGGACAGCGTGCATCCTGAAATGCATAATTCGTTACAAATTGCTGAAAAAAATGACATCCATCTAGATTTCAAAATCAGTGATTTTAAAACCGATCACCCAAACACTTATAAAATAACAGCTAAAGGAGAAAGTGGCAGGGAGATGAGATTTGTTGCTCTGTCAACAGGAGGTGGGATGATAGAATTTACCATGCTTGACGGTTTTGATATTTCCCTGAAAGGAGATTTTTACGAATCAATCTTTGTATTCGAAAAATTAACAGTCGAGAAAACTGAAATGCTGAAGAAAGAGCTGCAAAATCGCTTTCCTGAGAGTTTGATCCATATATCTGTAAACAATGAAAAAGTATTGCTCAATATTAAATCGGTTGTGCCTGTTTTTGAGAATGTTAATAAAAAAATAACTACCGATTTTAATATAATTAGCTCGTCTGCGTTAAACCCGGTATTGCCGATAATGTCACAAGTCAAATATTCTTTACCATTCACAAACTATCAGGAAATGCTGGCATTTCCCACCCATCGCAAGATCAACTTATCTGAACTTGCACTCGAATACGAAAGTGCCAGGGCAGGCATCAGCAAAAAGGAGGTGTTCGACAAAATGAGTGAACTGGTCAGGATTACCCAAAATGGAATCAAACAGGGATTGAAAGGAACAAAATATGATGACAGGATCTTAGGTCAGCAATCGCACTTAATTAAGTTGGCCGAAAAAGATAAAGTAATAACCCCTTCCGTGATGAACAATATTATAGCATTCACAACTGCTTTAATGGAGATAAAAAGTGCGATGGGCGTTATTATTGCTGCACCTACTGCAGGGGCCTGCGGTGTATTGGGTGGCGCTTTGTTTGGGTATACTGGCCTCATGGATGTTGATTTAAACAAATTAACGAACGCCTATCTGGCGGCAGGTTTGATTGGTGTTTTTATTGCAGAAGAATACACTTTTGCTGCTGAAGAAGGTGGATGCCAGGTTGAATGCGGAGCAGGGTCGGGGATGTCGGCTGGCGGACTGGTTGAAATGATGGGCGGAAATTATCTGGAAGCAACAAAAGCAGCTTCAATGGCCATGCAAAATATGATTGGATTAATTTGTGATCCCGTTGCTGACAGGGTGGAAGTGCCTTGTCTTGGAAAAAATATTCTTGGAGCAACAAATGCACTCAATTCAGCTACGATGAGTATGGCAGGTTTTGACGAAGTTATTCCTTTGAATGAAGTAATCGATGCCATGAAAAGAGTTGGTAATGAAATGCCATCTTCGGTTTGTTGTACGGGCCTGTCTGGATTGTCAACAACACCCTGCTCAAAAAGCATTTATAATAAGTTAAAAAAGTATTAGCAAAATTTAAATAAGCTGGCCCGTCGTCAGGCAAGGTTAGGGAAAATTAAACATTAAATAAACCATACTATGTTTCCAAAGCAAACTTACATCAACAGAAGAGAAAAGTTAAGAAAAACTGTTGGATCAGGTATTATTCTCCTTTTAGGAAATAATGAAAGCCCAATGAATTATACTGACAATACGTTTCATTTCAGGCAGGACAGTAGCTTTTTGTATTTTCTGGGTATCAATCACCCAAACCTGGCTGGTATATTAGATTGTGATTCAGGTGAAGATTGGATTTTTGGAAATGACCTGACTGTTGAAGACTTTGTGTGGATGGGACCACAGCCTACCATTTCAGAGCAATCCCTTGATGTTGGTGTTCAAAAAACGGCTTCAATAAAGGAGTTGGTTAAAATGCTTGGAAAAGCAGCAAGTGCAGGCCGACCAATTCATTTCCTGCCTCCTTATCGGCCAGAAAATAAGATAAAACTATTTGAATGGTTAGGAGTTCTACCAGCTGAACAAGCTGAAAGTGCTTCGCTCGAACTTATTAAGGCAGTAATAAGTCAGCGGAATTATAAAACTGCTGAAGAAATCGTGGAGATAAATACTGCCGTTAACACAACAGTTGATATGCATACACTCGCCATGCGAATGGCTAAACCTGGAGTAACAGAATCGCAAATTGCTGCAGCAGTTCAGGAAGTTGCTGTTTCAGCCGGAGGGCAAATTTCTTTTCCGATCATTGCAACAATTAATGGGCAAACATTGCATAATCATTATCATGGAAATACACTAAAAGATGGGGATATGTTTTTGCTTGATGCCGGTGCTGAAACAGCGATGTGCTATGGTGGTGACTTGTCGAGCACTGTTCCTGTAAATGGTAAATTTTCTACAAGGCAAGCCGAAATATTTAATATTTGTCTCCAAAGCCATAACCGGGCAATTGATATGCTTAAACCCGGAATTCCGTTTAAGGAAGTGTATTATGAATCTGCCAGGGTGATCTTTGATGGTTTAAAAGGATTAGGATTGACAAAAGGCAATACCGAAGATGCGCTTGTATAATGGAGCACATGCTTTATTTTTCCCATGCGGACTTGGCCATATGATGGGACTCGATATACATGATATGGAAGACCTTGGAGAAGTTTATGTTGGTTACGATGGTGAACCCAAAAGCACACAGTTTGGCGTTAAATCATTACGACTTGGCAGAAAACTTGAACCAGGCTTTGTTTTAACTATCGAGCCAGGAATCTATTTTATTCCTGAATTAATTGACAAATGGAAATCAACCAACCACAATGCGGAATTTATTAATTATAAGAAGGTTGAAGAATACAGAAACTTTGGTGGTTTACGAAATGAAGAAGATTTTGTAATCACAGAAACCGGTTACCAATTGCTCGGAAAGCCAAAGCCAAAAACCATTATGGATGTTGAGGTTGAGTGGGCAAAGGGAAAATAGCGAAGAGGGCATCGAGCTTGCGGAACTAATTAATTACGTTTAGTTGCGAGTCCCTTTGAAAAAGGTATCTGGCAATCTCAAAGTCGTAAGCTTTGTCTTTCAACTTTAATGGACTCCAGCGGTCGTAGAGTCAATATGAGCTAAATGAGAGTGTAATCTATGTTGATTGTGCAGTCTGTCATCAATAATTATGCATTGTGCGTAGGCCTGAAAATCCGCGGTGTCAGGGAGTGGCCTGTGCGAAGGATCGGATCGGATTTTCTTGATTCTTTCCTGCCCGTCCGGCAGGCGGGTTGTATCGTTTTTCTTACCTGCCTTCGCCGAAACGGCTACGTGCAGGCAGGTCAAGAAGAAAAATGATATCGTCACATAATTGCTGGTTAAATTTGGTATTGGGTATTAACAAGTGACGAAAATAATCGAAAAAGAATGGTTTCAGTTTTTCAGGACTCCCACGGTCGTAAACTCCCTCGGAGCTAAACGAGACTTTGTTAATTGAAGTTCTTTTAACCATTAACCATTAACCAATCACTCACACTCACTAAATTCATTATAATACTTTACAATCTCAATTGCTTCCATTGCTTCTTTCACATCGTGAACACGCAAAATATTGGCACCATTCAATAAAGCAATGGTATTAAGAACTGTAGTGCCGTTTAACGCATCAGAAGGCTTTGAGTTGATTACTTTATTAATCATCGATTTGCGTGAGATTCCTCCAAGGATTGGAAGGTCGTCAATTCGCAACTCGTCAAGATGATTGAGTATTGAATAGTTGCATTTCAGCGTTTTCCCAAATCCAAAACCCGGATCAAGGATGATATTTTTTACGCCAAGTTTTTGAAGACGCATCACCTTTTGTTCGAAAAAGTCTGAAATGATTTTTAGAATATTCTTGCCGATAGGCTGCTGTTGCATATTTTCAGGTGTCTGGTGAATGTGCATCAATACATATGGAACATTTAGCCTTGCAACCACTTCAAACATCTGATCATCGAAGCTTCCACCGGAAATATCGTTTATAATATGTGCGCCTCCCTGAATACATTCTTCAGCAACTTTTGAGCGATATGTATCAACCGAAAATATGGCATCAGGGAAGGTTTTAACCAATCGCTCTAAAGGCCAGATAATTCTTTCCAGTTCATCTTCGACATCAATAACTTTTGCACCCGGTCTTGTACTTACAGCTCCCAAATCAATGATTGATGCGCCTTCTTTCAACATCTTTTCAACTTGTTTTGTGTGTTCTTTTTCCTGGTGATATTTGCCTCCGTCATAAAACGAATCGGGTGTTAAATTGAGTACCCCCATCACTTTTGGCGTGTTGAAATCCATCGTGATATCTCCAACTTGAATTGTCTTTATTTTTTTGCCAAAAACAGTATCTTTAGCCCTCATAAAAATGTACATTGATCAGTAGTTTGCAAAAGTAAGGATTAAGTAGAAAAGTGTAATGAGCAAAAGGACCGAAGAGCAATATGAAGAAGTGGTAAAATATTGCCGCGATATCTTTCAGAAAAAACAACACGATTACGGTACCGCATGGCGGGTGCTTAGAACCAGCAGCCTGACTGATCAGATATACATCAAAGCCAATCGCATCCGCAGTATTCAAACCAAAGGAACCAGTAAAGTGGACGAAGGAATCCTTCCCGAGTTTGTTGGGATATGTAATTATGCAGTAATGGCTTTAATTCAACTTGGAGTTGGGTATTGCTGAAGAAGCAGATTTGGATGAAAAGCAGGCAGTTGACCTGTATAATAAATACATTTATGCTTCGCGTGATTTAATGCTCAATAAAAACCATGATTACGGTGAAGCCTGGCGAAATATGCGTGTTTCATCACTCGATGATATCATCCTGATGAAATTGTTACGTGTAAAGCAAATTGAAGACAACAAAGGGAAGACATTGGTGTCTGAGGGCCTTGATGCCAATTATTATGATATTGTCAACTATGCAGTATTTGCACTGATCAAATTATTGATAGAAAAAGAAGATGAGTAAGACAAAAAGAATATTAAGCGAAGGTCTGTTTTTAATGATTATCCGTGTGCTTCTGGCACTGGTGTTCATATTTTCCGCAACAGTAAAAGGCGTTGACCCACTTGGTACAGCCTACCGTATCGAGGATTATTTGGATGCATACAGCTGGTATTGGCTTCATGATTATGCCTTTGCGCTTGGAATATTTCTAATTGGCATTGAATTTTTAATTGGATTTGCATTGCTTTTTAAGTTGCAAACACGACTTGCTGCACTCGGTGTTTTACTCATGATGATCATTTTTACAGTTGTTACTTATTATGATGCCAGCTACAATATGGTGCCTGATTGCGGATGTTTCGGTGATGCTGTTAAACTGACAAATTGGGAGACTTTCTATAAAAATATTGTCCTGATCGTTATGGCTATTATTGTGTTTGCTGTTCGTGGGAAAATGGTCTCCGGAAAACCGTTCTGGTTTCAGAATGTTGTGCTTGTTATGTTTGGTGGCTTATTTGTATGGTTTATATTCTACAATTATAACCACCTCCCATTAATTGATTTTCGCGAATGGAAAAAAGGCAACGATATGAAGTCACTTAACCTTGATCAGGTTAAAACATATGTGACTTATCAGAATAAGGCAACCGGCGAAGAAAAAGAATACTTGTCGCCTGAATATCCATGGAGCGATTCAGTATGGATGAGTGAATGGACATTTGTTGACCAGCGTATTGACGAATCAGCAGTAGTTAGAAAACACCATTTGATGATTATGGACAGTCTTGGTAATGATTATACAACCGATCTTGTTGAAAACCCTGGTAGTCAACTGTTGCTCATTGCTTACCACGTAGATGTTGCCAATAAAAAAGGTATGGCAATTGCTTCAAAATTGTTTGAAGAGGCTGAAAACAAAGGCGTTGACTTTGCGTTGGTGTGTGCCAATGACCCGCTTTCGCTTACAAAATATATTGAAGTGTATGGTATGTATTACCCGATTTATTTTGCAGATGATATTGAATTAAAGGCACTCATCCGATCTAATCCCGGGCTGGTTTATTTACGGAATGGGATTGTTATCGATAAATGGCATTTTAACGATTTTCCGGATTCACTAAATGAAGCAGGCATTCAATAAATAGAAAATGCTTAATTATATTCTCCGTCGTTTGTTTTATGGAATCCTCGTTTTGTGGGGTGTTGTTACGGTTATCTTTTTTCTTTTTAATGTCCTGCCGGGAGATCCTGCCCGCATGTTGATGGGTCAACGAGCTGATATTTCATCTGTTGAGGCCATAAAGAAGGACCTGGGTCTGGACAAATCGTTAATGGTTCAATACCTGAATTTCCTGAACGACCTCTCTCCACTTTCTATCCATAACAATATTGATGATGATAGTTTCTGGTACTTTAGTCAGGAGAAGTATAGTGGATTTAAACTGGTTAGTATAGGCCAATCATCTTTGGTAGTAAAAAAACCATATTTACGAAAATCATACCAGAGCAAACGAGATGTTTCATCCATTATTTCTGAAGCATTTCCAAAGACTTTGTTGCTTGCCGGTGCATCAATCTTTTTGGCAATGGTTTTAGGAATCTTACTCGGTATACCCGCTGCTTTGTATAAAGATAGTCCACTGGATAAATTCTTACTTGTCTTTTCTTCTTTTGGTATGTCAATACCCTCTTTTTTTGCAGCCATCATCATTGCATGGCTTTTTGCCTTTGTTCTGGCTGATTATACGGGCTTACATATGTTTGGCAGTCTTTATGGTGTTGATGATTATACAGGAGAAGTTTATCTCGATTTAAAAAACCTGATCCTGCCGGCCATCACATTGGGCATTCGTCCATTGGCCATTGTTGTAAGCTTAACCCGGAGCTCGCTTTTGGAAGTTTTATCCCAGGATTATATACGCACTGCTTATGCCAAAGGACTAACAAAATTTGATGTAGTCATCAAGCATGGTTTACGTAATGCGCTTAATCCTGTTTTAACTGCAATAACAGGATGGTTTGCATCGCTAATGGCGGGTGCTGTATTTGTTGAGTATGTATTCGACTGGAAGGGCATAGGTGTTGTAATTGTTGATGCGCTGAATAAATACGACCTGCCGGTTATCATGGGTTCAGTGCTGTTTATCAGTGTGATACTAATCCTGGTTAATATTCTGGTTGATATTTTTTATGCCATTTTGGATCCCCGTGTTAGATTGTCGTAAAGGCTTTCTGAAAACAGGATATTGTATTACTTTTGCCGCGTTTAAATAAACTATAATTATGCGTAAAAATATTGTTGCCGGAAACTGGAAAATGAATAAAACATTTGCTGAAGCTGAAGGTCTTTTAGCAGAGCTTGCAGATGGAATGGAAGATAAAGAATTTAAATGTGATGTGATTGTTTGCCCACCTTCACCTTACCTTGAGTTGGCATCTGATTTTGCTGACGAATCAAACCTAATGGTTGGTGCACAAAATGTAAGCCATTTTGATGACGGGGCGTATACGGGCGAGATATCAGCTTCTATGCTTGAATCGATTGATATTGATCATTGTATTGTTGGACATAGCGAAAGAAGAAAATATTTTGGTGAAAGCGAAGAGGTGTTGGCTGAAAAAGTGAACAAATTATTAGATCATGATATCAGGCCAATTTATTGTTGTGGCGAGCTGTTGGGAGAAAGAGAAAGTAAAGTGCATTTTGATGTTGTTAGAAAACAGTTAAAGGAAGGCATCTTTCATTTGAGCGAAAGTGAATTTGAAAATATCATCATCGCATACGAACCGGTTTGGGCGATTGGAACGGGTGTGACAGCATCACCGGAGCAGGCACAGGAAATGCATGCCTTTATTCGTAGTCTGGTTGCCGAAGCTTACAATAAGGAAGTGGCGGAAAATACAACCATTCTTTATGGTGGCAGTTGCAATGCGAAAAATGCAAAAGAACTTTTTGCAAATAAAGATGTTGATGGTGGATTGATTGGTGGAGCCTCTTTGAAGGCAGGTGATTTTTTAGCTATTGCGAATAGCTTTTAAGACTATTTATTTGTGATTTATATCGAATTAAAAATCCCAAAACCAGAAAACCAGGTTAAAGCAGACCTGCTAATGTCTGATATGGCAGAGAACGGGTTCGAAAGTTTTGTTGAAGAAGACGATTGTATTCTGGCTTATATCCCACAAAAAGATTATTCAGGCGAATTGTTGTTGCAGATTGGTATGCTTCAAGATATTGATCCTGATAAACTTATGGTAAAAGTTATCGAAGATCAAAACTGGAATGCTGTTTGGGAAAGCAATTATCCACCGGTTTTAATCGCTGAGCGATGTTTTATTCATGCTCCTTTTCATGATCCTGATCCCCAGGCTGAATTCAATATTCTGATAAAACCAAAAATGGCTTTTGGAACTGCGCATCACGAAACAACCGCGATGATGGTTGAATTGTTGCTCGACGAAACAGTTGATGGAAAAAGAGTACTTGATATGGGATGCGGAACTGCTGTACTGGCAATTCTTGCCGGAATAAAAGGAGCTACTGACATTACAGCCATTGATAACGATGAGTGGGCCTATAATAACTCAGTCGAAAATATTGAAGTAAACCATTTAAAGAACATCAAAGTTGAATTAGGAGATTCAACTAACTTGAAGACCAGGCCCGGTTTTGATTTAATCCTGGCCAACATCAATAAAAATATTTTGTTAAATGATATGACCGCGTATTCAAACGCTTTGAATACCAACGGTAAAATACTGTTTAGTGGTTTTTACAAGCATGATTTAAAAGATATACAGCAAGCAGCAGAACAAAATGGCATGAACTTCGTATCAAAAAGGAGCTGTAATAATTGGGTTGCTGCTGTATTTATCAAACAATAGAATGCCTGATTTAGGGTTATCATTATGGCATAAGTATATATGAGGAAGAAGCTAACTTTATTCATAACAATATTTTGTATTCTGCTTTCTGCAAATGAGCTATTTGCACAAGATACTACTGCCTTTTCAAAAGATTCAGAAGTGTTTTTTCAGCAGGTTTCTGATATCCTGTTAAATACACCTTCCAAAAGATACCAGGAACAATCAGAAATTATCCTTGATCGGCTTCATGCCCGCTGGTCAATTGGTCGTTTTAACAAAGATGAAAAAGATGCAATTCGTGGGTTAATTGAGGATATGCGATCGATGAAGATGAAAACCTATCCTTACCTGTATAATTATATTTATGCATTAGCTTTATTATCTGAATCGAACCAGACACCAAAAAGTATCATTGGCTGGCATAAATATGCCGAGACTGTGCTGAAAGAAAAAAAACAGCGGGATTTCGAAGATTTTACGGAGTTTTCAAATGACTTGCTGGAGAACGACCGGTTCTACTTTGAAAGATCGGTATCCTGGTACCATCGGCAAGCCAGATTCAGGTTTATGCTCGATACCAGTTTTCTTGTCAAATATGAACAACTATCCATCGTGTGTGCTACCAAAAAAGACAGTTCAACAATTATTGAAACCAAAGGTGCATATAATTACGACCATAAACTTTGGATAGGTGAGGGTGGTACTGTAAAATGGAACCGTTTTGGTGAAGAGGTTGAGGATAAAATATATGTTAAGCTTCAGCAATATGCTATCAACGTTGAAACATCAAGTTATTCTGTGGATTCAGCACTGTTGTATTACGATCGTTTTTTTAAAAACCCGGTACTTGGCCAGTTTTCCGAAAAGGTAAAATCAAGTCCCCCAAATGCAAAATCGTCATATCCCCGGTTTGTTTCTTACCTTGATGATTTTATGTTGGAAGATGTTTATCCTGACCTTACGTTTTTTGGTGGGTTTGAACTAAATGGATTAAAGTTGTATGGACGATCAGGAGAGTATAATGATGCTTATGTTAATCTGCATAGAAATAATGAGCTTTTCGGCCGGATAAAATCAAATTTGTTTTTATTGGGTGAAGATAAACTTGAATCGAAAAACTCGGAAGTAGTGTTTTATCTTGAAAATGATTCACTCTATCATCCTGGCTTGCGTATGCGCTATCGTGCTGAAAACAAAAAACTTGAGATGTTTTTGGATGATGACCGCAGTGATATGGTACCGTTTTTTGATTCGTACCACAATCTCGATATTTATGCCCCGGCACTTTTCTGGTCACTCGATAGCATAAGCATGGATTTCAAAAGCATTATGGGTGTGAGAAGTAAATCCGAAGCCTATTTTGTATCGAGCAATTATTTTTCTGAACGTGATTTTTACCAGATCCAGGGAATTGATGAGTTTAACCCGATGTATGTTATTCAGAACTATCTTAAATCGTATGATGAACGGGAGATTCAGCTGAACGCGCTGGCTGCTTTTATGAAGAAATCTCCCGAACAAGTGTCGGCAATGCTGATCAATCTTGCCAACAAGGGATTTCTGGTTTATGACTCACGTGAAGGAAAAGCCATTGTAAAAGACAGGTTTTATGACTTTCTTTCAGCGAAAAATGGTAGCCGCGATTATGACATTATTAAATTAAAGTCAACTGTTACCCTGGGTCCAAATGCCACATTAAACCTTCAGAGCCTGGGGCTTGATGTGTTTGGTGTGCCGGAAGTGATTTTAAGTGATTCACAAGAAATATATATTTATCCTTACGGGGAAAGTATTTCATTCAGGAAAAACCGTGATTTTACTTTTGATGGAAAGGTGAATATGGGTCTTTTTGACTTTTACTCACGTGAAAATACATTCCTTTACGACAGTTTTAAAATTAACCTGAACTATATTGATACCCTTGCTTTTAGTGTAATGTCACTTGACTCATTAAATCGTATCGATTCTATAGTCAGGGTTAAAAACATCATTACAAATTTAAATGGTAAGATCTACATTGACATGCCATTTAATAAATCAGGATTACAGCCATATGATGAATACCCGATATTTGTAAGTGACGAACCAAGCTATGTATACTTTAACCATCCGGATATCCAGGACAGTACCTTATTACCTGAACAGTTTTATTATAAGATTGAACCTTTCGAGATGGATAGTGTGCTGACATTTAGCACACAGGGTATGACCTTTAACGGAGCGTTAACTTCTGCAGGAATTTTTCCAACCATTGAAGAACCGCTCACGGTTTTACCTGACTATTCGCTTGGTTTCGATCATGCAACACCACCTGATGGCTATCCTATTTATGGTGGCCTCGGAACCATTACTGATACAATCCATTTAGGAAATAGAGGTTTCTGGGCTAACGGAAGACTGGATTACCTGTCATCAAGTTCTTTTTCGAAGAATTACGTTTTATACCCCGACTCACTTGTTACTAAAGAAGGAATACGTTTCAGGGTAAATGAAAGTCCTGATCAATATGATTTTCCCTTTGCTTCGGGCGATAGTGTTAATATGAAATGGCTCGTTGACACCAATTTAATGCTTGTAGACATTGCCAAGGACACATTCGATATTTACCCCGATGCAGGATTATTGGGTCGTTTAACACTTAACCCAAAGGAAATGGGTGGTAATGGCTCATTTTATTTTGAGAAATCCGAGATCATTTCTAAGGATTTCAATTTTAATTATTCTGAACTTACAGCTGACTCAGCCGATTTTTATTTACGGAAAGACTTTGATACACTTGTTTTCCAGTCGAATGGATATTTTGCGAGGATAGATTTTGCACAGCAGAAAGGATGGCTCGATCATCTGTATGATAATACCTTTGTTGAGTTCCCCTATAACAAGTTTACTTCAAACCTGGATGAGGTAGAATGGGAAATGGACCAGGATAAAATCTATTTACGTAGTGATCTGGGCAACAATTACAAAGCACTTGATACCTTGAATGATCTCCAATTGATTGATTATCGTCTTGAAGGTCCTGAATTTATTTCAATCGAAGAGAATCCGGATTCAATCATTCGTTTTTATGCCGGACAGGCCAGTTACGACCTGAATAATTTTACCATCGATGTTGATAGTGTAAAATTGATAAAAGTTGGTGATGCGGCTATATTTCCAAACAATGGATATGTAAAAATACTGCGTGACGGGGGCATTTATACCCTCAATAATGCAACGATTATTGCTGATACAGTTAATAAATACCACCGCATTTACAATGCTGATGTAAATATTGTGAGCAGGCACTGGTATTATGCAAATGGTTATATCGATTATATTGACAGGAATGGAACGGCCCAACCCATTTACCTGTATAGGATAAAAATGAACCCACGTGGAATAACTGTAGCTTACAGTGATCTTGATCCGAGCGAGGTATTTTTTCTCAGTCCTGAATATTATTTTACCGGTCAGGTTAATATGCGGGCAGACAAAGAGTTCCTGAATTTCTTTGGTGGTTATCGTTTGAATGAAGATTGTGTAGGTCAGGAGGATAAATGGGTGTCCTTTGTTAAATATCTTGATCCAAATAACATATTTTTCGATTTGGATACCCTGGCAGTTGATATGAACCAGGAGCCTACTTTGTTTGGGCTTGCACTTTCACAACAGGATAATGACTTTTATCCATTGGTAATGGCTTCCAGGGAAAATCCAACTGATGAAGTGTTAATCAGGGCAACCGGTCAAATCAATTACGATACAGCTTCAGTTTCATTTAAGGTAGGAAACGGGTTATCTAAATTTAGTAGCGACGTTAAATATGGCGAAACAAATATGGTTGCACTCAATACACAACGTTGTATTTTGGAAGGTTATGGTAAGTTTGACCTTGGCCTCAACTTTAACATGTTCAATACAACTGCTGCAGGAGAATTCCAGCACCTTGTCATTCCTGATTCAACCTATATTAATTCAGCACTGATGCTTGACTTCTTTTTCGATGAAACAGCATTGAATATGATGATTGATAGTTTGCGTTTGGTTAATTCTTACAAAAACCTTTCAGGTGAAGGAAACCTGCCTGTATTGTTCACCCAGTTGCTTGGAGCAGAGCGCAGCCGGAAAATGGTCGTGGAGTGGAGCTTGTATGGCCAGGCTAAACGGATGCCCGATGAACTCCAAAGTGTTTTTATGTTCAGCGATGTGAAAATGAAATGGGATAAGGAAAGCCGTTCATGGATTTCGCAGGGGCCAATCGGAATAGCACAAATTGGCGGAATACCAGTTAATAAATACGTTCAGGGTTACATTCAGGTTGAAAAAAACAGGACCGCTGATGGAATAAGCTGGTATCTTCAGCTGAATGATGAGCAATGGTATTTCTTCTCCTTTAAATATGGCATCTTGCAGGTGATGTCATCTGATAATGCATTCAACGATTATATCACTACCTTAAAAGATGATAAGCGCATCCTGAATCCAAACAGCGAAACTGAATATTTTGAGTTTGTCATTTCAACAAGGCGCAAAGTAATCGATTATCTCCGCGAGATGGAAGCTGTTGAAAAACGTTTACGTTAATTCCTCCATTGTTAATTTCCTTGTTACTTTGTGTCAATTTGACTAATATTGTCATATGGAGATGCTCTTGTTACTCGTTGGATTTATTATCGCATATTTATTGGGTTCTATTCCAACTGCTGTATGGGTAGGCAAATGGTTTTATGGTATTGATGTCAGGAAAAAAGGGTCAGGAAATGCCGGTGCTACTAATGTAATAAGGGTGTTAGGATGGAAAGCTGGTGTTCCCGTTTTCTTACTTGATATTTTCAAAGGTTATTTTGCCGTCTGGTTTATGGCGTTTTTTATTCCTGAGACCTTTAGCGCTGATACAGGTATTTATTTGCAAATATTAGCCGGAATATTTGCTGTTGTGGGCCACGCACTACCAATACTTGCTGGTTTTAAAGGTGGAAAAGGTGTTGCTACCTTATTTGGCGCCGGCATTGCACTTTATGGTTGGGCAATTCTGGTACCACTTTTTGTCTTTATTATTGTAATTGCCATTACGAAATATGTATCGCTGGGCTCCTTACTTGGTGCAATTTCATTTCCGATAGCTGTTATATTTGGTTTCCATGTAGCTCATCCCGGTTTAATTGGACTTTCCATTTTCGCAGCATTGTTTATCATTTGGACTCACCGCAAAAACATTGGAAGACTTGTAAAAGGGAAGGAGAACAGGTTTACTTTTAAGAAAAAAGATAAAAGATAAGGGAGTCGGCACTCATCTGTCAACAGTCTATAGTCAGCCATTCACAACTCCCGTTAACAAATAACCATTAACTATTCTATAACTTTTCTTTCAGTCAATGAATACTTTCTCCCGGCTCCTAATAAATAAAACCGCTCACTTCCTTCAGGTAAAACAGTTATTTCAGGTACTTCTATCGACCAATCATCTTTATCTCTTACGAACTGGCAGAAAGTGCCATCATAGATCGCAACAAAGCTTTCACCAATTACCTCAAATTCATCATGATTTACGACAATAGCCGTATTCTCATCCAATCCAATCCCTAATAAATGTGGATGCGCTTTTCTGACCTCAAGCAAGTCAAATTGCCTGTTTAGTGCCAGCAAATGTTGGTCAATGGCAGAGTTTGTGAGAAAATTAAATCCATCCGGGTGATCACCTATCATGACGGTATTGGTTTTTGTATCTCCACGAACAAGCAATGAGCCTTGTATTGATGCCCCGGCCGAACTTCCGCCTACCACGCCACCACGGTCGAGTAAAGCAACAATTTCATCATAGGTTCTGGTGTCTGCATATGCATCCACCAAACGCCATTGGCGGCCACCTGTGAACCATAAACCGTTTGCTTCTCTGATGGGTTTTATAAATTCTTCTAAGTTTGCTTCTTCAGGATTTCGGGTATGTAAAATAGTCAGGTTTGTAAATCCATGCTCCCGAAAACTTTTCTCTGTGTTGGCGATGCCGTTCTGTTCAATAAGGTATTCGTCAGTGCCTGCTGTTACAATAACCACAAAATTAGCATCAGGGCCACCGGCCAATTCCATAAATTTTGCATAAATGGTCGGATCAGTCATGTTGCCACCAACAATAATAAGGTGACCGTTTTTCGGCCCAACTGTAATTGCTTTCTCATCCTGACCAAATAAATGTAATATTGAGCAATAATGAGAAAATCAAGAGATAAAACGATAATTTGTATTTCATTGCATATTGATTGAAAAAACGCAAGTCATCAAGTTGTGATAACCTGCGTTTATTATATATTTAGGTCTGATTATTAGCTCACTATTAACTATTAACCAATCACCAATAACCATTAAGTGCTCATCCCACCACAAACACTAATCACTTGTCCGGTAACATAAGATGACAGATCGGAGGCAAGGAAAGTAGCCACATCAGCAACATCTTCGGGTTTTCCCGAGCGTTTTAAAGGAATGGATTGAATCCATGCTTCTTTTACATCTTCTTTTAATTTGTGTGTCATTTCGGTTTCTATGAAACCAGGTGCAATGGCATTGCAACGGATATTTCTTGACCCCAATTCCAGGGCAATTGATTTGGTAAAACCGATCATACCTGCCTTGGAAGCAGAATAATTTGATTGGCCTGCATTACCGTTCACACCAACAACCGAACTCATGTTTATGATGGAACCAAAACGTTGTTTCATCATCACACGCTGCACAGCTTTTGTGAGGTTAAAAACAGATTTCAGGTTGACTGTCATTACCATATCCCAATCAGCCTCCTGCATACGCATCAGTAAGTTGTCGCGGGTTATTCCGGCATTGTTGACAAGGATGTCAATGCGTTCGAAATCTGAAGCCACATTTTCGATTAATTTTTCACTGTCAGCGAAATTTGCCGCATTTGAAGCATAGCCCTTTGCCTTTATTCCCAATGCATTCAACTCTTTTTCAGTTAGCTGCATGTGTTCGTCGTAATTCAGGTCGGTGAAGGCGATGTTGGCACCTTCTTTGGCAAATTTTATAGCGATTTGTTTCCCAATGCCACGGGCGGCACCTGTGATCAATGCAACTTTGCCTTCTAATAGTTTCATGTGTAATTAAGTTAAATGGGAGTCAAAGATAGAAAAATGAAGTTAAATGTAATTTGCAAAATTAGCATTGAGTAATTCTCAAGACAGCTTATTAAATTGTTGACCTATTTAACTCGCATGCAAATCCAATTCCCGGATGTCAATCATTGCAATACTAACTAATGAAACTAAGATAGTTCTGGTTATGATAAGTCGAAGTTAGCGTTCCTGTATGTATTTAAAAACGATTGCGGTGGTTTCGCTTTTTTATCCGTCCATTTGAATTCAGAACCTGAAAGTTCGCCATCTGACTCTTCTATCAGGTCGATCTCTTTTTGATCATAAGTTCGCCAGAATGATCATTGCAGGATTTGTTCTTATAATGATTTCTTTTCGATCTTTCGGAAATTCGATCATTCTCCCATAACCCGACCTAAGTCATCACGCAATGAAAGACGGTTAAAATTCAAGATGACTGCATCCTGATACCGTTATCCCAGAAGAAATAGCGTTGCGATTTCGTTATCTCTTTACGCAGATTGCGACTAGAGCTATGGAGTGAAAAAGAATATAACATTTTTCCAATAATTCAATATATCGTGAAATTGTATTTTTACTTACACCAAGCGAATTGGAAAGTTCGTTGTGAGAACATCATTGCCGATCTGAAATGCAATTAACCACAGTAGCTCATGATAAAATAGAATCTTTCAAGTTATCCAGCTCCCGATATATCTCTCAGTAATACCCCGTTTTTAATGGATTCCAGCACATCTGATTTTTGCGCATCATTTTTCAGCTACAACAACTTGTCGATAAGATCCGTAAATTAATCTGGATTCAAGGTTTTGCTTCGATTGAAGAAAGTCTTCTCTTAGCTCCATTTGAGCAATCGGATATCGGTATAAATATTTATTTCTGCCGGTAAGAGGTTCTCCGATTTTATTTTTAAGGTCGAAAGCAGATGAACCGGTCACAAAAAGTATTTCTTCCGGAATTGCATCAACCATTAACTTTAGCTGTTTCCGATGTTCGGATTTTTTGTGCTTCATCAATAAAGATAATCGTAACCCGATGTGAATTGTTTTAGCGTGCTGAGTCGCTGGCTGGAAATAATTTCAGCAACATCGATGTTATCGCCCTGCACAAGTAAAACCTTCTTATTTACTAATTGGCTTTTAATTTGTTCCATAAGGAAGGTTTACCAGTCCGGCGGGCACCGGATAAGACCGGTACAAGGCCAGATTTAAGGTTTTCAAAAGTGTATTTTCGAATTAATCTGCGGTATGACGCTACCAATCTACCTGAAATTAGTCAGCTAAAGGTTCGTAATTGAAAAACAAACCATATTTGTCTCAATGATCTTTACATCTCTCGCAAACTTCTCGTCTCCCTTAATCCGAATGCAAGATCCATTTCCTTGAACATCACTTTTGCTTTTTCACGATTGTCTTCTCCTGGCAGGCCATTGAATTGTTTTTGTTTTGCGGTCAGGAGGAATTTGTTGGTTTCGAAAAGGTGAGGGAGAGATCGGGGCGGGCATGTATTTTTCGCGGTGTCTATCGCCAGTCCAAAATTCTTTATGGTTTTCTTTTCCAGAGACCGATCTTTATTTTTGCCAATGTAAAGAAGTTGGTTGAATTGATTTTCCCATTTTTTCTATTGGTTTTGTTGGCTCAAATTTAGCTGAAAGTTAGTAAAGTAACGACCTGAATTATTCTGAAAGAAAATACAATAATGCAGATGCCCCAATTTATTATTTTGCCAGTAAACAGATACTTCCTATTGATTACTTTTGCTGACCAATGGAAGGAGCAAAGCGAAGTAATATCAAGGAAGGGATGCAGGTAAAAATCGTACTCAAACAAGACCAGCGTTCCGGGCAATTAACAGAAGGGGTTGTCGAAAAAATACTGACCAATTCACCAACCCATCACCATGGCATCAAGGTGAGGCTTCAGGATGGCCAGGTTGGTCGGGTTAAAGAGATTATTGAAGATGAATAGAAAAGACTCAAAATCATCCGGAGGAGACAGGAAATTTAAAAACGAAAAAGCAAAATTTGCTGTGACTGAAAACGCGGAGTTGATGAAATTTCTGATTGCCCAGCTTCCGCAAAAAAACCGCAATAACATCAAATCACTTCTTGCAAATAAGCAGGTATTTGTTGATGGTGTCCCGATCAAACAGTTCAATCACCTGCTGTTACCCGGTCAGGAAATTGAAATCCGCTGGAACCGCATCCCTGAAGAAAAGCAATATCGCGGTATTTCTATTATTTATGAAGACAGCGACATGGTTGTCATTGACAAACATGCCGGAATGTTATCTATCGCCACCGACACCAGGAAATCAGAAACGGCCTACAATATGCTGAGCAAGCATGTAAAAATGCAGGGGGGTGGAAATAAAATATTTGTCGTGCATCGTCTTGACAGGGAAACATCGGGCTTGATGATGTTTGCGAAAAGTGAAAAAGTGCAACAGATACTTCAAACAAACTGGCATGATATTGTTACCGAAAGAACATACATCGCCATTGTTGAGGGGACCATGGAAACACCAGATAGGTACTATTACATCCTACCTTCGCGAAAGCAAAGCCCTGATTGTATATTCGAGCCAGGACCCAAAAGATGGTCATAAAGCAGTGACACATTACAAATTGAAGAAAGCCGGCAGGGATTACTCCATGCTTGCAGTTAACCTTGATTCGGGTAAGAAGAACCAGATTAGGGTACATATGCAGGATATTGGACATCCTGTTATAGGCGATAAAAAATACGGGTCAAAAACAAACCCGGTCGGGCGCCTGGGATTGCATTCCTGGATATTGGCTTTCAAGCATCCTGTAAACAATGAGCCACTGCGTTTTCAAACACCAATTCCATCAAAATTCAGCAGGCTTTTCTAAACGTCTTTGACTTGTTGATTTTGATTAATTAATCCGGGTATATTTATTGTATTCCTCCAAGTCCTACTACAACTCCATTTCTTCAAGCATGGTTTTGACTATTAATGTAGTGTTATGTTAAGGTTATTAAGTTGCTTTTCGGTTACCGGTCCTGTATATGAATTGACCTAATTGCTCTAATTTCAAATTTCTCTAAATAATGACTAATTTCAAAATCCACTAACGTTCAAGAGGAATAAACCTTTTAGAAATTCATTTTTGGGATTTGT
>CAVWXM010000037.1:0-10295 GCA_963759045.1 uncultured Bacteroidia bacterium
GGTAAAAAATAGTAAAGCTGATAATAAATGTACTGCCAGATGCTATCAAACGCCAGCTTAAGGCTTTTAATATGCTCCTCTGTGGACTGTCCTTTGTCTCAGATAGATTTTTTTGGGCTTTACTCATTTTAAACTGTTTTTTGGAATTATACAATATTACAAAATATGCAGCTAAATCAGCTAAATATGCTCATTGAAATGTTGCTTAAGGAGATTAGTAAATTCCGTATAAACCTGATTATTTGAGGCTATAATCTCTCTTCCGAAAAGAAAGTCATCTCCACCTTTAAAATCAGTTACATGGCCTCCTGCTTCCTTAACTATAATTATTCCACCAGCAACATCCCACGGATTCAATCCATATTCGTAGAACACATCAAATCGTCCACAAGCGAGATAGGCCATATCAACAGCAGCAGAACCAAGTCTTCGTAGCCCTCTTGTTGATTTCATCAATTCCTCGAACAATTCCATATATGGTTTTAACCTGGTATAGTCAGCATAAGGAAATCCAGTGGCAATTAAACTGTCATTTAATTTTTTAGTTGATGAAACCAGTATTTGTTTAGTATTTAAATACGCTCCTCCATTCTTCCATGCATAAAAGCATTCGTCCTGGTTTATTTCATAAATAACACCAGAAATAACTTCATCATTCAATGCTAAAGCGATGGAAACTGAGAAGACAGGAACACCATGAATAAAATTTGTTGTCCCATCAAGTGGATCGATAATCCAATTATATGATTCTTTTTTCTTAAGTGCTTGATTCTCTTCAGCGATAAAGCCAGCTAGAGGAAGTATTTTTGTAAGTCCTTTAACTATTCTGTGTTCTGCTTCCTTATCAACAAAGGTTACGAGGTCATGCAGGCCTTTATGTTCAATATCTGTATCGGATATATTATTGTGCTGTGTTTTGATGTAAGCGCCAACTTTTTTAGCCAGTTTTGCCACTTCAATTGTTATCGTATTAAGATTCATGTTTTCAAAGTCTTTTTATATGTACTTAAAAACACAATCAGTAAAACTACTCCTCCAAGAAAAATGCATGTCGAGATCACTTCGGCCTGGGTAACACGTAAGCCAACAAAATCAAACTGCACATTGACCCTTATTTTTTCAATTAAAAAGCGTTCGATACCGTTAAACATTAGGTAAATTGAGAAAAGCACACCGGGAATATTAATTCGTTTTCTCAATGACCATAACAATGTAAAAATCACAATCGTCATCAATGTTTCATAAACCGGTGTGGGATAAACGGGCTCGATTAGTTGAAAGCAATGGGTTCCAACACAATCAGCTATTCGCTCACCCTGGTTTAAAATATTGTGCGGATAATTATAAGCCCAAAGCCAGTCGGGGATAAAGCTGAGCCAGTCCGGTTTTGGATTCAAATTTACAATCCCCCAATCGCCATCACCTGCCACCTGGCAACCGATCCTGCCAATTCCATAAGATAAAATTAAAGAGGGTGCAACAGCATCTGATAAATTCCGCCACGAGATTTTTTTCGATTTTGCATAGAGAATACAGGAAAAATAGGCTACAATCAACCCACCATAAAATGTTAAGCCGCTGAATGATATTAACGAGCCCAATGGATCCTGAATAAACTCATTCCAATTCTCAAACCAATGAAATACTTTCGCTCCAATAATACTTGTCACTACAGCAATAAACAGTATGGGCAGGGCCTGCTCTTTTGCCGGTACATTTACAATTTCAGTTACTGGTTTCTCGAGTTTATTTTTATTTTTGGTATAATAAAAATAGGCTGTATAGAAAATGGCAATCAATATTCCAATAAGCCATGAGCCGTTCGTTGAAAATACATAGCCTTGTGGATCAGTGGTAAATACTTTATAGTCCAGAATAAACCCACCAATTTTAAAACCCACCAAGAGACTAAGCACAAATGTTATCAACAGTTGGGTAATACTTGCAGGTTCTCCCTTGGTGATTTTCTTCGTAGTAGGTTGTATAAGTCCAAGTTTTTCTTTTCTTTTTAACTCAAGGTAAAGAATAGAGGCACCTGTTATAAATGCAAGCGCAAGGAAGAAGCCGTAACTTTGAATTGGAAGGCTTATATCGGTACCAAATAAATCGTTTATCAGATCACTTAAACGTGGATACATAGGCTAAAAATAAAATGATAAAAGTAAAGGTTTTAGGCCTTCAAATCCCGGTTTCTTCGTTTGATTTCCCCTGAAAATTGTTGTAATACAATTCCGGCTACAATCACAGTTAACCCAAGAACTGTTGTTATGTGAATTTGTTCACCAACAGTGTACCTAATAATAAATAATGCCAGGAAAGGAGAAAGGTATATCAGATTGCTGACTTTGGCCGTATCCGATGAAAATTGCAATGCTTTTAGCCAGATCACAAAAGTGATACTCATTTCAAAAAATCCGATATAGATTACACCTGCTATTGCATCTTTCGACGGAAAACTTATCTTTCCGTGTACGATTAAAAAGTAAATAAGTATGTATAAAAATCCAAAACAAAGGTTGAGCAAAATTTTGCCTATCTCCTTTCTATTGTCTTTCATATTAAGAATCCAATAAACTGCCCATAAAAACGCACTACCAACAGCAAGCAATACACCAAAAGGATTCATTATTTTAAATTGTTGCAATTGTCCTTGTGTACTTATAATAACAACACCAAGGAAACTTATGCAAATAGCGACAAGGCTTATGAGTTTAATTTTCTGTCCTAAAAATGGGATCGATAGTAAAACAAGTGCTATTGGCCATGCATAGTTTAGTGTTCCGGCAATCTGGGCTTCAAGCAAATCGTAAGCTTTAAATAAAATAATATAGTAAAGAAAGGGATTGAAAAAACCCATGATTGCTGATGATAAAAGACCCTTTCTATCAATACTGATAATCTTTAGTCCTTTAGTCCTTACCAAGTTAATACCAGCGAGGGCCACGATACCAAAAAAAGAAGACCACAACAACATTTCATCAAAAGCGATATGCTGCAAAGTGAGTTTGAAAACTGAGCTCATAGTTGACCAGAAGACCACCGCTAATAATGCGAGCAAATATGCCTTTGTTTGATTCGTGATTTGCAAAATAATTCTATTACTTTTCTAGTCAATAATCGCCCAAACAGGTAAATCGGCTGGGTTAAAGTCAAAAACAATTGTTCCCCAATAGTAAGTAAATAAAGTAATCAAAATAGCACCAAGAATATTTAAAACAAAACCCGTTTTCGCCATTTGAATAACCGTTAATCTTTTTGAACCAAAAACTATTGCATTTGGGGGAGTTGCAACCGGGAGCATAAATGCCATTGAAGCACTGATTGTAGCGGGTAACATAAGCAGCAAAGGATGCACATTTATACTTACTGAAAGCCCGGCCAAAATAGGTAATAGCATTTCGGTTGTTGCAGTGTTTGATGTTAGTTCTGTTAAAAAAGTCATGCCTAATCCAATAAAAAGTATCATTACCAATGGATGGAATTGGGCAACTCCAATCATCTCCTGTCCAAACCACATTGAAAGTCCCGATTCTTTAAACCCAGTGGCAAGCGCAAAACCTCCTCCAAACAGCAACACGATGCCCCATGGAATATTTCGGGCTGTTTTCCAGTCCATGATTCTTTTGTGCTTATTTTCCCTGGAAGGAATCAGGAATAAAATGATAGACATTGCTATTGCTACTGTACCATCGTTCAAATATTGAGGATTTTCGAACAATTTGCTCCACCCTGGAATATTTAGCGAACCAAAAGAAATCCCTGTACGTGTTAACCACAATAATGCAAGTAGTATAAAATCAATCAAAACAATCTTTTCTTCAAAAGAGGCTTTTCCAAGTGTTTTATACTGATGCTTAAAATCAATAGTGCTCAATGACTTCCACGAAGACTTGGGTTTAAATACGAAATAAAGATAAAGCCAAACCAGCACAAACATGCTTACACTTATCGGAATAGCGAATAAAAACCAATCAGAAAAACTAATATCAGGAGCGCTGGGAAACATAATCTGAAAAATCCGGGCGAACGAAAGATTAGGTGGAGTTCCTACAAGTGTAGCGATGCCTCCAATTGAAGCACTATATGCTACTCCAAGCAAAACACCTGTAGTATAACGGTTTAAGTCTTTCTTTTCGACAAACTCTTCAAGTTTAGAAATAATTGAAAGTAAAATAGGTACCATCATCATTGCGGTGGCTGTATTGGATATCCACATGGATAAAAAGGCTGTGGCTGTCATAAAGCCAAGAAGTATTCGTGCAGGACTTGAGCCTGTTAACATCAGAATTCTTAGTGCAATCCTTTTGTGAAGGTTCCATTTTTGCATGGCAAGAGCCACAATGAAACCTCCAATAAATAAAAAAATAACGTGATTGAAATAAGCTGATGAAACATCTTTTCCATTCATAACACCCAACAATGGGAAAAGTACAACTGGTAGCAATGCTGTTACAGCCAAAGGTATAATCTCAGTTATCCACCATATTGCCATTAAGGCCGCAATTGCAAGTGTGTATGTAAGTTGTGGTTTCCCTGGTTCGAGATCAAAAAAAACAATGATCGACAAGAATGAAACAGGTCCAATTATTAATCCAATTAGATTTTTAATTTTCATACCTGCTTTAAGTTTCTTTATTGCCATAAACCAGAAATATATTGAAAGTGCAATTTAAGTAAAAACGGGGGCTTACGCCTTATCTTCTAACTGTTTTTTATTAACGATACTACATTCATTAATCCATCAACTTACAAGGAATTATATTACATTTGCTATCCTTTTTTTTACTCACGATTTAATAAATTTTGGTTATGAGCAAATTGGCAGTTGTTGCATTGGGTGGAAATGCTTTGTTAAGAGCAGGGCAAAAAGGTACAATTGAAGAGCAGGAAAAAAATACCTACGCAGCAAGTTTAAACCTGATTAAATTGATCCGTAATGATTACAACCTTGTATTGACCCATGGTAATGGCCCACAGGTTGGAAATATTTTGCTCGCAAATTCGGCAGGACATAAAAAATATGGTATTCCTGATATGCCACTTGACGTGAGCGTGGCTTATTCGCAGGGATTTATTGGGTATATTCTGGAACAACAGCTGCGTAATGTTTTAATGAGTGAAGATTTGGATCGTGATATTATTTCAATCATCACACAAGTACTTGTTAATAAGGACGATAAGGCGTTTAATAACCCGACCAAACCAGTTGGCCCGTTCTTTTCAAAAGAAGAAGCAGAAACGATAGCCCTGGAAGGAGGTATGACCTTTAAAGAGGATTCAGCAAAACGTGGATGGAGAAAAGTAGTTGCTTCACCTACACCACTGGTTATATTCAATAGGGTTTCGATAGAAAAAATTGCCCGGGAGGGTCATATCGTGATTGCTGTTGGTGGGGGAGGAGTACCTTGTTTTTACGTTGCGGAAAACAAATTGCAAGGAATTGATGCAGTTATTGATAAAGATCTTGCATCAGCTTTACTTGCCCAACAAATCCGTGCTGATAAACTATTTATCCTCACTGATGTACCCAAAGTGTGTATAAATTTTAACACACCGCAAGAGAAAACAATCGACAGAATGAATATAGCTCAGGCAAAAAAATACCTTGAAGAAGGTCAGTTCGCTGAAGGCAGCATGGCGCCAAAAATAAGGGCTGCTATCCATTTTATCGAAAGAAGTGGAAAAGATACAATTGTTACAGATACTGAACTTTTGGGTGTAGATAACGGTGGAACAAGGATAACAATCGTTTAATCCTTTACTTATTTTCTTTTACTGATTCCTGTATAATTATTCGGTGTGCTCTTCTGACATTTTAACGAAAAATGCTACTTTCTCTAATGTGGTAATCATGTCATATTCTTCAAGATATACATTATCAGGAACATCTATTGGTTTCGGTGTATAATTAAGGATCCCTTTAATTCCCGATTCAACCAATTTGGTGGCTATTTCAGTTGTCTGAGTATCCGGTACAGTAATTATCCCTATTTGAATATTTTTTTCTTTAATCAAATAAGAAATCTCATCGATTGAATAGCAAGGCACACCAGCAACTTCAGTTCCAATTTTATTTGGATTATTATCGAAGCCGGCAATAATTACCAATTTGTGTCTTTTGCCTTCAAAATAATTAATAAGGGCTCTACCCAGGTTTCCCATTCCAACAATCGCCACATTAATCCCTTCCTGTGAATCAATAATTGTACCGATCAAGTCGATCAGTTGTTGGATATTATATCCTTTTCGAAGTGTACCCGAGTAACCAATCAACATCAAATCTCGCCTTACCTGAACTGAAGTAATGTGTTGAATCTTAGCAATCTCGTGCGAAAATATATGAGTTTTTCCCCTCTCTAAGCATAGCAATAAAGCACGCCGATACTGGCTTAACCGCTCAATTGTTTTGTGTGGTAAGCTCTTGAATGTTAATTTGTCAATATCTCCCATTGTTAAAAAAATAACAGCGCAAATGTACAGGCGAAATTCAAGTTATGCAAATTATTGTTAAAAAAATAACAATAGTATTATTGACAGACTATTTGTATTCGTATAAACCTTTGACAGACTGTCTGTTTAAAATATAAATTGATTCAATTTAATGATTATAATATCTTTTTCAAGCACAACTGATACATTTTGAATTAAAGTAATAAATTCAAGATGTAAATGATTAATTCACAGGGATATATTAACAATCACTTATTTTTCTTAAATAAGATCAACCATGTTAATTATTTTGGAAAAGGCAACCTTTTTTGGTATTTTTATCGTCAGCAAATAAAGTCCCGATAAATGATTAAGCTTCAAATTAAGTGTTGTATATTATTGATTTCAGTTCTACTCACAGCACTTTTACTTGATACTAAAGCATATAGTCAAAAATATTTTCCTGAAAATATTGCACCCGCAATAACAAAGTATGATTCAATATATGCTTCGAAAATACCAAAACTAAAATTGCCTGAAATATATGCAGCAAGAGGCAGTCAAAATCTTCCTTATCAAATTAATAATGCTGAATTACCTTTTTTCAGACCGGTTTTTTCACAGGAAGAATATTGGAATTGTGGTCAGTCAGCCGGTGTCGGTTACAATTTTTGCTATGAGATAAACCAGGCACGTAATCTTTCAGGGCTTTTGCCTGAAAACCAATATTCAGTAAATTTTTCCTATAATTTCAATAATACCGGAGCCGGGTGGGGGGTGAGCTATTTTCACAGTTTTGATGTTTTGAAGACTTGTGGCAACCCAAATTTGAGGGATTATGGCGGTTTATTTGTTGGTGGTGAAAGAAGATGGATGTCGGATTACGAATTGTATGAAAATGCAATGCACAACAGGATCAGGGAAGTTTATAGTATTGATGTTGGTACTCCTGAAGGTATACTAACGCTTAAACATTGGTTAAACGATCATTTGAATGGTTCGCAACATGGTGGAGTTGCCAACTTCTATTTTGGCCGTTACTGGTCAACTTACCTAAGTGACGACAGTCCCGAGGCTGGCCAGTGGACAATTGTTGAATGCAGCGCACCTGCTGGTCATGCCCTGACAATTGTCGGTTATAATGATTCTGTGAGATTTGATGTAAATCAGGATGGTCGATATACGAATGACGAAGATATTAACGACGATGGCATTGTTGATATGAAAGACTGGGAAATTGGCGCATTTCGATATATGAACAGCATTTTGTTTAATGATGGATATGGACTGATCATGTACCGCACGTTTGCTTTGAAGTATGGAGAAGGAGGTGTATGGAATCAGCAAGTACATGTAATTGAAGTCAAAGAAGAATATGAACCTCTTGCTACAATGCGGCTAAAGATTAAACACAATTCACGGAATAAATTAAAGTTAATAGCCGGTATATCTCAGAATACTAATTCAAATACACCACAGCATACAATCGATTTTCCAATATTTAATTACCAGGGTGGAAATTATTATATGCAGGGTTATAATATTAACGAATCATATGAAACGATTGAGCTTTCGTTGGATGTCTCTCCTTTATTGAGCTTTATTGAACCTGACTCACCTGCAAAATATTTTATACAAATTGTAGAGAAAGATGAATTTGATGAAGGGCATGGGGAAGTTCTTTATTATAGTATTGTCGACTACAGAAATTCGATGCATGAAATTGTCGCTGATCAATTACCAAAACCAATAGCAAACAATACCTTAACTTCGCTTTCAGTGGTTTCAGGTATAAATTTCGACAAAGTAAATATTACCACTGAAGACCTATTGGGTATTATCCCCGGGGAAAATTCAAGTTGTCAGATTTCTGCTACAGGAGGTCAACCTCCATATAGATGGGAAGTAATTCAACCATACAGCTTAAATTCAATCTCATTAGACTTTCCGGTTGAACACAACGATCAACTGAACTTTATCGAAGACTACCTTTATGGGGTTATGGTTGATTTACCTTTCAGTTTTCCTTTTTTTAATGATACGGTTGACCAGATTACAGTATTTAGAGATGGATTTATCATGTTTGATGATGCACCGTATCCTTATCCATATTTCATAGGCGAAGAAACAATGCTTAAGAACCGAAAGGCTATTGCCCCTTTCATGGCTAATATGGTTTTAGCTGAAGCTGATAACGATGGAGTATGGGTTAACCAGCATAATGATTATGTTGAAGTGATCTGGAAAGCATCTTTTGATTGGTTTGAAAGCAGTTCAAATGTTGAGTTTGCAGTGAAACTATTTCCTGATGGCAATATTGAAACCCACTATGGTGAAATGGAGTTTCCCGATGAAAAAACATGGTGTTCAGGTATTTCAAATGGAGATAAGGTCAATCACACTTTAAATTTATTCAACCATCAAATCGGTGATCTTTCTTTCAAAGCCTATAAATACAAGCCGCCTCAAATTCTGCCTGATAAAATTCAGATTGATCAAAATGGCCTACTCTCTTTGATCATGCCAGATGATTCCAAAATATTTGATATCGTTGTTCAGGTTACAGATAACCAGGGAATAGTTGACCGTAAAAGCTTTCAGATTCCAGCCGAAATTATCTTTGATTATGAGATTAGCGCTGGAGGTGATAACAAGGTGAATTATTTCGATACAGTAAGTGTTAAATTCATCGTAAAAAACATCTCATCTGAAGTTTGTCAAAATGTGGAAATGAGTTTTTCATGCGTTGACCCCCATTTTTCGATAATAAAAGACCATGCTTTCATTGGCACTCTTGCGCCTGATCAATCAACAGTTATCGACAGTGCCCTTGTATTATTTGCATATCCCGGTATTCCTGACCAACATTCAACAAATATTTCAAGCATTCTTTCATGTGACGAAAAACAATGGATTTCTGACATTAGCCTGGTTAATGACTCACCACATTTTAAAACCTCAGAAATTACAATAGCTGATAACCACAATGGGTTTTTAGAGCCTGGTGAAATTGCTGATCTTGAAATTGAGTTATCAAATACAGGCCATATGGATATTGAGAACTTTACAGTTAAAGTAAATTCGTATGAAGATTACCTCTTGATTGGGAATCCAACTTTTCATGTTGATAAATTAAGTATTGATGATACTGTTAAAATTAAATATACAGTTCAGGCAAAAGAAAATCTTAATTCAGGCATCTATCTCAATGTCGAATTAAACATAGAAAAAGAGGATTATCTATTGGCCAGTATGGAAAAGATGTTAATGATTGGTAAAATTCCGGTATTAATACTGGATTTGGAGACCAGCATTGAATCAGGTCCGGTACTCAAAGAATTATTCGATGAATTGCATTTGACTTATGATTATACAACCACTTACAAATCCGATTACGACCACTATATGTCTATTTTTATTTGTCTCGGAAAATTATTTAATAATGCTGAGATAAGCACTAATCAGGCAATTAAGTTAATGTCGTTTTTAACGAACGGGGGTAATATCTACCTGGAAGGCCGGGAAACATGGATTCAGGGGAAACCGTCAAATTTACTTGATTATTTTAACATTAGCACAGAAAGTAATGGGAATTATTTTACCTACGATTCTATTTATGGCATTACCGGAATGTTCACAGATGACATGACTTTTGGTTATAGTAGTTCCATTCCTTTTAACAACCACTACCTGATACCAGCAGGAAATGCCTTACCTATTTTTAACTCCACGCAATCCGATTCAGCCTGTGTTATTGCTTACGATGAGGGTAACTATAAAACAATTGGATCATCCATTGAATTCGGCAGCCTGGTTGATACCGATAGTATCTCAACCAAAAAAAATTATTTACTGGGTATTCTTGA
>CAVWXM010000038.1:0-73943 GCA_963759045.1 uncultured Bacteroidia bacterium
TGGTTTGCTGTCCGATGACTAGGTCAATCCTATTCGAAAAAACCAATTGACCAATTCGATCATAAATCAGCAGGATGAAACTTTCATTTAGCGGTGAAGTTACTGAGAGATAGAATTTGTCTTTTGTTGGATTTGGGTATATTTTGAAATCGCTGAGGCCAATTTCATTAATTGCAGTACAATCGTCGATTATGACGTTAAATTCTTCTGATTCAGCAGAACAACCATTTTCATCTTCTTCATTTACTAATATATTGCCGTTACCGGCTTCCCCCCATTGAATGGTAACCATGTAAGTTCCTTGCCCTTCAGTTATTGTTCCTCCGGTAACTTCCCATGTATAAATACTTCCGGCATTATCAATTGTTTCATAGTTTGCCACATCTTCGTCACAAACCATATCGAGTCCAATAATCTCAGGAGCAGGCAGATCGACTACGGTTACTTCTACCTGATCAGACATGAAAACCTCACAGCTTTCATTAAACCCAATGGCTTCATAAATTCCAGCTCCAGTTTGATATCCAAATGACAATGGGTCACCTGTTCCTGCGATGATCTCACCAGTTGCTTGTCCGTCAAGATGGAGTTGGTAATCAACTCCTGATTGCGAACCACTCAAAGTTATTTCAACACCTTCTCCTCCTTCACAATATGATCCGCCACCCTCTAATACGAATAATTCAGGCGATATTGAAATGGTTCCATTCAAATATTCTGACCATTCCCCATCACCACAAAAGTTGGTTGCCATAACCCTTATGTTAAAGTCCCCGGTCCAGTCTTCAGTTGTTTCAAGGCTGGCTTCATTATCTGTCCAGATTAACTCGCCTGCCTCTGCAGGTGATAATTCCCAATCATATGATTGTGCAAATTCAATCTCGGGAATTGTATAAATATAAATGTTTGAGGTACAGATGTTCTCTTCTCCATCAGGCGTTTCAGCCTGGTCAGGCGTTTCAAATACTTCTATAAAATCCGTTTCTGTCAGTGTCTGAGTATCACCATTGCTATTGGTTACAGTTAAGGTTACATCGAAAACACCACTACTATTATAAGTAACAGTAGGATTTTGATCTGTTGAAGTTGCTGGTGTTCCACCTTCAAATGTCCAATCCCAGGATACAACATCATAATATGACAAATCAGTAAAATCAACAGTTGATCCGGCACAAGTGGAGAGTTCACTGGATTCGAAGGCTGCAACAAGCGGAACTTCTCCAACCCTGCGCCATACAGTTCCACCTCCATCTGTCATATCTGTTCCACCAATATAGGCAACATTATATGGTGTAACAAACATTTCGCGATAGGTGTGATCATCGATTACTGTATCCAGCACCCATGTTACACCACCATCACTTGTCATCCATATCTCTTCTGAATCAAGACCCGCATACATGATATCTTGATCAAAAATCCCTATAGCTGTTCCAAATCGCTGTCCATCGCCTAAGGTCGTTTCTTCCCAATTTTCACCTCCATCATGTGTCACGGCTACAGTACTCAGGTCGCCTCCTATTAGTCCATGCATTTCATCATAAAAAGCAATGCCACCAAGCATCGTAGGAGAGAATGAATGAATTAATGTCCAATTTGCACCACCATCTATTGTTTTTCCTACTTCACCACCTAACTCAATGCCATAGTAAATATCCCCTTCAGCATAATCCACTTGCCAGTAAACATCCCATTCGCCCGGCAGTTCTGATTCAGACCAAGTGTCTCCTCCATCTGTTGTGTAGAGACTTGGGTATCCTGAGACAAAACCATTAAGCTCATCTGCAAAACGAATTTTATCGAAGCTCTCATCCTCAACGTTGCGAATCATAAACCAGGTTAATCCACCATCAGTACTTTTCAAAATTAAGCCTGCCGGATCGCCTCCCTGTAGTGTACATATATACCCAGTATCCTCATTAACAAACCAAATACTAGCTAATAATGTTGAAAACGATTGTTCAATCTCAATCCAGGTATCTCCACCATCTGTGGTTTTTATAATATTAGATTCCGGGTAGCCTGTAATACCCCAGCCTGTTTGCCATAAGCCATCATCACCTTGCACAAAGCATATATCCCTGATAAATTCTTCAGATTCTGAGAAAACCAGTTCCCATTCACTTTCATTTTGAGCTTGCAGGTTTTCTGCAATGAAAATTGAAAGCAATGCAATAGCAATAATTTTAATATAATTTTTTCTCATCGAAATATTTTTATTGCAAATAAAATGCAACTGACCGGTATTAATACAAGAAATAGCTGACAAAAGGTTTCAGCTACCTTACAATATCTTACATAATGTATAACTTATTGAGGAGGAGAAGGTTGTTAGATTGAAAATTAAAATCCTGTGAGAAAGGAAGTCAGATTATCTTCTTTGTTTAATCCTAATTTATGCCGAAGTCTTGACCGGGCAACATCAATACTATTTACAGATTGATGCGTGATTGAGGAGATTTCCTTAGTGTTGAGGTTAAGTTTTATAAATGCGCACAACCGTAGCTCATTTGACGACAGATCAGAAAAACGATCAACCAGTTTTTTATAGAAATCATGATGTACATTCTGGAAACGCAATTCGAACTCTTTCCAAACCTCTTGGGTGTTTTCCGATTCAAGTTCTTTAATCACCCTTTCGATAACAGGTCTGTTTTCGGGGGTTGCAGCCATCAGCGTTTTTTCAAGTTTAGCAGAGATCTCAAGTATAAGTTCATTTTTTTTAAGCTGCGACATAACATGGGTGGTGAGCTCCTTATTGCGTAATTCAAGTTTACTTTGCAGGTTGTCTCTTTGCAATTCCATCCTAGCTACTTTATTTCTGCCTAGTTTCAGGAATAAAGTTAAAACCAAAGCTAATAAGAGTAGGATTATGATAGCTACAATATATACTGTGTTTTTTGTTCTTTGTGCAGCTCTTTCATCTTTTCGTTTGATCTCTTCTTCTTTTATTAATTGCTCGTATTTATTTTGTGCATCAATGTTTGCGAGTTTTTTTATGTTCTCAACATTAATTAACTGCTCAGATTTCTCTCTAAAAATTTTGTGATAATATAATGCTGAATCATTTTGCCCCTTTTGTTCATATAACAACGATAAGTTTTTTGCGGCGTTTTTACTATCTGACAGAAAACCATTATTATTCGCTAGATCAAAAGCTTTTATCAAGTGTTGTTTTGCTTTTACTAAATCTCCCAATAATAAATAATTTTCTCCAAATTCAACTTCAACTTGTGTAATCAATTTTATCCTGGGTCCTGCAAATGTGTAATCAATTTCTGCAATATTCTGTACACTGATTTCCAAATATTCAATTGCCTTTTTGTAAGAACCAGCCATTTTCTTACCTATAGATAAATTATAGTAACTGGCAGCTATATCAGCAGCTGAGTTTAACTCCTGAAAAATAACCATTGCCTGCTGGTGATAATCATTAGCAAGTTTATAATTATTTAATTGGGTGTATGTGGATCCAATGCTGGAAAGTACCCTGCCAATATTTAATGAATCATCCACTTTTTCGAAACCGGCAAGCGCTTTTGTGTAATAATTCTGCGCAACAATGGTATTATTGGCTCCGAATTGAATTGTTCCAATATTAAGGTATAAATAAGGTAACCTCCTTTCATAATTATTATCTGATGATATTTTTAAGGCATGTAGATAATATTGCAGACCTTTTGAAGTATTCTCTAAAACAACGTTTATATTTCCAAGGACAGTTAATACTCCTACCATTTGAAAATAGTTTTCCTCTTTTTCGAAAAATATTAAGCACGTATCATAATATTTCTCAGCCAAATTCAGGCTGTCCTGCATTACTAGTATATCTCCAATAATGCCATAAATTTTTCCTTTAAATATATTAAGATCAGCACTTGCTGATAATGCCAGGGCCTGTTTTGCATAAATAATGGACGAATCGGGATTAATTATAAGGTATTTCTCGGCCAACTTCGAGAGTAGTTCAACTTTTTTACTCGCATTGTGTTCAATCCTGTATTGTTTTTTTAATTCATCAATTTCTCCTGCAAATAAACTGGTAGTCAGCACGCTTATTATCAATAACAGAAAAATCAATTTTATTTTTGGAATTGCTTTCACCGGGAATAGAGACTATTCATTTTTGAAACCATCAAAGTTAATTAAAAGATTGTGTTTCTTTTAAAGGAATATTAATCGCTATTTTTGGCTTCACAAATTCAACCTTATTCGCATGCTTATCCAGAAAGAAATGAAATTGGCAGATGTGATCCACCACGATCATAAACTTGTTCCGGTTATCAACCGCTTTAATATTTATCTTGGATTTGGCGATAAAAGCATAGAAGAACTTTGTGCAGGAAGAAGAATAAACCAGGAGTTTTTTTTAACCATTATCAATGCTTATCATGATCATAAATATTTTCCGAAGAAACATTTGCAAAGTTTTCCGGCAAGCATGCTTGTTCATTATTTAAAGAAATCGCATGCATGATTACCTTGTTAATAAACTTCCGGAACTGGAAGGCCTTATTGATAAACTGAAAGAGGACAGCCAATTGGATAAGGCAACTTATACCCTCTTAAAAAATTTCTTTCTCGAATACAAACACGAATTTCAGCAACACATTTTTCGCGAAGAAGAAAGTGTTTACCCCTACGTTTTAGATCTGGAAAGTGCAATCAGCAGTGGTAAAATACCTGGGCTACTGATGCAACAAATGAACACTTACTCCATCAGTGATTATGAAAAAGAGCATGATAACATTGAAGAGAAACTATTTGATCTTAAAAACATTATCATCAAGTATCTTCCCGAATCAAATGATGACAGTTCCATATATAAAATTCTAAAGGAATTGTTTGCACTTGAAAACGACCTGTACGACCATTCAAGAATTGAAGATTTGATACTTGTACCCAAAGTTGAAGCGATGGAATTTTCGATTAAAACGAGAAATAATTAAAATGGCAAACCGGTTAACAATTATTTTGGTTGAAAGTGCCTATCTTTTGCAAGCAGGTATTGAATTATTGGTTCAGGAAATGCCTCAGATGGTTATCGCTGATTCATTTGATGGCACCGAAAAAAACCTGTCAGAAAAAATACAAAATAAAAAACCCGATTTTGTTATTATCAATCCAACTATTCTAAAAGAAAAACTTATCCCATTTGTTAATCAGCTTAATAAAAATGGCTGTTACCTTGTTGGATTAATTGATAACAATACCCCACCCAAACTTTGCGCACCGTTTAAGTATTGTTTAAATATAAGTCATGATAAATATGAATTACTGGAAACGTTAAAGAGAATAGCGGGAAACAGGTTACCAGAACTTCATAAAAATAATGCAGTATCCGATCTCAGCGACCGTGAAATAACCATACTAAAACAAGTTGTAGATGGATTAACAAACCAGGAAATTGCGGATAAACTTTTTTTAAGCATACATACCATAACAACCCACCGAAAAAATATTACACGCAAACTAGGAATTAAAAGCGTTTCAGGGTTAACTGTTTATGCTTTGATGAATAAAATTGTTGATTTGAAAGATATTGAACAAAAGTAAATCACGAAGCGTTTTGTAAATGTCGATAAGGGTAATTACTAATTACATTGCTTAATTAAACAATTCCAATTACTTTTGCCGCGCTTTTATTTATTCTAAATAAAATTAAAAACATGGAACCAGTAGGACTATTTTACGGCTCAACATATGGCATGACCGCAAAGGTTGCCGAGAAAATTAAAAAAGCATTTGGCAGATCCAAAGTAGATGTGTTAAATATAAATGCTGCCTCAATTGCTGATATGAAGAAATACAAAAATCTTATTTTCGGAACATCGGCATGGGGAATTGGTGAAATGCAAGACGATTGGGAATATTTTATTGATAACCTGTCAACACTGGATTATTCTGATAAAAAAATTGCCCTTTTCGGTCTTGGTGACCAAAAGGAATACCCCGAAAGTTTTGTAGATGGACTTGGCACTTTGTATTGCCGGTTACCTGATAAATCATGTGTAGTTGGTCAAACTGATATCGAAGGATATGATTTCTATTTTTCACTGGCAAATAAAGACGAAAAATTTATCGGTTTGGTACTGGATGAACACCAGCAAAAAAACCTGACAGATGAGCGCATTAAAAAGTGGGTGGTGCAACTTAAAAAAGAATTCATCTAAATAAGCATCCATTTCATTTTTAACATCTACCCTGAGAAAAAACTTCTAAATTTGCTCCACAGATTATGAGGATATCAGGTCAACATATCAATACCAATCGTTGGATTTTTTTTCTAATGGTTTTTGCCTTCTTCTGGCTTGTGATTGGCGATCTGATTACGCTTCATCAAAAAGCCATTTACGGTTTTGATCCTTTTAGTGTTGAAACTCCTTTTACAAAAACTGACAACACTCATAGCAGCAAAACAAAAGTTGATAAAGGATCAAAGTTTGACAAGTTCAAAGATCAATATCATTTTGATGTTCTTATAAACAAACAATTTGAGTTTAAAGCACCACTTGTTGTTAGTGATTTTAAATTCGTCAATACATTTACCATATTTATATCTCAATCAGGCTACCCCTTAATTGCTCTCCGAGGACCTCCTACAGTTTAATTTAATCTTTCGCATTTATTATTCCTAACTGTCTTTCTGACAAACAGAATGCAGATTGGGGGAAATTATATCGCATTATTATTTTAAAATTTTAATAAATACATCATGAATAGAAAAGTATACACAATTAATTTAATTGCAGTTTTATTACTATCATCTTTTATGTTATCAGGTCAGGGTATCCCTATACGTGACACTTTATCAATGGGCCCCGGTTATGCTAACGATATTTTTTACAGTCTGAAGAATGGGGAGGTCAGTTCATTAGAAAGAAACACCTGGGATATCGCCTTTTTTACACCGCGTTTTAGTGCGGGTATTATCATTAACGAAGGTTCAGGTGCTGAATTATATACCTATCCAAATGGTGACACCAGTAGTTGGACAAATATCGACACAAGCGGTATGACAGGCTGGAAATTATTAAATAATGACCCAAAATACTGGGAAGAAGGCGCTTTTAATATGAATGCCTTAGGGCATCCTGATTATGGTTGGGGCATATATAACATGGTTGACCACAGTGTATATGGTGATTCACTTTACATTGTAAAAACTAATGCAGGCTATAAAAAACTTAAACTGATAACGAAAATCTCAATTGACAATTTATATCTTTTCAAATATGCAAATATAGATGGTACTGATGAGGTGATGGTAGAACTTGACGTAAAACCATTTGAAGATAAAAACTTTATATATTTTTCATTAGTTAACAACGAAATACTCGATCGTGAACCAGAGATGGGAAGTTGGGACATACAATTTACCAAATACATTGATATGGTTCCAACAAATGAAGGAGATTTTTCACCATATCTTGTAACTGGAGCAACTAACAATGTTGGAACGTTTTCAAATAATTTTTATCCGGAATTAAACTCTTTTAACAATTGGCTGGCAAAACCATTCGATTCAACTAAAAATGCAATAGGGTATGATTGGAAATCATTTGATATGGATTTGTTTGAATGGACGATACAGGATTCAAACTACTATTTTATCAACACTGTTGATGGAGATATCTATAGAATACAATTCAAATCCTGGGATGGCTCAATGAGCGGCAATTTTGTACTTGATAAATGGCTGATTTCATTATCATCAATAGATGAGAGCAACCCGATAAATGATGGCTTTAATGTTTTTCCAAACCCTTCTCAATCGAATTTTACAATAAAATCAAATTCAATAATAAATGATGATTGCCAGTTAGTGATCATGGATCAATCAGGTAGGATGATCTATCAAAAAACACATTCATCTGATGAATTAATTAATGGTGTTAATTTGAGCGACTTAGGTTTAAGCAAAGGATTATACCTGCTCTCTATTAAAAATAAGCAACATATAAGTACACAAAAACTGATTATTAATTAACTCAATAATATATTTGGTTTATTAGATTATTATCCCGTGGCTTGCTGTTAAGATAGAGGCGAAAAAGAACAGCAAGCCCGGGTTTCCCAAAATTGAGTTAACACATTTTATAAACAATTCAAATTATTATGCGCAACAAAAAATACATCATTTTATTAATTATCCTTACAAGCTTAGTTAGTATTCATGCAATTGCAGACAGCGACCCGGTTAGAGATTCACTTTCAATGGGAACCAGTTATGCCAACGATTTATATTATAGTTTCGAAACAGGAGAGGTAAGCTCAATAGAACGTGATAACTGGGAAATAGCCTTCTACACACCCGGGTTTAGTGTTGGTATCATAACAAATGGAGGTCTGGGCATAAGGCTTTATAATTATCCAAACGGAGATACCAGTGACTGGTCATCGATCGACACAACGGGTTTTTATAATTGGAAATTACTTATTAATTCGACAACTAATTGGGAAGAAGGTGCCTTCAACAGAAGTGCTCTTGGACATCCTGATTATGGCTGGGGCATATATGACATGTCAAATCATCATATAGTTGGTGACTCAATATTTATCCTCGACTCACCATTATCTGGTTTAAAAAAACTATGGATTATTGAGAAAGATGCAGTACAAAACATTTACAGGTTTCGATTTGCAAACCTTGATGGAACAAATGAGCATGAAGTAGAGCTTGATATTTCTACTTATTCTGATAAACGTTTTGCCTATTATTCACTGACAAACAATCAATCGTCTGACCGTGAACCGGACAGTGACAGATGGGATATGTTATTCACTAAGTATTGGGAAATGGTTCCCAATAATGAAGGTGACTTTTCTCCTTATATTGTTACAGGTGTTTTGAATAACGTAGATGTTGCATCAAATGAATTTCATCCTGTAGGTCCTGACTTTATGGAATGGAATTCGAAACCGATGGATTCTGTAATTAATAACATTGGTTACGACTGGAAAATATTAACTCCTGAGTTTTCATGGGAAATTAAGGATTCCAACTATTATTTCGTTCAAAATTATTCAGGAGATATTTTTAAAATGTGGTTCGAATGGTGGGGAGGCAGCTCAACAGGCGATTTTTCATTTTACAAACAATTAACTGGCCCGGTTTCCGTGAATGGAATCGCTAGCATCGATGAATCTTTTCAGATTTTCCCAAACCCTGCTACAGATTATATAACTATTAATACACCTGAAAACTTAAAAGGGAATTTCACAATATATATTTATGATCAATCCGGTCGGCAAGTTTTCACAAAAGCGTTAACTGAAAATGATCTTAACAAAAACATCCAATTATCGAATATTAATTTGCTCTCAGGCTTTTATATCGTAACAATATCAGGCAGCAATTACTCAAATAGTCAATCGTTAATTATCCGTTAATTTGAAAAATATTTGGTTTAATATATTATTATTAGTGCATCTGCTGTTTGCCGTTAACCAGCTAATGGCTCAGCAGGTGCATATTTCCCTAATCGATAAAGTGAATAAACAGCCTGTTGCATTTGCACATATACTGATTGAAGGATTGGGAAAAAGTGGCGGTATTGAACAGGGGCATACAACCGATATCAATGGTACAGCCACATTTAACCTTAAGGCACCTGCCAGAATCACGGCAACTTTTGTTGGTTATAAACGACTTGTCGACACTATTTCACCGGGAGAGACCCGAACACTTGAAATAGCTCCTCAGGTTTACCAGGTTGATGAAGTTGTTGTTACGGCACAATTCAGGCCTGAAACAGTGGACAAGTCAATATATAATATTAAAGTAGTTGGCGCCCAACAAATTGAGAACCGTGCAGCTGTTGATCTGAATGAAATGCTGGCAGGAGAAGTAAATTTCAGATCAACACATGATAATTCGCTCGGCTCGTCAATTTCAATGCAGGGTTTAGACGGTGAACACATCAAATTCCTTATTGATGGTGTTCCAGTTATTGGCAGGCAAAATGGTATGATTGACTTACAGCAACTGAACCTTCAGAATATACACCATGTCGAAGTTATTCAAGGACCAATGTCGGTGGTATATGGCAGTAACGCCCTGGCCGGTGTTATTAATATTATTACAAAAGATCCTGATCAGCAAAAATTTTCTGTCAAAGGTGATGCATACTATGAAACAGTTGGTCAATATAATTTCTCACTGGGTGGAACATATGCATGGAAAAAGAACAGTGTTTCAATAAATGGAGGACGCAATTTTTTTGACGGATTTGACCCGGTTGATACCTCACGCAGCCAACAATGGAAACCTAAATTACAATATGATCTGGATGCAGCTTATATGTACAGATCAGAAAAAACAAAAATTAAAATTGGGGGCAACTACTTTTATGAAGAAATCCAGGATAAGGGAAATCCACTTGAGGTTTTCAATTGGGATAAAGCATTCGACAAGTATTTTTATACCAATCGATGGGATATCCGTGCTGAGTTTAACCAAAAAGTGTTGAACAGGGCAATGGTTAATGTTTTGGCTGCATATTCGCACTATGACAGATTAAAAAACACTTACTTAAAAGATCTTACCAATCTCAATGAAAGCATTGTTCCTGAAGATGAAAAGCAAGATACTACCACCTTTAACAATATTTTATTTCGGGCTGATTTTAACAATTATGTAAAAAATGAAAAGTTCAAATACCAGCTTGGAATTGACATGAACCGTGAATCAGGTACCGGAAAACGAATAGAAAATAACACCCAGCAAATTGGCGATTATGCTGGCTTTTTTAATATGATTATTGCACCTATCCCTCAATTGAGCATTCAACCGGGTATCAGGGCAATTTACAACACCAACTACAAGGCACCACTGGTTTATTCATTGAATGTTAAATGGAATATTGTTGAACCACTTGCCATCAGGGCTTCTGTTGCGAAAGGGTTCCGTTCACCTTCATTAAAAGAACTTTATCTTGATTTTGTAGATATCAATCACAATATTCATGGTAATCCCAATTTGGTTGCAGAAACATCACTGAATATCAATATGGCAATTAATTACAATCCAAAATCACCTGCAGCATATAATTGGGGTATTGATCTTGGCCTGTTTTATAATCATATATCCAATAAGATATCTCTTGTCAATGTTGCAGGAACTGATGACCTCTTATATACATACTTGAATATTGATGAATATTACACACATGGGTTTGATTTAAATTTTAATAACAGGGTGTATCCCTGGCTAAAAATTATTTTGGGGGTTGGTGTTACCGGCAAGAAACAATATATTGAAGAAGCAGATTTGAACCAGGATTACGCCTATACCACCGACTTTACTGCACAAGCCAATTATTGGTGGAGATTGCCGGATTTGAATTTCTCAGTATTTTACAAATACAATGGCCTCTACCCTGAGTTGATTCTGATTTCAGGTTCTAATTCCATAATCGAAGAAGTTGCACCTTACAACAGCCTTGATATCAATGTAAGCAAATGGTTCTGGAAACGAAGAATTAATGTTCAAATGGGGGGTAAGAATTTATTTGATGTTACCAACATCAATCGAACCGGAGATTCGGGAGGTGGCGGGGTACATACCGGCGGAAGTGGCTCTACCTCTGTTAATTGGGGAAGAACATTTTTTGTAAGGTTGCAGTTTAATTTTAACCAGTAAATAAAGATGATAAAATACATTATTATATTATTGTTTGTTGTTGGGTTTATGACATCATGCTTTAAAGAGGATGAACCAATTCCACCGCATCCAAAAGGTGATCTAAAGGTTGAAGTGATTCCATTAACCCAGTACTATGTAAACCAGGTCTATTTTAATTTATCAAATGGGGAACAAGTAAGCACCAATAAAAAGAATGATTTCGATCTTTCATTTTCATGTGCTGACACAAGCTTTATCATACGTCTGAATACATCCACTTTTATGACAGCAGCGCTGACTGATTATTCCAACCTTGAACAAGTATCAGATACTGCCGGATTAATATGGAATTTTGATAAGTCTGGTGGCAATCCTGATTCTACAGCTTTGCGCGAATGGATAAATATTGAAGGGGCAGATACCAGCTTCCTTAATAAGGTTTGGGTAATAAATCGTGGTATTAACGAAGCAGGGTTTAATCTTGGTCTTAAAAAAGCAATTTTTAATAAATTGGAAAACGGAAACTATTACTTTTCATATGCCAATATGGACAATAGTGGCATGAAAGAAGTCGTTGTCGAAAAGCAAAAAGAATATAATTATGTTCAATATAGTTTTGAAGATAACGGATTTACAATTCAAATCGGAACCTGAAACCACAAACTGGGATTTGCTTTTTACACAATACACCACACTTTTATATACTGATGAGGGAGAAAAGTATCCTTACCTAGTAACCGGAACGCTGATCAATGAGTATCGAACATTAGTTTCTTTAGACTCAACCATGGTATTTAGCGATATTGAGATTGAAGATGTACTTGACCTAGACTTTACTTCAAATTTGGATGCCATTGGTTATGAATGGAAGGAATTGATTGGTGATATCAATGGAGGGGATTTTTATTATAACACAAGATCAAATTACAATTATATCATTAAAAGTCAGGATGGGCTATTCTACAAACTTCATTTTCTTGGATTTTACAATGAAGATACGGGTGAAAAGGGATATCCATCGTTTGAATATCAACGTTTATAATACTATATTCGACATCATTCAATTGCGGAACCGCAGCGGCCATCTAGCAGCATCTTTTAGATCATCAACTTCTTAAAATAGCGAAAAGCGAATTAGATCGTATATTTTTTAATTTTGCGCACTATGCTGAATTACATTGTCTGGAACGTAAATCCCAATATTTTTTCTATCCCTGAAGATGTCTGGTTAATAGGAGGTTTTTCTGTAAGGTGGTACGGTTTACTTTTTGCCATGTCGTTTGCTGTTGGCTATGTTATCATGCAGCGTATTTTTAAAAATGAAGGTATCCCTATAAAAGTACTCGACGACCTGACTACTTATATGATCATATTTACCATTTTAGGTGCAAGGATCGGTCACTGTTTATTCTATGAATCTGAATATTATTTAGCCAACCCAATTGACATATTAAAAATATGGGAAGGTGGTTTAGCCAGTCATGGTGCAGCAGTTGGAATTATAATCGGCCTATACTTTTTTTCAAAAAGAAACAAGAAACCCATTTTTTGGATACTTGACAGGATTGTAGTCGTTGTTGCACTTTCTGGTTTTTTCATCCGTACAGGAAACCTGATGAACTCTGAAATATTTGGTGATATCACCACATTGCCATGGGGCTTTATTTTCAAGCGATATTATATTGAATCCTTTACAACTGATCCTCGCCATCCTACTCAAATTTACGAGGCATTAAGCTACCTTTTAATATTTATTTTTTTATTCAAGTCGTATTGGTTTAAAAAGGGGAAAACCAAGCCAGGAATGCTGTTTGGCTGGTTTTTAACACTCATATTTGGTGTCCGATTTTTTGTTGAATTTATTAAGGTTCCACAAGTTGGATTTGAGGAAACCATGGTGTTAAATATGGGTCAGTGGTTAAGTATTCCATTTGTTATTGCAGGGTTGGCCATTATTTATTGGTCAACAAAACAAAAGCCCACTGAGGTATCAATGGGCTCCTGAAATTTTATTTCGCAACTTTTACCTTAAATTAAACCGACCAAGATTGTCCATCAGTGCCTGCTGCATTTCGTCAGCAAGGTCTTTTCTTTTATTTTCTTCAGCCACCTGGCCAAGCCTCTGCAAAACGGCTAATGATTCCTGTATCTGGTCATTATAGTAGTCCATCTTATTATCATTCAAACTGCTATAATAATCAAGGTCTTCCAGATACCTTGACGCAACAAGGTTAAAAACAGAGTCACCTTTCTCAATTGCTCCTGCCTGGTAATAAGCATCCACCCATGGCAACATAAAATAATCGAACACAAATTTTTTCGCAGGGAAAAAATGTAGTCCCCTATCCAATGCTTGTATAGCAGAATCAGTTTTATTTTCACTCATCAATGCCGAGGCTAACCATAAATAATTCTGTTTCATGATACCCTGTGTGCGATCACTCTCACGATCCACAACAACATCATCTTCATTCAGGCGTCCCCATCTTACATCATCAGCCATCAATACTTCATAAGTGCGATCAGCATCAATTCCTCCCATATTTGGTTTATATTGAGGGGCAATGGTTGGTTTAAAACGGTATACTATGCCTTCCTGGTGACAATATTTATCTACATTAAATACCTTTTCAACACTATGCGGGTTGGCAAAATAAATAGGGCGTTCCCAATTGTTTGTTGCAATAATATCGAGTAACATCAGATCGTTACGGTAGAGTGCATTTTGTTTTATATTCCATGAAATGGTATCTACAATTTTGTCTGCATCCTTTTCCCTTACAGTTCCTGTGCTTAGTACTTTATCTTTATTAACAGGCAATTGCAATTTCTTGGTTGGCACATAGTTTAACCACGTTCCATCCTGTAAAGGTACCTGTGAACGTTTATCACTGCTTTCAACAAAATCAATCACCTCCTTTAAATTAACCCTTTGGCTGTATTTTTCGAAAACCGGGATGTAATTTTGTGCTCCTTTTGAATAGAACTCACGATCAATAGAAAGAGGAAGTGGATCAGATTCATACACTTTCCAAAACATCTGGTCAACATACCAGTCACCAGAAGATAACATATAGTTTACAACCCTTACGTCAGTTCTAATGCCTTCAACTTCCTGTGCATACCATAAAGGGAAAGTGTCATTGTCACCATTGGTAAATAAAATCGCATTGGGTTCACACGACTCGAGGTACATTCGAGCAAAGTCTCGTGCTGCATATTTTCCTGAGCGGTCATGTGAATCCCATCCTTCAACAGCCATGATAGTTGGTACCAGCAATACAGATGCTGCTGTTACCAAACCAGCTGCCATTACTTTGTTTGACAGGTACTTTTGTAAAGCATCGTAAAGAGAGAGAACGCCCAATCCGATCCAAATAGCAAATGCATAAAAAGATCCGGCATATGCATAATCACGCTCCCTGGGTTGAAGCGGTGTTTGGTTCAAATAAATAATGATAGCCAGTCCTGTCATCACAAACAACAGAAATACAACCCATGTTTCTTTTTTACTTTTATTTAATTGGAAGAAGAAACCAAGTAAACCAAGTATTAATGGCAACAAATAAAACTTCGTGTGCGCAGGATTTTCCATACTTTTAGGCAAATCCGACTGGTTTCCTATTCTCCACGAATCAATAAAGCCAATACCTGTAATCCAGTTACCGTGTTCTATTTCTCCCTGGCTTTCAATATTATTTTGCCGTCCCGAGAAATTCCACATAAAGTACCTGAAATACATATGGTTTAACTGATAGGTAAAGAAAAACCTGAGGTTTTCACCAAAAGAAGGCTTGTATAATACCTCTGAGGAACCATCTGGGCTACTAACTCTTACCGGGATACCTTTATCTCCGCCATATTGTTTATACAGTGAAATATGGGCAGGCTTCTGGTTGCTCCACATACGTGGAAAGATTGTGGTGAATTTTTCATCATAAATAGGAACAGTTCCTTTGCGATCATCCTTAATTACATATTTTCCTTTTTTTACATCTTTTGTATAAACAGGATTGCCATCGGTATAATCGGCCCTGGGTGCATTGTAATACTGGCCATGTACTAGTGGCCATGTTCCATATTGTTCTCTGTTAAGATAAGAGAGCAGGCTAATGGCATCTTTAGGCGCGTTTTCGTTAATGGGTGTATTAGCATTCGCCCTGATGACCAGGATAAAAAATGAAGAGTAGCCAATCAAAATAAATATCAGGGCTAAGATTGAAGTGTTCAATACAGTTTTACCTTTCTTTCGGCTGTAATAAAGACCACCAAGGATAACAGCAAGAATGAACACAAAATAAATAATTGTACCCGAATTAAATGGCAGACCTAAGGTGTTGACGAAAAATAATTCAAAATTTCCGGCCAGTTGTACAATACCCGGAATAATCAGATACATAATCACAGCCAGTATTAAAACCGATAAAATACCTGCTGCAAAAAAACCCTTGGTTGAAAATTTGTATTTTTTGAAATAATATACATAAGCTATTGCTGGTATAGCCAGCAGGTTTAGCAAGTGAACACCAATTGAAAGTCCCATCATATAGGCAATAAGCAATAACCAGCGGTACCCATGTTTATGGTCAGCCACCTCCTCCCAACGAAGAATAGCCCAGAAAACAATAGCTGTAAACAAAGAAGACATCGCGTATACTTCGCCTTCAACTGCTGAAAACCAAAATGAATCTGAAAAAGTATAAGCTAGAGCACCAACGATACCTGCACCAAGCACAGCCCAACTCTGACCACTTGTCATCACGTCATCCTCTGATTTAAGATAAAGTTTTTTGGCAAGCATGGTAATTGACCAATAGAGGAAAAGAATGGTAAAACTGCTTGATAAGGCTGACATGATGTTGATCATTAATGCTACATTTTCAACATTGCCGAAAGCAAAAAGCGTAAAGAACCTTCCGATTAGCTGGAATAGCGGAGCCCCTGGAGGGTGCCCAACCTGCAATTTATATGCTGTTGCAATATATTCCCCACAATCCCACCAGCTTGCAGTAGGTTCGAGGGTTAAAAAATAAACGGTGGTGGCAATGGCAAAAACCGCCCATCCCACTATATCGTTAACTCGTTTGAAATTATTCATGTATTTCCGGGAATTGACCTAATAATTTGGTCTGGCGAAAATAAAACATTTAATAGATTTGAATCATCGGTAAATTAGTTATTTAACAGTTTTTAAATTTTTGATTTGTAAATTAAAAAAAACATGTACTTTTGCACCCCGATTGTCCGATGGTGTAATGGTAGCACTGCAGTTTTTGGTACTGCCTGTCAAGGTTCGAATCCTTGTCGGACAACAAGTTGAGCGATAAGATTGAGGGGACACGAAAGTCCCCTCTTTTTATAAAAATGATAAAAAAAGAAGAAATAACGCAAATTGTTGAGCCATACCTGTCAGGGACTGATTTGTTCCTTGTTAAACTCAGCATTGGAAAAGACAACCTGATCAATATTTATGTTGATGGAGATGATGGTGTTACTATTGATGAATGTGTTAAATTAAGCCGGCATATCGAACAAAATCTTGACAGGGAATCGGAAGATTTTGAATTAAGGGTGAGTTCGCCGGGTGCCGACGAACCTTTTGTAAACATAAGACAATACAAAAAAAATATTGGGCGTCCGGTTAAACTTCAACTTAGCGATGGTACGAAGAAAAGGGGCGTTTTAGAAGATGTTTTTTCAGATCATATCTTGCTCAAAGAAGAAGTAAAAAGTAAAAATAAAAAAAATAAAAAAATAATGACGGGTGAAACCATCCAGGTGCTTTTGGACGAAATTACTGAAGCTAAAGTCATTATAGTATTTTAATCGTTAAATAACGGACAAAATGGATAGTATTAATTTGGTCGAAACCTTTTCGGAATTTAAGGAATTTAAAAATATCGACAGGGAAACAATGATGCACATTCTTGAAGATGTGTTCCATGGCATGCTGCTTAAAAAGTTTGGACCTGACAGTAATTTCGATATTATTGTTAATATCGACAAAGGTGACTTTGAGATATGGCAATTTCGTGAAATTGTTGAAGACGGTGAAGTTGAAGATGAGAACTTACAAATCGCCTTTTCAGATGCCATCAAAGTTGAGCCGGATTTTGAAGTAGGTGAAGAATTCTCTGAGCAAATTTTTCTTAAAGATATTGGCCGGCGCGAAATTCTATCTATTCGTCAAAACCTTGTTGCTAAAATACTTGATTATGAAAAAGATAATGTTTATAAAAAATATAAAGAAAAGGTAGGTGATATAGTAACCGGTGAAGTTTACCAGGTATGGAAAAAGGAAATCCTTATCCTCGATGATGAAGACATCGAATTAATACTTCCAAAATCAGAGCAGATCCCATCAGATTATTACCGTAAGGGAGATAGCATAAGGGCAGTTGTGGCTAAAGTGGATATGCGAAATAATACACCTGTTATTATATTGTCAAGAACATCACCAGTCTTTCTTGAAAGACTATTTGAAGCTGAAGTACCAGAGGTTTATGATGGTTTGATCACCATTAAGAATATCGTCAGGGTACCTGGTGAACGAGCCAAGATAGCTGTTGAATCATACGATGACAGAATTGACCCTGTTGGTGCATGTGTCGGAATGAAAGGTTCCAGAATACACGGTATCGTGCGCGAATTAAAGAATGAAAATATTGATGTTATCAATTTTACAAATAATACCTCTTTATACATTCAACGGGCATTATCACCTGCAAAGATCACCTCAATTGTTGTAAATGAAGATACCGATCGTGCTGAAGTTTATATGAAACCCGACCAGGTTTCACTTGCAATTGGTAAAGGTGGATTTAATATCCGGCTTGCAGGAAAACTAACCGGATATGAAATAGATGTTTACAGAGATGCTGAAATTGACACTGAAGATGTTGACATACAGGATTTTGATGACGAAATCGATCAGTGGATCATTGATGAATTAAAAAGCATAGGATGCGATACGGCAAAGAGCGTCCTCGAACTTGAACCTAAAGAACTAGTAAAGCGCACTGATCTTGAGGAAGAAACTATACTTGAGGTGGTAAGGATATTAAAAGCAGAGTTCGAATAAATTAGTAATTTTGCCAGATTTTTAAGTTAAGATTTAACAGTAAATAATATATGGCCGTTTCAAACAGACCAGTCCGGTTAAGTAAAGCTGCAAGAGAATTTAACATTAGCTTGGATAGTATTGTTGAGTTCCTCTCGCAAAATGGATTTACGGTTGAACGCAATCCAAATACTAAACTAGACTCCCAAATGTATGGCTTGTTGGCAAATGCTTTTCAGGATGAAAAACATGTGAAAGAGGCTGCTCAGCAAAAGGGATTGGAATTTGTTGGCAAAGAAACAATTACCATTGATGATGTCAGGTCACATACCGATAAGAAACCTGTAGATGACTTTATTTCTGATGATATTTATATTACCGATTCAGGAGTTGGTGGATTTATTGAAGAAACCAAAAAGACGGTAGAACCAAAGAAAAAAGCAATAGAGAAAGAAAAAGAAGTTAAAAAAGAAGAACCAAAAGCTCCTGTTGCCAAAGAAAAAGAAGCTAAAGAGGAAACCAAAGCTGTTGTTAAAGAAACGGTTGACAAACCAAAAGAACCAAAAGTAGAAGCCAAGAAGGATATTGATGAAAAATCAAGTGATACTGTTGAAGCAAAAGAAGAAGAACTAGTTAAAGAAGAAACAGAGGCAGAGGGAATTAAAGTGCTTGGTAAAGTTGATTTGGATAGTATTAATCAGAAAACCAGGCCCAGAAAACTGACCAAAGAAGAAAAGAAAAAAGAAGCCGAAGCCAAACGAAAAGCATCAAAACCTAAAGAAGAGAAAGCTATAACTGAAGAAAAGAAATCGGGAGTAGTTGAAGAAAAGGAAGCAGTTAAGGAAGAGATTGAGGATGTCAAACAACCAACTAATCAAGACGCTGAGAAAGTAGCAGAAAAAGAAGAGAAGAAAGAAGAGGAGACAGAAGAGGAAAAAGACAATTTCATGCCAACTAAATTTCAAAAACTTAGCGGGCCGGTTGTTGTTGATAAAATTGAACTCCCAAAAATACCTAAGCCTTCTAAGAAAAAGCCTGTAGCTTCATCTTCTGATAACCAGGTTGGCCAGAAAAAGAAGAAAAGGAAAAGAATAAGACCAACAGGTACTGGACAAAGTCAGGGTCAAAGCCAGGGTCAATCTACAAGGCCTGCACAAAAAGACAGCCGTAGAAGAGGAGGAGGCAGAAAGAAAGAAGTAAAAGCTGAGCCTACAGCTGAGGATATCCAAAAACAAATTAAGGAAACTTTAGCACGATTGGCACCATCAGGAAAGTCTCGTGCTTCGAAGTATAGAAGGCAAAAACGTGATACTGTATCGCAATCGATGCAAGAAGAGCAGGAACGGCAGGAAGCAGAAAAATCGATCCTGAAAGTTACAGAATTTGTCACGGCTAACGAACTTTCATCTTTGATGGATGTTAGCGTAAATGATATCATCAAAGCATGTATGCAAATTGGTATGTTTGTTTCAATCAACCAACGTTTGGATGCAGAAACAATTTCGCTGGTGACAGAAGAATTTGGTTATGAGGTTTCATTTGTTGGCGTTGATGATTCCGATTCACTTGAAGTGAAGGAAGAAGAAGATGATCCTGCTGACCTCTTGCCTCGTGCTCCGATTGTTACTGTTATGGGCCACGTTGACCATGGTAAGACGAAACTGCTTGACTATATTCGTAAGGCTAATGTTGTGGCTGGTGAGGCTGGTGGAATTACCCAGCATATTGGCGCTTATGAAGTCACTACCGAAAGTGGTAAAAAAGTAACTTTCCTTGATACGCCCGGGCACGAAGCTTTTACAGCTATGCGTGCACGTGGTGCAAAAGCTACAGATATTGCGATCATTGTAATTGCCGCAGATGACAGTGTAATGCCTCAAACAAAAGAGGCTATAAACCATGCTCAGGCTGCAGGTGTACCTCTTGTATTTGCATTTAATAAAATGGATAAAGAAGGTGCTAAGTCCGATAAAATCAAGGAGCAGCTTTCCGTCATGAACATTCTGGTAGAAGACTGGGGTGGAAAGTACCAATCACAGGAAATTTCTGCAATTACAGGAATGGGAATTGATGATCTGCTAGAAAAAGTGCTGCTGGAGGCTGAGATGCTTGATCTAAAGGCCAATCCGAATAAACTGGCGAAAGGGACCGTAATTGAAGCAACACTTGATAAAGGCCGTGGATATGTGACTACAGTTTTGGTACAGGATGGTACTTTGAAAAAAGGTGATAATATGCTTGCCGGGCCTATTTATGGTAAGGTAAAGGCTATGTTTAATGAAAGAAATAAATCACGCGATGTGGCAGGCCCTTCAACCCCTGTTGTATTACTCGGTTTAAATGCCGCACCGCAGGCAGGTGAGACTTTCAATGCCATTATTGATGAAAAAGAAGCAAAAAATCTTGCTACAAAAAGACAACAACTTTTACGTGAACAAAACCTGAGGACTCAAAAACATATTACGCTTGATGAAATCGGTCGACGTATTGCCATTGGCGATTTCAAAGAATTGAACATTATTGTAAAAGGTGATGTTGATGGTTCAGTTGAGGCTCTATCAGATGAACTACTCAAGCTGTCAACTGAAGAAGTACAGGTTAATGTGATTCATAAAGCAGTTGGTGCTATTACAGAAACAGACGTTATTCTTGCTTCTGCTTCTGATGCGATCATCATTGGATTCCAGGTTCGTCCGATGCCCCAGGCCCGTAAAGCTGCCGAAAAGGAACAAATTGACATTCGTTTATATTCAATTATTTACCAGGCAACTGAAGAAATTAAAGATGCCGTTAAAGGTATGCTTGCCCCGAAAATGGAGGAAAAAATCACTTGCAATATTGAAGTTAGAGAAACCTTCAGCATTACTAAAGTGGGTACCATTGCAGGTTGTTATGTATTGGATGGAAAGGTAAACCGCAATACAAGCATCCGTCTTATCAGGGATGGAATTGTAGTATATACCGGTAAACTTGGTTCACTTAAACGTTTCAAAGATGATGTGAAAGAAGTTGCCAGTGGTTACGAATGTGGACTGAACATTGATAATTTTAACGATATTAAAGTTGGTGACATTATCGAGGGTTACGAACAGGTTGAAGTAGCCAGGTAAACGAACTCCCCAGATTTACAGTTTGCTGCTGTAATCAAAGATTAATGTGTTTTTGTCATATTGCTGTCAACTACCAGGATAAAATTGGCTTTCTCTAGATAATCTTCTTCCAATTCTTTAAGGTTTTCCTGTTCAACAGAGGCAATAGTAACAATCTTCATTCCCGGTTTGTATTTGTTTAAATACCACAATATACCTTCAAAATTATCGGAATGGTAGGTGCCGTTGTAATGTAAAAACAATTTCCCCTCACCTGCATATCCAGCAATTGAGTACGCCATTGTTGCATCTTTTATGGCCTGGGCTTTTGGTAAGTTTTCACCACCATGACCACCACTCATTTCCAGCATGTTTTTGTAACACGCCACTTCAGGATCATATTCGATTGGCAAAGGAGCAATATAACTTCTGGCTTCCGGCGACAGTGTTTCAAGTGTATCAAGTCCATGTTTATAAACAACTGATGCATAACGCCTTGGAATATTGGTAGCGATAAATTTTAAGCTGCTGTCTTTAGCAAACTCAACCAAAGGGGCATAGTCTGTTTTGTAATTTGGCCACAAACGAGCTTCCTTTTGATAACTTTTATCGCTTATAGCTCCTTCAAGGTATTCATTTAAAATCAACTGATTGTCTCTTTCAAACATTTCGGCTCCTAATATCAGTTTGCCACCTCTCTGATCAAATAAATCTTCTGTTAATTCAAATTGTAACCAGTGACAAATAGGGTTGTTGTGTAATTCGCCAAAAAACACCACATCAGCCTCTGCCATTGCTTTGATCATTTTTTCGTATTTCACCTGTTTTCCATTTTGATCAAATAGCTGGTAAGCAGGTTTATCGGTTTTAAAAGCAACCGCAATAATGAAAGTGAATAATATCAGCAAGTATTTTTTCATTTGTTTTTATGTTTTGAACGCTTTAGATTTTCTTCTTTAAATACAAACGGAAGGAGGTTACTTATTCCGTCAATGATATGGGTAGCACCTGTCTGCCCTCTCATAATAATTCTGATTGATTGATTCTGTCTGCTCTCAACTTCAGCAATAACTTGTCTGCATGCACCGCAGGGTGTAATGGGGTAATCAACACTGAAATTTTCAGATTGGGCAGTAATAGCAATGGATTTTACGACTGAATCAGGATACCTTGATTTAGCATGAAATAAAGCCACCCGTTCAGCACAAAGACCCGACGGATAAGCTGCATTTTCCTGATTACTGCCTGAAACTACTTTACCGCTATCAAGTAAAACAGCAGCTCCAACTTTAAACTCAGAATATGGTGCATATGCATTTTGTAACAAAGCGTTTGCTTTTTCTAACAACAGTGCATCAGGCTCCTGAAGTTTTTCTTCTGCCTCATATTCTTCAAGCCGTATACTGATATTCCTTACTTTCATTAATCCTTGATTTAAAAGCTAAAGTAAGAAAGATTTATGTCATGCATTTTTCTTCTCTTTACCAAATAACAGCAATGAAAAGAAAAAGGCGAATAAAGTAACCCCTGCCTGGGTTTCAAGTGTGTCATCCGATAACATTGACCAAACCATGATTAAAAAGAATGTAGCAAAGAAGAAATCAGAAAATCTGTTGAGTTTATATGCAGGATAAATCAATAAGAAAATAAACCAAAGAAAACCAAATACACCAAAGGTAATAAAGACGGCCAGGAATTGGTTGTGCGCATGAAACATGAATTGTGTCTTTAGGCCGGAATCCATTTTTTTATATTGATCGATAAGTATGTTTTCAATATCACCTGTTCCAACACCAAACCAAAAGTGTTTTTTAATCAGATCGATGGCTGCTTTGGAATATTCAATCCGCTGCATTACCGAACTACCGCTCGGATCTCCGGTTTTTTTATAGACTTCATAACCCATCATTATTTTAAGGATACGAACCCTTATTCCCGGCTCAGCCACATAATGATAATTGGCAACACCCTGTTCAATTAATCGGATATCTTTTTCTGTTAACGCATTTACCCCTGACTGATCCTTCCGAAGGTCTTTTGAAGTAAGGTAGCGAATCAAAGTTTCTTTAACTTCATACTTCCCTTCAGGGAATGCTTCGTAATCAATTGAGCTACGCCTATTCCATGCATCTTTCATCTCAACTTCACACAAATACAAACCGAGATATCGTCCGTCTTCAACTCCTCTGTTTATGGTATCATGTATATAAGGGTTGCCATCAATGGTCTTCTTATCAAGCTGACTGCTGAATATCTGAGGTGGAGTTGAAGCATGATGGATTGTGCTAAAAATGTAGTAGAATATTAAAGTTGGGAGCGCAAATATTACGAATAGTATACTTATTTTAACAGACAACTTACGTATCCGAAACACCATGAAAATCATATACAACAAGCTAATTAATACAATCGCGCTCAAACTTGTTACTGATTCAAGCATGATTAAATAAACAAAGAACCAGGCTCCTATCAGGACAAATAAAACTTTCTGCCAAAGTTTAAACCAATGATCAAAGAAGATGAAATAAATGAGTGCAAAAAAAGCAAAACTTACATTTAGCCCAAACCTAATGGATCCGATATAAGGAGATGTAAACCGGATATCAGTAAATTCACCCTGAACGATTAATCCAAGGCTTATCATTGTCCCGGAGAAAACTGCAGCAATATAAAACAGCATCAACAGTCTGAATTGCTTGTATTTCAATGTTTCCATGGTTGATAATACTACCGGAAACAAGAGTAGTGGAATTTTAATTCGTAAGTCTTTGAGGGCATAATCAAAGTCGCTCGTATTGATCAAACCCAATATATGAATGAAAAAAAGCGAAGTAAATATAACTGCCGCTTTGTTTCTGAAAAAAAGTTCAAATTTATCGGTAAAATTCCTGATCAATAATTTTATCAAGTAGGCAAATAAATGGTAAATGCCTGAAAAAAAACCTCCTATTTTGAAGAAACGAAGAGCAATTTTAAATGAAAATCCAGACCAAAACCACAAGGCAAGCAGCAGGAACTCTGTAATACTCATTGTGAATTTCGACAAGGGTAAACTTGCCGCTATCAGCATCAAGACGATGTAGTACGACCATGAATGAATATTGACACTGGATTTTACCATCTAGAATAGGCTATTGTTTATCCTTTTGTGTGGTATTGGCATAAGAGCCATCCAGAATTGATTGATACAATGCTTTATCTGAAAGCACCTCCATTGCCTTATCAATGTCAGCATCATTCTTTAAGGAACTGATCACTTTACCTGTTTGGTAATAATAACGCGAGATGATTTCAAATTTTATCAATTCTTCAATTTCGCTTCGATGGTTTTCTATATCGTTTAGTTTTTCTTTTCGTACCGCAGCTTCAAGGCTATCAATTAAAGGACTAACACTTTTTAGATATCCCTCGCGTTCAGCACTGCTTTTAATTCTCTCAATTAAGTTTTCAGTTTCTGTCAGGTAATCAAAATCCTGATCCACAACATACGTTTTAAAATTATCGTAAGTCAGGTCATCAATATTAAATACATCTGGTTTTGCAATTGAATCATGTTTCAATACAAAATCATTGGCAAAGTTGAACATATAATTTTGCGCAAATAAATCGCCGGTGATCTGGCTGAATTGTATTGGATCTACATCTATATCAGGTGCAATACCACCTCCGTCATAAACCATCCGGCCTCCGTTGGTTTTAAATTCTGAAACCAGTGAGTCAGGAATTTTATCAGGTCTTCCATTGCTATTCTGGTCAAAATAGTCGATGGCCTGAATACATCGCCCGCTTGGTATATAATATTTGGCAATGGTCATTTTCATTTTTGAATTATACGGTAATGAAACCACGTTTTGCACAAGTCCTTTTCCAAACGTCCGGTTACCGATAATTACACCGCGATCAAGATCCTGTATCGCACCAGCAACAATCTCAGAGGCTGAAGCACTGTTTTCATTAACAAGAACTACCAAAGGAATTTTTGTATCAACAGCAGTGTAACGGGTGCGATGCAGGTGGACACTTGCGGTTTGCTTGCCTTTCGTAGTAACAACACCAGTTCCTTTCGGCACAAATATGTTAACAATGTCAACAGCTTCAGATAGTAAACCTCCACCGTTGTTACGCAGATCAAGTACGACACCATTCAGGTCGTTGTCTACTTTCAGGTCGTTAAACGATTTTTTAACCTCGTTTGCTGCATTGGGATTGAATTGCATCAGGTTTATGTAGCCAATATTTTCATTGAGCATTCCGAAATAGGGAATATTTGGAATCTTTACTTTTTCCCTGACGATCTCAATATCATTTTGAATAGTATCTCCATAGGGTTGAATAGTCAATATTAAAGATGTTCCCGGAACACCTTTCAATTTCTCACTAACAGCACCACTGTTTTTTCCTTTCGCCGATTCTCCATCAATAGCTATAATTTTATCGCCTGCTTTCAGGCCGGTTTTTTGTGCAGGGAAACCTTCATAAGGCTCGGTAATTACAACATATTCGTCTTGCTTTTGAATTAGTGCACCAATACCACCATACTCACCTTTGGTCATCAGTTCAAAATCTTCGAGTTTAGATTCAGGAACATATACTGTATATGGATCTAGTTTTCCTAATAGGGCATCGATGGCCGTTTTGTTTAACTCTCCGGGGTTTATATCATCAGCATAGTTGATGTTTAACTGTCTGAGAATATCAACATAGATTTCTACGTTTTTCGAGATTTCAAAATTATTCTGATCTTGAGCACTCAGGCCAATAAATCCTAAAAGTATGGTGAGCATTAAGCTTACCAAAATATTTTTTTTCATATCAATTTTTCAAATTAAGGAACAGGATCATAACCACTTCCTCCCCATGGATTGCATGATCCAATGCGTTTAATTGCAAGCCAACCGCCTTTAAAAGGGCCATGTTTTTTAATGGCCTCAACACCATAAACCGAGCAGGTTGGAGTGTATCGACACGATTTGCCTAAAAACGGAGAAAGTGTATATTGATAAACGCGTATCAGTAAAATAAAGAAACTACCTAACAGCTTGCTCATCCTGTTCAATTAAGCGCTGCAAAATTAGGATTATTTTCTTTTCTATTTCAGCGTACGAAAGTATTGTTTTTGCTGTATAAATAAGGCCAAATACAACTAATGAGTCATTTTTTTTAAGTGAATCAATAAATGAAAATTTATTTTTTCGATAGGCTTCCCTGACAAGTCGTTTAATCTTGTTACGCTCGACTGCTCTTTTTATATTTCTTTTTGAAACTGTAATCAGGATTTTAGGCAACTCAAAATCAGTCGCTTTTTCAGAAATATATAAAACCTTAAACGGAAACTGAAAGAAAGACCTGCCTTTAAAAAAGAGCTGTTCAATCTGCTTCTTACTGTTTAGTCGTTCGGATTTTTTAAATGTTTGTTTCACAAAACAATCTTTCTGATAAAGTTAGTGGAACGAATACGTAATTTCAAGATTAATACCCCAGTCAGACCGTGAATTTTGATCAACAAGCGGATTCGTATCGTAGGTATAATAAAACTTAAAACCAAGCTTCAGGTCGTTTCCTATGATGCTAATTTTTGGACTTAGAGTGACATCTGTTCTGTACCTGTTGGCAGTAGTAAAATACGGGATAAAAACAACACCTGCATCTACCCAGACTTTTGGGTTTGTATATTTGTAAACCTTCCATCCTACAAGCGCTACACCTGTAATATCATTGGTAATTCCAGTGGTATCATAAGGTGTCTCCCGCTGGCCACTCAAACCCGCACCTGCATAAAATCGATTCCACCTGTTGTAGATGAAATCATAAATACCTGCCACGATTAAATTCATCCTTAGTTTTGTTCCCAATTGTGAGTTTTGGCTAGCACCTACCGTTGTAGAAACCGACCATTTCTTACTAATCAAGCGTTGCCAATTAAATGATGCGTCTGTTTTAGTCGAATTAAGTGTATCGGCTTGATATGTAGTATTGTTATCCCAATTTAAATTAAAACTGGATTTACGTTTTCGATACAATAAATTGCCCGAAAAAGTGATTGTTGCAATATCACTACCCTTTGAATAATTTAGTCCAAGATTAAAATTACCACTTGTACGAAGCCAGAAGCTTCCTCGGATAGGATATACTTCAACAATTTCTTCAATCTTCACAAGTTGTTTACCATTCGTCATCAATATATTTACTTTTCTATTGAAACCGGATGTGTCGAAGGAACCAAAATAGGTTAACCCATTTTTTAATTTAATCTCAAATTGCTTATTACTTTTGATGGTATTGATTTTTGGTTTTTCATAGCTAATGGTTCCCATTCCATCCATTTTCCAGGTTACGACTCCGTAGTTCAGGCTCTTAAAATCACCGGTCAATACATTGCCATTGATATGATATATCGTATCAGTTTTTTGTGCATTAGCCTTAAAGCTCAGAACAATAAGTAAAGCAACTATATAAAATATTGATTTAAACTTCACGAAATTGATTTATTGCTGGATCTTCAACTGACAAAAATACAATTTACATTGGTTTACAATTAAGCTGTTATCTGTTCATTTTCAGCTCGCTTATATTCATAGATTTCGTTACTTTCGCTCCTTAAAAGTTAGAAAAATGGCAACAAAACCAAGGTTAAGTTTTTGGCAAATCTGGAATATGAGTTTTGGATTTTTAGGTATCCAGTTTGGATTTGCCTTGCAAAATGCCAATGTCAGCAGAATATTTTGAAACGCTTGGAGCAAATGTTGAAGATATTCCTATTTTTGGATTGCTGCTCCGGTAACAGGACTGATTATTCAGCCTATCATCGGTTATATGAGTGATAATACCTGGAACAGGCTAGGGCGAAGAAGGCCTTATTTTCTGGTCGGTGCTATTCTTGCCTCATTGGCCCTGTTAATCATGCCAAATTCACCCGCTACTTTGGGTTGCTGCAGGAATGCTTTGGATTATGGATGCTTCTATTAATATTTCAATGGAACCTTTCCGTGCTTTTGTTGGTGATATGCTACCATCCGAACAACGAACCAGAGGTTTTGCCATGCAAAGTTTTTTTATTGGAACAGGTGCCGTAGTGGCCTCAGCCTTGCCCTATATCATGACAAATTGGTTAAATATTGCGAATACAGCCCCTGAAGGTCAAATACCTCCATCTGTGAAGTTTTCATTTTATATTGGTGGAGCAGTTTTTCTTACTGCTGTTTTATGGACAGTATTCAGAACCAAAGAATATTCTCCTGAAGAAATGGAAGAATTCCATGAAGAAAGAAAAGGAAAAATTAATCATAAAGAGCAATGCTGATGAAGTGTTACCAGGCTGCTAAGTTCCTAAGAAACAGCATTTATTGGCTGATTGTTGGTGCTTATATTAGCCTATTTAGTTTATTATTTTGAAATGGAAGCAGAATTATATATTCTTGGTTTTGGCCTCATGGTTTTTGGATTGGTACAAGTTATTACCGGTTATGCTTATCAATTCAGGTAAAAAGAAAAATGGCTTTGTGGAAGTAATTAATGACCTCTTTAAAATGCCTGCAACAATGAAACAACTGGCTATTGTTCAGTTTTTTTCATGGTTTGCTTTGTTTGCCATGTGGATTTACACCACTGCTGCAGTTACAAGCCATATTTATGGAACCAGCGACTCAACTTCAGAATTGTATAATGATGGTGCTGATTGGGTAGGAATTATGTTTGCTGTTTATAATGGATTTGCCGCAGCAGTTGCCTTTCTGTTGCCGTATTCTCGCAAAATACACAAACCGTAAAATCACTCACCTGATAGCACTTGTTGCCGGAGGTATGGGCCTAATATCTATTTACCTTTTTAGCAATCCCATATTTACTGGTTATTTCTATGCTTGGAGTAGGAATGGCCTGGGCAAGTATATTGGCAATGCCATATGCAATATTAACCGGATCATTACCTCAGCATAAATTAGGGGTTTATATGGGAATTTTCAATTTCTTCATTGTTATTCCTCAAATTCTTGCAGCCAGCATTCTTGGATTTTTTGTAAAAAATATTGCAGGTGGACATGCAATTTATGCATTGGTTCTTGGAGGCATTTCCATGATCATCGCCGGATTTCTGACCTTGTTGGTGAATGATGTTGATGACCCAAATAAAAAAGAAATTAATTAGAATTAATTTTTCCTGATTATATCATATTCTAACTTGGTTATTCTGTTTTATTAAAGAGAATAAGCGAAACTTACCCCAAACCATAGCCCATCCAAAAACAACAGGTTGTCCATAAAAAATATGTATTGTTTTTTCTTCAGATTCTATTTAGATAGTTACTAGTATTAAATATTAAGATTTAAGGCTCCTTTTTTTCATATAGTGACTTACAATAAATAGAATCCCAACAACAATAAATGGAAATGTTATCATCATGATTATGCCTAAACTCATCCCAATAGAATCATTCATTTTGTAATTGTGCATAAAAACAACAGGACTGAAAGCCAGGCCAATAATCACAAAGATTATTCCCCCTACTAACTCCCATTTCCAGGCTACAATCAAAAATGCCAGCAAAATAAATGAGGGAATGAGGTGCATTAAAAAAGCACCCAATTTTTTGCCAGATGTTTTCACCATGATCAAATGCGTCAGCTGCGAACAAACTGACAAAAAGAATGGCCAGTATACAAATGATGCGTGGTAACCAGTGAATTACTTTTACATAGGTTTTCATAAATATTAATTTTAGGTTTGTTTATATGAAAGTGAGGCTGTTTTGATTAATGGCATTCTGATATAATATCAAGAGCGTGTTTTATAAAATTAGAACATTATTGTTTGTTTGTCAAGTCTTACTCCATAAGTACTTAATAAAGAATACATTATATTAGCGTATTGAAAATGAATCACTTTGAAAAACATGAACATATTCATTACAGGAACCAGTTCAGGGATCGGATACGGACTGGCATTAGAATACCTGAGCCGAAAACATACTGTTTATGGAATTAGCCGCAGGGAACCAAAAAAGTTAATTGCAAATTCAGGCTATCATCACCTTTGTGCTGATTTAACAGATTTTGATGAAGTCGCTGAAAATCTTCCTTCATTTCTTGAATCAGTAAATCAATTTGACCTGGTCATACTGAATTCCGGTGTTCTCGGTGAAATCAAATTAATGAAGGAGGTTGCCATTAACAAAATGAAAAAAGTGATGGAAATTAATGTTTGGGCCAATAAAAACTTGCTCGACCTACTCTATAAGCTGAATATCAAGATCACACAAGTAGTTGGAATGTCTTCATTAGCTGCACTTCGGAGCACTCCGGGCTGGGGATCGTATTCTCTGTCAAAGGCGGGATTAGACATGTTGATGAATATTTACGCCAAAGAATATCCTGATACACATTTCAGCGCCTTCGCACCTGGTTTAGTGGATACGGAAATCACTGAATATGTGCACTCGATTAAAGATGTAGATAAATACCCTTCTGCTAAAACACTGCAGGAAGCAAGGTATACAGACGCTATGCCGGATGCCATCTCAGTGGCTCCAATTTTAATTAAAGGTTTTGAAAAAGCCTTGCAATATGAAAGTGGGGCTCATGTTGATGTAAGGAAGCTATAGATGCCTTTAATAAAGTATTTATATCTTATTTGGTTATTGTTCCCATAGTAGTTTCAATATCTTATAATTTAATTCATCCAAAATGAACAATTTTCTTTAACATTTGTACTTCTATCCAAAAATAGGACAAACTAATAAAAGTTTGCATTAAACATTATTTTTTAAGTTAAGTATTAAAATTTGAAATTGTGGATTTAGTAACACAAACAGTATTAGGAGCTGCAGTAGGTGAGGTTGTTTTAGGTAAAAAAGCCGGGAACAAAGCAATAATGTGGGGAGCCATTGGCGGGCTGTTTCCTGATCTGGATGTTTTGATCACACCCTTTTTCAACGAAGTAGATGGCCTGTTTGTACACAGGGGATTTAGTCATTCACTCATTTTTGCATTTCTACTTGCGCCCCTCCTGGGATGGCTGGCTTATCGAATTCATAGAAAGAAGATGAGCATTACAAAATTTGAATGGATGAACCTGATATTCTGGGCGGCTTTTACCCACCCATTATTGGATTACTTTACCACTTATGGAACAGGGGCGTTTTTGCCCTTTTCAGAATACAGGGTTGAATTCGGCACGATTGGTATAGTAGATATTTTCTATACTCTTCCAATAATTTTTGGACTTTTTATAATTATGTTCATTAATCGTGCTTCAGTGTATAGAAGAAAGATAATTGTTACAACTGTTTTACTTACATCTCTATACCTGGTCGGTACTGCAGTAAACAAGTTTTACATTAACTCAGTGTTTAAAAATGCCTTTGCAAAACAAAACATTGACTATGAAAGATATAAGACAGTGCCTTTACCCCTGACCAATTTTTTATGGATGGGCCTAGCAGAGATTGAAAGTGGGTATTATATGGGATTGTATTCAAACTTTGACACAGAGAAACCCCGCGAGTTTTTTTACATCCCAAGAAATGATGACAAGCTAACGGCCATCTCAAATGATGAAAGTTTAATAAAGTTGATCAGGTTCACCAAAGGCTATTATCATGTTGATGAAGATGAGGCTGGTTTGTATTTAGCTGATTTGAGGTTTGGAAAGGCTGGAATAGATGCCGATGCCGATTACATATTCAAATTTTACCTGAAGGATGTGGAAGGCGAATTAAACATAGCACAGACTGAAAGAGGTGGAAGTATCGATAGAGACGCATTTAACGCATTTATTGATAGGATCAAGGGCATTTAATAGATAGTAAACCCTTTCTTCAGCTGTTAAACCTGATACAGAATTGTTAGAACTTGACCCTTTTTGTGTGGAATTCAAAATGCCGGATAATTCTTTTGGCTATTGGTTTCGTCTCATTGTTTTTCAATGTAGCTTTATTATAGATTGCTACAAAATGATCCTGGGTTAAATAAATTACCAATTCATTAAATATGCTTAAAGTGTTTACTTCGAATTGAAATCTTTATTTGGTTTTATCATGAAACAGAATAAGAATTGGACATGGAGGGTGTTAAACCTTTTTTGAACAATTATTTAAGTTATTTGTTAGGCGCATGTTAACTAATTCAAAAATCTGACTAAATCGTTAATAAATGAACACATCAATTAAGTTAATCATCCTTGGAATAGTCGCACTAATAATGGGTGCTTGTAATATGGAACAACCAACGACTTCAAAATCATCAGAAACTATTGACGTAAATAAAATCCTTGTAGAAGAGGTTTTAACCAAAGAACAGCAGAAAGCTTTGACACCTGATGATGTTATCCAGGTGCTTAAAGAAGGTAACAACCGATTTATAAGTAACGATCTCACAGCAAGGGATCATTCTAAACAAGTAAGAAACAGCACATTATCTCAATATCCAAAAGCTATTGTGCTATCTTGTGTTGACAGCCGGGTTCCTGTCGAAGATGTTTTTGATAGAGGTATTGGAGACATTTTTGTGGCCAGGGTAGCGGGGAATTTTGTCAACGAAGATATTTTAGGAAGTATGGAATTCGCTTGCAAAGTTTCAGGCTCAAAGTTAATATTAGTTATGGGTCATGAGCATTGCGGAGCAGTGAAAGCTGCAGTTGATGATGTTAAACTTGGTAATATTACACCAATGCTTCAAAAAATAAGACCAGCCGTTGAGATGGTAGCATATGAAGGAGAAAGAAATTCTAAAAATCCGGAATTTGTGGAAATGGTTTGTGAAACGAATGTTAACAATACCATAGAACAAATCAGACTACATAGCCCTATTCTAAAAGAAATGGAGGATAAAGGGGAGATTAAGATTGTTGGAGCCGTTTACGATATGGATAATGGTAAAGTAAGTTGGTTAAAATAATTAAACCCTTTTTTGAACGCCAGAAGTGAACCGTTATACTTTGCAATTTCCAAAAGTAACAGCGGTTCTTTTTTTTAATTTGAAACATCATTTGTTGGTTTGCTTTGTATTTTTGAAGCATGCGGTGCTAAATGACGCAATCTGATTGCAAGACTTTCTTTTGTTGGATATGGAAATTTTTGGCAGTTAGTTTTGAGCAGTAACGTTTATAAATTCGTCATTTCTCCAATTAATCATAGTAAACAAGCTGGTAAATGATTGCTTAATGATCCTATTTCAAAAACTGCATCTTCATCCGGTGGATCATCTAAACCGGTGGTTATTGAACCATAAAACAAAACAATTCTATTTTGGTTTTTGTTAATACTTCCTACCATAAAGCCAACTTTCAGTTACGTTATCAACAAGGTAATCGACTTCTTTTTAAATGGAATTTAAGACAGCTGGTCAGGGCGGGTTTTCTTCCTTCTTGCATTGTGAAAACACAATCCAAAATAATCAACCCAAAAAAAAGTGTTAATATGTTACTTTTTTTTGGCATATTCAGCTTTTTGCATCACTGTAATCAATGATTGAACAGTAAAGTTAACGACAATTCACAGCACTAAAAACTGCCAGGGATATGTAGACTGAAGAATTTGAAAAAGCATGGCAATATGAAGTTAGTTTGCATAGAGATGTGAGGGAAATGCAGGTGACAAATCAATAGGAAAACCCGTTTTTAAAAAACGATTATCATGTATAAATATTTAATAGCAGATAAGTTATTCATGCTGCGGCAATAAACAGGTTTTTGATGTAATTTTGAGAGGTGTGGATATAACCAAGTTGGCATTCATTAAAAACAAGAATATTAATATGGAAGAATATAAAATTAAAATAGTCGAAACTACTATTATCATTTTAGTTTTTTTAATTACGAAGTTAGTAACCAAAAGAATAATAAATAAAGTTGGAATTAGGTTTAAATATCAAACAGGGAGAATAAAAATCACAAATAAGATAGTAGGTTTTTTGTTGCTTATAATACTTTCTGTTATTTTAATGATTATTTGGGGAGTTAAACAATCTGAACTATTATTGTTTCTTTCAACAGTATTAACAATTTTGGGAGTTGCGTTTTTTGCGCAGTGGTCAATCATTTCAAATATCACTTCTACTTTGATAATTTTTTTCAATCATCCTATTAAAATTGGAGATTCTTTAACGATAATGGATAAAGAATACCAAATAGAAGGAAAATTAAGTGATATTGGTATTTTCTTCATTATCATAAAAACGAAAGAAAACAAGAAAATAACAATACCAAGCAATGTCTTTATGCAAAAAATGATTAAAAAGGAAACCATTGATTAAAATAAAGTAACGGAATACCAACAAAGTCTATAAATCATTGGGCAGTAGTGGTTAAAATCAAATTTGTATATGTACATAAAAATCTCGGCAAACTGAAAATGATGTAATTTGAAATGCCCAATGCTTCATACACAAACCGATAGCACATAGAAAACTATATGAAAGCAGATTACTATAAGACTAAAGAGTCAGTTGAAGAATATATCAGGTTAGCAAAGGATGTAAATGGAGGTGTGTTGATTGAAAAACTAAAAGAGTTCTTGCCATTCGATTCAATCATACTCGAAATTGGCACAGGGCCAGGTACTGATTGGAATATATTAAATGAAGATTATGAAGTTGTTGGTTCGGATAATTCCAAAGAGTTTCTAAATCATCTTATTTCAAGCAATCCATCGGGTAGATTTCTTGAATTAGATGCTATTACACTTAATACTGATGAAAAGTTTGATGGAATATACTCAAATAAAGTATTGCATCACCTGAAAGACAATGAACTTATTGATTCAATAAGAAGACAGCATGAAGTTTTAAATCCAAATGGAATTATTTGTCATTCTTTTTGGAAAGGAGAAGGCACAGAAGTTTTCAAAGGTCTTTTCGTAAACTATCACTCAGAGAGCGCTTTGAAAGAATTCTTTGAGGAGTATTTTGAAATTCTTATAATTGAAAGTTATAATGAATTTGAAGATGCAGATTCTCTGTTATTCATTGGAAAGAAAAAACACAACAACACACCAAAAAAGAAAGCGCATTAAAAAGCACTTTATTCAAACCACAGGAGCAGATTCAGCAGAGCTTATGAATGCTATCGCATATCCATCCACAATTCTAGCTACTTAATTACACAAAAGCGAACATATTGACGACATAATAAATGACATTGATCAGGCACTTTCAAAAAGTAATAAATGAAGAATTCGGAAAATTATATTCAGTTCGATGCATTTGAGTTGGAATCAGGTCAAATCCTGAAAAACTTAAGCTTATGTTATCATACTTATGGTGATATCAATGAAAATCGAGATAATATTATATGGGTTTTCCATGCCTTAACTGCCAATTCAAATGTACTCGACTGGTGGCCATCACTTGCAGGGAATGGATTAGCGATTAATCCTGCAAAACACTTTATTATTTGTGTAAATGTATTAGGATCATTTTATGGTTCAACCGGCCCAAGAAGCATGAATGATGAAACAGGCATACCATACGGACTTGATTTTCCTTTTTTTACCGTTCGTGATGTAGTTAATTCACAAATTCAATTGGCAAACCATCTGGGAATAACGAAAATAAAAATGGCCATAGGTGGCTCGTTTGGGGGCTTCCAGGCGCTTGAGTTTGCTGCATTATACCCAGAAAATCTCGATCATTTAGTACTTGTTGCCACCAGTGCCAAAGAAACGGCCTGGAGCATCGCTATTCATGAAAGTCAGCGACTTGCACTAAAAGCAGATTGCAGTTTTACAAACAATGACGAGGGTGCAGGAGAAAACGGGATGAGGTCAGCACGAGGTATCGGATTGCTTACCTATCGAACCTATGAAGCTTATAAAAAACAGCAATCTGATTATGATGATAGAATAAAAGATTTTAAAGCAGCTTCTTACATCAGCTACCAGGGTGAAAAACTGGTGAAACGATTTCATGCTCACTGCTACTGGCATTTGATTAATTGTCTAGACACGCACAATATTGGGAGAAAAAGAGGAGGTGTAATTGCTGCATTACGAAGCATACAAACGCGTACTACAGTTATTGGAATTAATACTGACCGGTTAGTCCCCAGTGCCGAACAAAAGTTAATGGCAAAACATATTCCAAATGCTGAATACTTTGAGATTTCCTCAGAATTTGGCCATGATGGTTTTTTAATAGAAGGAGATAAAATTGGAAAGATTTTAAAAAATAAACTGATCATTAAATAATGAAATATTGAAATTCGGAGGCACATCACTCACAATAATCGAAAAGTATTATCACTTTATTAAACTAGGAACAGAAAAATCAAGTTCACTTGGAAAACTTAGTGGCTCCGATTCTATTTTTGAAATATATACTGATTCCTAACTCGACCACCCAATTACTATGAATGAGTGCCAGAGCAGAAATGACTGCTCTTAGTGTTTACTCCGATTTGTTAAGGGTTGGAAGCATGATTTAAACTATTTAGCTTTTATTACCTTATAATCCATATTCACAAACAAGTCAGCTTTATGCTTGATTGAGAGGGCTGCCTTATGTTCCTGCTCAAGCACACGCATGCGGTATTCGTTTTGAGGTTCTTTACCACGGTCCTTCTGTGCTTTTTTGGTTTCGCGATAGGTTAGTTCAATGTACACTGCCAGGTCAACACCTTCTGTATTGATGGCATACAAACCATCAATGATCAGCATATCAATGCCATCAAAATCAGTGGTCAGTGTATCAATCTGCTCGGTAACCAGGTCAACGCAGGGCATGGATGATTTACGATTTTTCTTGAAATCACTGATCACCCGGTCTATTTCATCCCATTTATATTCCGCAAGACCAACAACTTTTTCAATACCATGATCAACACGCCATTTTGTGCGCTCCAGAGGCAAAGTATTGTAAAAATTATCAATATGAATCGGTTTGGCAAATATGCCATGCTTTCGCATTGCTTTGGCAACCAGGTGTGTTAATTCCGATTTTCCGGAACCGGATTCGCCCGGATATGGCAACAATATATTTATCGGTTTTGTTTTTCAGGATTTCTTCAACAATTACAGCCGCAGCTTCGCGGTGTTTGTCGGCAATTAATAATACGTCTTCGAGCATGGGGTGAAATTTTTACAAATGGTAACTATCTAAAAAGCTGTTAAAATCAATGTAAATATCGGCATCATTTTTTTGTTTCTGCACGGCTTTATGTTCTTTTTCAAGAATCTTCTGGCGGAAACTATCCATCACCTCCTTACCGGTATATTTCTGTGTTTCGTAAGTTTCGCGGTAAGTAAGCTCCATAAAAATCTTGTAATCAACATCCTTGCAATACGATGCATATAACCCGCTTATGATCAATACCTGGACATTCTTAAAATTTATTTTTATCGAATCCACCTCATCCGTGTGCAAATCAACCAGGGGCAATTCCGCTGATTCGCCTGCACGGAAATTTTTCAATGTTGATTCAATTTTATCCCAATCATATTCATCAACCCCGATGGTATCTAAGTCCATGTTTTTTACGATATGCTCGTCTCTCAACAGGCGGTACTTTATAAAAATCCACACAATCGAGTATTTTAGATTTTATGCCATTCATTTTCAACATCCTGCCTAAAAGGTAGGCTAAAGTTGTTTTACCTGAGCTTACTTCACCTGCGATGGAAATGATAAATTTCTTCTTTCCGATTTTTTTAATTATTTCGCTATAAACCATTTCAGCTGCCTGAACATGATTTTCTTTTATATGGAATACATCGTTTTGCATTGTTTACAATTTAATTTTTGTTAGTGTTTTCCCTTGTAATTTTAAGTTCTTTCCTTTAACGGTAATGGAGGTGTCTTTTGACGCCACTACTTCCAAATTTTCTTTCGCTATTGAAAAGGTAAATTGCACGCCTTTGAATTGAAGTTTAAAATCCATTTTCTTCCAATTGGCAGGTAATGCAGGTTCTATGTTTAGTTTCTCTTTTCGTAGATCAATACCGGCATAAGTTGAAATGGCAATCATGATGGTGCCCGCCATTACTCCGGCATGAATTCCTTCTGCTGTAGTTCCACCCTGAATATCATTGTAATCGCTTGAAAGTGCATCTTCGTACAAATCCCAACTTAATTGTGGATTTCCTGCCATTATCGCAAGCTGTGCATGTACTACCCGGCTCAATGTTGAACCATGTGATGTGCGGCTGAGATAATATTCAAGATTTTTTGACAGGTAATCCTTTGGTAATTGATATCCAAGATCAGCTAAAATCTGGTCTGCCTGTCCTTTATCCAGGTTATAGAATGTCATTAACGTATCAGCCTGTTTGGCTACTTTGTAATCGTCGGCAGTTTTACCTTCTGCTTTTAACAGGCGATCCATCCTGTAAATGTTGCCGTATTTCTCACGATAGTAATCCCAATCCAACTCCTTCAGGTCAAAGTAACCATCGTATTGTGAAATAATGCCCTCATCAGAAATCACAAGGTTTAGCTTTTTGTGAATATCATCCCAAAGTTTTAGTTCTTTTTCATCAAGCGAAATTTTCGAAAAGATTTTTTCTTTTGCATTATCACTCATTTTTGAAATCAACTCAGGTACCCTGGCCATCATCCAGCTAACCATGATGTTGGTATATGCATTGTCTTTAAGTCCACCTTCTTCTGCATCCGGATACATCTCATGAAACTCGTCCGGTCCCATAACTCCCTTTATGGAGTACCTTCCTGTACCATCCAATTCCGCCTTGCTTGCCCAGAAGCGACATATCTCAAGAAACATTTCTGCCCCATAATCTTCGATAAAAGCGACATCTTCAGTTAAATGATAATACTGGTAAACATTATAAGCAACTGCAAGCGAAACATGCCTTTGAAGCGAACTGTGATCATCTCCCCATTCACCTGATATTGGATTAAGATGTAAAATCTGGGTTTCTTCTCTCCCATCACTTCCGCTTTGCCAGGGGAACATAGCACCTTTAAAACCATATTCTGCTGCGTATTCACGCGCTTTTTGCAGACGGCGATAGCGATACATAAGCATCGATTTAGCAACACCGGGGAAGTGGATATTATAAAAAGGCAGGATAAACAATTCATCCCAGAAGATATGACCCCGGTAAGCTTCGCCGTGTAATCCGCGAGCAGTCATGCTGGCATCAAGTTTAGTATTGTGAGGTGATCCTGAAACCATCAGGTGATAGGTATGCAACCGCAACATTTTTTGAGAATGGCGGTCTCCCTCGAGTTTGATATCAGCCTCATTCCATATTTTAAGCCAGGCCTGGGAGCTATCAAATAACAATTCATCGAATGTAGTGGCATTTTCAACATCCCACAAAGCCTGTGTGCGAATATCATCATCACCAAACTGGGATGTATAAATACTCACAATTTTTTCAATTTCGATCGTTTCGCCTTCTTTGGCATCATGATCGATGATTGAATAAACAATGCCATCATCAGTAGAGACGCCAAATTCTACTTGTTGATCGTTTCCATTCACCCTGAAATTAAGTTTTGCAGCTTCGGCAATTTCAACCTTTGATTGGGTTGTCCTTACTTTTAAAAATGTGGTATTACCATCTCCACCCGCTTCAATTGGTTCAAGGTGCTGCTGATTGAGTGTACTGTATCGCTTAACGCCTTCGTTTTTGTGTGTTCCATCCAATGAACTGCAAAAACTCATTGAGGCTGAGTAGTTTAGTGGAGTTACTCTATATTTTAGAGCAGCCAGATTCATATTGGCCATGCTGGCCATTCGAAATGATTCAATTTTAGTCTGTCGTCCTTCTTCATCAGTTACAAGCATTGTTTTTGTCAGCAAACCTGTTTTGAAATCCAATTGACGGTTGATTGAATTAATGGTTGTATTATTCGGATCAAACCAATTTTCATCATCAATTTTAAAATTGATTTTTAACCAATTGGGAACATTTACAAAATCTTCGTTTTCAATTTCCCTGCCTGCTATTGGCGTTGCCAGACGGTTATACATTCCGGCAATATATGTTCCGGGATAGTTGGTTTCACAAGCCTTGGTTTCTTCCATGGCTCCGCGTGTTCCAAAAAATCCATTACCGACTGTCAACAGTGCCTCTCTTGATTTTTCTTTGGCTGGATCATAGTCATTGTATGTTAATTTCCATCCGTCTTCTTCTATTCCGTTTTTAAACCAGTTGTTGATATCATCAAGACTGATTTCTTCAAGGTCTTCAACTACAATATCAGCACCATTTGCTTTCAAAGCTTCAATATTATCTTCCCGGGCAAGGCCAAGTACCAAACCAAAATTTCCATTTTTACCGGCTGCTACTCCTGAAGTCGCATCTTCAACTACAATTGATTTGTTTGGATCAACACCAAGGTTTTTAGCAGCTGTTAAAAAAATATCAGGCGCCGGTTTTCCATTCAAACCCATTTCAGCAGATACTACTCCATCAACACGGGTTTCGATAAAATGCATTAATCCAGCTGCTGTGAGAACACCTTCTGCATTTTTACTTGAGGAGGCAACTCCAATCCTGATTCCATCTTTTTTCAATTGTTCGAGTATTGCAACAGTGGATGGATATGCCTCGACTCCTTCTGCTTTGAGAACATCATTGAATGCATTGTTTTTCCGGTTACCTAATCCACAAACAGTTTCTAATTCCGGTAAATCATCAGGTGTACCAAAAGGAAGTTCTATATTACGTGAATCAAGGAATGATTTTACACCATCGTAACGCGGTTTTCCGTCCACATAATGAAGATAATCTTCTGACTTAAATTCCTTAAACGTCTCGCCAAGCTTATCTTCCCTGTAGCGGAGATAATCATCAAACATTTTTTTCCAGGCACGGCTGTGCACATTGGCCGTTTTGGTAATAACTCCATCAAGGTCGAAAATTACAGCTTCAAATTGGTGTTTTGACATGGTTCTGATTTTGAAAACAAGAGTACAAAAGTCGCAATTAAACCGGCTTCAATGATACTTTTATAATGAGTTTGGGATTATTTTCAGGCGAACAGTAAAACTAGGCGTAATTTGTTTTGATACAAACGTTTGCGGATGGTAACATCAGTTGTCACTCGACTAACTTAACATTTAGAATATTAATCCTAGGCTCAAGCCATTGTCCATCAGCAGATGCTTTATGGATTTGATAAACCACATTCAAACCATCTACCACTCTGCCAAATGCTGCAAAACCCTGTCCATCCGGATTTCTTCTTCCACCATAATCCAGAGATGGCTGATCGCCGATACAAACAAAAAACTCACAGGTTGCGGTTCCGGGTTCATTACGCGCCATGGAAATGACACCATCTTGATGTAAAATACCCGTTTGTTTTGTTGTTTCGTGTTTAATTGGCGGAAGTGCTTTAGGGTGATAATCATCAAACAACCCACCCTGTATGACTTCTATTTTAAAATCATTATTAAGCTGGTTTTCCATTGTGACTGTCCTGTAAAAAGTGGCACTATCTAATCGGTTATCTTCAATATATTTAAGAAAATTTGCAACTGTGATTGGCGCTTTTTCAGGATATAATTCAATTTGAATGTCTCCAACCTCTGTTTCAATTACTATTGTTGGATGATTGCGAACGCAAGATTGAGAAATGAAAAGTAATATTAAAGTTCCTAAAATGAATCGAAGCATTGTGGATTTGCATTGGCTTAACACATGTCAAATGTACTATTTATGAGAATTTGAGTTTTAATTTAGATAGAGATCTTTCTCCGCCAGACGGCGGATCAAGATGACAATTAGTTCACAACTGCAAACCAGGCAAATCCATGAGGTTCAAATTTCATGATTTGACTGGCATCATCCAGGGCAAATCCTTCAGCATGCAAAATAATCAGGTGTTTATCAGGAGTCGGGTGTTTAAATGATTGATCTGAAGCAGATAAGTTATTGACAACCAATACTTGCTCTTTAGGCATTTCTCTTGAATAGGCTAAAACTTGTTTTTGTGCGTTAAGGAAAATCGTTTTGCCACGCCCAAATACCTTCATTGATTTTCGTGCACTAAGCATATTGGAGATCATATTGAAGACTTTCGAATGATATCCTTCTTCATTCTTTAATTCATTATCCAACTTTTGCCAGTCGATCCTGCCCCTAACCAAAAAACGGGTATCGTCTTTCCCTGTGCGTTTGATTTGTTCTTTGTAATATTGATCATCATTTAATTTACCAAACTCATCACCATAATAAACAACGGGGGTTCCGGTAAGTGTTAGCATAAGAGAATAGGCCAATCCTATCTTACGCACATCTTGCTGCATTAACTCTGATAAACGGGCGGATATGCCCTCTCCTATCCTGAAGTCCCATTCTGGTTGATGACAATATTTTTCATGGATGAATTTTCGATCATCCTCGGAAACATAGACAAGTTCAAGACTCAGTTCATCATGTACACGAAGAAAAGTAAACCATTGGGCATGTTCTGGTATTTCAGGTGTTACAGCAGGGCTCAACGTTTCCTTAATTGGTGAATGATCTTCAGCAGCTATGGCCTTATACATCATGGGCATGAGAGGAAAATGATAGGCGGCATGGCACTCATCATCTTCTCCTAGATATTTTACCACCTCTTTTGGTTTCTGACAGGCTTCGGCCAACAAAAGTGATCCGGGCTTAATATGATCAAGCATTGCCCTGAAAAATTTGACAATGGTGTGGGTTTTATTCAGGTTTTCACAGTTTGTCCCTTCTTCTTTCCAGAGGTATGGTATGGCATCGGCCCTGAAACCATCTACACCCATATTCTGCCAGTAAAGCAAGTTTTCACTCATCCTAAGCAGAACATCGGGATTGCGATAATTCAAATCAGGCTGAAAACTGAAGAACCTGTGGAAATAATACCAATCATCTCCATTCGATTCCCAATTACTATTTTCTATGCCTTTAAAAAGTAAACGTGCATCTTTGAATAGTGAGTTGTCTTTGCTCCATATGTAATAATCACGATATGGATTATCTTCTGATTTTTTGGCTTCAACAAACCAGGGATGTTCATCTGAACAATGGTTAATTGCAATATCAAAAATAACCTTAATGTTACGCTGATGTGCCTCTTGCAAAAAATGCCCAAAAAGGTGTTCTTGTTCTTCTTTTGAAAAATGCTCACTCAACCCCAACAAATCAGCCCGAATACGGTCGTAGTTCCTGATATCAAAACCTGCATCACGCATAGGTGAATCAAGAATGGGTAACAACCAAAGACAATTCACACCTAAATTCTGCAAGTAATCCAGTTTCTCAATGAGTCCATCGAAATTAGTATTGAATAGATCAACATAAAGAGCATATACAATAGCATCTTTGTACCAGTCAATCTGTGTTTGTTCAACAGTTAACGAATCTGACTGTTCATTTTGTGCTAAAAAATCTTTAAGCTTTTGGTTGCCTGCCCTGGGATATAAAATATCCCAGTATTGAAAGAGGAGATCCTTGTTGGACATAAGGTAATAATTGGTTTTTGACTGAAAGCAAAGATAGGTAAATCAACTGCCACAAAAGCCTTTCCTGTGCCTGAAATACTAGCTTCAAAAACTTTTTGAAAGACCATTTTTATAAAAGATATGTTTCAAACGATTGCAATAGGTATTGGCCATTTAAACAAACCGCAATTATTTGCCCAATAACTCAGTCCACGCATTTTCAATCGGATAGGCGTAATTTTATGTTACTTTTGAACATCATACATTTTACTCAAATAAAAATCATAAAACGATGAGGATCAAACTGTTTTCAACCATATTGTTGTCAGTTATTTTCTTTTACAATGTAAATGCCCAAGTGAGGGTTGAACCACCTTCGTGGTGGGTTGGTATGAATAACCCTTCATTACAACTTATGGTTCATGCTGAAAACATCTCAGCTACAACTCCGGTAATTGAATACAATGGGATTAGTATTGAGTCAGTAACAAAAGTTGAAAGTCCAAATTACCTTTTCATTAATTTAGTCATTGCAGAAGATGCCCAGGCAGGCACATTTGAAATCCTTTTTAAAAACAAGAAGAAAGCTGTTGCCACATATACTTATCAAATAAACAAAAGAAGTAATGACCCAAATTTATTTAAAGGATTTGATAATTCTGATGTAATTTACCTTCTCATGCCCGATCGTTTTGCAAATGGAGATACTACCAACGATAATGTGGATGGGATGCTTGAACAAGCAGATAGAGCTAAACCTTTGGGTAGGCATGGTGGTGATATCAAAGGGATTATGGACCACCTCGATTACCTGGTTGATCTGGGAGTAACTGCACTTTGGATTAATCCGCTTTTGGAAAACGATATGCCGAAACAATCTTATCATGGTTATGCAATTACTGATTATTACGAAGTGGATGCACGTTATGGAACCAATGAAGATTACAAGAAACTGGTTGAAACAGCACATAATAAAGGATTGAAAATAATTATGGATATGGTTGCCAACCATGCCGGCACCGGGTATTACTGGAATGATGACTTACCAATGCAAAACTGGTACAATCAATGGCCAGAGCCTACAAAATCGAATTTCCGTGGCACTGCCCATATTGACCCAAATGCTTCCAAGGTAGATTATAATAAGATGGTAAAGGGTTGGTTTGATTTTACCATGGCTGACTTGAATCAGCACAATGAATTTCTCGCTGAATTTATCATACAGAATACGATTTGGTGGATTGAGTATTTAGGACTTGATGGTATCAGGCAGGATACCTATCAATATGCTTACAAAGATTTTATGACTGAATGGATGCAAAGAATTCTTCTTGAGTACCCGGAGTATAATGTGGTAGGAGAAGTTTGGCTGAATTACCCACCAATGACAGCCTATTGGATGGATAATGAAACAAATCATGATGGTTACAGATCACATCTAACGAATGTATTCGATTTTCCGTTGATGTATGCCGTCGACAAGGCTTTTAATGAGAAAGATGGTTGGGATAAAGGCACATTGAGGCTATATGAAATCCTGGCGCAGGATTATCTTTATGCAAACCCTATGAACATTGTGACCTTTACAGCTAACCATGATGGCGATCGGTTTTTTACCAAAATGCAGGAAGACCTAAGAAAATTTAAAATGGGTATGGCTTTTTATATGACTGTTAGAGGTATTCCACACATGTATTACGGTGGTGAGATCCTGATGACAGGCCGGGAACACGACGGACATGGATATATCCGAGAAGATTTTCCGGGAGGTTGGCCCGGTGATGAAGTTAACGCATTTACAAAAGCAGGCAGGACCCCTATGCAGCAAGAGGCATTTGCTTTTACAAGACGATTATTAAATTGGCGTAAAGGAAACAAGGCCGTTCAATATGGCGACTTTACACAATATATCCCTGAAAATGGAGTGTATGTTTATTTCAGACATACTGAAACAGAGTCTATCATGATAATGCTCAACAACAATGAAGAAGAAAAAGAAGTTGATTTGTCACGGTTTGTTGAAAATTTGGATGGTTACAGAAAAGGCAGGAGTGTATTAACTCGTAAATTATTCGAAGATCTTGATAAGATTATTATTCCAGCCAAATCTCCGATGATTGTTGAGTTGATTAAATAATCCCCCTAACCCCCTTTAGGAAAGGGGGAATGTTGTGGCCAAACCTTAATAATGAATCGAAAAAATAATAATACTAATCAAGAATCTAATTCAAATTCCTCTGGCAGAAAAGAATAGAAAATTGTGATAAACTCCCCCTTTTTAAAGGGGGCCGGGTATATTCATTTTATATATTAACAAATAAATCAGTGCAAAAAGGAAAACCAAATCCGAAAGTCTCTATAAACTCCCCCTTTTCCAAAGGGGGCTGGGGGGATTCTGGAAGATATTTGCCGTATGATAAAAATTTGAAACAACTATCTCGCAACTTACGAAACGATAGTACCAAAGCAGAAATAATCCTTTGGAAAGAGCTTCGGGCTGCTGCACTGGGTTATACATTTAACCGACAAAAACCAATTCTAAAATACATTGTAGATTTCTACTGCAAACCCTTAAACCTTGTAATTGAAGTTGATGGAATTACTCATTGGGATGAAGAACAGCAGGAAAAAGATAAAATCAGGCAGAATGATCTTGAAGGACTAAGACTCCATTTTCTGAGGTTTGATGATAATGATGTTTTACACGATTTGGAAAATGTGGTTAGGTCAATATGCTTTACTATTGAAGAGTTAGAATTGAAATATCCTGAAGCGAAGAAAAAGGAGGAAAAATCCGCCAGGCAATTAGTATCTGGAATCCCCCTAACCCCCTTTGGGAAAGGGGGAATGGTCTTGAAGAAAAACAAAATATGAAGAAGAAACCTGTCATTTTAATTATATTTTTACTAAGCGTCAACCTACTCTTTTCCCAGGTTGCCTGGCTTAACACCTGTCTGATCCGTCACTAACCGACACAGTAGTTTTAACCTTTAACACAAATGAAGGAAATAAAGGTCTTGCCGGATGGGATGGAACTGTTTATCTTCATACCGGAGCCATAACCGTAAAAAGCATTGATGGAGGTGATTGGAAACATGTGATTGGCAATTGGGGTGAAGATGATGAAAACGTAAAAATGACCTCAATAGGTGGGGGCTTGCACCAGTTCACTTTTGTAATTAGCGATTATTACCAGTTACGTGAAGAAGAGGTAGTACAAGAACTTGCCTTTGTTTTCAGAAACCTGGATGGCTCGAGAGTAGGTAAAACAGAAAAGAACGAGGATATTTTTTTACCGGTTAATGGATATGTCCCGGTTGAAAAAGCAACGGCAAAGTACCTTTTCGAAACAAGACATTATCTCTCACATGAACTTATAGGAAGCAGGCTTTTATTGCAAACGGATCATGGCCAGGTTGAAATTATTCCTTACACCCATAAGATTATTGAAGTAAAACATTACGAAGATTCACCTCCAATGAAGGATTCCTCGGATGCTGTAATTCTTGAGCCAACGACAATTGCTACAAGCTTGAAACAAACAGAAGAAAAGATCATATTTTCAACAGACAGCCTTCAACTAGTCATTTACAAAAATCCATTTCATATTGTTTTTGAATACCAGGGAAATACTTTGTTAAAAGAACAAAATGGTTTTTATCAAAGAACAGACAACAATGGCTTAAAATTCAATATTGACAAGAATGAAAAATTGTATGGTCTGGGAGAAAGGGCTGTTGATTTTTCTTTGGTTGGCAACAAATACAATCTTTACAACAGGCCAAAATATGGCTACGAATTACCGGCATTGAATCTTAACTATAGTGTTCCGCTGGTTGTTTCCTCTAAAAAATATCTGCTCTATTTTGATAATCCCCAGAAAGGATATGCAGATATCGGTGAAGCTGACCCACAGATTTTCGAATGGGGAGCCATTGGTGGAGTTATGAAATATTTCGTTATTGCTGGCTATAATCATTATAACATCATGCAGCAATGGGGTAAATTAACGGGCACTCAGCCTCTACCGCCTCGATGGGCATTGGGAAACCTGCAATCGAGAATGGCATATCGCACCCAAAAAGAAACAGATTCCATCGTTAATTTAATGCAGGAGAAAAATTTTCCAATTGATGCTATTATCCTTGATTTTTACTGGTTTGGTGATAGCATAACAGGTACCATGGGCAGGTTAGACTGGTATAAACCCAATTGGCCCGAACCGGAACAAATGATTGAGAAGTTTAAAAACAAGGGAGTAAAAACCATCCTGATCACTGAGCCATACATTATTGATTCTCTTAAAAATTTCAAAATAGCAGACGAACTTGGTATTCTTGCCATTGATAGCATGGGTAATTCCTATGTGAACAAAGGTTTTTATTTTGGACCGGGAGCCCTGATAGACATTTTCAAACCTGAAGCCCGGGATTGGTTCTGGAAGCAATACCAGGCACAAATGGATATTGGTGTTGCAGGTTGGTGGGGCGATCTTGGAGAACCTGAAAATCATCCCTCAGATATTGTCCATGTTAATGGCATGGCCGATGAAGTGCATAATATTTATGGGCACTACTGGCATAAAATGATCTTCGACAATTATCGCAAACGCTATCCTGCTGAGCGTCTTTTTAACCTTAATCGCGCAGGATATGCTGGTTCACAGCGATACTCGATTTATCCCTGGACCGGAGATGTTTCAAGGAGTTGGGGTGGGCTACAGGCACAAATTCCAACCATGCTCCACATGAGCATGAGTGGTTTACCTTTTATACATTCAGATGCCGGTGGTTTTGCCCAGGGAACCAAAAGATGAAGAATTGTATACCCGTTGGTTACAAATGTCCTGCTTCTCTCCTATCCTTCGCCCTCACGGCTCAGGAATACCATCAGAGCCTGTTTATTTCAGTGAACAAACACAAGACATTGTTCGCCATTTTATGCAAGTGCGCTACAGCCTGATCCCATATATTTATACTACAGCAGCCCAATCAAAAATGAGAGGCTACCCGATAACCAGGCCGGTTTTCTTTGATTTTCCTGATGACACTATAACATATTCCCTTGGTAACCAATACCTTTTTGGAGACCAGATATTGGTAGCCCCCATTATTCAAAAAGGACAAGCTGAAATAAATGTTTATTTGCCTGATAAAGTCTGGTATAGCTTTTGGAATGATCAAATGTATATTGGAAAAAATTGGTATGCCCTGGCAACTCATATGGAAACTATTCCCGTCTTTGTGAAAGAAGGCTCATTTATCCCAATGGTGAAACCTGTATCCAGTACCGATAATTATTCTTCAAAAGCGTTAACTATTAGATACTACCCCAGCAGAATTGGCGATAGTTCTTTCTTTAATATGTTCGAGGATGATGGAAAGACTTATGGAACTATTGGTAGGGGTGAATTTGAATTGCTGCGTTTTTCTGCTTTTGTCGATTCAGGAAAAGAACTAATGATTAAAATGATTCGTGATGGATGGGAATACGATGGCATGCCTAAAAACAGGGAGATAAAACTGGAGATCGTTAACCAATTAAAAGACAGCAAATACGATATTACAATCAACGGTGAAAAAATCAAAAAGAAGAAAAAGAAGGATGTTACAGGTTATTCTTTTGGCGAAAATAACAGGTTGATCATAGAATTTCCATGGAATGGTAAACTAACCCAAATCAATATATTTGAAAAATGAAAAAGCTAATCATATTCCTGTTATCGATTTCTTACTTCACTCATATCATTTGTCAGGAAACCAATGAAAGTCAGGAAATAATGAATTCTTTCAGGCAATTAGAAATGAAAAGCTGGAACGAATTCAGATTAAATGCTGAAAAGCAAAGGGGTGATGCCAACATTGATGTAAAATTCTATGAACTTGATGTGGAAATTGCCATTGATTCAGCCTATATCATTGGTCATGTATTATGTCGGTTTACACCCACAGTTGAAGGTCTGGAGGAATTACACCTCGATTTAAACGGCGCATTAACAGTTACAAGTATTTCTGAACCCTCTACCTCATTCTCACAGGAAAATGATCAAATAACCATCCAGTTGGATCAAACATATAATCCAGGTGATATTATAGATATCAATATTTCATACCACGGTAAACCTAAATTAGCTGGTGGGTACAAAGGGCTTCGCTACGAAACGCATGGAAGCAATGAACCTGTTATTGCAACGCTTTCAACACCCTTTGTTGCGCATTACTGGTATCCATGTAAAGATGGCCCGGAAGACAAAGCAGATTCAGCATACATCAATATTACTATTGAAGACAGGGAAGTGAATGGTATTCATTTAATGGCTGTGTCAAACGGACAGCTTGAATTGGAGAGTACAAGTGGCAATAAAAAGACTTTTTATTGGCGACATCGCTACCCTATTGTTACATACTACATCATGGTCGCCATTTCAAACTATGTTCATTTTGAAGATGAATTTGAATTTGAAGAAGGTGAAACAATGCCTCTGGATTATTATGCTTTTAACGAAGATCTTGAAGAACAACAATTGGGTGTTGTTGATATGCCGGAAGCCATCGGCCTGTTCAACAATAAATTTGGACAATATCCATTCTCCAACGAAAAGTATGGCATGACCCAACTTGGATATTATGGTGCTATCGAAAACCAGACCAATACCATTACCAACAGCATGGAACCTGCCTGGTTTATGACATCAGTGCATGAATTGGCACATATGTGGTTTGGCGATATGATCACCTGTGAAACCTGGAATCACGCATGGATTAACGAGGGATTTGCTACTTATTCAGAAGCTTTATGGGCTGAGCACGATGGTGGGTTTAATGCTTATAAATCGTACATGAACAACCTTCAATATTTTGACGATGGCACAATTTATCTTGAAAATCCTTTGGATACATTCAATGTTTTTACAGCGATTATCTATTATAAAGGTGCATGGGCACTTCATATGTTAAGAGGAGTTGTTGGCGATGAACTCTTCTTCGAGTCGTTAAATAATTATGCTACTAACCCGGACTTTATGTATCAAACTGCTTCAACTGAAGACTTGCAAAATGTGTTTGAAACGACCTGCAATATCGATCTCGATTATTATTTTGACCAATGGATTTATGATGAATATTATCCAATCTACCATTATAATTTTGTTCAACTTTCTAATAAATTGTATGTGATGCTTTACCAGGCACAGGAAGAGTTATACGGTCGAAGGCCCGTTTTTGAAATGCCTGTACAGTTAAGAGTAGATTTTTCAGATAATTCTGATACATTAATAACTGTTTGGAATGATGAACAATTACAACAGTTTGATTTTGAATTTAGATAAAGAGGTTGTATTTGTTACCATAGACCCTGATAAATGGATTTTACGAAAATCATATTATAAACCCGGTTTACCGGTTTCAGATCAATGAGCAATTGATCGAGTCACACATCCATCTCTATCCCAACCCGGTAAAAGATATTCTTTATCTGGATATTTTTAATGCCGATTTTACTCCGTATTTATTTACACTTTACGATCTTTCAGGGAAACAAATTACATCACAAATAATCAATACTAAACAAACAACAATAAGTATTGATGATTTGAAAAGGGGTTTATATTTTTACAGCATTTCCGGTGAGGAACCAAACAAACCTTTAACCGGGAAATTAATTAAAGAATAAGCTATTCTGAATTTAACTTAATTTATCTTTTCAAATATTAACTTGAAAAAAACCATGAGAATAAGCATTATCATTTTTTCAATATTCTTTATCTCCAATCTTTTTGGACAGGAATTCACTTACCAGGAAAAAATCCAGGGATTTAAGCACAAAGATGACATTACCATTTTTATTATGGATCCCGGAATATACGATGTAAATCCTGAAAAGGTTGTAGTAACAGGTAGTTTTAGAAATTGGGACCAGGACATGAACAACATTGATTGGCTGATGAAAAAAGAAAATAACATCTGGACATTAAAAATTCCAAACAAAGATTTTTCAGTTATTACTCCACATGCAGAATTTAAATTTCGTATCGACGACGGAAGGTGGTTAACAATACCTGAGGCAGCAAAGAATAAAAATGCAGGTAATTTGGTGTTCATGAAGGACCTGACACGGCCTGAAATGAAAGCTGAACTCAAAGGTCCGTTAACTATCTGGGCAAAAATAATCGGGGATCGTCCACTGCAAAAATCTGCTTATAGATTAACTGATGCCGCAGGGAATGAGATTCCGATTGCCGCAATTTTACCCAACACTGCCACCGAAACGTTGATTACGACAGCTGAACCATTGGATATCAAAAGGGTCTATTTCCTTGAAATACCATCCCTCAAATTAAAATCATTTTGCTCTTTTGATGGCTGGTTCCGCGAAATGTATTCCAATAAGGAATTAGGAGCTAACATTATCGAAAATAAAACTACAATCCGCGTTTTCGCTCCTCGCTCTGAACTAGTGAGAGTATATTTATACAAAGGAAAAGACGATGAAAATGCCTATCTGGCGCGGGATATGGTTCAGGATGAATCCGGGGTTTGGGAAATTACTTTTGATGAAAACCTGAAAGGTATTTATTATGATTTTACTGTCCATGGTTCAACTGATCCGGGAAATCATTTTTATGAAACCAATCCGGTTCATATTACTGACCCCTATGCAAGAGTAAGCGACAATACCTGGGGAAAAGCACGAATCTGGGACAAAACCATACCAGCTACACCTCTGAAAAATGGCATTCCAAAAATGGAAGATGTAATCGCTTACGAAGTCCATGTGCAGGATTTCACAGGACAGTTGCCAGTTGAAGTGAAATACAAGGGCACTTTTACCGGCATGATTCAGCCAGGCTTAAAAAACGATAAAGGTGAAAAAATTGGCTTTGATTATTTAGTTGACCTGGGTATCAATGTCGTCCACCTGATGCCGGTTCAGGAGTATCTTCATTTTCCTGATGATGACTGGAAAGCATCTTTTAAAGATGATCAATATATGATTGAACAGGGTGTGAGTGAAGAAAATTATCAATGGGGTTATCGTACATCTCATTTCTTCGCAGTTGAGTCAAAGTATCGCACAAAAGGAAAAGAACCTGGTGCAGAAAGAAATGAGTTCAGGGACCTTGTTCAGGCCTTCCATGAAAAAGATATTGCTGTTATTATTGACATTGTGCCTAACCATACAGCCGAAAACATGGATGGTGGTGAGATGTATTTCAACTTTAATGCGTTGGATAAACAATATTATTACCGCACCAAAGATTTTGACCATATAGGTGAGTATGGAAATGAAGTAAAAACCGAAAACCGGCCAATGGTGCAACGGTGGTTGATTGACCAATGCAAGAGCTTTATCGAAGAATTTGGTATTGATGGTTTTCGAATTGACCTGGCGGGACAAATTGATCAACAAACCTTAAAGGCAATTAAAGTTGCATTGGGTCCCAACATCATTGTTTACGGAGAACCCTGGATCGGATCGAATGATCCGGAATTTGAAGCAAACCCTGATTGGGATTGGTATAAAGCGGACTCACCCATTACTTTCTTCCAGGATGATTCTCGAAACGCATTCAAGGGACCTGTATTTGTTTTAACAGATAAACAAAAAGACAGGGGCTGGTCCGGGGGTAAGTTTGATGAACGGGATAATGTGATGAAAGGCCTGTCAAATACTTTCCCAGACGACAAAACACCCTTGAGTGGAATCAATTACCTTGATATCCATGACAACTTTGCACTTGCCGATCAGTTTGGGACTGAAGATTTTGATGGACGGTATGCTGTCGACCAGGATTTATACAAAATTGCGGTCACCCTCCTCTATACTTCACTTGGGCCAATTGTCACAAATGGTGGTTCTGAAATTATGAGGAGCAAAGCCTCAGCACCACTTAAAGAAGTAGTCAAAGAAACCAATGCAGGATATAAGATTTATATGCATGGTAAACGGGATACTTACAACCATCGTAAAGCAAATGAATTTATTTGGGAGAATGTCGGTGCTATACCAAACGAAGAAAACACCAATAATTATCAAAATATGCATGCTTTTTGGCAGGGAATGAATGCGTTCCGATTGAGTGAATATGGAAAGGTCTTCCGTATAGCTGAGAAAGCACCAGATGGCTATTTCCAATGGATAACGCCAGAAGGACGAAAGTTTGTTAGGGTATGTCGTTGATAAGAAAGTTTTTGTATTGTTGAATCCTGGTAATTCTGAGGCTGAATTCAAAGACATCAATTTACCTGAAGGCAAATGGAAATTAATTGCAAACAACCAGGAAGTAAACCACATTAAGGGGGTGAAGGACAACAAGAAAATGATGAAACTTGTAAGGTGGGAAATCACTTAACATTCTTATGGAACCTGAAAGCCTGAGAATTTGGGTGAAGGAATAAGTGAACTGTCATCCTGAGCAAAGCGAAGGATCTCCGCCTACTATTTTAGGAGAAATGTCATAAGTTAAGCGGAGATCCCTGCCTGCGGCAGGCAGGCTCACTTCACTACGTTCCGTTCAGGATGACAATTTAATAGTGTATGAAATTAGAATAATTTCAAAGAATGAAACACATCGAATGGAGCAAAAATGCAAACATTTACGAAGTTAATATCAGGCAATATACAGCTGAAGGAACAATTAATGCTTTCCGAAAACATTTACCCCGTTTGAAAGAAATGGAGGTAGATATCATCTGGATCATGCCGGTGCAACCCATTGGAGAGAAAAACAGGAAAGGAACCCTGGGAAGCTATTATTCGATAAAAGATTATAAAGCTGTTAACCACGAGTTTGGCACGCTGGATGATTTTAAAGCACTGGTCAATGATGCTCATAAACTGGGGATGCATGTCTTGCTCGACTGGGTAGCCAACCACACAGCCTGGGATAATATCTGGACTGAAAGCAATCCGGATTTCTTTCAACAAAATGAGCAAGGTGAATTCGTTATTCCCTGGGATTGGTCGGATGTGATTGCGCTGGATTACAACAACCGGAAATGAGAATAGCCATGATCGAGGCCATGGAATTCTGGCTTGACTGAAACTGGCATTGATGGCTTTCGATGTGATATGGCCGGGATGGTACCCGTTGATTTCTGGAACCAGGCAAGAGAAGTCATTGGAAAAAACAAAGCCATTTGTTTATGCTGGCCGAAGATGAAGAAGTAGTTGCTTTGCTCGATAAAGCATTCGACATGAATTTCACCTGGGAAATGCATCATTTAATGAATGCCATTGCGAAGGGTGAACAAAAGCCATCTGAAATCTGGTGGAAATACCTGGCACAAAAAGAGAAATATCCCGAAGATGCGATCAGGATGTATTTTACCAGCAACCATGATGAGAATTCACACAGCGGAACTGCTGTGGAACGCATGGGTGAGGGTGCCCGTGCATTTGCCGTTTTAACTTACGTTTTACCGGGCATGCCTCTCATTTACAGCGGACAGGAAACGGGAACAGATAAACGATTGCAGTTCTTTGAAAAAGATGAAATCAACTGGAATCATATTCCTTTTCATGATTTTTATACAAAACTAAACAGGCTTAAAAAGAATAATAAAGCTATTTGGGCTGGAAATGATGGAGGCGAGATGTTTGATTTCAACAAAGGTCAAAACAACCATCTTTTTACCTGTTATCGGGAAAAGGAGAATGATAAAGTAATAGCCGTACTGAACCTGTCTGCTTCTAATCAACAACTAACCCTTAAGGATGATGCAATTGCCGGAAAATATAAGGATGTATTTACAGGAGAAAGAAATTTTCCCAGGAAAGGGATTTACTTTCGATTTAAAACCCTGGGAATATATTTTACTGGCGACTTAAGTACAGCATAATCCTGTCAGCTTGCCTCGAAGCCGACCGCAGGGAGTGTGAGAAATAGCTCATCGGACTCTACCAATAATTTGAGATTTCTACAGGTCGTTTTACTCCTTCGAAATGACAGTGTGATCTACTCAACAACCATTTTCCAGGTTACACGCTCATTCCCGGCAGTAACAGTATAGAAATAGATACCTGAGCTCAGGTCATTCAATTCCAATTTCAGATCATGCTTACCCTGATTTAGCTTTCCAAAGTCCTTTTCAAGCAGTTGCTGTCCGGTAATTGATACTAACCGTCAACTAATTTTTTCAGCTTTGTATAATTCAATTTGAATGGTGGTTTCGTTTTTGAATGGGTTTGGGATAATTTCCTAAAACCGATAAGGGATTAGTTTTTGAAGTGTATTCTTCGGTCCAACCCAACCACAATAGCATAATATTCAATACATTCCAGACCAATCTGACAATGTAAATTTAAAATTTTGAATGTATTTGAACTGAACCGGTTGCATTTCATCTCTCTGGATCCATATTCAATATATACATAAGGTAATTGTCCAATCCATCCTCCTCCTCAAATGTGTATTTTGGCGCTGTTGCAAGAATAAGATTGCCACATACCTGCTGAAAAGTTTGTAACATTAGTCGGGAACGTCTTCACCTGCTGGATTTTTAGTTTTGCTAAATGGATTTGAAAACGGATTAAATCCCCGGCACCAGATATTCGGTCGGTTATTGTCATCCTCCTCTTCCAGGTCTGTATCCAGCCAGGAAATAAACATCAAATCATGATCAGGGTTGGTCGTGATTTGAATCCTGTTATCACATTCCAAAAATTCTCCAAAAGTCCCCCTGAATGTTCGTATCGATGCCCATCCATACTCCACAAAAAGGTTCATTTTCATCATACTGAAATATATCGTAAGCTGCTATAAAACCTGCTGCTGTGACAATACTGTAAGGATCAATACCGGTTGGTCCGATTACAACTGCAATATGTAAACGGTTATCCCTATCAACAGTAATTTCACAATCATAGGCTGTTGTATATGATATTTCTTCTCTTGGAGGAGGATCGTCTCCAAAAAGTTCCCAATCTGTTGGTCGGTTAAATGATCATTAACAATTCCTGCAACCCCATTCGGCCCATCCAGCTGCACAACTTCAGGCCCAACCCATGTTTGGCCAGCATCCGTGGTTTTCCAATAAATCGGATAAATATTTTTAAATCCTTCAACCTGTTCTGCTTCACCATTATCGGCTAGCATCACAATATATCCTGTTTGCCCATCAGGACCAAATGCAACTTATAATCAACAGGAGCACCAAATTCATCCACTACAAGTGCTTCAAGGTTTTCTCTTACATAAGTAAAATCTTCCTGCTCATCATCCCAGCTTCCTTTTATAATGATCAGGCTATCACGATAATCTGCTTCACCACTGCTCCAGTTAATATTTGCATCAGTAGCAAATATATTACCCCCGGATGTAAGGTCATACCCTAAAGGAAGTCGCTGGTAAAAATTAGCGTTTGAAGGAATTATGTTTGCAGTTTTGTTTAAAGTATCTCCAATACTCCCTCTTCCATGCAAATATCCCGCTGGCTGATCCGGATCTCCTGATTGGCTGATAGCAAAAAACGAAACATAGGCATCATTTGGATCTGTGTTTTCTTCAGGATTGAAAATACAATGGTTGTAATATCTCGCCATATTACTTCCTTCAGCTTCATAAACAACTATATTGTTACTCCAGACCATTCCTCCATCAGTTGATATGTCATATGCTATATCACTCCCAAAACTATGGATGTTTGTAACTGTGTTTAAAACAGGGTCGACCCACAGGTAGGAAAGGTTAGGACTATAGCCAAGAGCATTAGGCGCTGTTCCAATATCAATTATATCTACGATATCAACATGCTCATACGACTTAGGAATTTCTGGTAAAGGATCAATCTGCTTTCGCTGTTGTTGCTTGTCAGTTTTTGAAGGCATTTGCTCCATACGTAATTCCGCTTTACTCATTTTAAATGGTTTGTTTTGTGCATAAATCGCTACTACAAAAATTGAACAAATCAGGAGTGTAAAGAACTTTTTCATGGTGATAGATGTTGATTGCTATAAAGTTAAGAAAAATATCTTACTAGTTTGGTCGCTTCCGACCTGTCAGGTTGAAAGAGACCTAACAGGTCAAAGCTCAATATTCAAACTATTACTGATAACGTATTTCTATTTAGCGCTTTACCGTTTGTAAATAAAAAAGGCTAATTTTGAACTCCCAAATAATTCATTGATCTTCACCCATAAAGAATGAAAAGACAGGTTACGATAAAAGACATCGCGCAAAAGCTGGGTATATCAACATCAACAGTATCAAGGGCATTGAAGAATCATCCTGATATCAGTTTAAAAACCCGTGAAGCTGTGCAGGAATTGGCAAAATTATTAAGTTATAAACCAAACCTGATTGCGCTGAACCTAAAGCATAGTCGAACAAATACCATTGGTGTAGTGATGCCTGAAGTGCAGCATTACTTCTTTTCAACCATTCTAAACGGAATTGAAGAAGTTGCTTATAAAGGTGATTTCAGTGTAATGGTATTCCAGTCAAACGAATCCTATATGCGTGAAGTACTCAATACACAAACCATGTTGGCTAACAGGGTGGATGGTGTTTTGGCTTCCATTTCAAAAAACACCCATGACTTTTCCCATTTTCAGCAATTGATTGATAACGAAATCCCTTTGGTTTTATTCGATCGTGAAATTGAAAGTTTACATGCTGATAGTGTAATTGTTGATGATTATACGGGTGCTTATCATGCAGTTGATCACTTGTTGTCAAAGGGTTGTAAGCGTATTGCTTTTTTCTCGGCACCCCAGCATTTATTGATTGGGAGAAACAGACTTGAGGGATACAAAGCTGCATTGGAACATCATAATGTGCCTTTTGATCCTGACTTGATTTATTCGTGTGATACTTTCGAACAGGCTGTAAAAATCTCCAGAAGTGTGCTTAAAAAACAAAACAGGCCAGATGCTATTTTTGCAGTAAATGACCTCACTGCAATTGGTGCTATGAAAGTGGCTATTCAATACGGATTAAAAATTCCGGATGATATTAAATTTGTTGGTTTCGAGAACAGCCGAAGTGCATGGATCATAGAACCTGAATTAACAACAGTTGACCAGTTTGGATTTGAAATGGGTAAAAAAGCAACAGAACTTTTATTGAAAAGAATCAAACATGAAACCTTTGACTTCGAAACCCAAAAACAGGTTGTAAAAACACAATTGATCGTACGCAGCACCAGTTAATTATTTGTGCATAATTTTTAGCTTAGGAACCTGTCTTGAATTAAACTCAGCTTTTCTCTGAATGCCCATTTAGGAAATAATATGGCGACCCCAGTTTCAGTTTATGATGAAGTAACTGTTTTGTTTGGTCATAGTGGATTTGCCCTGCTGGTAGATTAGATAATGTTAATCCAGCAACGATGCATTCAGGATTGACCATCAATGGTGATGCCTGGCAGATTACAGTTTTTTCATAAAACTGTTGCCAATAGTCAAACAGCAAAGATGAAAAAATTTGAATTCCTTAGAAATACTTGTTGGATGATAACCTTCATTCATGCAGAATACTATGGTATAGAAGTTGAAGATACAGTAACTGCTATCAATTGTGTATTCACTGCTGGCTCATGGGAAGCTGGTTGAGGAAAAGACAAACAACATGATGGAGGATTTACCGACTTCCGTTTGCAATTAAGTAACGGAATTCCTTATAAGTATTCCATCAACTATTTACCAAATGGTGTTCTTACTTCAAAATTTGTAAAGAATCAGGACCCTTGGTAAGATTTCCCAAGCCAGCCTCTTTAAGCCGGCTTTTTTTTTGAGTGCCGCAAACGTTTGCTATATAACATCTGTGTATTTTGAAGAATATCGAATGTTAATATTCACTAAATCAGTGCGCAAACCGTAATCTTACGCTTAATTTCAGCTACTTTTGTACAATTATAATTGATAATCAAAAATCAAATGAAACGAACCATCTTAATTATTTTTTCATTCTTAATCTGTTACTTTTTTAAATGCACAAATTACTGTTGACCCGGCTTTTCCAACTGCTGACCAAAGCGTAGTAGTTACATTAACTACTATCGGGAACAGACCTTGAAGGTTATATCGGTGATGTATATGCACATACCGGACTGACCATAGGTGGTAATGATTGGCAATATGTAATCGGTGACTGGGGAAATAATTCAAACCAACCGAAGCTAACAAAAATCGGGAATGACTTGTTTGAACTGGAAATTTCACCTTCAATACGTGATTTCTATGGCGCAGAAGCTTCGGATGTAATTACTGAAATGAGTTTTGTTTTCAGAAGTGCGGATGGCAGCCAGCAAACACGACCGGACATTTTTTACGATGTTTATGAGGCTGCCGGCTTGAATATATCAATCACCGTCCCCGAAGTAACCCCGGTAATCGCTAAATTAAACGAAACCATCCATGTGAATTGGATTGCAAATATGGCTGACTCATCATTCCTTTATGTTGGTGATGAAAAAGTATTTGCGGGTGTCGGAAACTCATTTGAATATGAAATTCCTTTGACTGAATACGGAAAAAAATGGGTATCAGCTGTCGCTATAAACGATACTGAGATGGTTGCAGATTCTTTTTACTATTTTGTAGTTCCTGATCCGGATCTCGAAGTGGTCCCCGAGGGAGTCCAAAACGGAATTAATATCATCAATGAAAACACTGTTATTCTTTGCTTTTATGCACCTCAAAAGGAATTTATTATTGTAGGTGGTGATTTCAGTAACTGGGAAATTGGTCCTGAGTGGATGATGAAATTAGATGAAGAGGCGGATAGATTCTGGATTGAGATCACAAACCTGGATCCACAAACCGAATACGGTTTTCAATACGTTGTCGATGGAGAATTTGTAATTACTGATCCTTATAGCGAAAAAATCCTTGACCCGTGGAACGACCCATATATTCCAGAAGAAACCTATCCAAACTTAAAACCATATCCTAATGGAAAAACGGATGGCCTTGTTTCAGTATTTCAGATCGAGGAGGAGGAATATGAGTGGCAAAATACCTTGTTTGAAAGTCCTGAAAAAACAGACCTCGTCGTTTATGAATTACTGATAAGGGATTTCTTAGCAGACCAGAATTATCAAACCTTAAAAGACACCATTGGCTACTTAAAAAGTTTGGGAATAAATGCCATTGAGCTGATGCCAGTTAATGAATTTAGTGGTAACCTGAGTTGGGGATACAATCCTAATCATTACCTGGCGCTTGATAAATATTATGGAACCAAGAACGCTTTTAAAGAATTTATTGATGTTTGTCATGAAGAAGGAATTGCAGTAATACTTGATGTGGTCTTTAATCATGCAACGCGTGAATCTCCATATGTGAGACTTTACTACGACCATGATTTACAACAACCCACTGATGATAGCCCATTTTACAATCCAATACCAAAGCATGACTTCAACGTATTCAGTGATATGAATCATGAGAGTCCAGGCTCTCAGGAGTACATTTCCAGGGCCATCAAATACTGGCTTGAAGAATATAAGATTGATGGGTACCGGCTTGACTTATCCAAAGGGTTTACTCAAAAAAACACACTTGGAGATGTAAATGAATGGGGCCAGTACGATCAATCAAGGATAAACATCTTGAAAAGATACGCTGATTCAGCCTGGAAAGTCAATCCGAATGCCTTTTTCATTTTAGAACATTTTGCTGATAACAGTGAAGAAAAAGAATTATCAAATTATGGAATGATGTTTTGGGGCAATTCAAACTATAATTATAATGAAGGTACAATGGGATACACAACTGGAGGCAAATCTGATTTTTCATGGATCTCCTATAAAAAACGTGGATGGAACGATCCCAATGTTGTTGGTTATATGGAAAGCCATGATGAAGAAAGACTGATGTTTAAGAATATCACTTATGGAAATTCTTCTGGTGACTATAATACAACAGAAATAAATACAGCACTGCAACGAATGGAACTTGCAGCTGCATTTTTCTTTACCATTCCGGGGCCTAAAATGATTTGGCAATTTGGCGAAAGAGGATATGATTATACCATAAATTATAATCCCTCGAATCCTGATGCAAATGATTGCCGGCTATGTGAAAAACCACCAAGATGGGATTATATGGAAAACTGGAACAGGCGCCACCTGTTTTATGTTTACCAGGCATTGATTGATCTTAAGAAAACTGAAGATGTTTTTGAAACAACAAACTACGATCTTGATGTGAATACCGGTTTGAAAAAAATCAGGCTGACTTCTCCAGATATGTCAGTAGTTGTGTTAGGCAATTTCAATGTGGAAGAAGGTACGATCGATCCCAACTTCTATTCAACAGGTACATGGTACGACTACTTCAGTGGCGAATCGATAAACGTAACTGACGTGAATGCATCCATCACCCTGGCAGCTGGAGAATACAGACTATATACTGATAAAGATATTGGCACTCCTGATTTTGTTGGTATTGATGAAAATATCATACAAGGTGCATTAAGCAATTTTGTTGATTTATCCAAATCCGGCAACCAGCCAGCTAAAATTGGAGATGCACCTCAAACAACAATCAAATGTACAAGTTGATATTTATGACTTGCAGGGCAGAATGGTCAAAAACATTTACAATGGTACCCTGACAGGGGGTTTGAAAAATTTGAACGCTGATGTTTCAAATATTCAACAGGGACTGTATTTTGTAATCGTTCAGGCAGACAGCCAAAGAAGTGTTCAAAAGTTAATGATACAATAAACTTCATATCGACATATTGAAAAATCCTGTGGCTAAGCCTCAGGATTTTTTGTTTATATGTCACGGTTAATAACAATACAATTATAACGTCATGGACATTATTAAATTAGGTTGAAAAAAGAAAGGCCTGTCAACGGATGTCAACAGGCCCCAAACCAAATTAATTAATGAAAAAGTTATTTTTTGTCGCCGCCTTTTTTGTCGTCGCATGATTTAGCTTTCGCTGAACTGCAACATTCAGTTTTGGTAGCGCACTCTTTTTTCGATTCTGATTTTTTTGCTTTTGCTTTAGTTTTATTCTTGTCATCGTCAACTTTAGTAATTGTTACTCCGTTGACATTAACAGTCGTCATCCCAAATGTTGAAGTTGCGATGCTTCCGAAAAATAAAACTGCCAGTCCTAGTCCTAATGCTTTTTTTCTCATCTTGCAAAAATAATTTTAATTCGTAATTTATTGCTACAAATCTAACAAGTTAAAAACACGACGCATGTTAAACCGCTGTTAAAAACTGTTAATTAAATGTTAATGTCTGCTATTAACTGATATTCAGAGACTAACTTAGCCACAAATATATGAAGAAAAAAACGATCGTCCTAATTGCAATCATTACCTTTCTCTCATTGTTAGGCATTATTTTAACCCAACTTTATTGGGTTGAAAAATCACTCAGCCTCAAAGAGGAACAATTTGACAACAGTGTTCGAATTGCCTCCAAAACTGTTCTTAATCAGCTTCTTTCCATTAAAAATGACTCTTCCTTCCAAAAGCACTTGTATGATATTTCTTGCCGAAAACCAAAATTGGATGTATCTGATATTATTGTCCCCACTACGCTTGATTCACTCTTAATGACAGAATTGGGTTATATGTACGTTGATGACAAGTACTACTATGCGATTTATAATAAAATCAACAACAAATTTTCATTCGGACACTTTGAAGATAAAGAAGACAGATTGTTAAGTTCCCCATTTCAATTTTCCGTCTCAAGTTTATATAAACCTGGTGATTACTATTTAAGCATTTATTATCCTGCTAAAACCAGTATCATGCTCAGACAGGTAGAATTCTGGCTTATTATATCCATATTCTTTATTGTATTTGTAATCATCAGTTTCTCTTATGTGATATATATTATACTGCGTCAGAAAAGGATTTCGCAGATGAAAACGGATTTCATTAATAATTTAACACATGAATTTAAAACACCAATAGCAACATCCTCATTAGCTGCAGAGATGCTTTTAAGGCCCGAAATGGCGAATAACAAATCGCGCATTGCAAAATATGCAAAAGTTATCCTCGACGAAAACCTCAGGTTACAAAACCAGGTTGAGCAAGTATTGCAAATTGCGACGCTTGAAGAAGGGAAACAACAATATAAATTCAAAAGTACTGACATCCACCAATTACTTGATACGGTGATTGAAAGCTTTGAATTAAGAATAAAAGAAAATAAAATAAAGCTTAGTACTGAATTAAATGCCCATGAAAGTATTGTAGTGGTTGATAAAATGCATGTACTGAATATTTTCTACAATTTATTGGATAATGCCATTAAATATACACCTGAAAACCCAATGATAATTATTAAAACATGGAATGTGAAAGGGGGTATTCATATCAGTTTTCAAGACAATGGAATTGGAATAAGTCACGAACATCAAAAGAATATTTTTAAAAACCTGTTTCGTGTTCCTACTGGTAACATCCACGAAGTAAGGGGTTTTGGGCTAGGTTTATACTATACAAAAACAGTGGTTGACCAGCATCATGGTCATATAGAATTGGAAAGTGATATAGGAAAAGGCTCGATTTTTGATGTATTTTTACCATTTAATGCGAACATGGTGTAAGGAAAAATTAACATATCCGACAAAATCACATATAATAATTAGAGTAAACGGATATGTATAAAGAAGCTCAAGATTACTTTGTTAGGACAACAACTAAAGAAACTATGAATGACGATATAACTAATGCCCAGATATTATTTGTTGAAGACGATCCAAACTTAAGCATGGTACTTCAAGATTACCTTGAAATGATCGGGTATAAAGTTGACCATGCTAAAGATGGTGAGGAAGGCCTGCAATTTTTTTTGAAAGGAAGCTATCAACTGCTTATTCTCGATATAATGATGCCTAAGAAGGACGGGTTTACCCTTGCTGCAGAGATCAGACAGCAAAACCAATCCGTTCCAATCATTTACCTGACCGCTAAAAACATGAAAGAAGACCGTATCAAAGGTTTTCAAACAGGATGTGATGATTATATAACTAAACCATTCAGCACTGAAGAATTAAGTTTAAGGATCAAGGCCATCTTAAAAAGATGCTATGCTAATTCGGCAAAAGACAGTGAATCTGACGAAACCGTGTTTATAGTTGGGAAGTTCACATTCGACAGTTCGAACATGACGCTTAAATCAGAAAACTTTGAGCGCAGACTTACACGTAAAGAGTCTGGTTTACTTAAATTGCTATGCCAGAATGTAAATTCACTTTTACCTCGTGAAGTAGCATTGGAAACAGTTTGGGGTGACAATGATTATTTTATTGGAAGAAGTATGGACGTTTTTATCACCAAACTTCGTAAATACCTGAAAGAAGACCCGAATGTGAAAATCACCAATGTTCATGGCATCGGGTTTAAACTTGATGTTATCTCTGAATAAGAAAGGGAAACTGCAATTTTTCTATCTCCCTGATCAGCGATCAGTATTGAGTAATTTCAGCATAAATGCATATTCGAGGGCGGTTTCTTTATACCGCTCAAATCGGCCTGATGCACCGCCATGTCCAAAATCCATGTTGGTATGAAGAAGTAGAATATTGTGATCGGTCTTCAATTCCCGTAATTTGGCTACCCATTTAGCGGGCTCCCAATATTGAACCTGGGAATCATGCAAGCCGGTAGTAACCAACATATTCGGGTAATCCTTTGCCTCAACCTGATCGTAAGGGGAATAGGAAAGCATATAATGATAATATTCTTCTATCATTTGGGTTGCCCCATTCATCGTATTCACCTGTGGTGAGTGGAATACTTTCATCCAGCATAGTTGTCATTACATCAACAAAAGGAACTGCTGCAATCACCCCGTTAAACAGCTCGTGGCTCATAATTAATAACAGCACCGATCAGCAAACCACCCGCACTTCCGCCCCTGCGAAAATCTTTTCGCTCGATGAATATTTTTGTTCAATAAGGTACTTTCCACAGTCAATAAAATCGTAAAAGGTGTTTTTCTTTTTCAGTAATTTACCATCTTCGTACCAGTACCGACCCATCTCTTCTCCTCCCCTCACATGGGCAACAGCATAAGCAAAATCCACGGTCGAGCAAACTTAATCGTGCCGACCTGAAATAGGAATCCATACTTGATCCGTAAGATCCATACGCGTATAGGAATAATGGTTGGGTTCCATCTTTCTTGTATCCTTTTTTATAGACAATCGAAATCGGAATTTTCTCTCCGTCTCGTGCATTTGCATAAATTCGTTCGGTTATATATTCCGATGCATCATATCCCCCAAGGACTTCCTCCTGCTTCAAAAGTTTAAACTCTTTTGTCACCATATCAAAATCATAGATTGATTCTGGTGTTTTCAAAGATGTAAATCCATACCTTAGTTTCTGTGACGAATAATCTGGATTATAGGTTGTGTAAGCAAAGTAATCGGATTCATCAAATTCAATATAGTAATCTTCCTTTGTTTTCATATTAAAGACCCTTAGCTCAGGAAGCCCGTTTTTTCGTTCTCCCAAAACATAAAAGTCATCGAAAACATTTACATATTCCAACAAAATGTCATCTCTATTTGGGATAACTTCAACCCAATGCTCAAGATTCGTTTTATTTTCAGGGGTCTCCATCAACCTGAAATTTTGAGCCTTGGAATTGGTCCTGATCAGCCACCTGTTTTCCTGATGTGAAATATCATACTCTAAATCGGGTTGCCGTTTCTGAAAAACCTGGAATTTGTCAGCAGGTTTAAGGGCATTAATTATCCTGAATTCTGAACTTAATGTACTTTCGGAACCAATAACTATGTACTTTTTTGATTTTGTTTTATACACATAAGTATAGAAGGTATCATCTTCTTCGTGATACACCAACTGGTCGTTCTTTGGCTTGGTGCCAAGTTTATGGCTGAATATTTTGAAGGGTCTTAATGTTTCATCTTTTATGGTATAAAAAACAGTTTTGTTATCATTGGCCCAGGTAACATTGCCAGAAGTATTTGGAATATTTTCCGTATAAGTCTTACCGGTTTTCAGATTTTTAAAGTGGATGGTATATTTCCTGCGGCTGATTGTGTCAACAGTATAAACAAGGAACTCGTTGTTTGAACTCACTTCCCAACCACCAATGTGAAAGAAAGCATGGCTTTTGGCCATTTCATTTCCGTTGAGCATCACTTCTTCAGGGGCATTTTCTTCCAGTACTTTTCGGCAATAAACCGGGTACTCTTTTCCTTCTTCAAACCGTGTATAATACTCGTAACCATTAAGCTGATAGGGTACCGACATGTCATTTTGTTTGATACGGCCAACAATTTCATCATAGATTTTTTTCTGCAAATCCTCGGTATCCTTCATTACAGATTGTGTATAGTCATTTTCAGCTTCAAGGTAAGCGATCACCTCAGGATTTTCACGTTCGTTAAGCCAGAAATAATTATCGATACGTGTATTGCCGAATTCAGTAAAAACTTTTTCGATTTTTTTTGCCCGGGGTGCATTCATATTTGTTTTTGTTTTTTGATCACAAGCGGATAGCAGAAAAATGGCACTAACTGCAACGAGCAAGCCGTTAAATAGAGATAACATTTTCATGAAAATTTAATTTAGTTAGTGATTGCAGATTAGAAGTACAATGTAATTCCAAGACTAGGCATAAAAGGCAACTGGTAAACAACTTCACCAGTAAGTAACTCAACGTAAAACACGTTCTCACGGTTGTAAACATTGATGATACTCAAATCAACCACCATTTTGGTTTTTGCACTGAAAAAGAAATTACGTTTAAAGTCAACATCTAAGCGATGATAAGTAGGTAAACGTCCCTCGAACAAATCACCGTATATAACGCCTAATTGACCATTCTCTGTAGTATAATCTGTATTGATTCCTCCGGGTAAATTCAGGTATTCATAAAAACCTTGCACTTGTGTAAATGGGAATCCGGTACCGAAATTCCATCTTGCACTAAATTCCCATTGATTTTTCGATCCTGCCGTATAGGCAAAAATTGCGTTAATATTGTGTCTTCGGTCGAAATGGGGAGTATAGGTAACCAGTTCACCAGTTGCAGTTTCGTACTCACGATTAACAAATCCAAGCGAGTATACAAACCATATATAGAAATTCTTATAATCAAATTTTAGGGCAATATCCATTCCGTATGCATTGCCTTTTTCGACGATAAAATCCTTGGTTTCCACATCGGTAGCACCCGGAGGCTTGTTTTCCTCATCATAAAGTTTAAAACGGTTTATATTGGTTAACTGTGGAAAATTCTTGTAGTAACCTTCAACATTCAGGTTGATGAATTTACCCAGGTCGATTTCTGTTCCAAATATCAAATGATTTGCTTTCTGGAGCTTATGCGTCAGGTCCTCCCCGTTATAAGTTGCCGGTAAATTTTCGGGTCCGGAAAGGAACCCATAAAACAGGTTAACGACATCACGATCGGATGTAGCTGCAATTAAATTCTGCGAATACACTCCAGCAGCAAGTTTCAGCCTGAAGCCATTGGTAACATTATATTTTATTGCAAGCCGGGGTTCAAATGAAACATTTGACAATGATGCGTACCATTGTAGCCGTATGCCCGGTTCAACAATAAATTTCCCAAATGTAGCCTTGTATTTGGCAAACAACCCAAGTTGGGTTGTATTTTCGGTTTGATCAATTTTGGCTCCGGCAAAATTGGTGAACTTATATTCAGTCCTGTAACCTTCCATCTCTATACCATAAGTAAGCTGATTTTTGCCAAGGAAATATGTAAAATTCAAATTAGCCATAAATCCGCCAACTTCACTTTCACGCGGACTTAAAGTTGAAGAACTGATTTGACTATTGTATTGCGAATAGGCAATTAAACCTTCGATAAGTACAGTAGATTTACCAGGAATAATCACAAAATTAGTACCTCCACCAAATGATTTCCAGCCAAAATCTGCGATGGATTTGTAGTTTATAACATTATCATTGAAGTTAAAACCAAAGAAACTCACCTTGCTACCATTTCCGGCATTGATTGATATTTTACCATATAAATCCAAAAAATTAAATGGAAGGCCGTCTTCATCAATATACTCGTAAAAAACTTTTGAACTCTCAGCCAGGTATGAGTTTTTTGCCGACAAGATAAATGAAACACTTCCCTTGTCAGGGGCCTTTTGCTTTACAATAGGTCCCTCAAGCACAACTCTCGCACCAAATGTTGAAGCACCTACTGCCCCGGAAAAATGTTTTTTATTTCCATCTTTGTAGGTAATGTCCATCACAGATGAAATCCGGCCTCCATATTCGGCATTATACCCACCTGTATATACATCTGCTGTGCGTATAAGGTCAGTTTCGAAAACAGAAAACAGGCCGATTGAATGAAAGGGATTGTATATCACCATGCCGTCCAGCATCACTTTATTCTGAATTGGAGATCCACCTCTCACATAAAATTGTCCACCCTGGTCACCTGTAAAAACCACGCCGGGAACTACTTGCAGATATTGGGCAAAATCTGCTTGTCCTCCAACCGATGGTATTTGTTTAATGTCTTTAGGAGTGATTTTTACTACTGAAGTTTTGGTTTCGGTACGTGCTGCAATACGTTCGGCACTTACAGTTACCGTTTCTAACTTTACCGAGGATTCTTTCAGTGAAAACCGCTTATCAAGCATTTGGCCTTCAGTTAGCTCAATCGACATACTTATCGTATCGTAACCCAGGTAGGTGACAATAAGCGCATATGAACCCGGCTCAATTCTTGAAATTAAAAAATAGCCATTCTCATCAGTTGATGCACCATAGGTAGTACCAGTAAGATAAACATTAGCAAGCATGGCAGGTTCGCCGGTTAGTTCTTCATAAACAAACCCTCTGATGGCAGCATCCTGAGCGTTTAATTGAGTAAAACCGGCTACAGCAAAAAGAAGTATAACAAGTAAGTGTCTGGAAATCTTATTCATACCTAATAATTTTAATTGCGATTCAAACATTGCAAAGTAATTAAAAAGATGCTTCGCTCGAAAAGGTTTGGTCGAGAAATTGAGGAGGTTGATCGAGATGTTCTATTGTCCTTAAATATTTATTATTGAAAAGGTGAATTGGTTGTATAATCGATGGATTTATTAAATTTACAATCACAAACCTTTCCTGCTTAAAAGAAATAGCCGTGAAAAAAATAAACCTTACGATTTGCCTATTTCTATTTTTTTTCTTAGTCCTTGAAACTTCAGTTGCTCAATCAGTATACACAAAAACCTATTACAAAAGTGACATGCAGTCGAGCACAATCACCAGTACCATTGATGATGCATTCTTGATCAGTGGATATGATTACTGGGATAAAAACTTCTTGTTTAAGATCGATTCCCTGGGTGATGTGATTTGGAGTAAGCAACTGGAGCCAGTAAATTCTGATTATCACGTTGATATTATTCCACTTAAAGATTCCATCTTTTTATTTACGACATCATATTTTAATTCCGATAAGGGATATTCCAACCTGTTATGTATTGTCTTCAACAACAATGGTGACACTTTGTGGTCAAAAGAATATGATTTAGGCAATCACTTTCTTCCTTATTCTGCATGTGAAGCTTTTGACAATGGAATTGTCATTTCAGGAGTTCTGCAACATATCGACAATCCTCAACGAAGAATAGCAATAGTAAAACTTGATTCGACAGGCACCCATACTTGGACAAAAATAATAGCAGGTGGTAATCATTCAAACTATGGATATTCGATTAAGCAAACCCTTGATACAAATTTCATTTTAACTGGTTTTATAGAAGATTCTGATCCATTTGAATCATTTGCCTTTTTAACAAAATTAACACCAAACGGAAATATTCACTGGTCGAAAACTTACCGTGTTGACTCTACAGAGCATTGTATTGGTTACGATGTTTATGTGTCAGATGATGGATATTTGATCGGGAGTATAACTTCACATGATCTTTTATTAATTAAAACCGACTTTTCAGGAAATGTAAATTGGGCTTATCAATATGATATTTACAGTTTCAATGCCCTTAATATGCCAGTTGTTAGAATAAGAAGAACTGAAGACGATGGTTTTGTGTTGTTGGCACCTGATTACTTAATTAAAGTAGATGAATCCGGGGATTTAATTTGGGCAACAGAGATGATAATGTATGTTTCTGATGTTTTTGAAGCCCAGGACAATGGATTTATGGTTATCGGAAATGGACCAGTTTATGGAGTAAAATCACCAATTATAAATTATTCTCATATTGGGCTAATTAAAACTGATAATTTCGGTTTCAATGATGCTTATTGTGTTATGCCAGATCCATGGGTATCCGTTGAAGAGAGATTTATTATTTCACAGGAAATCGTTTTTGATACAAACTACGTGGAAGCTAATACCTATACGACGGATTTTCAGATTTCAGATATTGACCTGCTGGTTGAAGAAGAATGCGTGACTTTCCTGGGTTCAATAAAAGATGGTAATTCAGAAAATCAGCCTGCTGTATTCCCTAATCCTTCATCCGGTATCTTTTCAATAGTTGCAAGTGCAGGAATAATAAACCATGTAACAATATTCAATTCAACGGGAAAAATGATTTCCCGAAAAGATTGCGATTCGGAAAAGCTGATTATTGATCTCAGCAATAATTTAGCAGGAATTTATCTTATTCAAATCAAAACCACTAAAGGTATTTCTGTTCAAAAATTGATGGTCTATTAAAAAGCAAAAAAGGAGCAATCTCTTGCCCCCTTTCATTAGTAGAAACTATGAATATAGGTATATATAGTCAGGTTTTAATACCTGGTAATTGTATAGCTGGAAACGGCTGCATCCACATTGATATAAATTTTATTTAACGATTCCTCAAAGTTTTCAGTCTGGTAATGACCATGTTCGAGTTTTTCAAAACCATTGATATCGCGCCCTGAAAGCACAGTACTGATTTGAAGGTCACAACCGGATGTTTCAGGAATTAAGAGTTTAATACTTGATGCGCCGGCATCAATTTTAACATGGGTTTCTTCGTAAGCATCTCCAAGTTTAAATTTAAACGAAGCAGCTCCACCATCAATATCAAGTTCCTCAACTTTATATGGTGTTAAATCAAAGTTCATTGATGAAGCACCAACATCCATAGTAATTGACCATATTGGATAAGTATTCAGACTGAGATTAACACTGTTGTTTTTCTTTTTTGTATTAATAGTGACTTGATCATCTTCTGGTTCAATCCTCACCTCGGTTCTGTCATCAAGTGTTTTAACGATATATGAATAATTGGTCCAGGAACCGCGTTTGTCGAACTGAATTAAATTATCAGTCGTTTGATTTACAACAAATGAACCAGCAGCAGCATCCATATTCAATGTAGCAAAGCGTACTGAATCTTCAAATGGTACATCAAAATACTGATCGATGGTTGTTTTCTGATCGCTATTAGAATCCCAGTCATCCCACCATTCAATTTTTGATTGGTAATCGTAATCATCCCAGGAACTGGTTTGATCAACCATGAAAAAGATAGATCCTCCAAGTATTAATAATGTAAGTATAAGTTTAATCCAACTATTGGCAGGAAGGATAGACACCCCCCATAAAACCAATATTACAGGCCATAATCGCCATAGATTCAGCCAGTCAAAGTGAATGACGTGCAGATTCTGTAAGATAAACAGCACTCCGATAAATATTAGGACAACTCCCCAAAAAATGTTTCTGAATTTCATTTTCGTATATTTTAAAAAGTTTGGATTACTTAATTTTTTATTTCTATTTGTTCCAGACTAACTGAAATATGATTATTGATTCGCTTTTTCTGATTCGATCTTCTTAGATGTATTAAGTATCTCAGGTTTAATTAACAGCACACCTGCCAGCACAAGTAATAGTGGCCAAAAATCGATAATGTTGCAAAACGGCATTAGCTGACTTGCGAGGAAAAGAAGCCCAAAGGTAATGAGTAATATTCCGGCAACCAGGCTTGTATTTGTTCTGCGAGATTTTTCAGCCGGGTCAATTTCTTCAGCAACTGCTTCAGTATTTTGATCACCGGCAACATTAAAACCCACTTTTTCGGCAGGTATTACTATCCATAAAATAATATAAACCAGAAGCCCGCTTCCGCCAAAGAGAAACAGTAACACAAAGAGTATTCTTACGACAACAGGATCAATATTCAGATAATCGGCAAGACCTCCGGAAACGCCGCCTATTACTTTATTAGTTGTTGAACGATATAATCTATTTGGATTTGCCATGATTTTTTAATTTATGATTGTTAAATTATCTTGTTTCAATTTCTGAAGCAAATATATCTCAAGCTGTTAAGCGAGTAAATAACAAATCGGTGAATGGGGGTATTTGGTCGGTAAATCGTTGACTTTTATTTAGGATGATTTCTAAATAAGCACGCACTTCTTACGGATAAAACCAAAATCGTTAATTTTTCACAATTCGTTAACTAGTTGACTTTAATTATTTAGTAGGATTTTGTACTTTTACGACCCTTTAAATTTTTAGAGAACCTTTTTACAATAACTATTGTTACATTAAAATTAAATTGATTAAATGAAGAAAATACATGTAGCCAACCCTGTGGTTGAATTGGATGGAGATGAAATGACCAGGATCATATGGTCGATGATAAAAGATAAATTAATCTTTCCCTATCTTGATCTCGATATAAAATATTTTGACCTCGGTGTAGAAAAAAGAGACGAAACGAATGACCAGATAACGGTTGATGCTGCAAATGCAATAAAAAAATACAATGTTGGAATCAAGTGTGCAACCATTACTCCCGACGAAAACCGGGTTGAGGAATTTAGTTTGAAACAGATGTGGCGATCACCAAACGGCACAATACGTAATAGCAATACGTAGTCGAGC
>CAVWXM010000039.1:0-7927 GCA_963759045.1 uncultured Bacteroidia bacterium
TGGTTATAAATGGAAAAGATATGAGGTTCCATATAGCACCAAGCTAAGAGCCGTGAAGGTGGATAGTCGAAATAGGATATTTGTCGGAGGTCAGGGGCAGATAGGGTATTTTACGAACACTAAAAACGGGCTCGCTTTTTCCTCTCTTCTGGAGCAACTTCCTCCTGAATTTCGAATTATATCAGAAACCTGGAAAATCATTGAACACAATCAGAAAATATTTTTTAACACGGAAAGTCAACTTTTTGTGCTTGATGGAACTGAAATGCGTGTATTGGAATTACCAGGATATATTCGTCAGGTATGTAAAGTAAACAAAAAGTTACTGGTTCAATTTTATAGTATTGGCTTATTTGAATTTATTAACGACAAATTCCACCCTGTTGACAAGACGGATAATTTGCCCGACTTAATTTCTATAACTAGCACAAAAGATGGGTATTATTATTTTAGTAGATCAGGGCTTCTTTACAAACAAAATGAAACTGGAGCTAAAATTGTAGATTTAAAAGTTAACATGGGGGTGATTAATGATGTTGTAAAATTAAGTTCAGGAGATTATGCGATAGGCACTCAAAACAATGGTTTATTTTTATTCGACTCAGATTTTAATTTCAAACAGCATTTAACAAAAAATCAAGGCCTCTCAGATAGAACTGTAAAATCACTTTATGAGGATGAATTTCATAATTTATGGTTAGGACTTAATAATGGAATTGATTACCTTGAATTGAGTTTGCCACTATCATTAATCAATGAGGAGGTTGGGCTGAAAGGAACTGGTTATGCCGCTTGTAAATTTAAAGATCAAATTTATCTAGGCACCAATAACGGACTTTTTATTCATAATCCGAATAAAAGAGATTTCATTGACCCCGAATATGAATTAATACCGGGTAGTCAGGGTCAGGTCTATAATTTTTCTGTTGTAGAAGATGAACTTTTCTTAAATCATAATAAAGGAGCATTTCAAATAAATGGGTATCAACTTAAACAATTTCACGATATTGGAAGTTGGAAGTTTATTCGAACACCTATTACTGGTTTAATCCTTGGAGGTGATTATCAAGGAATATCTTATTATAAAAAGGAAAATGGAACATGGACAAAATTTAAAAGCATTCAAAGCTTTTATGAATCGTCAAGAATGATGGAATTTGAAAATGATTCTACACTTTGGATGACACATGGAACAAAAGGGGCTTATCGACTATTATTTGATGACAAAATGAATATTAAAAGTGAGATTGAACTATATGGGAAAGACAATGGTTTTCCATCAAATCTATACATAAGTGTCTATTCAATAAATGATAAGTTAGTTTTCACATCCGAAACCGGTATTTATAACTTTAACAATGGTTCGTTCTCTTTCGTGCCAAATATATTTTTTAATAAATGGCTTGGTAAAAATCATGTAAGTACGATAAAGTCGAATGGAAGCAATATCATATACTATATTCAGGATCAAAAGTTAGGTCTTATAGAACAGGAAAATTTTGGAAGCTATAGAAAAGATACAGGCATTTTTAAACACATTAACAAGTTTTTAAATGATGACCTTCCCAATATTTCAATATTAGATAATCATAACGTGCTAATAGGTGCCAAAGAAGGATTTATAAAGTATGATGCGGATAAAGAATTTTCCATAAACGAAGATTTTCATGTAAATATCAGGTCGGTCGAAATTTCATTCTCAAATGCTAATGATTCATCCAAAACATTTTACCCTTCTTATATAGAAAATATAAAACTCGCAATTAATCATTCATTAAAGTTTCAGTTTGCCGCTCCATTTTTTGATGGGTTCGAAGATTTACAATATAGCTATCGATTAGTTCCATTAGATGAAAATTGGTCAAAATGGACGTCACAGGGTGTGAAAGAATATCCTTATCTACCTTCTGGTGAGTATACTTTCGAAGTTAAGGGTTTAAATGTATATGGAATGGAAAGTCCAATTGTTTCTTTTCCTTTTATCGTATTAAAACCGTGGTATTTTTCAAACTTAGCAATAGTAATTTATTTGTTTCTTGGGTTGTTGTCGGTTGCTTTATTACCATTGATTCAAAGAAAGAGGCATAGAAAAGAAAAATCAAATATAAACGAAGAAAAGGAAAATGCACTTAAACTAAAAAACGAGCAAATAGATCAAATTGCAAAAGAATCAAAAAGTGAAATTGACAAATTGGTTAATGAAAAACTCAGGACAGAATTGAATCTTAAGAATGATCAGTTAACCACCATCACAATGCAACTGATGAACAGTAACGAGTTTATGCTGGATGTCCGAAAGAAAATTAATGCTAACCTTGATCAGGGGGGATCATCAGAAGAATTGAAGGAAATATTGAAAACCATTGATAATAATCTTTCTAATAATGATTTATGGGATCAATTTGCATATCATTTCGATCAAGTCCATGGCGACTATTTAAAAAAACTATCAAATAACAATATAAAGCTTTCTCCACGAGAAATTAAATTAGCTGCATTTTTAAGAATGAATATGAGCTCCAAAGAAATCTCAAATTTGATGAATATTACCGCCCGAAGTGTTGAATTGGCCAGGCACAGACTTAGAAAAAAATTAAAATTAAATCGAGATCAGAATTTAGTTGAATATTTAATAGAACTCGATAACGATTCAGCTGTTAATTGAGAGTGGTTGAAAACAGAAATATCTATTAACTGATTTTGATCTGATATACTTCCTTTCTTAAAATCTAAGGTAAAACGCTAATATTATTTTAATAAGCATCAATAGGATAAACATGTGAAAAGTGTCCGGTTTTACTTTATTTTAAATCTGTGAGAAATGTATAACATTTGAAAAATATATTTACGCTTATAATTTGATTATTAAAGAAATACAACAATGTCAAATTAATTTGATGTAAAATTGATGTAACCGTCATATTCAAATGTTGTATATTTTATGTGGTGGAAATTTTGGTATTTGTATATATTATGTAGATGTTTGAGAATCAATAATTTATAAGTGACATCTAACATTAATTAAATTCATACCAAATGAAAAAAAATTATCTACTAATGACTATGTTGCTGATGGCTTTCAGCATACAGGCCCAGTACATCTACAACGATTTTGATGACAATCAAAATGAACCCTTTTCAGGTGATCCTAACATGCCAGCTATAGTCGCTAATCCTGATGTATCAGGAATAAATACCAGTGCTCAATGTTGCTGAATGGGTGCGTGGTTCAACTGATCAATCAATGGACACATGTTTTCACTGAACTTGATGGAACCATTGACTTCACAACAGGAACAACATTTGAATTAAAAGTCCATTCACCCATTGCTTGTGAGGTTTTATTCAAACTTGAAGATAAAAAGAATCCAGCTACTTCAACAGAAGTGATGGGAAATGTTACTACTCCAAATGAATGGCAATTATTGACTTATGATTTTAGTGGCGCTCAATCAGGTACTTACAGCAAAATTGTTATTTTCTTTGATTTTGCTACAACTAACGAGAATACGTTTTATTTTGATGATGTTATCGGACCTGAATACGAAGAAGGTCCTACAGGAGATCCGGTTACTTTACCCGTTACTTTTGAAGATGAGAATGTAAATTATGGGTTAACCGATTTTGATGGAACTGCTTCCGAAATTATCGTTGATCCTACAGATGAAACTAACCATGTGGCGGAAACCATTAAAACCGAAACAGCCGGAGCCTCGGCCGGAACAACAGTGGGTGGAACAGTTGGTTTTCCAACTCCAATTCCCTTTGCCGAAGGTACAACAACGATGACTGTTGCAGTATGGTCTCCAACAGCTGGAACACCTATTCGGCTTAAAGTTGAAGCAGCCTCTGATCCGACAATCACTGTTGAAACAGAAACTTTAACAACAATGGCTATGGCCTGGGAGACTTTGGAATTTGACTTTAGTAATGAAGCCCCCGGAACCGCTGAAATTAATTTTGGAAGTTCATACAACAAAGCCTCTATCTTCTTCAATTTCGGAACCTCAGGAGCAGATGCCGGAGAGCAAACTTATTATTGGGATGATATGGAATTCGTGGGAGGCGCAGACCCCAAACCATTACTTGCTGTTGATGTTCAGGACAACTTTGAAGATGATGGATGGGGTACTATTGATACATGGAAATTTCAGGATGGTCCGGAATTAACAAATTTATTGGTTGTCCCTGATCCAACAAATCCTGAAAACCATATTGCTGCTTATCTCCGCTCAGGAACTTTCGAATGGACCAATGCGCAATTTATCCTGGATCACCGGATGGATCTTTCTGAAAGGAATATTTTTGAGTTAACAGTTGCTTTACCTTCAACAAATGATTACAGTGGTGACCTCACACCTACTGTGGCAATGAAATTGCAAAACAGCCTTTTAGGTGCCGATGCATGGACTACCCAAACCGAAGTAAAATTAACAGTCGACCAATTTGATCAGTGGCTCACATTAACATTTGATTTCAGTGCTGTTGCGGATAGGGAAGATTACGACCAGGTGGTTATCCAGTTTGGAGGCGAAGGTCACTTTGTGCCCGGTCAGTTTTCATTTGATGATATTGTCCTGCTGAACCCTAACAGGAATTAGCTTAATGTTTCTGAGCAAACCAAGGTTTATCCAAATCCCGCAAGTGATGTACTTTATCTGGAAAATGCAGAAAAGTTTCAGGATATCAGTATTTACAATATCAATGGACAATTATTGTATCATTCAGATGTAATCAGCAATGCTATCGACTTGAGTAACTTTTCAGCTGGATTTTATACCTTAAATGCCAATGGAAAAGATGGACAAATGTACCATGCAAAATTTTTGGTGAAATAATATGAGCATGTTTATTTGAATCATGCAATTTTTATCAATTGTTGTAACAAGCAGAGCTTAATTTGAAATTTGCTCTGCTTGTTTTTTCTCAATTAACAATTATGATAGAGAAATGCCATATTAAAGTTTATCATTAAATTGGAACATTTTTTAGGAATAACACCGAACTAAATTATTACTTATACTATCTACCATTTCAATAAACAAAGAAAAGAGCAGCTTCAAGATGGGTTTACCAAGATATTCATATTTATTTTTATTGCTGTTTTCATTTTTACTGAACCCTGTAATATCTCAGGTTATCGACACCATTGAGAATAGGGATAGGATCAATGTAGAATTGACTAATTCAACCCCAACCGTTGATGAAGTATCAATCGATTCCAATGTAGCTGCTAACCTCACAACCAATCTTCCGATTATATTAATAAACACCAATGGAGTTGAAATACCAGATGAACCTAAAATATATGGAACCATGGGAATCATCGACAATGGTCTTGGTAATATGAACAACCAGTATGATCCACCAAATGATTTCAACGGTACATCGGAATTGAAATTAGGGGGCAGAGTTCTCAAATGTTCCCAAAGAAATCCTATGGTGTTGAAACAAGGGATGCCATGGCGATGACCTGGATGTATCACTATTGGGAATGCCTGAAGAGAGCGATTGGGTTTTGTATGCTCCCTATACCGACAAATCGATGCTTAGGAATTTTATAACCTTTTACATGGGAAGTAAACTTGAAACTTATTGTTCACGGATGGCCTATTGTGAAGTTATTGTAAACAATGATTATAAGGGTGTTTACATTCTAATGGAGAAAATTAAAAAGAATGAAAACAGGGTAGATATTGCAAAATTAAAACCCGATGAAATTTCTGGTGATGATCTTACGGGAGGCTATATTGTAAAGGTAGATAAAATAGATCCCGATTTTGTTTATGGTACGGATGGTTGGAAATCTTATCCCCAGCCTCCTTATCCTGATGCCATGAACATCATCTTCCAATATTATTATCCCAAGTCAGAGGATTTAGTGGAACAACAAAGGGAGTATATAAAAAATTATGTAACAATTTCGGAGAATGCATTGACCAATTCATCCTTTACCAATCCAAACCTCGGCTACCAAAAATATCTCAATTCAGCCTCTTTTATTGACCAAATGATTCTTAATGAAGTTTCCAAGGAAGTTGATAGTTACAGGTATAGCACGTTTTTTTACAAAAAGAAAGATAGCGATGGAGGAAAATTATTCGCAGGTCCGGCTTGGGATTTTAACCTGGGATATTCAAACGTTGATTACTGGCCCCCTGGAAATGATTATGCCGGTTGGATGTATCCGATGGTTGAACCAAATGAATGGGGTATTATGTTCTGGTGGAAACGCCTGATGGAAGATGACTATTTTAAAGATTTATTTTTTACCCGCTGGCAACAATTGAGAGAGAATGAATTAAGCAACGATAAACTTGAAAATGCCATTGATTCCATTGTGTTGTATATTGACCAGGCACAGCAAAGAAACTACGAACGATGGCCCATTTTGGGAGAGTATGTGTGGCCCAATTACGATTGGCAGGGAAATAACTATGGTGATGAGGTTGATTTTTTTGAAAATTGGCTTTTTAACAGGATAGATTGGATAGACAATAATATAGATGGCTCCTTGCTTTTTTCATCGGCTGAGCTAACAAAGCAGTTCCCGGACCTGGAAATCAAACTTTCGGATGAATACTTCAATCAAACTATTTTGGAAAACGATTATTTTTCCCTAAATAATGCCCCAACAGGCCTGTTCATCGAATCCATAACTTATCTGAATGCTTCGCGAGCAAAAATTAAATTGTCAGGAAATACAGATGGGGCAAATGAGGTATCGGTCACTATCAGGTCAGAAATTCTGAATGGATATACTGATCTAACTACAAACGAACTGGCACTTAGTGATGGGTTTACCCTGTTTGAAAAGCCTGAAGTAGTATTATATACCTCCCAAAACACACTACATATTAAGTGCGGTTTTCCCGAGTTATTGGGTCTGACGAGTGGAGGTTTTCAACCTTTCCGGACAATTAATTAAATCATCCCGCATTGAAAAACAACAAATAAACAGTATTGAAGTAAATTCAAATCCGGGCATATATGTCTGCAGGTTTCAGTTCAATGGAAAAATACAAACGCGGCAGCTTGTATTCATGAGATAGAAATTCTACTAACCTTCCTATAATTCCTTAATTTTAATATTCCTGAACCACACATCATCGCCATGATCCTGAAGTCCGATATGGCCTTCTTCAGCCGTATTCAGAAAGTCTTCATAATCTTTGAATTTGCTGTTTAAAACCATGTTGTTCCAGTCATCAGTCCAGAGATGATATTCGAGTACATTTTCACCATTCACCCAGTGAACAACAGTACCCTTATAAACCAACACTTTTACGTGGTTCCACTCACCGGCTGGTTTAACTACTTCCATGTTACCGGTATAAGGTCATATAATGATCCGGCGGCTCTGTTTCCGTCTCTACCCAGTTTTGCATCTGGATGTTTATCATTGTCCAGTATTTGCATTTCTGGCGCTGACTTCCAGATGGGTTGATCCGGTTTTTCCTGGGCAAGGTAAAATATACCACTATTTCCTCCTTCAGATACTCTCCATTCAACACTGAATTCAAAATTTTTGTATTTATTCTTGGTAATGATGTCTCCTCCACCTCCGGCTTCACCTTTACCGGTGCCCATTACCATGAGGGTGCCTCATCTACTTTCCAGCCTTTTTCTGGAAAAGATTCATTGTTGTAGCCCCGCCAGTTATCGGCTGATTTTCCATCGAACAGCAATACCCAACCATCTTCAATCTCTGACTGGGTTAATGTATTTGGAGCTGCATTTTCTATTTTCATTTCCTGTTTTGTTTCTTTGTTTTCTTCTTTTTTTCTTTCCTGGCAGCATGAGCTTATTATCACTGCAATTAGGGCGCAGGATTAATAGTTTTGTTGGTTGTTTCATCTCTTTGTTTTGGCGAAGCTAAACTACAGAGGTAACTGAATATTCATATTTTTTCTACAAATTTACTCTT
>CAVWXM010000040.1:0-106080 GCA_963759045.1 uncultured Bacteroidia bacterium
GTTACTTTTTATGAAAAACCTTTGCCAGTCCACATTGGGAAGTTTCTTTGTATAAACTGGGCAGGTCTTTACTAGGTTACTTCATGGCCTCAATTATATTCAAAATCATTTTAAATACTGTTATCATATCAAAATGAAATGATACCAAGCCTAACATTTTCTAACTTTAGGCCGGTTTTATTTATCATTAGTATTTCTCATGAAACAGGCATTTCCTTTTTTAATCATAATTCTATTTCTTTCTTCATGCATAAATAACGATAATCAAAAGACTAGTAATTTTTTGTCGAATAAATGGGAAATATTGTTCGATGGGGCCTCGCTCGATAATTGGCGAGGATTTAAACAAGAATCACTTCCAGATGGATGGGTCATAAAAGATGGAAACCTTGTTGCACTTGGACAGGGTGGTGATTTGGGCGGTGATATCATCTCGCAAAAGCAATATGAGGATTTTGAACTTGAACTTGAATGGGCCATTTCTGAAGGCGGAAATAGCGGTATCTTTTTTCATGTTTTGGAAAATGGCTATCCAACGGTTTATGCTACCGGACCTGAATACCAATTAATTGATGATGAGGGCTTTCCACAAAAGCTTGAGGAATGGCAAAAGACCGGCGCAAATTATGCCATGCATAAAGCAAATCATGTGGTACTGAATGCCATCGGTAAATTCAATAAAAGCAGGATAAAAGTATTGGATGGACATGTTGAGCAATGGTTGAACGGCCTACTCGTGGTTAAATATGACTTATGGACTGATGATTGGAAGTTGAAAGTTCAAAATTCAAAATGGAAAGAATACCCTGGTTACGGGCTTGCCCTGAAAGGGCACATTGGACTTCAGGATCATGGGAGTATGGTTAAATTCAGAAATATCAGGATTAGGGATTTAACTGATATAGGGGAATCATTATTCAATGGGAAAAATTTAGATGGCTGGAAAATATACGGAACCGAAAAATGGTATGTTGAAAATGGCGAGTTGATCTGCGAAAGTGGACCTGATAAACAATATGGATATCTTGCCACAAAAGAAGGATTTAAAAATTTTATACTTAAGGTTAAAATTCAAGCAGGAATCGAATGGCAACAGCGGTATATTTTTCAGATCGTCAATTGAGGGTACAAAAATTTCTGGCTGGCAGGTTGAAGTTGCTCCCGAAGGCTATGACAGCGGTGGTATTTACGAATCATATGGCCGGGGATGGCTCTACCAGATTCCTGATGAGAAAGAATCAGTTTTAAAAGAAGGTGAATGGAATGAGATGGTGATTAAGGTGGAAAATGATCGCGTAATGACCTGGTTAAACAACGAATTAATGACAGATCTGAAAGATGAAAAAATCGGTGAAGCTAATGGAAAAATTGCCCTTCAAATACATGATGGTGGTGGTGTAAAAGTAAGATGGAAAGACATCTTTATCAGGGAAATATAAATTGAAAAACAAACAATGAAAAATAATGCACAATTATTTTGGCTGGTTACTTTAAGGGTCTTAATTGGCTGGCATTTTTTATATGAAGGTTTGGTAAAGCTTACAAACCCAAACTGGTCAAGTGTAGGTTACCTGCTTGATTCGCAAGGAATTTTTAAAGGTTTCTATCACAGCCTTGCCAGTAATTCAAGCATCCTTCAAGTCGTAGATCAAATGAATATATGGGGGCTAATCGCAATCGGGCTAGGGTTAATTCTTGGTCTTTTTAGTCGTGTTGCATTGTGGTCAGGTTTGTTATTGCTAACTATGTATTATTTTTCTCATCCTCCATGCATTGGATTCAATTACGGATTACCCATGGAAGGCAGTTATTTAATTGTAAATAAAACACTGATTGAAATTGCTGCTGTGGCAGTACTTATATGTTTCCCAACAAGCAGGCGAATTGGAATTGACCGGATGATTTTTGGCAAACAAAAAAGCAAGGATTAAGATGGAAGATAAAAATAAAAAAGGCAGAAGAGATGTACTGAAAAGCCTGGCAACAGTTCCAGTTGTGGGTGCCCTGGCATATGGCTGGTACCGTAAAAAGCAGCACGATCTTTTATTGAAAAAATCAATTCATGAAGAAGTAAATATTGATGCTGTTAATCCCGTTGCCATCAGAGAAGTGCCAAAAGATAAACAGATCAGGCTGGGCATTATTGGCACAGGTGGCAGGGGCCGATCATTGCTCAAAGCAGTAGGATTTTTAAATCCTGAAATGATCGATGATTGGATTGCTTCAGCAAAAGAAAATTCAAACGACAACAGGTATGAAGAGTATCTTGAACAGGAAGACTTGAATGTTGTGGTAAATGGTGTTTGTGATATTTACGATATTAATGCTGAGAAAGGATTAAAGGCATGTGCAAATACAGAAAGACAATCTTCGTCAGGCAAAATGGGAAATGCCCCAAAACGTTATACAACTTATAAAGACGCTTATCCATGCCGATGATATTGATGCCGTCATCATCGGAACACCTGACCACTGGCATGGCCCAATGACCATTGAAGCAGCAAAAGCCGGTAAACATGTATATTGTGAAAAGCCTTTAACCTGGACAGTTCCTGAAACCTATGAGGTAAGAAAGGCAGTAAAAGATAATAATATTGTTTTCCAGCTGGGACACCAACTCAGGCAAACAGATGCTTATTTTAAGGCAAAAAAAGCATATGAACAAGGCGTTTTAGGAAAAGTAAACCTTGTTGAAGTCACCACAAACAGAAACAGTCCGAACGGAGCCTGGGTTTACAATATTGATGAAGAAGCAGGGCCACATAATATTGATTGGGAACAATTTATCGGACCAGCACCTCAGCATGAATTCAGCCTCGAACGGTTTTTCCGCTGGAGATGCTGGTGGGATTACAGTACCGGTTTGTCAGGCGATTTGTTTACACACGAATATGATGCCATGAACCAGATCCTTGATCTTGGTATTCCTGGTTCTGCCATCTCATCAGGGGGTATTTATTTTTACAAAGATGGGCGAACTGTACCTGATGTGTTGCAACAAACTTTTGAATATCCCGACAGGGACCTGACCCTTTTATACAGCGCCTCACTGGCAAGCAATAAAAGTCGTGGCCGGGTTATCATGGGTCATGATGCTTATATGGAGGTAGGTGCCGATTTAAAAATTTATGTTGATCGGGGATCGTCCAAATACAAGGAAAAAATTGATGACGGAATTATAAATCCAGATTTACCCGTGTTTTCATTTACACCCGGTATGACACATGTTGATGCCATCACCTCTCCTACCGAGCAATATTTCGCAGGAAGAGGATTACTTTTTACCTACCGTGGAGGAAAAAGAGTTGATACCACCCACCTGCATATGAAAGATTGGCTGGATTGCATAAGAGGTGGAGGCCAACCCAGTTGTAATATTGACCTGGCATTTGAAGAAGCCATGTCAGCACATATGGGAACCATTTCCTACCACGAAAACAGGAAAGTTTTCTGGGATACAGACAAAGAAGAAATTATTTAATTCGATGAAACGACGTACTTTTATAAAAACATCAGCAGCAGCTTTTGCGGCAGGAGCTATTCTGTCTAATCTTGCTCTGACAATTCCAAAAGAAAAGATGATCGGTATACAGCTTTATACAATACGCGACCTTGTTAAAAATGATCTTAATGGAACCCTTAAAATGTTGTCAAAAATCGGGTATGGATCAGTGGAAGCAGCCGGATATGCTGACCGTAAATTCTACGGACTAGCTCCTAAGGAATACAAAACGCTTGTAGCTGATTTAGGAATAGCGCCAACAAGCACGCATACTAAATTTAAGCTGGCTGATGCAGACACCGTAATTGATGATACACTTGAGGCAGGAATGCAATTTATTTTTATTCCCTGGCTGGCTGAAAAAGACAGGCAAACTTTGGATCAATGGAAAAAGTTGGCGGAGGATTTTAACAAAATTGGCGAAAAGTGCCATTCAGCCGGGCTCACTTTTGGTTACCATAACCACGATTTTGAATTTCAGAAAATCGATGGAGAGATACCTTACGATATTCTTCTTCAAAACACTAATCCGGACTATGTAAGCATGCAATTGGATCTTTACTGGATGGTTTATGCATCTTATTCACCGCTCGACTATTTCAAAAACTATCCCGGCCGGTTTAGCTCGTGGCATGTGAAGGACATGGTAAAAGGTGATTCAAAGGAAAGTACCGAAATTGGAAGTGGTATCATTGATTTCAATGAAATATTCAGCCAAAAGAAGCAAGCTGGTATGGAATGCTATTTTGTTGAACAGGAAGCTTTTAAAATTGATCCTATTGACAGCATTACCCAAAGTTACCAATACCTGAAAACATTGAAGAATACCTGATGATTGAATTGATAAAGACCGGAATTATTGGTTATGGATTGTCGGGAAAGGTTTTCCATGCACCATTTATTCATGAGCATCCTGGATTTCAGTTGTGTAAAATAGTTGAAAGAAATAGTCTGAATGCTATCAGCGATTATCCTTATGTTGAAATAGTAAAGGATTACACTGACTTATTGAATGATCCTTCCATTGAACTTGTGGTTGTTGCAACGCCAAATATTTATCACTATCAAATGGTAAAAGATGCACTCGAAGCAGGTAAACATGTTGTAGTGGAAAAACCTTTTATGAACACTTCTGCCGAAGCAGATGAAATCATCAAATTGGCTGATTCAAAAGGGCTGCATGTTTTTGTATACCAGAACAGGAGATGGGATGGTGATTTTTTAACCATCCGAAAATTAATTGACAATAATATTTTGGGAGATATCAGGTATTTTGAAGCACATTTTGATCGATACAGTCCTGAGCGAACAAGAGCGGCATGGCGAGATGAAGCAATTCCCGGTAGCGGAAACCTTTTTGACCTGGGTTCACACCTGATTGATCAGGCCCTGGTTTTATTTGGAAAACCAGGTTCTTTAAAAGCTGATCTGCAAGCACAAAGAAAAGACAGTCTGGTTGACGATTATTTTGAATTAATAATGAATTACCCTGGTTTGCAGGTAATTCTCACGGCTGGCATGCTCGTATTAGAAAGCGACTTAAGGTATAATATTCAAGGATCAGAAGGTGGTTATTTAAAATATGGAATTGATCCACAGGAAGATCAGCTAAAAGAAGGTAAAAAACCAAAAGGTGACGATTGGGGAAAGGAGGGTCCAGGCAAATGGGGGAATATTTCTTTTACTCATGCCGATCTGAAATTTGAGGGACAAGTTGAAACAGAAGCAGGCAATTATATGGCGTTTTACAATAATGTTTATGACGTAATCAGAAAAGGCGAAAACATGGCCATCAAAACTGAAGAAGCCCGAAATGTCATTAAAATAATAGAACTAGCCTTTGAAAGCCATCGCTTAAAAAAAGAAATTCAAGTACGATTTTAAATAAATAATTTGTCATGAAAAAAGAAAAGTCAGGCGATATCAGTCGCAGAAAATTCATTGGAAATGTTGCCACAGCGACAGCAGGCTTAACGATATTACCCAGTTTTGCTGTAAGTGGTTTGGGTCATATAGCACCAAGTGACAAACTGAATATTGCCGCAGTTGGTGTTGGTGGTGTTGGTAGTTCCAATGTTAAAAATTGTGCTTCTCAAAATATTGTAGCACTTTGTGATGTTGATTGGAGTTATGCAGCCGAAACCTTTAAAGCCTATCCCAATGCCCGAAAGTATGCTGATTATCGAAAAATGTTTGACGAAATGGGTGATCAAATTGATGCCGTCATCGTGGCAACACCTGATCACACCCACGCAATAATTACGGCAGAAGCAATACGAATGGGGAAACATGTTTATGTTCAAAAACCACTAACACATTCTGTCTATGAATCACGGGTGCTTCGTGACCTGGCCAACGAATATAAAGTAGCTACCCAAATGGGAAATCAGGGCAATTCAGGTGAAGGGATAAGGCAAACATGTGAGTGGATCTGGGATGGTGCAATAGGTGAAGTGACCGAAGTTCATGCCTGGACAAACAGGCCGATCTGGCCACAGGGGCTTGAACGTCCGATTGAAACACCGTCAGTCCCTCCTACCATGTATTGGGATTACTTCCTGGGGCCTGCCAAATGGCGTCCATATCACCCATCCTACACACCCTGGAACTGGAGAGCCTGGTGGGATTTTGGAACCGGAGCACTCGGTGATATGGGATGTCATATTGTTGACCCGGCAGTATGGGCTTTAAAACTTGGACAACCAACCAGTTTTAGCGGTAGTTCAACACAAGTGAATACAGAGAGCGCACCGTTTGCCGAAACAGTACATTATAATTTTCCTGATCGAGGTAACGTTGGAAATATTAAACTTCCACCAGTAAAACTGACCTGGTATGATGGTGGTTTACTTCCACCAAGACCTGAAGAGTTAGCTGATGGCCAGATCATGGGCGACAGAAACGGTGGTATTTTATTTATTGGAACCAAAGGAAAATTAATGAGCGGTTGTTATGGTCGCGAACCAATATTACTTCCTGAAAAACTAGACAAAAACTACCAGCGTCCAAAAGCCAGTATCAGAAGAATTGAAAATGCAATGAGTGGCGGACATGAACTGGATTGGATCAGGGCTTGTAAAGAAAGTCCGGAAAGCAGGGTTGAAACAAGTTCTAATTTCAATTATTCAACATTGCTAAATGAGATCGTGGTAATGGGTAACCTTGCAGTTAGGCTGCAGGATCTTAAACGTCCGTTAAAATGGGACGGAAAGAATATGAAGATCACGAATATTTCAGATGAAGATGAAATCAGGGTGGTTACTTCCGACAAGTTTACCGTTATCCAGGGACATCCGCACTTTGATACAAAATATGCAACCATCAAAGCCAAACCTGCTGCTGAGGAGTATATTAAACATACTTATCGGGAAGGTTGGGAACTTTAAACCCAAGATGCAAGACACAAGACCTAAGACTTAAGAGTAAATTGTAACAAACAATATGAATATCAGTTACCTCGGACTTTAGTCCGGGGCCAAAACAAAGTAATATGAAACAACTAACAAAATTATTAATCTTGGCATTAATTGCAGTGATTATAAGCTCATGCTGCCAGGAAGGTAAAAAAGAAGAAAACAAAGAAACAAAACAGGAAATGAAAATAGAAAATGCAGCTCCAAATACCCTAACCCAGTCAGAGATTGATGATGGTTGGGTATTGTTATTTGATGGAAAATCAACCGAAAACTGGCGGGGATACAACAATGAATCTTTTCCAGAAAAAGGCTGGAAAGTAGATGACGGTACCCTCATGGTAATGGGTACCGGTAAAGGTGAAGCCGGAGGTGGTGGAGACATCATCACCAAGAATAAATACAAGAATTTTGAATTCAGTGTTGAATGGAAAGTATCTGAAGGTGGAAACAGTGGTATATTTTACCTGGCCCAGGAAAAACCGGATCAACCCATCTGGAAGTCAGCACCAGAAATGCAAATACTGGACAATGACAAACATCCTGATGCAAAACTGGGTAGAGATGGAAACAGAGCGGCCGGTTCATTATACGACCTTATACCCGGTAATATGGAAGCTAGTAAAACCAGCCGGTGAATGGAACCATGTAAAAGTGTTGGTTTATAAGGGAACTGTTGTTCATTGGGTGAATGGTGAAAATGTACTCGAATATCATCTCTGGACTGATGATTGGAACAATATGGTTTTAAACAGTAAATTCAAAGATTATGAAGACTTTCTGAATACGGCTGAAGAAGGCTATATCGGACTTCAGGATCATGGCGATGATGTGTGGTTCAGGAATATTAAAATTAAGGAATTATAGGAAGGTTAGTAGAATTTCTATCTCATGAATACAAGCTGCCGCGTTTGTATTTTTCCATTGAACTGAAACCTGCAGACATATATGCCCGGATTTGAATTTACTTCAATACTGTTTATTTGTTGTTTTTCAATGTGGGATGATTTAATTAATTGTCCGGAAAGGTTGAAAACCTCCACTCTTCTGCCCAATAACTCGGGAAAACCGCACTTAATATGTAGTGTGTTTTGGGAGGTATATAATACTACTTCAGGCTTTTCAAACAGGGTAAACCCATCACTAAGTGCCAGTTCGTTTGTAGTTAGATCAGTATATCCATTCAGAATTTCTGACCTGATAGTGACCGATACCTCATTTGCCCCATCTGTATTTCCTGACAATTTAATTTTTGCTTGCGAAGCATTCAGATAAGTTATGGATTCGATGAACAGGCCTGTTGGGGCATTATTTAGGGAAAAATAATCGTTTTCCAAAATAGTTTGATTGAAGTATTCATCGGAAAGTTTGATTTCCAGGTCCGGGAACTGCTTTGTTAGCTCAGCCGATGAAAAAAGCAAGGAGCCATCTATATTATTGTCTATCCAATCTATCCTGTTAAAAAGCCAATTTTCAAAAAAATCAACCTCATCACCATAGTTATTTCCCTGCCAATCGTAATTGGGCCATACATACTCTCCCAAAATGGGCCATCGTTCGTAGTTTCTTTGCTGTGCCTGGTCAATATACAACACAATGGAATCAATGGCATTTTCAAGTTTATCGTTGCTTAATTCATTCTCTCTCAATTGTTGCCAGCGGGTAAAAAATAAATCTTTAAAATAGTCATCTTCCATCAGGCGTTTCCACCAGAACATAATACCCCATTCATTTGGTTCAACCATCGGATACATCCAACCGGCAAAATCATTTCCAGGGGGCCAGTAATCAACGTTTGAATATCCCAGGTTAAAATCCCAAGCCGGACCTGCGAATAATTTTCCTCCATCGCTATCTTTCTTTTTGTAAAAAAATGTGCTATACCTGTAACTATCAACTTCCTTGGAAACTTCATTAAGAATCATTTGGTCAATAAAAGAGGCTGAATTTGAGATATTTTTGGTAGCCGAGGTTTGGATTGGTAAAGGATGAATTGGTCAATGCATTCTCCGAAATTGTTACATAATTTTTTATATACTCCCTTTGTTGTTCCACTAAATCCTCTGACTTGGGATAATAATATTGGAAGATGATGTTCATGGCATCAGGATAAGGAGGCTGGGGATAAGATTTCCAACCGTCCGTACCATAAACAAAATCGGGGTCTATTTTATCTACCTTTACAATATAGCCTCCCGTAAGATCATCACCAGAAATTTCATCGGGTTTTAATTTTGCAATATCTACCCTGTTTTCATTCTTTTTAATTTTCTCCATTAGGATGTAAACTCCCTTATAATCATCGTTTACAATTACCTCACAATAGGCCATCCGTGAACAATAAGTTTCTAGTTTACTTCCCATGTAAAAGGTTATAAAATTCCTAAGCATCGATTTGTCGGTATAGGGAGCATACAAAACCCAATCGCTCTCTTCAGGCATTCCCAATAGTGATACATCCAGGTCATCGCCATTGGCATCTCTTGTTTCTACACCATAGGATTTCTTTGGGAACATTTGAGAACTCTGACCCCTAATTTCAATTCCAATCATACCGTTAAAATCATTTGGTGGGTCATATTGGTTGTTCATATTGCCAAGACCATTGTCGATGATTCCCATGGTTCCATATATTTTAGGTTCATCTGGTATTTCAACTCCATTGGTGTTTATTATTATAATCGGAAGATTGGTTGTGAGGTTAGCCGCTACATTGGAATCGATTGATACTTCATCAACGGTTGGGGTTGAATTTGTCAATTCTACATTGATCCTATCCCTATTTTCAATGGTGTTGATAACCTGAGATATTACAGGGTTCAGTAAAAATGAAAACAGCAATAAAAATAAATATGAATATCTTGGTAAACCCATGTTGAAGCTGCTCTTTTCTTTTGTTTATTGAAATGGTAATAGTATTAAGTAATAATTTTAGTTCGGTGTTATTCCTAAAAAATCGGTTCATTTAATGATAAATTTTAATATGGCATTTTATATCATAATTGTAAATTGAAGAAAAAACAAGCAGAGCAGATTTCTAATTAAGCTCTGCTTGTTACAATAATTATAATAATTGCATGATTCAAATAGACATGCTCATATTATTTCACCAAAAATTTTGCATGGTACATTTGTCCATCTTTTCCATTGGCATTTAAGGTATACAATCCAGCTGAAAAGATACTCAAGTCGATAGCATTGCTGATTTCATCTGAATGATACAATAATTGTCCATTGATATTGTAAATACTGATATCCTGAAACTTTTCTGCATTTTCCAGATAAAGTACATCCCTTGCCGGATTTGGATAAACTTTGGTTTGCGCTGTAACGTTAGTGCTAATTCCTGTTATGTTCAGCAGGTCTATATCATCAAATGAGAATTGACCGGGCACAAAGTGACCTTCGCCTCCAAACTGGATAACCACTTGGTCGTAATCTTCCCTATCCGCAACAGCGCTGAAATCAAATGTTAATGTTAGCCACTGATCAAATTGGTCAACTGTTAATTTTACTTCGGTTTGGGTAGTCCATGCATCGGCGCCTAAAAGGCTGTTTTGCAATTTCATTGCCACAGTAGGTGTGAGGTCACCACTGTAATCATTTGTTGAAGGTAAAGCAACTGTTAACTCAAAAATATTCCTTTCAGAAAGATCCATCCGGTGATCCAGGATAAATTGCGCATTGGTCCATTCAAAAGTTCCTGAACGGAGGTAAGCAACAATATGGTTTTCAGGATTTGTTGGATCAGGGACAACCAATAAATCTGTTAATTCCGGACCATCCTGAAATTTCCATGTGGTAATCGTTCCCCAGCCATCATCTTCAAAATTATCCTGAACATCAAGAGCAAGTAATGGTTTGGGGTCTGCACCTCCCACGAATTCTATATCATCCCAATAATAAGTTTGCTCTCCGGCATCTGCTCCAGAGGTTCCGAAATTAAAAAAGATAGAAGCCTTGTTGTATGAGTTTGCGAGGTTAAGTTCAGCGGTGCCTGGTGCCTCATTGCTGAAATCGAATTCCAAAACTTCCCATGTTTCAGCCATCATTGTCATGGCTTCGGTTTCACAGGTGATTGTAGGATCATTAGAAGCTTCCACTTTAAGCCGCATAGGTGTTCCGGCTGTTGGTGACCAAACTGCAACGCTCATCGTTGTGGCTCCTTCTGCAAAAGGAACTGGAGTAGGAAAACCAACTGTTCCACCAACAGTAGTTCCTGCAGATGCTCCGGCTGTTTCTGGTTTAATGGTCTGAACTACATGATTATTATTATCTGTAGGATCGACAATAATTTCCGAAACATTGCCTTCAAAGTCTGTTAAACCGTAATTTACATTCTCATCTTCAAAGGTAACGGGTAAGGTTACAGGATCAGTAGAACCTTCTTCGTATTCAGGACCAATAACATCATCAAAATAAAAAGTATTCTCGTTAGTTGTTGCAAAATCAAAGAAAATAACGATTTTGCTGTAAGTACCTGATTGAGCCCCACTAAAATCATAAGTCAATAATTGCCATTCATTTGTAATGGTAACATTTCCCATCAATTCTGTTGATGTAGAAGGATTGTTTTTGTCTTCAAGTTTAAATAATACATCACATGCAATTGGTGAATGGACTTTTAACTCGAATGTTGTTCCTGAGGTGAAGTCAATGGTACCGCCAAGTTCTGCATACACATGCGTATATTGATTGTCAGCGGCCCGAACAAACTCAGCAACGTTTGCACTTGTATTAATTCCTGACACATCAGGGTTGGCAATAATAGCAGGCTGGTTCACATCACCTAAAAACGGCTCATTCTGATTGTCATCAAAATCATTGTAGATGTACTGCGCTTGTATGCTGAAAATCATCATCAAAATAGACAATAATAAGATGTAGTTTTTTTTCATTTTTTTATGTCGTTAATAAAAAATAAATTATTTCTGTTAATCAATTTCAGATAACCGGTTTAAAAAGTAGTTTTTTAAACCGGTTATCTGGATAATCACTAATAAACGATAACTTTTTTGAGAATCACTTCAGATCCATCATCAATTGCAAGCATGTAAATGCCTGCTTTAAAATCAGAGGTATTTATGTTTATTGTGCCATTTTGTTTTTTCAAGGCTAAAAGTGATTGTCCATTCATATTAAACAATGTAACATCGCTTAAATAATCATTAGTCAATGTAATATATAGCTGATCTTCAACAGGATTAGGATAAACCCTGATCGTTTCATTATTGTTTGAAATCAAACCTACCGGAGTGGCTTCAATATAATCTTCCATTAGCAGAGTATCTGACCCAAATATGTTAACTGCAATAAGGGTGACATCAAATACTCCCACTGCGTCATAAACAATACCAGTTGGATTCATTTCTTCAGAAGTTGATGGGTTACCACCTTCAAATAACCATTGATAGGTGTTTTCTTCTCCTTCGGACAAGTTGGTAAAATCAACACTTTGACCCGCCAGTATTTCAGTAAATGATGCTTCAAAACCAGCCATTGGAGGAAGGCCTACAGTGATATAATCATCTTTAATCGTTACATCCTGGTCGCCTCCGCTAAATACCGTCAGTGTTACGTCAAACACGCCATCAGTATTGTAAATAATTTCAGGTGGAGTTTGACCCTCGTAAGTTGCTGGTGTACCGCCTTCAAATTCCCATTCCCAGGTATCCGGATCTCCCGAAGATAAATCGGTAAAGATAACCCCACTGCCGACTGGAAACAATGTAATATCTGCAGTAAAGTTTGACTGTACACCTTCAACTTCGACTATAGTAAAATAGGCACTGCTTGTATCAGTTAAAATAGGATCGTCAAGCGAAGTAATGGCTATTCTGTAATCTTCACCAGGTTCCTGATTAGGAAATACATTCCATTCGAATACTGAGTCAGAAGCTGCGATACCGAGCGCTAAAGGCTCTGGTTCTTCACCTTCCTTTATCAATTCAATATCAATATCACCTTCCCACCAGCCATAATCCCACTCGATAATAAAACTGGAATTTTGTTCAATTTCTTCGCCTCCATTCGGTGACATTAGTGACATAAAAGGCACATGTTTTAAATACAAATTATCGAAATAAAATTGCCCAGGAACTGAATGGCCTTCACCACCAAGTTGAACTACAACCTGGTCATAATTTACACTATCGGCAACTGCACTGAAATCAAATAACAGGGTTACCCATTCATCTAGGTCATTCACAGTAATAATAATTTCTGTCTGTGTCATCCAGGCATCGCCTCCTTTTTTACTATTTTGGAGCTTGATAGCAGCACCAGTAGTTAAAGTACCATAATTGTTTGAAGAAGGGAAATAAACATCGAGCTCGAATTTATTCCTCTCAGTTAGGTCAATTCTGTGTTCTAAAGAAAACTGTGCATTGGTATAAGGAAAGTTCCCTGTTCTGTTATAATCTGCAACTGTATTCTCAGCATCATCAGGGTCGCTGGTGGTTGCCAAATCAAACATATCAGGATCCTGAAAAAACCATTCGTTAATAGTGCCCCATCCATCATCTTCAAAATTATCCTGAACATCAAGTTCCATCAGAGGCTTAGGAGGGGGAGCACCTGCAAAATCCATATAATCCCAATAATAGGTCTGCTCTCCGGCATCTGCTCCTGTTGTTCCAAAATTGAAAAATATGGAGGCCTTGTTATAGGTATTAGCAAAGTTTATCGCGGGTGTTCCCGGTGCAGGATTGTTAAAGTCAAAGACCAGTGTATCCCATGCTGCGGCAACAGTGGTTACCACTTCGGTTTCGACAAATATTCCTCCATTACCAGCATCTTCAACTTTAAGACGCACGGGAATTCCTTCTTCCGGTGACCAGACAACCACACTCATAAGCGTAGTATCCGGGGCAGCAAACGGAACCGGCTCAGCAAAACCAAGTGCTCCTCCTACGGTTGTTCCTGCCCAAAGTTCAGCAGTTTCGGTTTTAATGGTTTCTACAATATTATTATCGGCATCATCAGGATCAACTATGATTTGAGAAACATTTCCCCCAAAATCAACTAAGTCGTATTCTGCAAGCGGGTCATCAAAAGTAACGGGAAAAGTGAGGGTGCCTAATGGCGGTGGGTTATTATTATATTCAGGCCCTTCAATGTCGTCGAAATAAAATGTGTTTGCATTAAAAGTGGCGAAGTCAAGAAAAAATACCAGTTTGTTAAAAACATCGGTAGTTTCACCTGTAAAATCAAAATCGAGCTGCACCCAGGTATTTGGGGTTGTAATCGATTGCAATCTCTCCACCGGAGGCAGAATTACCTTCAAGTTTAAAAAGTACATCACAAGCAATAGGTGACCATACTTTTAATGAGAAGGATGTTCCTGTTGTAAAATCTATCGTTCCGGACAATACATCTGTATAGACATTATCGTATTGTGCCCAATCAGTCCTGTCCCATTGTGCCACATTTGCGCTGGTATTTATACCGCTGGCATCAGGGTTTCCAATTACTACCGGCATATTTGGCCAGCCGTAGAAGGTTTCATTTTGATTTGCATCATAGTCATTATAAATATACTGTGCATTTGTCGAGAATGCAAAAATCGTTAGTATTAAAAATGTAAAAATCTGTTTCATAAAGTTTTATTTAAAGATTATTCTTAGATATTTCTCAATATTAATTGATCAAAGTAAGCTTTAATAGGTGAGAATGTCAATTTATTGCCCACATCAAAAACACATCAATCCACACTTTACAATACATCAAAAACACTCATCTGTATTTTATTTTTCTAATCTACAGCACTATATGATTATAAAGCTTGTAAAAGTATTTTCACACTTCTAAAATTACTACTCGGTCTTTCTATGCCTCCAAATCCTTTTGCATGATCAGGCATGTTTTATGATCGATGGCATAGAAATACAGAAGAATGGCACACGACATATATAAAATACCGGGAAATACTGAGATCATTAGTTTAATGCCTGTAATTGCTGTTGCTGTTTGTTCAACATTCGGTATAAATTTATACATGGCCAACAGCCAGCCAGCCAGTGCTCCACCAATTCCCCAGCCTGCTTTTTGAGCAAAAGTGGCTGCAGAAAAAACAAGCCCTGTTGCTCTTCTGTCCTGTTTTCCATTCAGAATAATCCGCAGTATCAGCAAGCATTGTCCACAAAAGTGGAACTGCCGGAGCATAAGTCAATTTTGCAAGAATATTTAAGATATAAATCGAGACAATATTATTCGAACCAGGCAAATAGAGCAGGATAAAGAAAAAACCCGAAATGAGAGAGCTTGCCAGGAATACATTTCTTTTTCCAAATCGTTTTGGAAAAGGTTTTGAAAAGGGTATACCCGCAATTAAGTGCAACCGTTCCAATTACATTAAACAATTGTACACTTTCTTCATCACCAATATAATATTTGAAATAATAGGCAATGGAAAGGTTTTGCATGGCAAACATGACAAACGAAATAATTCCCACAAAAAACAGAATTACCCATGGCCTGTTTTTAAATAAATTCTTAAGATCTTCTTTAAGATTTTCTTTTTGCTCTTTGGGAGGTTGTACTCGTTCTTTTGTAGTTTTAAAAGTGATCATAAAGAGAATAAAACTTATGATCGAGAATAGTATTAAAGTATATTGATAACCTTTGGCATTATCACCTTTGCCAAAATACAATGCAAGGGAAAGTGCTGTTCCGGAAACAATAAACTGGCCAATAAAAGCAAAAATAAAACGATACGAATTTAAACCGGCCCTTTCATATGAATCGGAAGTCATCACTGCACCCAAAGATGAGTAGGGCAGATTGATTGCCGTAAAAACTGTCATTAATAAAAGATAGGTTACTCCGGCATAAATAATTTTTCCTGTTTGACCAAAATCAGGAGTGGTGAAGGTTAGAACCGCCAATACACTGTAAGGGAATGCCATCCATAAAATATAAGGCCTGAATTTTCCCCATCGTGTATTTGTCCTGTCTGCAATGATTCCCATTACAGGATCACTTACCATATCCCAGACTCGTGCAATTAGCATGATTGTTCCGGCTGCAGCAGCAGAAATTCCAAAAGTGTCGGTATAAAAAATGAGTATCCAGAAACCGACCATATCCCAAACAAAGTGAGAAGCTGTATCGCCGAGACCATAGCCGATTTTTTCTTTGAGTGAAAGTTTTGAAATTAGTTTATTCACGCTTATTTATTTTATTTCGTAAACATGATAAGTTCTAGACCATTCGATTGATTGACCCGGTTTAACATTTATATTAAAAAACAACTCTGGACTGATAACATGCTTCCATCCCCAAAGATTTACCCTGTTTGTTTTAAAACTTCCGGTTTCACTTATACCTATTTTGTTTTTAGTGTTTATTAATTCCCAAAATGCATTAACATGCTTACTTCCTGAAAGATTGCTAAAAAAGAATTGTTCTTCAGGAGTGCTGTTAAAAGTAATTTCGTTTTGTTCAATTTCAACTTTCACTTCTGGATTAACAGCTGCTTCAAATAATTCAGGATTTAACAGAAAAGGAAATTTCAAAATATATTCACTACCGATCAGTTCTGCATTAATGGCTAAAAAATTATGGTTGTATTCATTTGTCGTAATTGTTTTTTCACCTGTATTCTGCAACCGATACCTGATAACAAAACTACTTTCAAATAATTCAATTTCTTTAAACAGTATGTAGGAATAACCGTGAACGGACTTAGATTTACATTCTATTTTAACTTTATTTGATTCGGAATTTAACTTAAATGTGGCAGGTTCAATTTCATACTTTTTACTAAAATCGTAATGAGTTCCTTCCTTTTTTAACAGGCCAACACCTATTTTATGAAAAAATTCACCCTCATTTGCTTCATCAAATGCAACAGGAGCATCAATACCAAACTCGTTATAATAACCTTTTCCAATACTATTATCGAGTTCATTGTTCATTTTCTCAGTGCCCGATACCAAAATGCCTTTATACTTTACTGATACGATTTTTCCTGTCCAATCGAACCTGGAAAAATCATAATTTGCCAGAGGCAGATCGATTTGAATTTCCAGATTATCGCTTTTTAATATATGGGCCATTTCGTGGTTCTCCTTATTTTGACAAGAAGCTACATTGATTAAGACAATAATTATTAGTGATATAGATATTTTCATGTTCAGTTTATCTTTCCTGAATCAAACACACATACTAAATCATTTTAAAGGGGCGTTAAATTTTTCTTTTACTACAGAATATGTCATTTTTTTATTTCTATCAATATCAACTATACCCCAGTATTCTTCGTTGGCTGTACCATCGTAGGGCACACCACTGCTTTCGGGAGCCCATCCTCCGGGATCCTGTGAATTATTATTTCCTGCTTTCCACCATTCATCACTAAAAGCGAATATGGTTACACCGGAACAAATATCTGTACGGTCAAAAATCTTATTCAGAATATTTCGATTGGCATCAGCCTGGACAAGTTCATTATCACCTTTGTCATATCCATGGGCTGATATCGTCATATAGCTGTCGGCACCTGCTTCAGAGAGATACATGGGTTTTTCGCTTATTGCCCTCCATTCATCAAAAATGGTTCCGGGATTATCCCAGCGATATACATTCATTCCCCAAACATCCACATTGGGACACATTGCAAGTGCCAATGAGTCGGGTATTTCGCCATGTGCAGTTGTTACCGGGTGTGAAGGGTCATTCTCATGAATCATTTCTGCAGCATTATTCATAGCCTGATACCAATTTTCAATGCTGCCTCCAAACCATTCCGGATGATAGTTATATTCATTACCAAGTTCCCACAAGAGTATTGCCGGGTGCGATTTGAAAGTATTCACATAATCGATAAATGACCCCGATAATATATCATAATACCCACCCTGATTGTAGCCAAAGCCGATGATAATTTTTAGTCCGGCCTCGTGGATTTCGTCCAGAACAGCTTTTTCATTGATGGGTGAATAAACCCTAATGGTGTTTATACCGGCCTCAACCATTAATTCAAGATCATCGGTTAAGCTTGCAAAATTTGCTTTGTCACTACCCTTTGGTACCGGCTTGTAGCATATTCCCTTAATAAGGTAGGGCTCATTGTTTACAAATAGCTGTCGTCCTGAAACTGTTACTTCTGTTTCAGGATGTCCGGATGAGCATGAATTTAAATTGATGACAAGAAAAAAAAGGAGGCAATAAATATTAATTTTCTCATTGGTTAGCAATTTTAGTAGGTATGATTATGGTCTGTATGGCACGAGAACTAATATTCAAACTGACAGCATTTTTCGTTTAAGTTCAAGCTGAAATGCTTAGGTTCATTTTCCATATTAAGCAATACAACTGCAATGGAACCATCCGGATTTTTTGCAGCGGTCATCATCAGTGAATCATCCGGATTTTCGAAACCAATCCGTATAGCACCGGGCCTGATAAACTTGCTGAAATGTGCCATGGTATAATACAAAGGTGTAAAGTAGACTTCGTCTTGTTCAGGATCGACGATTACTGGTGCAACACACCAGTTTTTAAACCAGTTTGGTCCTCCCTGCCTGTCAAGTACCATATTCCAGTCTACCCAGCCATCTACCTGGTTATTCAGGCAGCCAATAATGTCCCTGGCATAACGATAGACCGGAACATATTTTGGATGCAGGTGTTTTTGCTCTTCAGGTGCCCAATCCCATCCCCAATCGGTTGCTTCTTTCGACCAATACCATTCATCATCTTGCCAATGCAGGTACCTCAGCATCAACACATGCTTCGGATTGAATAAGGTACTTGTTCGGGTGCCATTTCATGCGTAAAATTCAATGATTCAGGAAACCAATCGAATGTGCTTGCATACCAGTGAATTGCAAAACCATCAAAATATTTTGAAGATGCTTCATCTTTGTAAATCACTTTTGCCCATTCTTCAAGTTCTTCTCCCCGGTTTTGGTCATAAGCCAAGGATTTTTACATCATGTCCATCCGATTCAAGTTTAGGTCCAAGATGATTTTTCACAAAATCTACCATTTCCTCAGCAGAATAGTGCATGCTTTCCCAATTGTTGTCATTTCCAAGCGGTTCATTTTCAACAGTGACTCCCCAAATATCAATACCTTCTTTTTTATAAGCATTCAGATATTTTGAGAAAAACAAAGCCCAGCTATCATAGTATTCGGGCAGTAATTTACCACCCACCCAATTGTTGTTGTCTTTCATCCAGGGGGGTGCTGTCCAGGGTGAGGAGATGATTTTGAATCCATCTTCAGATATGGCCATGGCTTCTTTGATCATTGGAATAATATCATCCCGGTCTTCTTCGATTGAAAAGTTTTCTAATTCCTTGTCACCTTCAACAGGGGCATATGAATAATTACTCAAGGAAAAGTCACATGAATTGATATGTGTGCGGGTTAATGAATACCTTGCTCCTTCTGATCCAAAATAGGCATTCAAAATCAGATCACGATTTTTCTTACTTAGTTTATTTAGTAAATAGGCAGATGATTCGGTAAAGGAACCACCAAAACCAGTTATGGTTTGGAATTTTTGATCCGGGAGTAATTTGATTGAAATAACTTCGGTTCCAGAGTGCAAATTCAGTTATTTTTTTTAGTTGATTTCCATTTGCTGAAGTTTCATAAACTTCGATTGATAATGTTTTGCTGCTGTATTGCAACCCATTAATAAGACCATAAGAAATGATAATTATCGAAAACTGATTATTTTCATTCCAAATTAATTTAAGTTTTTAATTCTCCTCTTCGTTTTACCAATATTTCTTTTATTTCATGCACCCTTTCCTCATCAAGTTTATAATTCCACATCACCCAGATAGCTAATGCAGCCGTTATAACCGGAATTAAGATATCAGCAATTCTCAGGTTCGTCATCGTTTCAGCTGTTTGCACTGCAGCATTTTGATCGAAGCCTACCCAGCTTAATACTGCACCACCAAGAATTAAAGCAATGGCTTGACCTAATTTTACCATCCACCAATAAATAGCACCAAAGGTTCCTTCCTTGCGAGGCATACCGTTTTTCAGTTCATCCAAATCACAAACATCAGCGGTCATGCTCATCATAAGTGTAAACAAACCTCCAATACCAAAAGCCATTAGCGGAATTGGCATAAAAATTAACCATGGATTTTCCGGACTAAATCCCCACCATTTAAGTGCATAACCTACTATTGAAATAGCTGTTGAAATAATAAAAGCCCGTCGTTTTCCAAATTTAGTAGCCATCTTGGTAATAATTGGTATCACTAAAAAAGCAGTAGCCATAGCACTTATCGTAGAAAACCAAGCTGGCCAATGTCCAGTTAAACCATAGTCTCCATTAAACATGTAGAAAACGATAATGAAATAACTAAAGGATGCCACCATTTGAAACCCGTTAAACACCAAAAATGTGGCTCCACAAAGTCTAACAAAAGGTTTGTTTTTCGCAATTTGGAGAATTCCCCTGAACAAATCAATTAAATTAGTAAACAGACTGCTAAATGTAATTTTTGCCCGATTTTCCATTTTGCCCGGATCTATTCCTTTACAAAATAATGCGGGTAAAACACCCAAAACTATACAAATGGCCCCCACAACTACAGAAAGTCGATGAACACCTATAACTTGAGTTTCAAATAAATCAGGATCGGCAATGAGTACCCAAAACCAGGGCACGATCATCCATGCAATTTGACCCACTATTTGCGAAAATCCCATCAGGCGGGTACGCTCGGAATAATCAGAAGTCATTTCGTAACCCAAGCCTATTAAGGGTGTTGAAAAGATTGTATTTCCAACCAAATATACCAACGACAAAATCAGGAAATACCAAAAGTTATACATTTGAGTTTTCTCGGGATCGAGTTGCCATAAAACGGCGAACAATATGCCACTTAAAATGGCTCCAACAAAAATGTAGGGTCTTCTGCGTCCAAATCTTGATTTGGTGTTATCTGATATATAGCCCATTATAGGGTCCGTAATCGCATCAAAGATGCGTGGAAGTCCACCTAGCAAGCCAGCTAAAAAAGGATCCATCCCAAATGCTGTTACTAAAAAGAACATGAATATACCAAGTGCACCTGGTAATAAATTATTCACCAAGTTGCCTGCACCAAACGCCATTTTCTGTCCAATAGGAACAATATCTTCCGGTGCTGTTTTATAGTGGGCTGTCATCAGACCAAGTTATTTTTTAGAAATGTTCTCATATTGTTCCTTTTATTCTATCAATAATAAATTGATTTTGATTTTCGGTTTTTATTTAAACTCCTTATATAAATGCTGCATCACTTTTTTTGGTTTCCGATCAACTGTAAACAATCCCCAATGCTTTTCCGCCCCCATCATATCTTCAGGATTTCCTTTCCAGTCTTCATCAAAAGCTTCAAAGAAAAAAGTGGTGATATTCATTTTGGCCGACCAATCCATTAGCTGGTTATAATATTGCAACTGTTTATCTTCGTTTGCTCTTTCACCAAATTCGGAGGCAACTGATGCCCAGCCAGCCTCACTGATCACGATTATACTTTCAGGTAGAGAATCGCGTACTTTTTGAACATTTTCAATGGAATAGGACAATTCCTTCATGAATATCCTTTTCTTCCCATAAGCGGATAAACATGAATCGCAATAAAATCAAGTTCCCTGGCCAGTTTTTTTCCCTTAGCTGCCCACCATTCATAATTTTCGGCTACAGTAACAGGCTGTGCAATGGAATTTTTAACTTGTTTGCAATAGGAAATGATCGAATCAGTATCTACTTTGTGGTCGTTCCAGTCCACCAGGGCTTCGTTACCAACATTTACAGCAACTATTATTTCTGGGTATTCATTGGCCAAGTCTGATCCCTTTTTGAATTTCCTCAGTATTGGCTATTTTATTTTCATCTAATTCTTCCTGAGGAATGGGTTCGGTTAACCATTCACAACTTTCGTGGTTACTTAATTCAGCCTGTAGCCAAATTCCCAACATGACTTTGATGTCAATGTTATTTTCTTTGATAAGCCTAAGGACAGTTTCGGAATTTTCACCACTGTCATAAAGACGAATCAGCTTGAAGTTAGAATTATGCGAAAGGATATTGAAGATCTTCCAGTATTTCTTCATCGGTTGGGTTTTTCGCACCTTCTCCTCTGTCAGGGTGCTGACCTGTTCTAAAACCTGAATAGCAAATGGCTGATGAAATACCAATGAGCAAATCTTTCTTTTGCTGTTGGATTGGATTGGAAATTTGACTCGTTTTTCTTGGCACTTCTTTATTCTTTTTAATTCCTGACTCACAACTCAAAACCATTGCCAAAAGCAATAATATGAGTCCTAAATTTTTAAGTAAGTCCATGTTCATACTAATTACTTATTCTCCGAATTTTAGTTTTTCATTTTTATCCCACAATCCCCAAAAGGCACCAACGTCGCCTTCATCACTGGTTTTCCATGGCTCATCAAATGAAGAAAAATAGAACATCTCAATGTCCTCGTTCATTGACCACAATTGTGCGTTAATAAAATATGCAATCGCATTTTCAAAAGATGGTTCAGCTCCATGAAATACCTCACCTATGTTTGGCCATCCTGTTTCAGAAATTATGACTTTTTTACCATTTGCCGCTTTTAGTGCACGGTGGTACATATCTTTCATATAAAGCAAAGAATACTCAATATGGCATCCTTCCCAATAGGGATAACAGTTGGCAAGTATTACATCACATGCTTCTGTAATTCGAGGACGGTTTTCAAACTCATAATAGGCGTCTACATACCCAACCGGGATATCAGGGATTTCGTTTTTTACACGATATATATTATCCAAAAGTTCATCTTCAGACATATCCCCCCTGTACATTACTTCATTACCTACTGCTACAATATCCGCATGACCATCTTTTGCAATTTGGATAACATTGGTGATTTCTTGTTCATTTATCCTTTCATTTGCACCCAGCCAGGCACCAACCAACGTTTTTATGCCATATTCATGGGCGATGCGTGGTATCATTTCATTTCCATCAGTACATGAAAACGACCTTATCCATTTTGTGTAAGGCTGTATCACTTCTATTCTTTTACGTATCTGGTCTTCACTAATTATTGAACCAGGTTCTTGTCCTTCATGATATGGACTGAAACACAATCCATGCATTCCACTTTTTAAAACCTTTTCAAAATGTGATTGTAATTCACTTTTGGTTTTATTGGCGAAGTTCGCACCAACCAACGACAATATATATTCACTTCGAAACGACATTTAATATTCTTTTTAATCTGTTAATTAATAGATATTTCAATAAGCTTAACTGCATCTTCCCGTTTAAAAATTGAGCTGCTAATTTGAGGGCTCAAAACATTTCCGGTAATTTCCTCCTGAGAACCATCTTTAAAGGAGACAAGGATCTTTATATGATTGGCAATGGTATAAACAACAGGGACCTGGCATAGGGTAAAACCAAGCTGGTTCTCTTTCAGTGTCAAATGTTGTTTTTCGCCTTTAATATTAAAATATTCAAAGGCTATTTCCGTATTGGTAAATTCTTTTCTATTGATCAGGTGTGTGTCAAATATAATCTCTCCCTGCTGCACCCTTATACCAAGTTCGCCCATGCGGGAAATAAAATCTTCTTTCACCTGTCCGGTCATACCCGGTTGTTTAACGCCTGCATTTCCGGGCGTATGTGAATAAGCATCTGTTGGGAATGCACCATAAAGTTCAGGGGATTTATAAAGACCAATGCCTGCTTTTATTTCGTAATAATGATCCTTTAATTCTCCAATTATTTCCGGACCCGCCTGCTCGTCAACAGCTTTAAAGAAACATTCTTCTGTAGCAAGCAAAAGCTTTGATACCATATGCCAATATATGCTTCCCAAGCCTTCATATCCATAAAAAGTACCTGACCTGCCGGTAAAGGACTGGTGATCGAACATTTGCTTCGTAAATATCAAGCACTTTTGCTTTTTCTTTCCTTAATAGCACTCCATATCTACGGTCATCCAAATTTTTAAGTGCCCTTGACAATACTTCCGCATTTCTGAATGTTCCATTAAAATGATAATTTCCAACTTGATCAACATTGAGAATTGAGGAGTCATTATCATCAATTAATTTGCTCAACAATTTTGATTCATTGATAAGATGCACCGGAATATTATTCTTTTCATCAAATCTGGGTAATTCACGATCAGGATACAACAGATAACTGTATTGATCTTCTCTGAAAAGTGAACTGTTTTTAAGTGCATTGAGCACTTCGAGGCTTTCTTTAGCTGTTAAATAACCTGAACTCAGCACGGCAACCTGACCTTCGAGCATTTCATATAAATGACGGATGGATTGCACCATTATCGTTTAATGATACAAGGTTGTAAGCATGATAAAGCCCATCCTTCCTTTTGTTAACTCTTATTGATTGATCGATATAATCTAAGGCCAACCGGGTAAATTCAATCAGTTCAGATGTTTGTACTTCTTGCTTGTTCCCTGAGAATGAATTCTTATAAATCTTATTTCTATAAACCGTTCCTGCTTCACCCAATCTATCAACAAAATACCTGCGTTCCATTTCAGAAAATCCATTCTTCAGAACGCCTGTATTCTCTGTAAAAAGCTTAGAAATATTGTCGAATAATTCTTTTACTTCTTCTGAGATATGAATTGATTTGGCCTGCGTATTTCTAAATTCATCATTCCAAAACTTCAAAAACCTTCGCAGGTAGTATAGTGTTACCATCGAAACACCACTTCCAACAAGTGCATTGTTGGCATCGTTCCATTCAGGTCGTTGGGTATTCAGCCAAATACCTGCTTCGGGAATGAAATTGCTCAACTTGGCCAATAAGGTCACCAATATTTTTTCGGTAAGATTAACCTGATAAATTGAATCCTTATCTTTCATCAGCTAGCCTGCCATCTGCACCTAAGCTCAATGACCTTATCATTAATATTGTTGTTAATATCTCTGTCAAAGGTGATTGTATCCTGTGGGTTTTTTAATATTTCCTGGTATGATTTTATCCGATAAGGTACATTTGCATAAGCAAATATTTCTTTGGAGAGTAGTTCGTCCAATTTTCCGGGATGATAATTATTCGAAAGTTCAAGTAATTTCTGGAGATAAATAATCTGATGGTCGCCCCAATAGCCAATATATGACCATGGATCATCCGGATCAGGACTTTCCCAATCGATACCATTTCGCATGATACGGTATGGATTGTATCCATCAGGTGTAGAGGCATTAACAAATTTGCTGATTATATTTTCGATATAGCCAGGATAGGAAAGACTTAGTGCTTCCCAGTTTTGAAAAATATCTCGCCAGTTTCCCTGAAAATCTAGTTTTGGATTTCCATCTTCATTTTTGTTTTCAATGGAAAACTGATTCCAGGGACGGCTTGGATCACCATGTCTGCGACTAAATGTTAAAGGTAAATATTCATAGCATATTCTTATAAAATCAGCATTGCCTGTTATTTTCTGCCAACCGAATCAGATCAGTATTTGAAATTGTTTTTGGTAATGCATTGAGCGTGGCTTTAAGTTTATTGCTGACTTTTTTATTGGTTAGGTTTACAAAATCCTTAAAATCATGGCTATCCAAAGTGTAGTTATTGAGATAAATTCCACCTCGCATTACATTAAAAAGCGTATTGGAAAAATGACGGGCAGAACAGAGTTCTTCATTACTTACTTGTAAACCATCAGTTGCAGCAACAATTTTAATAAGATTTGTAGTACCTTTTTCAATATCACTTATTCACCAAATCTGTGATTTTGTCAGTATCTTTTAGAAATTCGTTTAAGTTGGCAACATCGGTGGTGCTCTGATTAATTTCGGCTATGATTAACCATTCATGGCTCTGCTGTTTTTCCAGTTTCAATTTGGCATTTACAAAATATGCACCCCTCGATGCCCTGATATCAGTTTCTGTTTCTATTGGAAACCCTTGTTTAAACCTCTTTGTCTGAGTATCAGAAATAAGGATTTTACTATCTAATAAACCACATGACCATACAGTTGTGGCATTTAATGATTCGCTGGGTTCGGCCCGGTCAACAGGAATTGAACTCAGCATGAATAGACCAAGTCCTGTTTCTTTTATTAATTCGGCTTTTTTATAGGCATCTAAAAGATTGCTGTATTCGTTTTGAAATATATAATTAATACCATTAGGTAGATATGTTCCTGATCCCATCAAGAATTTCAATTTTAAAAGGTTCATCACCAATGCAAGAAATTGTTGATTTTTTTACAAAGCCATATTGTTCGCTGTATGACCAACCATATTGAAAAGCAACTCCTAAATCAAGGTTCAGTTCTTCAAAAATGATTTTATTTCCATAAATACTTTTGTAAAGATTCCTTTCAATCTTGTATAAAGCGCTCAGTTCTTTCGAGAAAGGTTCCCATAAATAATTTCTCTCATTTTTTTCAACCAAAACAATTGTTTTACTGCCCGTGATGCCAGCATAATCATGAATCTTATCATCACTATAATAAGGAAACAAAGCGTTATCACGGTCTTTTCTTCCAGCTGTAAGAGAACCATTACTTGAAATAAACATCCAGTGGTCAGAGTCGCTGACGAGGGTCATGAAGAAGTCCGGCATCTGGTTGTAATTGGAGATCTTGTAGTACCTCTCACCCTGAATAGTAATAAAACCTCCATTTACATGAGCTCCTTTATCTTTTAAAGAGGTTTCTCCCAGGAAAATTTCTTTTTTATTCATGACACTTTTTGTTCAATCTCTTTTAATTTTTGATTATTTATTTAACCAATATTTTTTCGAGTTCTTCCAGCGATTTTCCCTTTGTTTCAGGCACTTTCGTTAAGACAAAAATCAATCCTGCAGCAGCGAATAAGCCATAAATCAGGAAAGTTAATGAACTACCGATTGTTTCCAGTTCCCAGGGAAAAACAAGCTGAACCAGGAAGCTTATTACCGAATTGATGAAACCTACGAAAGAGATTGCTACAGCCCTGACTGTGTTGGGAAACAGCTCGGAAAACAGTACCCACATAACTGGCCCGATAGAAATGGCAAATGATGCAACAAAAGCAAGAATTCCAAACAGAATTAAATTTGCATTGAATTTTGCTGCACTTTTTAAAATTTCACTTTCGTACAATTTTGACTCATCTTCACCCAATACTTTTTCTATTGCTGATTTGAATTCTTTTTCGCTAGTAAACGTTACATTATTAATGCTTTCAAGTTTTTGTTTTTCGATTTTCTCAGAAAGTTCCAAAATAGATTTTTCAGACAACATGTAAGTTGCCGATCCGAACCCGTAAGACAACAAAAACATTGAAATGGCTATACCTAACATACCTATTATCAAAAGGGGCTTCCGTCCGAATTTGTCTATCAGAAACATGGCAATTATTGTAAATACCAGGTTGATCAGTCCAACATAAATTGCTTGCGAAAAAGCAGCATCAGTTCCAATACCGGACTGCTCAAAGATCATAGGTGCATAGAAAAAAACAGAATTGATACCGGTAATTTGTTGTAATACGGCCAGCACAAGCCCAATGATCAGAACTGTCCTCAAAGCCGGTTGAAAAATATCTTTAAGGGAAGCTTTCTTTTTATTTGCATTTTCCTGAATGCTTTCCTTTATTGCCTTAAGGTCAGTTATTGCTGATGTTTTACCAATTGCCTTTTGCATAGTTTTCAATGCTTCGTCTTCCTGACCCCGCATGATCAACCATCGAGGGCTTCTTGGAACAATGAAAAGTGCAAAAAAGTATAGCAACGCCGGAAGTACTTCCAGGCCCAGCATCCAACGCCAATTGAATTGTTCAAACCTTAAAACCAGCGCCCATTCGGTATCAGATTGCCCCAATTTAAGGATAAGAAAATTTGTGAAAAAAGCTGCTGATATACCAATAACGATGTTCAATTGGTTAAATGAAACCATCGTTCCCCTGATCTTAGGTGGTGCGATTTCGGCAATATACATAGGGGCAATAATGAGTGATGCGCCCACACCAAAACCACCAATCATGCGTGCGACAACCAGGAAAATAAATGATGGTGCGAAAGCCGATGCAATTGCAGAAATAGCATAAAGCACTGCTGCAATGGACAATAATCGTTTTCTGCCAAATTTATCGCTTAATGGGCCTGCGATCATCATGGCCAATGTGGCAGTGAGGGTCAGGGAACTGACTGCCCATCCTAATTCTATTTTTGATAAATCGAATTCAGGCTCGATAAATTTTACCACACCTGAAATAACAGAAGCATCAAATCCCATTAAAAAGCCACCTAAAGCAACAATTAATGAGATTAAAACTACATATCCCCTGTTTTCTTCTTTCATTATTTAAATTTCCGACCGATTATTCCGGTCGTTGATATACCCTTACATAATCAACTTCCATGGTTTGAGGAAAGGCCTTTTCATCAATTCCTTTCATCGTCTCCCCATGCACCACCAACAGCAATATTCAATAATCAGGTAAAAGGGTTTGTTATATGGCCATTTTGATTCACCCAGGCCTTCATTCTGATATTCAAAATAAAGGCTGTCATCAACTAAGCTTTTAAAACATCCGGAGTCCATTCCAAAATATAGGTATGAAATTTTGTATCAACATCGGGAATAAAAACAGTAGCTGTTTTTTGTGTATTTTTCTGCCACTGATAATCTTTTGAATGAGCAGAGGCATGAATTACACCTAGTCTCATGACCAACATGTTCCATGATATCAATTTCGCCAATATCGGGCCAGTTACCATCATTATATGACCAGCCACCAGGCATCATCCAGATGGCAGACCAGGTTCCGTAGCCTGCAGGCAATTTGGCATTTACTTCTACTTTACCATATTTCCAGTCAGCTTTGGAAACCAACCGGGCTGAAGTATATTCTTTTCCGCCAAATGATTCCTTATGCGCCACGATATTTAAAGCCCCATTTTTTACATAAGCATTTTTCTCATTCGCTTTGGTATAATACTGTGCTTCACGGTTTCCCCATCCATCTTCATTTCCTTCTGTATCATAATCCCACCTGGTTGAATCTGGTAAGCCCTCATAATCAAATTCATCGGACCAAACCATGTTGTAGTCATCCGTAACAAGGGTTACTTCTTCGTTTGAATCTTGATTTTGACTTGATTCGCAAGCTGCGAGGATAATGAGCATACTTGTCAGAATGAAAATATTTTTCATAATCATAAAAGTTATTGTTCAATGATCTTTTGAATAAATTAATTACCAAACTATTCCTCGTAAACACGCACGTAATCAACTTCCATTGTTTGTGGAAAAGTTGTCGATCCATCTGGTGACCCTGGCCAGTTACCACCAACAGCTACGTTTAAAATAATAAAGAAGTTATTTTGAAATTCACTCATTGCAGCAGAAGTAATGTCAACTACAAAATATTCTGTATCATCAACATAACCCTTTATTTCCTTATTGTCCCATGCTACTGAGAAAATATGAAAATTATCTGCAAATATTCCTGAAGATAAGGTATAACTCAGGCCATAGTCAGCATGACTTCCATTGTCATCCCAATGCAAGGTTGAATGGACTGTATTTTCACGGCCTGCGCCACCCACCATTTCCATGATGTCTATTTCACCACAAGCTGGCCAGCCAACTGAACCGAAATTTGCTCCCAAGCATCCAGAATGCCGGCCATATACCCTGACCATACGGAAGTTTTATCCTTGCTTCGATTCTGACCATATTTGAAAATCGAACTTGTTTTGGGTTGTAATTCGGGCTGAGGTATATTGATTTTCCCCAACTGTTTCCTTCCTAGCAGTAATGGTAAGTATACCATTTTCCACCTTGGCATTGCTTTCTGTATTTGTATAATATTGAAGCTCGTTATTACCCCAACCGCCTCCACCGGTTTCCATATTCCAATTTGAAGGTGAAGGAAGTCCTGTATAATCAAATTCATCAGACCAGATAAGACCAGTATAATTGGGATCATCCTGGGTAATGGTAACTGATTGTTTTTCTGAAAAATCCTGGTTACTTTTTGTGACTATGAGTTCAATATCATAAGTGCCTGCAAAAGGAAAGTATGCCTGGTGTTCCATTTCATCAACAGTTTCCAAATTTCGATAAACCCACCTAAAGGAATCGTATTCTCCCTCTGTAGTGTTTTTTAAGTTGACGATATTCGGATTATCCGGATCAATTTCTGCAGTAAATGAAACTGTTAATGATAAATCATCACTTGCAATGGTAACAGTTTTTTCTTTCGTGTTACTAGCTCCCGTATAATTTGTTAATCGCAAAGACACCTTATAATCACCTGCCTTTGGATAATAAATTGTAAAAGTTTCATTCTTATCAGTAGTTGTCTCTGTCTGACCATTACCAAAATCCCAGGTCAATGAATAATACTCGCCAGTTGATTCATTGGTAAACTTAACATTGTTTTCCTCCTTAATATCGAAACTAAAATCTGCTACAAATTCAGGATCCTGTTTTTTGTCACATCCTGCTTGAACAAATAAATAAGTAATTAAAAGTAATACCCAAGTATAATTAATGTTGGGTTTAGTAACAAAGAAGTTTTTATGTTTCATATAATTGATTTATTTCTTCCCGTAGTGTTAAAAATGCAGATTACTCTTGCTTTGTTAACAAACGCTGCAAGGAGGATGGCAAGTATCCCCACATGCAACGTTTATTTTTCAATCAAAAACCAAAATGTTATGTTACTATAAAAATTACTACGATTACTTTTGTTCAGGTTTCACATTGGTAAATATATGATACCATGCAAACAGCGGTTCATTGGCCTGCACCATTCTTACTGTTAAAATATTTTCAGTGATTTCCATTATTTCATATTGACTTGAACCGGCATAAAAACCCATAAATCCACCATCTGAGTAATTTATGGTTGTTCCCCGGTACTGGCCAACTTCTGTTGCAATAGACGATGAAGGACTTAAAGAAACGTTTTTCACCCCAGCAATATCCCATGGATAACTACCTTCATGCTCCTAATCCAAGCTCTTCTGAATATACTCCCTGTATAAATGCCTCACCTGAAGGATTGAGTTGTTCAAACGTAACATTATTGCCATCCAGCGTAAAGACAAATTCGCAGTCATATAAGGTGGATTCTATTTTCTCCCATGCAGCTGCCTGATACCATGCTGGAAAAGATTCATCTCCGTTTTCATAAGCTTGGTCATTCGGACCTAAACCTAAATGGCCCGATTTGGTCTGCTGCCCAATACCATGATTTTGTAGATCCTCCTGTTAAGAATTGTACAGCTTCATCATCAGAAAAGCTACTGAAAACTTCAACCTGGTCAGATTTGCTTGATGTAATACCACCAGTTCCAACTGCAGACACAGTTACATTGTATGTAATCACTCCGTTAATTGAGAATTGGTGTGTTACTTTACCATCTGCTGAAATCTGGCTGTCTTTTCCATCACCAAAATCAAAATTGAAGGTGATGGCATTATTGGCAGTAGCCGTAAAGTTAACCATTCCGCTGCCATCTCCATTTGGATTTTCATCATCAGCACCTACAATTTCATAGGTTATATTTACATTGGTAGGTGTCTTAAGTTCACCGAGTTCATACTCTTTCTGACAGCCACTTGTAAAAAGCACCAGCCCGATCAACGTAACTAAAATATAATTTATACTTTTCATCTTTTATGTTTTTTAATTTTTTACAAGGATAAATCTCCACCAGCCACCGCCTCCGATTTCAATATCGAGGGTCATTTCTGTATTGTCTTCTGATAGCTCGACAAGATAGGTAATAGAAGCCGGTGCATCTGCCGGATCGGCAAGTTCTCCACCATTATATGCTTTTGGAATACCTAAATAGGCACCAGTTCCATTAAGGGTAACAGTACCTGCTCCTTCATCATAGGTGTAGGTGGCTGCAACAGTTCCATCATGAGGTGCAACAGGTAGTTCCACATGCTGCAGGATCCATTCCTTGCCATTCTTCAATCCATGTTTCTGTTCCCAGAACATTACTAAAGGAACCATCGGCACCAAAAACATAGGTGTCATCATAAAAGCAATCTCTGTCTGAACACCTGCATCTTCGATTGACCACCATGAAATATCTCCTTGTCCGGGTCCTACACCAAGCGATCCTGCTTCAGGTTTAACCTGCCATGTTCCTTCCAATGGAGAAGGCGCTGAACCTCCCTCTTTTTCAAGGATATATCTCCACCATCCACCACCGCCGATTTCAATATCGACCGTCATTCTTGTTTGATCATCATTAAATGAAATAATATAGGTAATGGAAGCCGGTGCATCTGCCGGATCGGCAAGTTCTCCACCATTATATGCTTTTGGAATACCTAAATAGGCACCTGTTCCATCAAGGGTGACTGTACCTGCACCCTGATCATAGGTATAGGTTGCTGCATCTGTTCCATCATGCGGTGCAACTGGGGCTCCACACCCATCAGGATCCATTCCTTGCCATCCTTCAACCCATGTTTCAGTTCCCAAAACATTGCTAAATGAACCACCGGCACCAAATACATAGGTATCATCATAAAAACAACTTCTATCTGCAACACCAGCATCATCAATTGACCACCATGAAATATCACCCTGTCCGGGTCCTACACCAATTGATCCTGCTTCAGGCGCTACTTTCCATGTTCCAACTATTCCCGGGCCTGCTGATGCACTTGTTAGTTTAATGTCATCGAAATAATAAACTGCATCATCTCCAGGGTTTCCAAAATCAAAGAAAACCACCACTTTTTGATATTCATTGGCCATATCAATGGCTGAAAAATCGAAATGACAATTCTTCCCATTCGTTTGAAACAGTGGTGAGCGCATCTACTTCAAATCCAATATCACCATTGTGTAAGGTTTTCAACTTTTAATTTCACAGTTGCTCCCACCTTAGGTGACCAAACTTTCATTTTGAACAGTTTTTTGGCTGAAAAATCAATTGGATTTTCCAGTGTTAAAAAGCTTCCTGCCCATGTTTCAGCGCCGCTGTTTTTAACCAACTGAGCTACTCTTGCACTTGTATTTATACCCGATGCATCAGGATTATCAATGACTGTTGAAACTGCATTTCCAAAATTTTCAAAAGCATAATTAACAGTAAAGGATTCGAAATCGATCGGTAGGTTTACGGGATCAGAAGCCGCAGAAATGGTAATGGTTTCCGTATATTCAAGGGTAGCAGCTCCGGCACTTTTTGCAACAACTTTGATTTCATAATCGCCTGGATCAGCATAGGTATGCGTTGCAACTTCTTCTGGTAATACAGTTACTGGTTCTTCATCCTGTACATCACCAAAATAAATATCCATAACAGTGGCAAAATCAGCAGTAGCTGAAACAGAAACCATTTTTGGATTAGTTGCATCCTGCTCAATGGTAACAACCAAGTTTTCAGGAGCTTTAAATGTAACATTCAGTTCATTTTCAACTTTTGAACGTAAGCCGGTAAGTCCAACTGCTGTTACACCAATCGTATAAACACCTTCGTTATATACATGTGTAATTGGTTCATTAAGACCAAATTCAGATGGTGTTTCATCAGCAATATCGCCAAAAGTGACTAAAAATTTGAGTCGCACCTTCTGCGTTTGGGACAATCGTTACCAGACCGGTATTATCCTGTGTGATATCAAAATGTGCAACAACATTGGATGGTGCTGTAACACTATTCAAATAGCCAAGATCATCAACAGTTCTTCTTGCAAGAAATTGCAACAACCAGGATGATCACAAACATGATTATATTTTTCAATAGATTCATTTTTTTGCTGTTTTAAGTTTAATAATTTGGATTTTGAGGCCAGTTGCCATTAGAAAATCCAATTTCTTCTTCAGGAATCGGGAATACTTCATTTTTTCCTGCAACAAATCCAGCTATTTGGTCTGCTGCTCTTCCTGTTCTAACAAGGTCGAAGAAATGATGTCCTTCACCCATTAATTCTACTCTTCTTTCATGGTAAATCGCATCTGTTAAAGCAGCTCCATTTAAAGTAATGTCATGATTCATGTCTCCAAATGCCCTGCGTCTTACCTGATTCAAGTAATCCTGTGCTTTGGCATCGGAGATTCCTCCCACATTATTCGCTTCGGCAGCCATAAGCAATACATCAGCATAGCGAATAGATCTGTAATTATTAGGATTGGTGAGGTTTAAATCATTTTGGGCATCTGCATTTCTTTTGCGTGGAATATACTTGCGGTTAAAATAACCGGTATGCTCATTACCAGTGGTATAAACTGCACCCGTGGTATCAGCCCATGCAACAATATCAAGAATTGTCACCCCTTTTCTTAAATCTCCTGGTTCAAACTGATCAACGGCCTCTTGAACAGGAACGTTAAAGCTAAACCCAGGAGTAAAATCAGGTCCTTCGTAGCCCCTAACACCGCTGAAACCAACAGCAACATTTCCTTCGCTACACTGTAAACAACCGAATCCGGCACCTTCTTTATCTGTGTATTGAACTTCAAAAACAGATTCAGGCCCATTTTCTCCCTCTTCTTCGAACATATCATTGTAATTTGTAGCCAATGAATAAGGACCAGAAGCAATTAGCTCATCCAATACGTTAGCTGCTTCAGTATATTTTTCCTGGTACAGATAAGCTTTTCCAAGCAGTGCTTGTGCAGAACCCTTTGTTGCGCGTCCTGATTGGGATTGGACAACCGGTAATACGCTCATGGCGTAATTGAGGTCATCTTCAATCTGTGCATAAACATCAGATACGGGGTAGCGGGGAATAGCAGTTTCATCACCCAATTTAAATCTTTCATCGACTTTCATCGGGATAGGGCCAAACCATTTTACCAATTCAAAAAGATAATAAGCCCTTAGGAAACGAACTTCACCAACCATAACTTCTTTGCCGTCAAAGTCAATCTTATTCTCGAACTCCATGAAGTAATTGGTTCGCTGAAGACCTGCATACATCCAGTTCCATATATCAGAAAGGTTGCTGTTTGTAGGTGTATGAATCATATCGTCTATTTGCTGCCAACCAATTACATCTGTTGGATTCTCTCCTCCGCAAAGTGTATTGTTTGATGCAATTTCGCCAACTATTGCGTTCGCATAACTTGCCTGCAAAAGGTCGTAAGAAGCAATCAGCGCATTGTAATAATCATTTTCGGAATTAAAGTAATTCTCCGAATCGATGGAATATTCAGGCGCTGTTTCAGTAAATTTCGTACAGGAGACTACGAAAATCAATGTTGTTAGTAGCCCTGTGATGATTGTTTTATTGAACATATATTTTTTCATTTTTCTACAGTTTAAATATTAATTGTTAAACCAAACCAATAAGTTCTGGCGGCCGGGTAAAAACCTGAATCGAATCCGGCACCAATTGGAATACCCGATGAAGCAGCAGGATCAAAACCCTGGTACTTTGTTATGGTAAACAAGTTGTTAACAGCTACATAAAAGCGAAGCTCTTTCACTTTTGATTTCATCAGCTCTGTAGGAATTGTATATCCTAATGATAATCTCTGTAACCTTAAATATGAACCATCTTCCACATAAAAGTCTGAAAATACATTATTAGAAGTTGCAGCTGTGGTCACCCTTGGAACTTCATTACTAGTGCCCGGTCCGGTCCATCTGTCGAGCCAGTAATCCATCCTGTTCACATTGGGCTGAGTTCTTTCATAATTTCTAACAATATCATTACCAATGCTTGCAAAAGCATAGGCAACAAAATCAAATCCATAAAATTTAAAGGTAATGTTCAAACCCATTGTAAAATTAGGAATTGGATCGCCAATATTTGTTCTGTCATCTGAATTTATGACACCGTCACCATTTAAGTCCTTAAACCTGATATCGCCTGGTTGTGCTGGCGCACCCAATGCGGTTTGATCAGGATGCGCATTAACTTCATCTTGTGTTTGAAAAATGCCATCGGTCTGGTATCCATAAAAATAACCAATTGGTAAACCTACTTCCATGCGTGAGGGGAATGGCTGGCCAACACCAAAACTTCCACCTTCAATATAACCTGTACCGTTATTCACTTCAAGAACTTCATTTTTTAGGTAAGTAAAGTTGTAATTGAGGCGATAGCTGGATTGCTTACCAATCATACCACGATATCCTAAAGCAAACTCAAAACCTGTATTCCTCACTGTACCCGCATTTACGATTGGTCCACTTGCTCCGGGAGCATGAACCCCTAAAATACCCGATACAGGCACATTGCCAATTAACAAATCTTGTGTGGTTTTGCTAAAATAGTCGGCTGTAATGTCGAATCGATCTCTAAACATTGTTAAATCGACACCAACATCCAATTGTTCGGATTGTTCCCATTTGATTCCGGGATTAGGTAATTTGCCAATTGCAGTTCCGGGGATCAGTGATGCATCAAGCACATACATGGCTTCTCCATTAAGTTGTGAGATATATCCATAACTTGGAATTTTATCAGAACCCAGGAAACCATAACTCGCCCTTATTTTTAGCTGATCAATTTTATCTGCATTCTTCATGAAACTTTCTTCCGACATAACCCATCCAATAGTAGCAGACGGAAAGTAAGCTGCGGCGTAATCAGGACCAAATTTTGTTGATGCATCCCTTCTAAACATACCGGATACAAGGTACCTTCCTTTATAATCGTACTGAACCCTTGCAAAGTAGGATAACCTGCGTTGCTGATATGTGTATGATCCTGCAGATTTTGAAGTAGGTAGTCCGTTTGCTAGACTGATATCTGCATACTCCCATGAATTGTTCGGGATATCATAACCTGTTGCATTCAATCCGTTTCCAAATTCCTGGAAAATTGTTGTGCCAAGGGTAGCTGTTAGGTTGTGTGCCTCATTAAACGTATTGCTGTAGGTAATAAAAGCATCAGCCGTATAGTCATTATCATTAACCCTTGTTTGGTTAACACTGCTTCGGGTTACATCAAATACTTTTCCGCCATAGTCAACAATCATCGAGAAGGATTTCCCTCTGGAATTGGCTGTATTAAAACCAATTCGTGCCGTTGCGCTAAAATGTTTGGCAAATGATGCCGTTAAACCAACGTTACCGTTCCATTTATTCAAATTGTAATCATTATATGTATTGGCAATTTGCTGTAATGGATTAATAATTTCTATCCCCAGGTTTCCCGGAGCAAGAAAGTAATCCCCGTTCTCATCGTATACCGGAACTGTAGAAGGCATATTTACCGCATTAAACAATACTGAACCAAGTCCAAAATCATTAAATGAGTTTCGGTACAATGTTGTGTACATTATAGTTGAATTTATTTTAAGCCATTTAAACAGGTCGGCTCCCAATGCTAATCGGGCAGTTGTTCTGTTAAATTTTGCTTTATCACCGCCAATGATTCCTTTTTGTCTCAGGTCGGAAGCACTGAATGAATAATTCATTTTTTCAGATCCGCCTGAAATGCCAATATTATTGTCAAAAATAGGCTGAGAAGTAAATAGCTCATCCTGCCAGTTTGTACCAACTCCCAATCCGGAAACATCCGGATATGGCAGATCCTGACCATTTGCAGCATAACTCTCATTCAATAATACGGCATACTCTGTAGCATTAAGTAGCGGAAGCTTGCGGGTTGTCTGTTGATAACCAAAGTTACTATTTAATGTAAAATTAGTGGGCGTATTTCTTTTGCCCGATTTGGTTGTGATTAAAATAATACCATTTGCACCAACAGTACCGTAAATTGCTGCCTGTGCATCTTTCAAAACTGTAATTGTTTCTATGTCATTTGGATTAAGCAAGCTCAGGTCACCCTGGTAACCATCTATAATAACAACAGGTGAGGCATCTCCATTTGTTGAAATACCCCTGATTCGAATATTAAGTCCTGCACCAGGAGAGCCTGATTGTTCGGTAACGTTTACACCTGTAACCGTACCTTGTAAAGCTTGTTCAACTTTTTGGGGTTTCAAACTTTCAATGGTTCTTGTACCGACCGTTGACACGGCACCGGTAACATCTCTTTTCTTCACAGTACCATAACCGATTACTACCACCTCATCCAACTCTGAGACGTCAGTTTCCATCACCACATCGAAAATGTTTTGATCTCCAACTGTTAATTCAATCGTTTGCATTCCGATAAAAGAAAAAACGATTACTGATTCAGACGTAACACCAGACAGGCTATAGTAACCGTCCATGTCAGTTACTGTTCCTGTAGTGGTTCCCTTGATAATAACAGTTGCTCCAGGTATCGATAACTGATCGTCTGCAGATGTTACAATACCTGATATCGTTCTTTCCTGCGACATTACTAACAGAGGCAGAAGAAAAAATAATAACAATAGGAGCGAAAAGATTTTTTTCATAATTAAGACTTTAATTGATTATTGATTTTAATCCACAAGAAAATTTCTTGAAGGAAAATGATAAATTCTACTTTTCTAACTTCAAAATAAAATCAATTCGGAGCTAAAGTCCAGTAAATCTTCACATCAAAAATACATCAGGCTGATCCAGACACTACATCAATAATACATCAAAAATAATTTAAGGTACTGGTTATCAGTATGCCATTGTTAATGATTTAACTCCGAAAACGATTGCAATTTAAAATTGAAGACTTTAATGACAAAATGACTCTTAAAATGACATGATGAATTCAGTGAGGTTAGTTTCACGAGGTAGGTTAAGTTTTTTACGGAGCCGATACCGGCTTATTTCTACTCCACGTGTAGAGATATTCATAAGCAGTGATATTTCTTTACTTGAATTATTCATGCGTAAATAGGCGCATAATTTCATTTCACGTGGTGTTAAATCAGGGTAAGTTGTTTTCAGCCTTTTTAAAAATTCTTCGTGTACATTCTCGAACTGTATTTCAAATATTTTCCACTGATTTTCATTGTCAATTTCTTTATTGATTTTACGAACCAAATATTTAACTTCATGTTTATGTGTTTCATTATTGGACGATGCTACCAGCTTTTTTAATTCATCTCTTAATTTGATGAGCATCTCATTTTTATGAAGTGTTTGCATAGTTGCATTTGCAAGTTCTTTGTCCTTTAATTTCATTTCTTCACGAAGTTTCTCATTTCTCAAGCGGATAACTTGCTTTTCTGCTTCAGATGCTTCCTTTTGGAGTTTTTCCTCTCTTCTTTTAAATATTTCTTCCTGTTCTTTCTGGTTTCTTATTTTAGTGCGGTCAAATCTTCTTTTCAAAATCCGGGCAAACAAGATCAATAAACCGACAAATGCAACACCATATAAAATATAAGCAATTAGCGAACGCTGCAGTGGTGGTTGTACCGAGAAACCAATGCTAACTTCTTTACTAATTGTTCCATAAATATTCTTTGCTCTGACCTTGAACAAATAATCACCTTCATTTAAATTGGTAAAATCACGGGAGGTCCTTAATTGCCAATCAGACCATTCCTCATCATAACCTTCCATAAATGTAGAAAACATGATCTGATCGGGATTTTCGAAATCGTTTGCAGAAAAAATGAATTCAAGGTCATTATTGCTATAATCCAATATGATCTTGTTTTCTTTCCTTGTGGTTGAGAAATAAACGGAATCCGGGTTAAAAGAGCGCATTGTTCTTATATAGGCTCTAAATGAATAATTGTAATTCTTAATCATTGAAGGGTCATAATGTATAAATCCATTTTCGATCCCGAAAAAAACATTACGTTCATCAATTGGATACACCAATTCGAAACTATAATTAAACCTTCCATCCAATTGTCGAAATGGCAATGTAATATTGGAATAATCGCCATCTTCACGTATACGAAAAACGCCTGTTTGGTTATTGCCAAAATACCAAATATTGTCGTCCGCATCCTGCTTTATAGACCTGACTACCTGGCCTTTAAATATGGTATTGTATTTCTCATTGACAATGAATTTATTTTGTGTTTTCGAAAAGCTATAGATGTCCTCGCTATTAAAAAATATAATTTCGTTTTTGATTTTAGAAAGATTAACATCTGACGATTTGAAAATACTATTTTGATGATTATACAATTTCACTTTCAAAACGCTATCATAGCTTTTATTGAAATAAACATGAAAGACTCCCTTGTATCCATGGGCGATCCAAAGGGACCCATCGTCGTCAAAAGCAAGTGTTCTCGAAGATTCTGAAAATCCTTTTACTTTTTTGCTGTATTCCCACCTCCCGTTTTGCTTTTGATAAATTACCAATCCCGAATAGGTACCGCCTATAATTTTTGAAGTATCTTCAGGAATTTGTAAATAGGTCCAGCCGCCGGCTACATCAGATATCTTATCAGCCTTTTCACCTTTGATTAGAAAGGTTCCATTATTGTGGCCACAAAACAAACTTCCATTTATTTCAGAAAGAGTCCAAACCTGTCCTCGTGTTTCTTCAATTAGTTTCATTTCCTTTGTTTCAATACCTCCGGAATTAATTGAAGACAGGTCCTTAAAAAACAAACCTTGATTTGTTCCCAGGTATAGTTTTCCTTTAAATATTAAAGAAGCATAACCCGCACCTAATCCATAATTATATGATAGTTGAGAAAGGGGAGAATTTATACCAATATAATCTATTCCATGATCAGTTCCAATCCATAAATTATTAATATTATCAAGGCCGATACACAATACGGTATTATTCTGCAAGCCGTCTTCCATATTCAAATGCTGAATTGGGACACCATTATTATCACAAATCAACAAACCATTTTGAATAGTTCCAAAAGCAATCAACTGATCATTTAGCCTTAGTGAACAATATATTTGGTTTTGTTTTAAAAAGTTATTGCTAATATTTTCCCATGGTTTAAGTGCGTTACCATCATAAATAAAACTGCCTTCAGAAGCGGTTGAAATTAATAAGTTATTTCCCAAGGATAAGACACCCCAAAGTTGTTTGCCTTTTAAATATTCACAGCCAATGAGTGGGTGCAGTTTTCCAAAAGCATAGCGCATCAATCCCATTTTAGTATCATTTACATAATACTCATCATTAACTAAAAATGAAAAATGAAATGTTGAGGGGGCAGGGATAACAGTAATTTTGCTGTTTTTAAAAAACATTAATTGTGTATACGATTGAAAAATAACACCATCAGTATGAATGTATATTTTCCATACATCTCCAAAATTAAGCTTCTCGATAGGTAAAAGTTTTCTTAAAGAATGATACTCAACCCCACCCTGTTTTCCAATTTTATAATACCCAAACTCATTAAATCCGCCTGCATATATAATGCTGTCATTCTCCATAGCGATTGACCGCATTATGCTATTATTCGGCAAAGAATACACCTCCCAATAATGACCGTCATATTCAAGCAAACCGTTATTATTGGCAAAATACATCATGCCATTTTCACCTTGTTTAATGTCCCAGGTTTGACTTCCTGCCTGATAATTCGCCCGTGTGTAATTCCGAATAAATGGCGTTCCAATCGATTTTATCTGAGCAACGGTGTGTGTGCTAATTACACAAATCAAAACGAAAAAGAATACCTTTTTAATTAATTGCATTGCAGATGAACTAAACGTCACGAATTTAATGAATAATTAACAGCTTATTCCAATACTTCCCAGATTGGTTTGTTTCTTAGAAAATATTATAGCCAAGAACAAAGGATAATGATTGATAATTACTTGAATAAAAAGCATATTTGCTTAGCAATCTGCGCCTCGAACCATACCTTATCTCAGCGTTATATTTATTGAAGCAGTATCCAATACCAAAATTAAGATTGTTTGTAGAATTTATTTCTAAGCTCCCTATACTTGAATTAAATGGAATATCCAGCACTACAACTGAGGCTGTCAAAAATATTTTGGATTTCTCACTTAAGAAGAAGTTATATTTTAAACCTATTGGCAATTCAATGGATTTGTAATTAACCGTATTGTTAAAGTTTGGTCTTGGGTCTTCTGCTTTATAATATTGATAGGTTGGTTCGAAGGTAACAGCCCATTTGTTTTTATTAAAAGGAAGGACTAACTCGGCCGCTATTCCAAAGCAAAAACTCAGGCTACTTCCAAAATCAATAGTTTGAGAGTTATTTTGAGAATTTTTAATTGACTAAGGTTGCACCCTTTAATCCGGGACGGATAAACAGATCAAATGAAACTTTCTTTTTGTTCTTGTTGTAATTTACAAAGTCAGAATTACGCAAGTATTGTACTTTTCGAAAATCCTGATCAAGTCATTTTTGTTATAACTTATGTTTTCAATATCACTTGCTGTAATAGATTCACATTGTAAACTTTCCCAAAGTTGTGCTTTGTAACTATTATTAGTCAACAACTCGTGTACCCGAAAGGTATTCCTTATGTACGAGTTGTTTTACTTCTGAATTATTCACTCTATAGAAATAAAGCTTATACTCCCCTGCTTCATATAACGAAGCATTACCTTCAATTATCAACCTTAAAAACAGGGTGTCTTCAATAAAGATGGGCTCTTTATCTTTATTTAAATTTGAAAGAGACTGGCCTGATTGATCGATTTTAACGGTAAAGCGTTGGTATTTAATGCTTGAAACCCTAAACTCTTTAATGACTGAGATGTCTGCGGTTTTGGTTTCAGAGGTTTCTGTTAATCGATATTCGATTTTTGAGGGGCTGTTTTTCCATTCATAATTCTTGATCAAACATGCTGATTTCTTATCGTTATTATCGATAAAATATCCTTTTTCAAAAACTACTTGTCCAAATGTATTGAGTGGAATTAATATTGTTAGAAACAATAGAATAATTTAATATCTATGAAAAGCCGTCAATTCTTTTTTCGCAAATTTATTTTTCTTTTGTTTAAATAGAAAAGAAAATTAAATAGACTCGATATTAATTATACAATGTTACAACCCAGTCACCGGGTTCGCTGATTTTAAATTCGAATGACACCCTATACGTTTGGGTATGCATTTTATTCCAAGTTGTATACATAACTTTTATTTCGACCGGATAAAAGATATTTTCATAACCCACCAGTGTTCCCCTTGAAGTTGTTGATCCACTATTTGTTGCCAAAGTGAGATTCATAATTTCAGTATTTCTGGAGCCATTTTGCATAAAGTCGATTAAAACCCTGTTAATAATATCGCTTTCGCACCTAAAATTATAGCGATCAACGTTATACATATTGATTACTTTTGGTTTCTCTGGTTTTGGACCCACATAAATGTCATTTTCCCATAAACCAGCAAGAATGGAATCTCCATCCTGGACTTTCAAAGTCATCGTTCCTTCACCATCACGTTTGCCTTCAACGAAATCTCCGTCGTATTTATCTCCATTAGCCCATGTATAAGTCCCTTTTCCGTTGGGCCATCCCTGGCTAAAACGACCAACATAATGATCTGTTCCCTGGGCATCACCTTTTCCATGTGCGAGTCCATTTTTGCACTTACCTTTATAGGTTTCTGATATATCAGGCAACAGCACCTTGCATTCTTTTGCTTCCTGACCAAATACTACTCCTGTTGCAATAAATAATACGACAAGCATGAGCTTAAATATTCTATTTTTCATGAATTAATATTTTTGAAAGATTCATTAACGGTTGCTAAAATAACTCGTATAAAGATAATTAAAACGGGCTTATCCGGGTGCAATTTCCATTAATTTCTTTATTTGTAATCCGAGTTTATCAATATTAGATATCCAATTACCAAAAAACAGTGTACAAGACTACCAATATGATACAAATGGCATAGGCTGACATATTGAATATTGGCCCGGTTTTAAAAGTTTTGTTTGTTACAGCTATACCTTTAGGATCATCTATTTCGCTATTGGTTGACAAACTAACAAAAACGATAACCGCCATTGTAATCAGGAAGGTGTATAACATTTGGTCCATCCACGGAAGTTCAAGGTATGGGGTTTTTAAAGCCAACGCGACAGGAATTGAAGCTAAAATTCCAACTATAGCCCCTTTGTTTGTTGCTTTTTTATAAAATAGTCCCATCATAAATACAGCTAATATCCCGGGACTTACTAAACCCGTGTATTCCTGAATGTATTGAAATGCCTGATCAATACTACCCAATGTTGGGGCGACAATTACGCCAATTGTGAGTGCAACAGCTCCGGAAATCCTGCCAACTGCAACATCTTTGTTCTTGCCTTCTTTCTTCGCCAGGTAAGGTCTGAAAATATCCATTGTAAAAATGGTGGATGTTGAATTAACCATTGACGCCAGTGATGAAACAATTGCAGCAGCTAAGTGCAGCAACCACAAGTCCTTTTAATCCGGAAGGAATAAAGGTACTGATCAGCCAGGGGTATGCTTTGTCATAATTTGTGGATCCATCCGCTTTAAGGAAAGCCTCATGAGCACCATCTATCATGGCTGTACCTTCGGGTTGGGTAAACATTACATAAGCAATGATACCCGGTACAACAACGATTAACGGAATAATAAGTTTTAAGAATGCTGCAAATATGATCCCTCTTTGTGACTCTTTAAGGCTTTTCGCGGCAAGTGTTCGTTGAATAATATACTGGTTAAATCCCCAGTAATACAAATTAGCAATCCACATGCCACCAATTAAAACAGCAATACCAGGCAAATTCATAAACTCAGGATTGTCCTTTTTAATGATCATATGGAACTTATCACCTGCAGTTTCATAAATATGGGATAAGCCATTTAAAACTCCACCTTCCGGTGTAACGTGTTGCAATGCAATGATGGAAGTAATTAAGCCACCAATCACAAGCAGGGTTACCTGTATTACATCAGTCCATGCCACAGCTGCCAGGCCGCCATATAAAGAGTATGCCGCAGCAAATAATGCAAGTGCAACAATTGCTGTAAAGATCAAACTTCCATCACCATTACCCAATATGGTATCGATTGCTTTACCTCCCAGGAAAAGTACTGATGTAAGGTTCACAAAAATGAATAATGCAATCCAGAATATAGCAAGGATTGTTTTCAGGTTAGTGCTGAAGCGCTTCTCGATAAATTCAGGAATGGTGTATAGGCCTTTTTCGATAAAAATCGGTAAAAAGTATTTTCCAACGATGATCAATGTAATTGCCGCCATCCACTCATAAGAAGCTATTGCTAACCCTACTGCCATGCCAGATCCTGACATGCCGATCATTTGCTCAGCTGAAATATTGGCGGCAATTAAGGAAGCACCTATCGCCCACCAGGGCAGTGATTTACTCGCCAGAAAATAATCTTCGGCAGATTTTTCAACACCTTTTTTGCCTCGTGATACCCAGAGGCCAACGCTTAAAATTACAACTGCATAAAGCGCAAAAATGATATAATCAAGGAGAGTAAATGAGCTGTTCATCTGTTTTTTATTTACAACAAACTTAAAAAAGAATCTGAATTTATATACTACTACATGCCTTTGTATTCGTTATCTAGCCACTCCATTCGCTGGATTAACCAATTCTTCAGGTAATTTACTTCTTCCTGATGGGTATCAAATACTACGGCATTTGGCCATATCCAATTCCCAAAAACATTCCATCTATTGTCGTTTTCGTATTGGGCCAATTGAAGATGTGAAGCTGAATTATCAATATAATCAAGTAGGTGATCCTCATTATTTTTAAAATAAACAAATCGTTCTTTAACCCGGGAAATAAAGTCAGGATCCTCAAACATTCTATTTATCCATGCATGGTATTTCACCCAAAAGTTTGTTGGATATTCACACTCGGAATAATTGACATTTCCAAACCCCAAATCAAAATCCCAAATAGGGCCCATTTTCAATTTTTGTCCTGGTATCAAATTCAGGTAAATACTTGAATAACTTCTTGCATCCTGATTTTTAGCAATTTCATTTATAAGATACCAGTCGACAACGCTTTCCACATCTACATAATTCTGATAACCGGTTTCGGAATTAGTAAAGTTTTCTGAGTAAAGTACATTCTCAAATTCAATGATATAATTTTTGATATAATTGAACTCCTCACTATTGAAACTTGTCTCCGGTTCTTTGATCTGTATTAAGAATTTTGAGCTGTTAAAATAGATGTCGCCGGGATCAAGATGATCAGCTACATCAATCTCAAGCAGATAACCTGTGCTTCCAATATTTACCCTGTGTTCTCCTTCTTCTACTTTTTGGGTAATATTATAAGTACCCCTGTAATCATTATTCACAAAAACTTCTGAATAAACACTTTGTGGTGTCCAGTCTAAATTACTCAAGTACCCCATTTCGAATGCCAGGTTATTTCTAATAAGTGTTTTATCTGAGTGCTCCGCTAAAAAAATCCACTTTTTATCCGCCGGCATGCCGAGAACTTCAGTTTTGTCATCAAATTTTAATTGATATGGTTTTTTGGGATGAATGCCCCAAGTTGAATGACCTCTCCCGCGAATCTTCATTTCACCAGAATTATCATCGTATGATCTTCCACCAAAAATATCTGCATAACCCGTCAGGTAATCTTCCTTTGATTCGATCTCTAACCCGCCATCAGTATAAATATAACATACGGGCAAACCGGTAAACCAAACTGCATTTACTTCATAGTTAACACTGGTACCAACCTGGTTTTTTACTACATAGGTTACAGTTTGTGAAAAATCATTAACAGTAATGCCACTGTATTGTGTTTGGTTATTCACACTTACGTAAGTGCCGGTATAATTAAATGTGGCCACCATTTGTTTTATATCAACATCGAAAGGCAGATTACCACTAAATTTCTGCCCGGTCTTGCTAAATTTAATGTCGGATGTCAAGCCTGGGTTATCTTTTTTTAGAAAAGAGAAATTATAAAACGTTGGAATGGGCTCTGCTATTTCCTCCTCTTTTTTACATCCAGTTAAAACTAAAAATGCAAAAAGTAAAAGATAAATTGATCGATTTCTCATTTAATAAAGGTATTTCGTCTTATTGGTTTTATGGCACATTTTACTTTATTTGTTTCGTCATATTCAACCTTTTCAGTTAAGGTTGAGAATTATTCATTTGAGCAAAATAACTTTCCTGACTGAAGAAATTTCATTCCCTGATTTAAGCCGAACATAATAAACTCCTCCTGGCTTATCGTAAGCATTCCATTGCAATGCAGATTGCTTGTTGGCTAGTTGCCACGATTCGATTTGAATTCCCATTAAATCAAAGATTTCAAGTTTACTGTTTTTTGAAACTGCATCAAAAGTAATGGTTGTTTCATTAGTGAAAGGATTCGGAAAATTGGAAAGTTGTGTTTTGGTAAATATAAGTTCTTCTGCACCCAAAACCGCATCTGTTTTTATTTTCAATGCCACAGGACGATGGTCAGAAACATTCGCATCGTATTCAGAAAACCCACCATCAAAAAAGTCGTCCAATCTTAGTGTTTGTATATCAGATCCAAAATTTGAAAAATCATCAAACAGATCATTGGTAATTAAAATATGATCTAAGTGGGATGGCCATGAAGGATATGACCAATTGTAGTTACTTCCTTCTGCAATATCCATATCAACAAACTGGTAGTCCTCCTCATTTTCAAAATAAACATTGAATACGTTATGAGTTGGAGGATCAGTCAGCAGGTCATTTAAATCTCCCAACAATATGACCCTTTCGTTTTGAAATTCATTTCTAATATATTCTTCCAGTAAATAGCTGGCATCCCTTCGCCTGGTTTCTTCATCCCAGAGATCTGTTGTATCCATTACTTCATCACCACAACATTTAAAATGGTTGTTAATGATTACATAATCTTCATCCATAAAACTTAACTCCATCACCATTGGTGAACGGGGAAAGGGTCGCCAATAGGGTTCTGTTGTATAAATTTCGTAGATGCTATCAATCACAACTTCATTGGGATTATAAATATAAGCTAGTCCGGCAAACCAACTCGATTTAAAATAGCCCTCAAAATTATCCAGATTTGCCATCATTTGCTTAAAAACAACGGTATCATCAAGTTCTTGCATAGCAATGATATCAACATCTAAATCCTGAATTATTTCGCTTACATAATTTATTGTTGTTTGACCATTTTTTGGAAACCACTCAATATTCCAGGTTATTATTTCGAAAGTAGAATCGGTTCCAAAAGAAGGTATGTCGAGGTTTTGCCCATATGAAACAACTCCAAAAAAAAGTAAACTATATAACAGAAGTGATTTCTTCATCTTTTGGAATGATGATGCTTAATTTATTTAAAAAAAGCGCTAGTTCTAATTAATTTGAACCAGCGCTTTGATTATGATTTTTTGTCATTAATCTTTCTTCATGCTGAAAACCTTGCTGCCTCCATCCCAGGTTTTGGTTGCCCATTCATCGCAGGTTCCATCGCCAAAATCAAGGGTAGCTATCCATTTGTCGCCTTCATAAAATTTGACAATACCAGCTACGATATATTCGCAATTTTCAAGCTTGACAATCGGTTCAACAATCACTTTTTTGTATTTATCGTCCTTTCCTTTACTATCCAGCTTAAACTCATAAGTTTTTCCATCAATTGTTTTGGTTGCAAGATTATCACAGGTACCATCTCCAAAATCAACAGTTGCAATTACTTCACCATTTTTGCGAAATTCAATAGTTCCAGCTACGATAAATTTGCAATTATCCAGCTTGATAATTGGGTTTACAATCACTTTTTCATAGTCTCCATCTCCATCAAATTTCAGGTCTTCTTGTTGGTATTCGATTTCGTTATAGAAATCATCTTTTTCAGCATTTTTGTCTTTGTTACAAGCAGTGAAAATAAAGAGCGTGCTTGCGAATAATAAAGTTAAAATTTTCAGGTTCTTTTTCATGATCTATTTTTTTCTTCTTGTAAAATTACTACTTTTCTTAGTTTGTGTTGTTTAGCGAATACTTGAAACACCCTCACTTATCTTAACAAAATAAATATCTGGTGAAATACCTATTAATAATTTATATTCTTCGGATATAACTTTCTGAAATTTATCTTCATTGCCCTTTTGAATAAGATTAATGGTACAACCTCCAAATCCACCACCCATCATCCTTGCACCAGAAACAAAATCCATACTTCGAGTTAAATCAACAAGTAAGTCAAGTTCTTTGCAACTTACTTCGTATTCAAGTTGAAGACCGTCATGCGATCTGATACATCAACTCCCCGAAACGTCTTGAAATCATTCATTTCAAGTGCTTCACATGCATCCAAAACCCGTTGATTTTCTTTCACAACATAATTGCACCTCCTAAATGTTAATGGATCAAATTCACTTCTTGTATTTCAGTATAAAGGATTCGTCCACATCTCGCAATGCTTTTACTGCAGGATCAAATCTGTTGAAGTATCGAGACGCCTTTTTCACATTCCTGTCGCCTAAGGTTATATTCAGATGAAGCCAACTTGTGTTTAACTTTTGTATCAACCAAAGCTATAACATAATCATCTATTTCAAATGGAAAATATTGGTGCTCATGTGATCTGCAATCTAATCGGAAGACATGATCCTTTTTACCAAATAAGCTGGCATACTGATCCATGATTCCACACATCACGCCGGCATATTCATGTTCGGCTTTTTGAGCCATCAGTGCCAATTCATACTTCGATAGTTTTGCATCAAATAGGTCATTCAGTCCATATGCAAACCCACATTCTAATGCTGCTGATGAAGACAAGCCGGCTCCCAATGGAATGTTTCCGCCAAATACACAATCAACACCTTCGAGTTTGATTCCTTTTTGCTCAAATTGAGCAAGAACTCCTAAAAAATAGGCTGTCCATGATTTACCAATGGCCTCCTTCGAAACATCGTTTGTTTCGAAATATTCATCCAGATCAATGGAATAGAAACGAAAAACTTTTTTACTATTTTTATTAATCCCAAATATGATTGATTTATCAATGGCTGCAGGTAATACAAATCCTTCATTATAATCGGTATGCTCACCAATTAAATTAATTCTTCCTGGTGCAGAAAAAATAATCGGCTCTTTCTTGAATAGCTTTAGCGAACTTATCACTGACAGGTAAATAATCCAAATTCTTTTTTTGGATGTGAATATACGATCTATTTTAACCCATTAGTAATCATGATGGGGTTTGTTTTGGTTACTCTTAAACGGTTTACTTATTGGTGAAGATGTCTCTTTTAATCAAATGCATTTAAAATTCACCTTCAACGAAACCGTTTGACCGGCATACGGCATATGCTTTTCTGAGGTTATGTTTTTAATTTCGTTGATGACAAAATTCTTCAGTTGATTATTCAAACAGTTGATACAGTCAACTTTAAAAGTGCCGTCAGGTAAAATAGTTACCCTGACTAAAACACAACATTCAAAATTAGTTTCCCTTGCAAAGTCAGGAAATTCAAGTTCAGTTTTTATCAATTCGGCTATTGATTTAGAAACGGCTTTCGAAGCCGGTACAGGTTCATTCGCGCTGGCAATGGTTGTAATTAACATGCCCAACACGACCAAAAAGGTTGCGATTCTTGTTTTCATGACTAGTCGTTATCAGCATTATTTATGATTAGTATATCACTTTTACTATTCCAATGCTATGCCACAGTCAGTAATGGGTTGTTTTGCTGAATATTATAAATGATCAGGCTTTTTTTAAAAGTCTATTTTGTCCGGCACTATACATAGGTTGTACGTGATTGAACACCATTTCCATTTTATTATTTATATTTTTGATGCACGAAAACTGCTTCCATGCGTCTACTTTATCTAGTCAAGATATGCACTATTGTTTTTTTATTGTACCATTCAAGTTTTTCCTATGGTAATAAGGACAGTATTATTGAACTGATTAAGGTAACACAATTCGATGATGAAAAAGTTGTCCTCTATCTCCAACTAGGCAATTTCTTCAAGGATAATAATTCTGATTCATCTTTTTATTATACAAACAAAGCACTCAAAATTGCTATTCTGGATGGAGATACAAAAAGCATCGCAAAATCTTATTTTCAACGGGGCAAGAATCAATTGCGCAGAGATAGCATCTTCCAGGCTCGTGAAGATTTTTATATCGCATTGAATTTTCTTAAAGAATGCGAATGCTATGAGTTGAAAGCTTCCATCCTCATGTATCTTGGAAAATCTTATTCAATCCAGGATAATTATTATGAAGCCATTGATTATCTCATGCAAAGTTTAATGATTGCAGAAAACATCAACAACCTGGACATATTGTCGGATTTATATGACGACATTGGACTACTTCTTTATATTCTTGATAACAGTGAAGATGCTATGAATTATTTTGACAGGGCTTTGGTTATAAATGAGGAAAAACTGGATAAACGAAATTACGCAACTACACTTAGGAATATCGGTTTTACACTGATCGAACAAAAAGTGTTGTCAAAAGCAGAAGCCACTTTTGAAAAAGCATTTCATATTTATCAGGATATTGGAGATGATTGGGGGATGGCAACAGTAAAATTTGGCTTAGGTAATGTCCAATTTCAACTTGGAAACTATGATTCGGCATTAATAATATATCAGCAAGGCCTGGAAAATGCGCTGAAAATTGATATCAGGTATAAAGAATCAGGTCCCGTTATTCAAAGCTGGATTTATAACCGAATTGGTGAAACATATTTTAAATTAGGAGATTATGATAAAGCAATTTCTGCATTAAGAAAATCTTCCGACCTGGCTGAAGAATATACCTTACCAGGAAGAAAAGCGGAGGCAGCAAAATATTTCAGCCAGATTTATGAAAAACTTGGCAACACAAGCATGGCCCACGATTATTACAAGGTTTATGATGAACTTTCAGATAGCATCATCAATGCTAAAAATGTAAGCAAAATCACAAAACTGGAAATGGAATACCGGTATCTGAAAAAACAGAAAGAAAGAGAAATTGAACAACTTAAGAAGGATGCAGACTACAAACGGAAAATGTTGTTGTACGAAATGATTGCCCTTGTATCACTATTGGTTATCGTTGCAGTCATCACAATCTTTTTGCTGTATAGAAATATCCAGCGAAACAAAGTTAAACGCTTTGAGTTGGTTCAAAAAAATCTTGAACTTGAAAAAAGCAGTTTGCAGAATGAATTGGATTTCAAAAACAAGGAGCTGACAACCAGTGTGATGTACCAGTTGAAGAAAAACAATTTTATTGCCACTGTTTCAAAACGATTAAAAGAGATTAACCTCAACCTTAGCTCTACCCATAAAAAAAGTTTGATTTCAATAGTTAAAGAGTTAGAAGCCAATATGAGCCAGGAAAGCTGGGAAGAGTTTGAATACCGTTTTAACTCGGTACATAATAATTTTTATGATGGATTGCTGCGTGATCATCCAAACCTAACACCCAACGAATTAAAGATTTGTGCCTTTCTTAAATTGAATATGACTTCCAAAGACATCTCAACTATTACCTACACATCACCGCAAAGCATTACTGTTGCCCGCCACAGGTTAAGATCAAAATTAGGACTGTCAAGAGATGACAACCTGGTTACTTTTTTATCAAAGTATTAATTCATGTCAGACTCAGTAAATTTATATCTAGCACCCTTTCAGGGAATTACAGGTGTTGTTTATCGCGAGGTCTATACAAAACACTTTCAGGGAATTGATAAACTATATACCCCTTTTTTCACCAGCATTTATAAACAAAAAAGCCTTGATGTTAAAGGCAAAGAACTAACCCAAATCGAACACCAGGGTGTTCCGGTAGTTCCTCAAATATTAAGTAAGGATGCTGATGAGATCATTCGTTTTGCCAGGTTTTGTTGCGACCGAGGATTTACCGAGGTAAACTGGAATCTGGGTTGTCCATATCCAAGGGTAGCGAACAAAAGACGAGGCTCGGGCATGCTGCCTTACCCTGAAATGGCAGATGAAATACTTGAAAAAGTAATGAAGGAAACCGAGATCAATTTTTCGGTTAAATGCCGTTTGGGTTATCATTCACCCAATGAAATATTTAAGCTCATTCCAATTTTTAACGATCATAAAATATTTGAACTTTCCATTCATGCCCGAATCGGGAAGCAATTGTACAAAGGGAAAGTCGATCTTGATCATTTTGAAATAGCAATGAAGAAAGCTGAAGTCCCAATAGTTTATAATGGTGATATCTTTACAATTGAAGATTTCAAAAACATGTCAACCCGGTTTCAAAATGTTTCAAGCTGGATGATTGGCAGAGGCTTATTGATTGACCCATTTTTACCTGGAGATATTAAGGGGATAACCCTTCCTAAAAACGATGATAGAAAAACCAAGGCAAATCAGTTTGTCAGCGACCTTTATTTAGCTTATCGAAAAAGTAAAAACGATAGCCTGCATTCAATAAGTGTTATGAAAGAATTGTGGAGTAATATGGCATATTCATTTGATCATCCAAAAAAAGTTTTTAATGCAATAAAAAAAACAAAATCGTTTGATGCTTATGAAGAGGCTATTAAAAGTGTATTCGAAAAATTTTATTGGGTGGGTGCAAACGGATTGAATTTTAATAGCAATTCATGAATTGAACTTAAATGACAAATTCTTTCTCCACTCACCGACGTTTTTCACTTGCTCACCGATTTTTTATTTACATTAGTGCTGCTAAGCAATAGTTTTGCTTTACAATTATAAAATGATTTTGAAATGGAAGACAAAAAATCAATTGATAGAAGAAGTATAGCCGCCATCCTGCTGATTATTGCAGGTGGCTTATTGTTTCTCGACACATTCGATATAGTAAATTTCTCAGTAAAAAACCTGATATTCAACTGGAAAACAATTCTCATTATCATCGGAATTATTATCGTTTTTTCAAGTGAGAACAGAATGACGGGTTACATCCTAATTGGTTTGGGTGTTGTGTTCTGGTTACCCAGTTTATTTGATTTTAATATCATGCTGCACCAGGTTTTCTGGCCGTTGGTATTGATAGGAATAGGATTGATTATCCTTACACGTCGTAATGTTCATGGCAAAATGGGCTTAGGCCGAAGAAGAACGCTTAACCCAGATGGAACATTCGACACAGAATACATTGACGACGTGTCAATTTTTGGCGGAGGCAACAAACGCTACGCTTCCCAAAACCTGAAAGGTGGCAATATTACAGCCATATTTGGTGGTTCTGAAATAGACCTTACTCAATCAGTAATGTCAGGTGAAGGAGCTGTGGTTGATGTGTTCACTATGTTTGGTGGCACTAAATTTATTGTCCCGGGAAGCTGGCAAGTAAAATCTGAAGCAGTTTCATTATTTGGTGGATATACCGATAAACGTCATATCAAACCTTCAGAAGAAGTTACTGAAAAAGTGCTTCTGATCAAAGGACTGGTTCTTTTTGGCGGCGTTGAAATAAAAAATTATTAACCAATATAGTAAACACAACTATCTATCGTTAGTTAATAAGAAAGCATGCTAAATCCTATATCTAAGAACAGAAGTTATTTAATAACATTCATAACGGTTTGGGTACTGATTTTCGGTATCCATACCTTTATTATTAACTTCTTTTATGGAATTAATGGCCTTACCAGTTTGACTGATTCGGCCATTTTTAATGGACTCTTTGCCATAATCGGATTCAACCTTTGGTATGTTTTGCGCTTTAATTTGCGCGATTCGCAATCGGTGTTCGATGTTATCGTGAACCACCTTATTATTGCTATTGTAACCATTGCAATCTGGTTAGCCATCGGATATTTTTCATTGTATTATATGTATGCTGATGATCAGCCTTATATTCAGTTTTTAAATGAAAGTATCCCGTGGCGTGCCGTAACCGGAATTTTTTACTACCTGCTCTTCATCATGTTTTATTATATGATCTTGTATTATGAAGACTTACAGGATAAGTTAAAGATTGAAGGTGAAATGCAAACACTAGTTAAGGAGGCTGAATTAAACGCCCTGAAATCTCAAATCAACCCCCACTTCCTTTTCAATAGCCTGAACTCGATAAGTTCGCTAACAATATCTGACCCTGAGAAAGCCCAGGAAATGGTGATAAAACTATCTGATTTTTTACGGTACTCATTAACTCATGACAAAGACGAAAAGACAAGCCTCAAAAAAGAATTTGAAAATATTGACCGGTATCTTGCAATTGAAAAAGTAAGATTTGGCCACCGGCTTAATTTTAACTGGAAAGTTCCTGAATATTGCATTAACTTTGAAATACCCAATATGATATTGCAACCACTAATTGAAAATTCAATTAAGCATGGCGTATATCATAGTACTGAAGAGGTATTGATTGAACTATCCTGCAAAAAGGAAAACGGTTTTGTGAAAATTGAAATAGCGAATGATTACGATCCTGAAGCCACTAAAAAAGTTGGACATGGGATTGGCCTTTCAAACATTAGAAAACGGCTGCAATTGATCTATCAACGCCAGGACCTGCTAGAAACAATTGCTGACAAAATGATTTTTAAGGCTATATTAAAATTACCTGCAAATGGAGACAATGAATAAACTTCGTGCAATTATTGTTGAAGACGAAATGCCTGCCCGCGAATTGGTAAAGGCTTATTTAAAAAATCATGACAACATTGAACTGATCGCTGAATGTGCTGATGGGTTTTGTGGAGTAAAAACGATTAATGAAAACAAACCTGATATCGTTTTTTTGGACATCCAAATGCCAAAATTAACAGGTTTTGAAGTGATTGAGTTGCTTGATGAACTGCCGCAAATTATTTTTACAACAGCTTATGATCAATATGCTATTAAAGCTTTTGAGCTGAGTGCTGTTGATTACCTGATGAAGCCTTTCTCAAAACAACGGTTTGACGAAGCAATCGAAAAAGTATTCGAACGCCTGAAACAAAAAAGCACCAATACTGATAATATACAAACACTTTCAAAAACAGTTAAAAAAGACCACAAAGAGATTGAGCGTTTATTTATTAAAACGGGTAGTAAAATTGATGTAGTTCCTGTTTCAGAAGTCATCCGCATTGAGGCATTGGATGATTATGTCGAAATATTCACCAAAGAGAAAAAATACCTGAAAAAGGAAACCATGAACTATCTCGAAACCAGTATGCCTCAAGAACTTTTTACACGTGTTCATCGCTCAAGTATCATCAACCTTGATTATATAGAGAAGATAGAGCGTTATGGTAAAGAAAGCTACCTGGTAATTCTAAAAGATGGAAGCCGGGTGAACGTCAGCAAGTCGAGAATTAAAGATTTGAAAATACAACTGGGTATCTAAAAGTTTCTATTCATATTTTAGTGCAAAAGCAGGATTCTGACGTACAACATGGTACGACCTTGTTAAAACAGTAAGGAAAGCAAAAACGAGTGCCACTAAAATTCCTGCAATAAAATACCATCCATTTATACTGATTCGAACTGCAAAGCTATTCAACCATTCATTCATTAAAAAATAAACAATGGGTGAGGCTATCAGTCCGGCAATAAAAACAAGAACCAGGTAATCTTTTACTAAAAGCATGATGATGCGGTTATCATCGCCACCCAATACTTTCCGGATCCCAATTTCCTTTGTGCGCTGCTCAATAAGGAATGATGATAAACCATAAAGGCCAAGGCTGGAAATAAAAATAACGAAAATGGAAAAGTAAATAAATAGCGAAAGCATCTTCATATCAGCTGCATATAAACTTTCAAGTTTATCTTCAAGGTAGGTGTAATGCATAAAATGACCCGGATTGAACTTTTCCCAGGTGGAACCAACAAATGCCATTGCTGCATCTCTCTGACCTTTATCAATTTTAACAAGGATATACCTGCTTCTTTTAGTCCAATACATGAAAATAAGTGGCTCAACATCAGTATACAACGAAAAATAATTAAAATCTTTTATTACTCCAGTAACCCTTCCATTTTGTCTTTCAAATATTGAAGCATCCAGTTTTTTACCAACTGGATTTTCCAAATTAAATAATGCTACAGCAGACTCGTTAAGTATGTAGTTTCGGATAGTATCATCCTCTACTTCAACTTCAAAAAAGCTCCCATCTATCAGTGGAATATCCAATACCTTGAAGAAGTTTTTATCAACAGCATAAAAAGCTACCGTTTGCAAACCTTTATCATTGGTATCGCCGGTATAAAACATAAATTTACCATGTGTATAACCAGGAACATTTTGTGTTGCCGAAACTCCTGATATAGCAGGATGTTCGCCAAGTGCTTCAACAAATTTCTCTGATCGTTCACTGAAACTGGTATCGTCGGGGACATTGATAACCAACACGTTTTCTTTATCAAAGCCAAGTTCATGGTCTTTTAAGAAACTCATTTGAGCAAAAATGATAGCCGTAGCAATAATCATCCCAACAGAGACGATATATTGGATTGTGACCAATATTTTTCGAATGCCTCCAGCAGATAATTTTCGTTTACCAGCTACACTAAAGAAAAAATTATTTCCTTTTAAAACATTAACCGGGTTGAAAGTAGACAGAATGAATGCCGGAAATATCCCACTAATTACTGCCAAAGCGATGATCATTAAGATGAGTACAAGACCAAAGAATATTCCTTCTCTTGAAAACAAAGTGCCTACAAGTGTCAAGTTTTTACCAACCAAAGCATTGAATTGAGGCATAAGTAGTTCGACCAGCGACAAGGCAAGAATAAATGCAATGGTGGTGACGATAAATGCCTCACTGATGTGTTGCATAGTTAATTGCTTGCGATAAGCGCCAAGCACCTTACGAACCCCAATCTCCTTTGCACGTTTTAAGCGATCGAGCCATAGCAAGGTTTATATAGTTTATAGAAGCTGTAAGTAAAATGAAACCGGCAATGATGCTGAAAATGATCAGGTAGTTGAAATCAATATTGGACGGACTATCGTATTTTAATTCCGTGTTAAAATGAACATCTGCAAGTGGCTCAAAATGGTAATATGTATATCCGTTAATGATCACACCTGTACTATCAATGTAAGCATCCATATCGTTTTTTACATATTCATTAAACCTGGTTTCAAAACTTGCTACATCAACTGTATCAGCTAGTTTAACGTAAGAATGCACATGCATTCGAAACCAGTTCTGTCTCATTCTTTCAATTTCTTCTGCTAATAGTGAATTTTGTGAAACAACAGCATCAAAGTTCAGATGCGATACATGATTCGTTTTATCTATCACACCAGTTACAGTATATTCGCGAAGTGTTGTACTTAATTTCTCACCAATTGCAGCACTGGTTCCAAATATCTGATTTGCTACATCTGTGCTAATAACGATGGAGTTGGGTTCAACCAATGCGGTTTCAGGATCACCTTCAATAAAATTGTAGTCAAATAACTGGAATAATAAACTAGTCACTTATTGTAATGTCAGAAATTTCATGCACTTCTCCATTGTAAGTTAATGAAGACATATCATTTACATCGGAAGGGTCAGTAAAAAACAATTTTGTAGAAGCCATTACGCCAGGAAAATTTTTCTAAGGTCACCAGCAATCCTAAAAGGCGAAATTGCTATCTTCTCCACATGACTATCTAATGCGTATTCGTTCCATATCCTGTAAATCTGGTTACCATTGGTCCAATGTCTGTCAAAACGTATTTCACTTTGCACGTACAAATAAATAAAAACGAAAACAGCAATACCAATTCCAAGACCAACGATGTTTAAAAAGGTATAACTCCGTTGGCGATTTAAAATCCTGAATCCTATTTTAAAATAATTGGCTAACACTGATTAGTTTATAAAAGATTATTTAAATTTTCATTGATTATTTGTCCATCAAATAAGTGTATCGTTCTACGGCTATATGAGGCATCTCTTTGCGAGTGCGATACCATGATGATTGTAGTTCCTTCTTTGTTCAGGTCATTGAGCAAGTTCATTACTTCTTCGCCATGCATCGAGTCGAGATTGCCGGTAGGTTCATCAGCCAGTATTAAAGGAGGATTGGCAACAACTGCCCGTGCAACAGCAACACGTTGTTGCTGACCTCCGGATAATTGAATTGGAAACAAATTTTTTCGATGACTGATACTCATCTTGTCGATTACTTCTTCAACCCTGGCTTTTCTTTCCTTCTTTTTCCAGCCCAAATAGATTAAAGGCAATTCGATGTTCTCCTGTACGGTTAATTCATCAATCAGGTTAAAATTTTGAAATACAAATCCGATATTTTGCTTTCTTAATTCGGTTTTTTGTTTTTCATTCAACCGCAGGACATCCTGATCGAAAAGGAAATATTTGCCTGTGTTGGGATTATCAATTAATCCAAGGATATTTAAAAGCGTTGTTTTGCCACAACCGGATGGTCCCATAATCGTGACAAAATCACCTTTTTCGATTTCAAAACTTACATTTTTTAATGCGATGGTTTCAACATCCTCAGCTTGAAATACCTTTATTATACCTTCTGTAACTATCATTTTTCGCTTAAGAAATTGTCCGGAAAATCCAGACATGTTAATGTTTCAGTAATATCTACTAAAAACTTTTAATTAATATGTCCACTTAACATCCGGCTTCTCAATTACTCAAGCTCACGAAGTAAAAAATAACCATATATTCATTAATGTTTCTTAACAAAGTTTAACTAATTCTGTGCCAATAGCTGTATAATATTGCAATTGAGCAATATATAAAATATTTTTTAAGAATGTGTAACTTTTATTGTTCGAAATCGTCCATATTTTTGTACAATGATGGACATTTAATCAGTACCTTTATTTCCAATTAATTCGCCAACGTTTAACACCAACATATTATGGGAAAAATCAATGCCAGGCTGCTTATTGTTGATGATGATACTGATATTTTGTTAGCCGCTAAAATGTATCTCAGGCAGCATATCAATATTGTGCATACTGAGAAAAACCCACAAAACATCCCCGATCTCCTTAAAAACGACAATTACGATGTGATCCTTCTTGACATGAATTTCTCGAGGGAAGCCACAAGTGGTAAGGAAGGTTTTCATTGGTTAAATGTAATACTGGAAAATGATCCGGCAGCGACAGTCATATTTATTACCGGATATGGTGATATAGAACTGGCTGTTCAGGGTATTAAAGAAGGAGCCACGAACTTTATTTTAAAACCCTGGGATAACAAGAAATTACTTGCCACTATTCAGGCTTCTCTTAAGTATTCGCGAATCAAAAGTAGAACTGGAAAGTCTTCGGTCAACCCAAAAAGTGCTTAATTGCTGACCAGGATCATGGTCAACATAGCCTCATCGGCTCTTCTCCGGCAATGGAAAAAGTGATGTCTGTTGCATTAAAAGTAGCTAAAACAGATGCAAATGTCATTATTCTGGGTGAGAATGGAACCGGTAAAGAAGTTGTTGCACGGGCAATTCACAGGGCTTCACTACGAAACAACAATGTTTTTATAAATGTTGATTTGGGTGCGATAACTGAGAGTTTGTTCGAAAGTGAGCTTTTCGGATACAAAAAAGGTGCTTTTACTGATGCCAAAGAAGATAGGGCGGGCCGGTTTGAAGTAGCATCCAAAGGCACTATTTTTTTGGATGAAATAGGTAATTTATCGCAAAATCTGCAGTCGAAATTGTTGAGTGTCCTGCAAAGCAGAAAGGTTGTCAGGTTAGGTTCGAACAAGGAAATTCCTATTGATATAAGATTAATTTGTGCTACCAATATGCCACTATATCAAATGGTAAATGAAAATAAATTTCGACAGGATTTGCTTTATCGCATCAATACTGTTGAAATAGCATTGCCTCCATTACGGGAAAGGCTCGAAGACATCGAACCACTTGTTGAATATTACCTGGACGTATATTGTAAAAAGTACAAAATTGCAAAAAAACGCATCACAGCCGGCACATTGAAGAGATTACAAAAACATGATTGGCCCGGCAATATTCGTGAGCTACAGCATGCTGTGGAAAGAGCCGTCATTCTGAGTGAATCAAATATCCTTCAGCCACAAGACTTTTTTATGGAGGAAAATTCCGATAAGAAAAATGATGATTTCAGCCCTGACAATATGAACCTTGGAGAAGTTGAGAAAATATTAATCCGAAAAGTAGTTGATAAACATGGTGGGAACATTAGTCGCGCTGCCAAGGAACTTGGCCTTACAAGGGCTTCATTGTATCGCAGGATAGAAAAACATGGTATATAAACGTTTTCGTCTTCAGGTTGTATTGCGTGTAATCCTTATCGTAATTACCATTCTCCTGATTTTTTTATTACATCAGGAAACTGCTTATGCCGTTAGCACATTAATTCTTTCTTTGCTTTTGATTGTGGAGGTAATCTCACTTATCCGATATACTGAACAAACAAACCAAAAACTACGGCGCTTTTTTGAATCGATTCGACATGCCGATTTTACATCCACCTTCACCGAAAATGAATTGGGCAAAAGTTTCGAAGGGCTGAATAATGAGTTTAACCAGGTCATCGAAGCTTTTAATAAGAACAAAACAGAAAAAGAAGAACATTTTAACTACCTGCTTACCGTTATCCAGCATGTCAGTATCGGGATCATCGTATATAAAACAAATGGTGATGTGGATGTTTATAATAATTCTGTTAAAAGATTATTGCAAGTCAAGCACCTCCGTAAAATTGAGCACCTTAAAGCAGTATCCACAGAATTACCTGAGGTACTTTTAAGTATGAAGGCGGGCGATAAAAACCTTGTTAAATTGTTTGTTGAAGACGAAATGCTGCAAATATCCATCAATGCTACAGCTTTCCGTATGCGTGGTGAAGAATATATGCTTGCATCATTCCAGGATATACACCCCGAGTTGGAACAAAAAGAGATTGAATCATGGCAAAAGTTAATCAGGGTGCTTACACACGAGATCATGAACTCTATTACACCCATTTCCTCCCTGGCATCAACAGTAAACGGAATGCTTGACGAATACACTAAGTCCAATCCAAAACTTAATGAAGAGGAAAATGAAGGTCTGGAGAGTATTGTTCATGCCATATCAACCATCGAAAGCCGGAGCAAGGGTTTATTAAGCTTTGTTGAATTGTATCGTAATCTTACCCGCATTCCAAAGCCCAATTTCAGGCATTTTACAATTAATACCTTATTCGAAAGAGCGTTGGAGTTAATGAACCCCAAATTCGAAGCCCTTGGCATTGAATGTAAATTACGGATTTATCCGCAGGATTTGAAAATACTTGCTGATCCGGACCTTGTTGATCAAGTTCTGATCAATCTGTTGTTAAATGCCATGGATGCACTAAAAGATACTGAAAAACCAAGAATAACTATTGTTGCTTCGGTTAATCTTAACAACAGAACCATGATAGAAATTGCTGATAATGGTAAAGGAATTCCTCAGGATATACTCGACAAAATATTTATGCCCTTTTTCACCTCAAAGAAAACCGGTTCAGGCATTGGGCTGAGTTTATCAAGGCAGATTATGCAAATGCACAAAGGAAGTATCAGTGTTCGCTCAAAAAAGGGTGAAGGCGCTATATTTACGATGATATTTTAACCAAAAACCTTTTATTATCTATGAAAAAGCCAACTAACAACAATTTCCCTGTAAGTGAACTATTTAAGCATCGTTGGAGTCCACGGGCTTTTAGCGAAAAACCAGTTGAAAAAGAAAAACTGCAAAGTATTTTTGAAGCGGCCCGCTGGGCACCCTCAGCAAGGAATGAACAGCCTTGGCGTTTTATTGTTGGCCAAAAAGGCGATGGGAGCTGGGAAAAAATATTTGAATCGCTGGTTGAATGGAACCAGCAATGGACAGTTAGAGCACCGGTACTGGTTTTAAACCTGGGAAAAAAGGTTTATGATTTTAAAAGCCTGCCTAACGAAACCTATCAATACGACACTGGGCAAGCTGTTGCAATGATGGTTACTGAGGCAGTAAACCAAGGACTTATCGGGCATCAGATGAGTGGGTTTACTGCTGAGAAAGCAATAGAATCATTTGAAATACCTGATGATTACCGACCCATTTCTGTTACTGCATTTGGTTATTATGGTGATCCTGAACTACTACCTCTTGAAATGAACAAATCAGAATTTGAAGAACGAAAACGAAGACCTTTGGTTGAAACAGTTTTTACAAATAAATTCGGAGTATCTTCTAAACTATTTTAAGTTGTTTATTTTCGCAAAGTTTTTTAACACGTTATATTTTATAAAGATTTTATGAGAAACAATAAAATAATTATCTCATTCATCACGATTCTGGTTTTACTCTCATCATGCGATCAGCCTCATAAAACAACACAATTCAAAGAGTAAGAAAAAAGAAAAGAAAACAGTTGTTGTTCCGCAATTCAATGCTGATTCAGCTTATCATTTTGTTGAAAAACAAGTTTTATTTGGTCCTCGTATTCCCGGAACTGAAGCACATGCAAAATGTGCCTCGTGGCTTGCAGATAAAATGAATCAATATGCAGACACTGTTATTGTACAAAAATTCAAAGCACGGACATATGATGAGGTAAGCCGTAATGGAAAAAACATCATCGCATCATTTAAACCCGATGATCCTAAACGCGTTCTCTTAATGGCACATTGGGACTCCAGGCCTTTTGCTGACCACGATACAGATGAAACTAAACACAATACACCAATTGATGGTGCAAATGACGGTGCCAGTGGCGTAGGTGTATTACTGGAAGTTGCCCGACAACTTTCAACACGGAAACCAGATGTAGGTATTGATATTATTTTCTTCGACCTTGAGGATTGGGGCCCTCCAACACAACTAAACTTATACGATGACAAATTTTGGGGCCTGGGTTCACAATATTGGTCAAGCAGTCCTCATATCTATGGTTATGATGCATCATTCGGCATTTTATTAGATATGGTAGGTGTTGAAAATCCAGCCTATCGGAAAGAATACTTTTCGCAGCAATACGCCAGATATTATCTTGATCTGGTTTGGGCCACAGCTTCAGATATTGGGTATAGCAAGTATTTCTTAAACGAAGAAGGTCCAGCCATTAATGATGATCATGTTCATGTAAACCGGATAGCAAAAATTCCATCTATTGATATCATTCACCTGGAGCCTGTTAATGGACCAAGAAGCTTTTTTGAGCACTGGCACACAGTGGATGATAATCTTGAAAACATCAGTAAAGAAAGCCTGGGTATTGTAGGTCAGGTTGTATTAACGGTAGTTTTTAATGAATAGGCCGCTATTTAGAATGGTGTGATTGTTATTCCTAATGATATTGGTGTAAACTGTGGACCTTTGCCACTTCTGAAGAATGAATTAAACTGGTAATAACCAAATACACTAATCCATTTATATCCTATACGCAGGGTTCCACCAAATGTCCAGTCTTCGACCTGATTAATTTTCTTCGATTTTACGCTTACACCAACGTTATCCTCAGGCCTGTCACCAACATATTTTTCTTTCGTTGCAATTTTGTATCCCACTTTTAGTCCTATTCCTAATTTAAAACCACTTTCAGTTCTGTATTTAAATTCGACTGGAAGATCAAGATAAGTCAGGTTGATTTTGGTACGTTTAAAATTTTGGTCAATTGTTGAATATATAATTGAATCTGCTTTTATATCGGTAATTTTAGAGTTTCTTGAATATAAATTATGGTTCCTTATTGCAAGCCCAATTGCTAAAGATGACATGCTTTTTCCAATCTGGAAATTATACATCGCAAACACATTCACCCCCTGGTTAATCGTCCTGAATTCAAAATCTGCTGGCAGAAAAGCCGGATCGTTATCAAACAAAACAATATCAGTAAACAAATCAACACCAACAGTTACTTTACGCTTTGCACTTTCGCTTAAAACCTGGGCAGAGATAGAAGTAGTAAATATAGCTGCGATTATGAGTAATAAGAGGATTTTATATTTTTTCATTTTTTGTGTTTTTCAATTCGCAAAGATAACATTTGAACCATTAACGGTTTATTCTTCATACAATTGTTTAAGCAATTGCACTGTTTTGTCAGAATTCCATCTCGCTGCACCTTTCTTTTTTAGCATCACCTTTCCTTTCTTGTTGATAATAAAGGTAGTGGGAATACTTTGGCTTTCGAAATCGGTAGGTGTAGTTGCGGTATAATAAAACGGTAAATCGGTGTACCCATTCTTTTCAGCAAATGCCTTTACCAACTCAGGGTTCTCATAACTTACCAGGATAAAATTTGAAAACTCTTTATTGTTTTGATATAGATCAAGGATGGCGGGTAGCTCAGCTACACATGGTGGACACCATGTAGCCCACATATTTAAAAATACCGGTTTATCAGTTAGTTCATTAAACTCATAAACCTTTCCATTATAATCATATAATTTCCATGTTCGTGTTTGACTGTTGATGGTAAATTGATCATCTTCATCTAATGTAGAAGCTGGCAGAGATGTGGATCTGATGATAAATGAAGATAACTCCTTTCGGGTTGCAGGTATTAGCATTAAAATCACCAATATGATAAAAAGTACATCGAAAAAAATGGAGAGTGGTTTCTTTTTCTTAAAGTAATTTGAAAACCACAATTTTATTTTATTGGCCATAGAATAAGCAGGTGCTACAATTGGGTTATAGATGAATGATAAACATCCGATTTAAAGTTTCGACCGCCTGTCAAGTAATTCGTTAATCTGATCCTCAGTAAGATCCGGATTGGTTAGTAATTCATCGATTTCGGCAAGGCTTGAACCTACATCATCAATCTGAACTAATGGAACGTCCTCTTCTTCTGTGTAAGTGAGCAACTCATCTTCATCAAGTTCCTCTTTTAATTGCTGAACAAGTGTCCTTACCATATCTTTCACTGAATCGCCAAACTGCCCTTGAAGTTGTTCAGCAATCTGGTCTTTCATCGTATCGTAATTATTGAAAAAGAACTGGAATTGCTGAAGCATAAACTGGTTAACCCCAGGAATGTCTTTCATATCTTTCTTATCAACTAGTTTTTTAAACAGGTTGAAAAGTTCGTCAAGTTCTTTTTTAAATTCTTCGTCGTGCATATCTTTATCAAAATTACTCCTAATCAGATTTGCAACAATTGTGCCTGATGTGAAAAGGTCTGACAAATTTGCTGAATTCTGATGCAAAGTTCTATCAAAAAACAACTTGAACGATTAAAAGTTCCATGATTTAACATTAAATAACAGGTTTTAAACCATTATACGTTGCATTAATTACTGAATAACAATTGTTTAAATCGAATCATTAACAGATTTGAATCAGAAATTGCTAAAAAGGATGTAATTATGATTGGTTCTAAAAAGTACTTTTTCGCTTGCGTAAAAAACCTTGTGTAATGGAAATCAGGAAAACCAGTACACTAACAAATATCGAGACTCTAGCGATATAATCTCCATTGCGAACATAATAAGTAAGTTCATTGTTGACATTCAGTTGTTGTTTGATCACTGCCGGTTCCCAATATTTTGTTTTCTGAAATACGTCTCCTCTCTGGTTGATAAAGGCAGAAATACCTGTGTTTGCTGAACGTGCGACACTTCGTCTGGTTTCGATTGCTCTTAATATCGAAAATAAAAAATGTTGTCTGTGACCTGGCGAGTTTCCCCACCACCCATCATTGGTTACAACAAATATCAAACCTGCTCCTTCATTGATCGTTTTGGCGACAAACTCACCATAAACTGATTCGTAGCAAATTATTGGAGAAACTTTAACATGCCCTTTATCTTCAAAAACAACAGTGCGCTCATCTCTGGCAAGTGTACCTATTGTTCCACCAAGATCAATAGCCAGGCTTTCGATGGGCTTCAAAATACCCCATGAAGGCATAATTTCAACACCAGGAGTTAACTTCGATTTATGATGGGCCTGTATAATGCTAGAGGTATCAACTAAAAGTGCTGTATTGTAAGCATAATAATATTTGTCTGCGTTTCTATATTTTCTTGCAGCATTTGTTTTCGTCTCTCCTTCTTCAATATTTCTGAATGTTGAAGCACCTATTACTACGGAAATATTCGGAAACTCAAACGTAAATTGTTGAACCATTTGCAACAAGGGTGATCTCCAAAAATTTTCTTCCCAAATACTAAACCGGCCATCATAAAGGGTAGACTCAGGAAATACAACAAATCGAGTATTTTCTGTAATTTCTTTTTTCGCCAGTGTTAAGTTTTTTTGAAGTAGTTCTTCAGGATTTAAATCATAAGCTTCATTATAGGGGTCAGTATTGGGTTGTACAACCACCACCTCAACAGGATTTTCATCTTCATCATAATTGTTATATATGATTACCGATAAAAGTATTGGAGCAATAACAAGGATCGATGCTATTGAACCATTGATCAAGGCTAACTTTTTATGTTTGTCAATGAATAAACTTTTGATCAAATGATAAATTAAAATATTAATAATGATAACCCAGGCCGTACCTCCAAGTGTGCCGGTATATTCATACCATTGAATCCATTTAGGACTTGATGCAAATACATTTCCAAGGTTCAACCACGACCAGGTCAGGTCCCAGTTCATATGAAAATATTCCCAGCTAATCCAGTAAAATATGAGGATGGCGAATCCTTGTTTGTTTTGATAGAGCTTTTTCTTTGAAATATGAAACAATTGAAAAATAACTGCGACAAATAACGAATTCAACAATATTGCCAGAATTGACCCTACATCGGTACTATACCATATCCACCAGGTTGTTAACGAATTCCAAATAAGAAAAGCAAGCCAGGAGTACCAGAACATACCACACTTTTTTCTATCTCCCAATTGCTGTTGAACAAAAAATAAGGGAACAAATGCGACAAAAATGAGTGGATTAAACCCTCTCTCAGGCCATGCAAATGCAAATAGCAATCCCGAAAGAACAGATAACAATAAAAATTGAATACGTTTCATTTATTCTGGTGGTTCTTGCAAGCGAATTTACAAAATAACTATTGCCATTTTTATTGATTAATTTAATGATTCAGCCAGAAATTGATTGATCTTATTCCAATAGCCTTCTTCTTTATGACAATCTGAGTGACCCCTGTTTTCAATTTCCCAAAGTTCAACGTTATCTTTTTTCGAATCGTTTATTAAGCGTTTCGCATGTGAGATGGGTATTGTAAGATCATCAGTTCCATGAATTAACAAGATTTTTGCATCAGTATGTTGAATGTGTTTTTCGGGAGCAATTTCATTAAATTTAAATCCTACCAGAAATTCCAGATACCGGAGCAATATCAATCCAACCGGGTAATAAGGGACATGTCTTTTTGAGAGTTGTAATTTCATTACATCCAGCGGATTGGCAAATGCACCAACAGTCACAATACTCTTTATGCGTTCATCATGGGCTGACGGCATAGATAGCTGCGCCACCTCCAATAGAAAGTCCGACAACACCGATCTTTGAATCACCATTTATTCTTTGCTGTGCAAAATCAATCGCTGATGAAATATCTTCGGCAAATTTTTTTATGGTCGACAACTTATCTTTATCACTACTCCCATGATGCCGTGCATCAAATGTGAGTAAATTAAATTGTTGGTTATTCAATTTTTCGATATAGGGTATCATTCGTCCTACATTCCTTCCCCAGCCATGTACTAAAACTATAGTTGGACAGTTCTTGTCTTTTAACATCCACCAACCATAGAGCGAGCAATCATTTTGTGTTTTAAACCTGACTGCTTCAAACGGTATACCTATTTCTAATGGTGTTGTTGTGTGCTTTCTCTGAGGATTTCGGAAACCATTCATCATAATTCTGAAAAGCAGGACGAACAACAGCAACAAGCCTATTATGATCCAGATGACTGTCATTAATACAAGAAATCATTGTATGGATAACGAACGGTATGAACTTTACGGATATGTTCGTAAAGCAGTTTTTTAAAAGGATCGTAGTTTTCTTTTGTTTTTGCAGAAATGAAAACACAAGGATGATTGTCTTGGGCCATCCAACTGGTTTTAAGCTCATCCAGACTCATGTTTTCCTCAGTGGCTGGGGTTAAGTCATCTTCATCTTTTTTAATGTAAGTGTAAGCATCTACTTTATTGAACACCATGATGACCGGTTTTTCAGCTACGCCTATTTCTGATAAAGTTTCGTTTACTGTTTTAATCTGGTCCTCAAATTCGGAGTGAGAAATATCAACAACATGTAAAAGAATATCCGACTCTCTTACTTCATCGAGTGTAGATTTAAAAGATTCAACTAAATCGTGGGGTAGTTTACGGATAAAACCTACCGTATCAGAAAGAAGAAAAGGTAAATTCTCAATAACCACTTTTCGCACAGTAGTATCAAGGGTTGCAAATAATTTATTTTCAGCAAAAATATCAGACTTGCTTAGCAAGTTCATTAAGGTTGATTTACCAACATTGGTGTAACCAACTAGGGCAACCCGCACCATTTTCCCACGGTTTTTCCGTTGGGTAGCCTTTTGTTTGTCAATCTGAACAAGCTTTTTCTTGAGCAAAGAAATTTTATCACGGATGATTCGGCGGTCGGTTTCAATTTCAGTTTCACCCGGTCCTCTTAATCCAATTCCACCACGCTGTCTTTCAAGGTGAGTCCACATCCGGGTTAACCGAGGCAATAAATATTGGTACTGTGCTAATTCAACCTGAACTTTGGCATGGGCAGTTTGTGCTCGTTTTGCAAAAATATCAAGGATTAAATTTGTCCTGTCAAGGATTTTACATTCTAACTCTTTTTCCAGGTTCCTGATTTGTGATGGTCCTAACTCATCGTCAAATACAACAATGTCCATTTCAGCAGCTTTTACATACTGCTTTATTTCATCTAATTTCCCTGAACCAACATAGGTTTTCGAATTGGGAAGATCCAGACTTTGCACAAATCTCTTTTCGGGTATGCCGCCTGCTGTTTCAACAAGAAACGCCAATTCATCAAGGTACTCATCAACCTTTTGCTTGTCCTGATACCTGGTAATCAGACCAACCAGAACCGCCTTTTCAGGCTGTATTTTTATATTTGTTTTGTTTTCTATCATGTCCCCTTCTGCCTTGCAGCATCTCCCCCAACCTGTCCGCCGCTTTGCTTTGGCAGGCGGAAAGGTGAGAAAAGTTGAAAATATTTTTTACTCTTTCATTGACTCTATTCTGTTTCAAGCGAGTACGCTTGAAGCAGATCCAGCCGCTGCGCCTTTGTATCTCTGCGTGAAGCCCTCTTTAATAAATCTTCCTAAAACCAATTATTTCCCTTACATCCCGAACAGTTTGGAACTCCACTTGCACGTGCTTTTTCAGCTCCCATTTCAATTACTTTGGAAATATAGTCCTGGTTAGCTGATAATTCCCTGATTTTTTCACGGAAAGATTCAGTAAAAGCAATCATGTCCTCAGCCAATTTCTTTTTCAGATCACCATAGCGAATGGTGCAATTGTTATACAACTCATCAAAGTCCTGAACCACCTCCGGTTTTGAAACAACTTTCATTAAATCAAAAAGATTTTGAATAGGTTCAGGTTTTACCTGGTTCATTTCAGTTGGGCCACTATCGGTAACAGCACGCATTACTTTTTTCTGAATTGATTTTGGATCTTCCCCAAGAAAAACAGCATTCCCTTCTCCTTCTGATTTTCCCATTTTTCCGGAACCATCCAATCCCGGGATCTTTACTAAATCGTCTGTAAAATTAAAGGCGCGTGGAATAGGAAAGTAATCCACCTTGTACATTCGGTTAAATCGTTTTGCAAAAGTCCTGGTCATTTCTAAATGTTGTTCCTGGTCTTTACCAACAGGAACAAGGTGTGACTTATGGATAAGTATGTCGGCGGACATTAATGTAGGATAGGTAAGCAAGCCAGCATTAATATTATCAGGTTGTTTACGGGCTTTATCTTTAAAAGTAGTCACTCTTTCCAACTCTCCCATATAGGCATTCATATTAAGAAACAAATACAATTCTGCTGTTTCAGGAAGATCACTTTGCAGGTACAAGGTTGCTTTTTCCGGATCAAGTCCTGCTGCGAGGTATTCGATGATCACCTGCCTTGCATTGCCCTGTAAATCCTTAGGGTTTGGGTGCGTTGTGAGCATGTGATAATCTGCAATAAAGAAGTAACATTCGTTGGTGTCTTGTAGTTTCACAAAATTCTTTAAAGCTCCAAAATAATTACCCAGGTGCAGGTTGCCTGTTGGCCGTATTCCACTTAGTATAATTGCCTTTTTTTCCATGCGCGCAAAAGTAGTAAATTAAGAATTAAAGTAAGGGTATTGATAATGCAAAGGAATGGGTTTGAATCATTAAGAATAATGCTAGAGGTCTTAAGTTGTCCAATATTTATATAGAAAAATTAATCTTTTTAAAAAATTATTATAGGAATACTTTAGATGGATTGATTACAAAATTTTCTTCTTCTGGATCAATAATAAACTTTGGTCCTGATCCCCAGTTCTTCAACCTTTTTGGCAATTTCGTTTAATTCAACTTCAGGAACTTTTTCTAAGCCCGGGGTTGGTGTTTCACGATCAATGGTATAGATCATGACATATTCAGGATTTATTTTTTTTATCAACGGCAACCATGCTGCCAATTCCTTTTCAGAGGTATTGTCGACATATTGCTTTTTATATTCACCACGAACGAACATTGTTTGAATAATCAATTTCCCATCGAAAGCCACCAAGTATTCAACAATTGTATCTATTGTAATTTTTCGTCGGGGTTGGTTGAGTATGTTGAGTGTTTCGTCTAAGCCTGTGTCAAGTTTCTGTATATTTTGATCTATCTTTTTAAGGGCTTCAACAACTTTTGTTTTACGCAACATGCTTGCATTTGACAGAACACCGATTTTTGTTGCCGGGGAAAACTTGTTTCTCACTACAATGGCGTCATCAATAATTCCGCTGAATTCGGGATGAATTGTAGGTTCACCATTGCCAGCAAATGTAATGGTATCGGGTTCGTTAGTTGTCCCTTTTAATTCTCGTAATTTAATGATTAATAGTTCTTTCAGTCCGGATCTGTCAGGCAATACCAGTTTTGCACCTGGCGCACCAGTATATCCACATTCGCAGTAAATACAATTGAAATTACAAAATTTACGATCAATTGGCAATAGATTAATACCAAGTGATACACCAAGCCGTCGGCTGTATACCGGGCCGAAAATCATTTTATCAAATAAAAAAGTAGGCATTCAAAAGCTTTTTGCAAAATTAGGCTTAAATCAAAAGCAATCGGATTTATCATGCTATTTTATGTCAGGACTAGCAAATTACCAACGTTTCAAACCTTTAAAAGGTTGATTAAAAAATTTTAATAACGCCATAAGAACAGTACCTTTGCTGACGATAATATTTGACTATGCGAAGCCTGAAAGAGATTAAAAAGCCTGTTAATGCTGAGTTTAAAGCTTTCGAAAACCTATTTCAGAAAACGGTTAAATCAAAAGTGCCGTTGCTGGATGTGATCATGCGTTACATCCTGAATAGCAAAGGTAAGCAAATGCGCCCGCTTTTTGTGCTTTACAGTGCAGGTTTGTTTAACAACATTAACCAATCAACCTATATTGCAGCTACTTTAATAGAGTTGATGCATACTGCAACGCTGGTGCATGACGACGTTGTTGATGATTCTTTCCAGCGTCGTGGTCGCTTTTCAATCAATTATTTATGGAAAAATAAGATTGCGGTTCTGGCAGGTGACTTTTTATTATCAAGAGGGATGCTATTGGCACTAGAGAATAAAGAAGTAGGCTTGCTAGAGATTGTTTCAGGTGCAGTAAAAGACATGAGCGAAGGTGAATTACTGCAATTGGAAAAAGCCCGGAAATTGGATATCAGTGAAGAAGTCTATTACGAAATCATTCGAAAAAAAACCGCCTCTTTGCTTGCATCATGCTTTTCAACAGGTGCTACTTCTGCCATTGATGATAAGGCCTCCATAGAAAAAATGCACCTAATTGGAGAATATGCAGGCATGGCTTTTCAAATCAGGGATGATCTTTTCGATCTGCAAATTGATAATAAATCAGGTAAACCTGTTGGTATTGATATCAAAGAAAAAAAGATGACGCTTCCGCTTATCTTCCTGCTAAACCAATCAAACATTTCCGAAAAGCGAAAGATTATTAATATCGTAAAACGACATAAAGACAAACCTGAAAAAGTAAGTTGGCTTATTGAACAAATTAATCAATCGGGAGGTCTTGATTATGCAAAACAAAAAATGATTGAGTATAAAGAAAAGGCCCTGGAGTTGTTGCATAGTTTTCCTGAAAATCAATCAAGAATAGCCTTAACAGATCTCATTGAGTACGTTATTGAGCGAAAAAAATAGGCCTCAAATTCTAATTTGATTTTTCAAGCGAAAATGAAAAAGTACTTCCTTTATCAGGATTATTACGAACAGATATTTTTTGGTTATGTGCTTCTATGATATGTTTAACAATAGCCAGCCCCAAACCAGATCCCCCAGTTTTACGTGACCTTGCCAGGTCAGTCCTGAAAAACCGTTCAAAAACCCTGTATAAAAACTCTTCAGGTATTCCTATCCCATTGTCAGAAACCTCGATCAAGTAATAATCATGGAAATCATAAATAGAGATATTTATTTTACCTTTTTCGGCATCACCGTATTTTATTGCATTGTCAATAAGATTTATCAATACTTGCCGTACCCTTTTTTTATCAGCATTAACAGGACAATATTGATTTGGTGATGTTTTTAGTGCAATCCTGGAATTTGATTTGGAAGCTTTCATTTCCATATATTCGATAACATCCTGCGTAAGTTCATTGATATCGAATGATTCCAATTTTAATTTAAGTTCGCCCACTTCAAACCTGGAAATCTCTTCAAGATCTTCCACAACAGCTATCATCCGGTTAACACTTTTTTTGGCGCGTTTTAAATATTTTATATTTATTTCATCATCGTACAATCCACCATCTAATAATGTTAATATATAACCCTGAATATTGAATATAGGCGTCTTTAATTCGTGTGATACATTACCTATAAACTCCCTTCGATAAATGCCCATATTCCTCAATTCCTCAACTTCCTTTTTTTGCTCAGCACTCCATTCTAATACAGCCTGGTTAACAATTGAAAGAACATCTTCATCTCCTTTATTATGATCAGAATTCTTTTCTGTTTTGGATTTACCAATGGTTCGATAGATTATTTTAAGTTTCTCGTAAATAAATTTGTTAATCGAATATTTGACAATAAGGTATGAAGTGATGAAAATAGCGGGAACATAAAAGAACAGAGGTGTAAATATCGGTGTAAAGACAACAAGAACTATTAAAATATATAGTATTGTTGCAATGACAGTTATAACCAAAGCATCAATAATTGCAATACCAACAGGTTTAGATGTAAACATAAAATTTATATGAATCAAGCATCAAATTTATAACCAACTCCTTTAACGGTTTTTATATTATCAATGCCTATTTTTTCACGGATTTTTCTTATATGAACATCGATAGTACGATCACCTACGACGACATCGTCACCCCAGACCCTTGAAAATATTTCCTCTCGGCTAAATACTTTATTTGGAGAAGATGCCAGCAGTTGTAGAAGTTTAAATTCTTTTTTAGGTAGTATGATTTCCTCATCATTTTTGATCACAATATACCTGTCCGGATCAATGATTAAATCATTTACCTCAATAGATTCCCCTATCTCCATTTTTATCGACCTGCGGAGCATTGCGACAATTCTGCTAACAAGCACTTTAATTTTAACTGGCTTCGAAACAAAATCATCAGCACCTGCTTCAAAACCTGCAATTTGGGAGTAATCTTCTGATCTTGCAGTTAAAAACACAATCAGCGTCTTGTTAAGGTTTTTTAATTTCCTGATTTCTTCAACTGCTGTAATCCCATCCATTTCAGGCATCATTACATCCATAATGATCAGGTGCGGTATTTCTTTTTTGGCAACATCGATTGCTTCAAGTCCGTTGTGGGCTATACTAACCTGGAAACCTACTTTACGGAGATTATATCCTAAAAATTCAAGGATATCTTCTTCATCGTCAACCAGGAGGATCTTGAATTTTTTATAATCCATTGGTTTATAATTTAATGAGCCAAAGTACTAATAATTATGCCTTAGTCCGCTATACAACATTAAGTTAAGGTTAAGAATTTGACATCATAAAAATTTGGTTCTCAGCGTTTCAAAATTGCATTATTTGGATTGTTATCTTTGACCGTCAAATTCTAAATAATGAAAATAGTTAAGCTAGTTATTTTAATAGCGTTTTTCTGCACTGCCAACGATATGTTTGCTCAGAGTTTCCATGGTGGACTGACAGCAGGTTTGGTTGGTTCACAGGTTGCCGGTGACACTTATTCAGGGTTTGACAAAGCCGGTATTTTTGCCGGTGGTTTTGTTGGTTGGGATTTTACCAAACGCAGCGCTTTGCAACTTGAACTCACCTATTTTCAGAAAGGAAGCCGGAAAAATCCCGACCCGGAAAACAATGACTACGAATCATATTTATTCAGAACAAATTATGTTGAATTGCCTGTACTCTATCATTTTAAAATTGATTGGTTTACAATTTTTGCGGGTCCGTCAGCCGGATTTCTTTTTGGCTATTTTGAAGAACACAACGAAGAGATCATAAGCGACGTCGGTAATTATAATAAACCTGCAAGGCTAACTTTCCAAATGAATATTGGGTTCAGGTTTAAATTCCGGGAAAAATTCGGATTTGATTTTCGATACAACTTTTCCTTATTAAATATTCGATCTAGAAATGTTACCGGTGATGTTTGGCGTTTATGGAGATATGGTCAATTCCACGATGCACTGGTCCTATCCTTTTTCTATCAGTTCAAATAATCTATTGTTTCCATTTAATGTTGCATCCAATACTGGGCATTTGATCTTCAGGTACATTTTCTCCCATTGATAACCTGGTCTAATGCTCTTCGAAGGTCTTCACCGGTAACCGGAATATCATTACCCGGCCTGGCACCATCAAGCTGCCCACGATATACACATTTACCATTGGCATCAAACAGGTTAAAATCAGGTGTACACGCCGCATTATAAGCTCTTGCAACATCCTGGGTTTCGTCGAATAAATAAGGAAATGGAATATTTTTTTTCTCAGCTAATGCTTTCATCTTATCAGGATGGTCATCAGGATAATTCACGACATCATTTGAATTGATAGCTACGATTCCAATTCCTGTTTCTTTGTAGTCGTTACCAATACCAATAAGTTCATCAAGAACATGAATTACAAAAGGACAATGGTTACAGATAAACATAACCAGGGTTCCTTTTTTTCCTTTTATATCATTTAGACTTACCATTTTACCGGTTAATGGTTCAGGAAGTTTAAAATTTGGAGCATCAAAGCCAAGTGGAATATTTTTAGTGGGAGTACGTGCCATGGTTGTTATTTAAATATATTCGGAATCAAAAGTAGTTAATCAGTTTAATTAAATTTGCAGCAAACCTTTACTTTTTTGAAGAAAATCCTTCTTATCCGCTTTAGCTCCATTGGTGATATCGTGCTTACAACACCGGTAGTCAGGGCGTTAAAAAAGCAATTGAATTGCGAATTGCATGTTTTAACCAAAACACAGTTTGCAGGTATTTATAAAAACAATCCTTATGTTGATAAAGTTCATTCGTGGAGTGATAACTTAAATGGTATTTCACAGAAGTTGAAAACCGAACATTTTGATTTTGTGGTTGATTTGCAGAAGAATTTTAAATCACATAAACTTATCAAAGAACTAAAGAAACCATCTGCATCATTTTCCAAAGTAAATTTACAAAAGTGGATGCTGGTTAATTTCAAGATTGATTTTTTACCCGATATCCATATTGTAGATCGTTATTTCCAAGCCGTCAGTCAATTAAAAGTGAAGAATGATCAGCAGGGATTGGACTATTTTATTCCTGATGAAGATGAAATCAAACCTGAAACCATTGATCCGATTCTAAAAAAAGGTTATGTTGGTTTTGCAATTGGAGCAAGACACAACACTAAAATATTACCGCCTGAAAAAGTAGAATTAATAAGTGAAAAGCTGAATTTACCAGTTGTATTACTGGGAGGACCAGAGGATAAAGAAAAAGGTGAAGAAATAGCTCGTAGCGTAAAATTAAACAAGGTATTCAATAGTTGTGGTCAATATAATTTGAATCAGTCTGCTTCGCTTGTAAAACAAGCCTCATTGATTATTACCAACGATACTGGATTGATGCATATTGCTGCTGCACTTCAAAAACCAATTATTAGCATTTGGGGAAATACTATTCCTAAATTCGGGATGTACCCTTATATGCCAGACAATAAAAAACAGTCATTAATTTCAGAAGTTGCGGATTTAAAGTGTCGACCATGCAGCAAACTAGGTTTTCAAAAATGTCCAAAAAAACACTTTAAATGTATGCTTGATCAGGATGTTGATGTAATTGTGGAAAAGGTAAAATACCTCACCCAACTCTAAACAAAAGACTTTAGACTTATAACTCAACTCCCAATTGCAACAAACGGGTTGTTGATCTTTTCATATCCAATTGATGTTTCAGGGCCATGACCCGGATAAGCCACTGTTTCATCAGGAAGTGTAAACAGTTTTTCCCAGATACTTTTTTGTAAAACATCATAATCACCTGTAGGCAAATCAGTTCTTCCAATACTCTGATTAAATAATACATCACCCGTGATCACAAATTTGTCATCCTTAGAATAAAAACAAAGGCTACCATCAGCATGACCGGGAGTATGTAAAACCTCAAGGGCTGAATTGCCAAACCTTAAATCTTTAGCTTCTTCGAGGAATGTATCAATCACTTTTGGGTTTTCAATATTTACACCAAAATTCTGTGCATACGAGGGCGCTCGTGAAATAAAAGGAACACAATCAGGATGTGCAGCAAGTTTTAAATTGTATTTTTCCGCGACATAGTTATTACCTAAAATATGATCAATATGCGCATGTGTAAGCACCAGCAATACCGGTTTCAGACTTAATGATTCAATATAGTTTGAAAGCTCACTTTCTTCCATCGGTCCATCCATTCCGGCATCAATAATAACACACTCATTGGTTTCATCATGAAGTATGTATGTATTCACCTGGAAAGGATTATATGCAAATCGTTTAATTGTGATCATGACTTTTAAGGTTTACAAAATTCAAAAGTAAAAGATTAATGACTTGGTTTAAATTTGCAACTGATTATTAGTACGTCTCAAATTCATCAGCAACAAATACTATTTCGGCTTGAATTTTGTTATAATTTAGCCTCATCGGCATTTATCGAGGCAACATTAGTGACTAAACTTATAATCTCAACATATAAACTGCTTTTTTATAAGCCATTATTGTTAATGGCTTTTGTGCTCATAGCCAGCGGGCTAAGCGCTCAGTTTTACAATGGTTCCAATATGACCTTCGGTAAAAACAGGGTGCAGTTCAACGAGTTTCTTTGGTTGTATTATAAGTTTGATGATTTCGACACCTACTATTACTTGAACGGTCAGGAATTGGCACAGTTTACAGCACGGTATGCCAACGAGCATATCCCGTTAATGGAATCGAAAATCGAAAGTGGCCTCGACAAAAGGATTCAATTCATTATCTACAATAACCTAACTGATCTGAAACAAAGCAATATTGGGTTGCTTACCGAAACCAGCTATAATACTGGTGGTATCACACACATAATAGGTTCAAAAGTTTTTCTGTATTTTGATGGTAACCATGTCAATTTCCAGGAGCAAATCCGAGCCGGGATTGCCGAAGTACTATTTAACCAAATGATGTTTGGTGGCACACTTGGCCAGCAGGTTAAATCATCAACATTCTTTTCAATACCTGATTGGTACAGGGTTGGTATAATTTCATATTTAAGCAATGAGTGGGATGTTGAATTCGATAACCGTGTGCGTGATGGCATACTTTCAGGAAGATATGAAAAGGTAAACAACCTGGTTGGTGATGATGCGGTTTTTGCGGGCCATTCACTCTGGCGATATATTGCTATGGTTTATGGTAGGGCAGCGGTGAGCAATATCATTCACATGACTAGTGTGAGCAACAGCATTGACAAAGGATTTCTTTATGTGATTGGGCTGCCTTTTAAAAAAGTTGTTGAGGAATGGAAAGTGTATTACAAAAAAGAAAATGAACAATTTACCGAAAACGAAGTACATCCTCAAAATAAACTTCCGGTAAAGTTTAAAAAAGATGTAGTTTATAGCCGCCCGCACATTAGTCCATATGGCAAATACCTGGCCTATACTTCCAACGAATTGGGTAAGTACAAAATCTTTCTTTACGATATGGTTAGTGAAAAGCAAAAAAAACTACTAAAAAAAGGTGTGATGATTGACACCAAAACAGATTATAGCTACCCTTTGCTGGCGTGGCACCCTACCGGAAAATTATTGGCAATTATGATCGAGGAAAAAGGCTTGCCTCGTTTGTACTTTTATGATGTGGAAGAAAATAAATTCTCAAGACAAAATATTTATGAAGTACAAAAGATCACTGATATGTCATACTCTGATGATGGGCGCCTGCTCGTTGTATCGGCAGTAAAGCAAGGACAAAGCGATATATTTGTTTTAAATATAGCCGCCAGCTCATTTAACAGGATAACCAATGATATATACAGTGACTTGAATCCCCGTTTTATCAACAATTCAAGCCAGATCGTTTTTAGTTCAAACCGAATTAATGATACCCTTGGCATCGAACCAGATATCGTAAAAGAGGTGCCGGATAATTTTGATTTATACCTTTATGATTATTACAACAGGAACTATATTTTAAAGAAACTGACCGATACACCGCTTGCTGACGAAATGATGCCTGAGAATGCCGGTTTCAATACCATTTCTTACCTGAGCGATGAAAATGGAATCTATAACAACTATCTTGCAGTTATTGATAGTACAGTTAGTTCGGTTGATACAACTATTCATTACAGGTATTTTACACATTCAAGGCCGGTAACAAACTACAGCAGGAATATTTCTCAGATTAATACTTCAGTCAGATCAGGCAAGCAATCTTTCGTCTATTACCATGATAAACGGTATGGTGTATTTGTGAAGGATCTTCCTGAGTTTTCATCACTTTCGGAAGGTAGTTTATCAAATACCCGGTTTATGGACTACCTGAAAAAAGAATATAACAAGGAAGTTGCAAAACAGAAAGTTGCTGATGTAATAAGTGCAAAACAGGCACCAATAAAAGATTCAATTGATGAACAACCAGTGCAACAGGTTGAAGAGCCTATTTACACAAAAAAAATGAAACAGTTTCAGCTGGTTTATATGGATAACAAGGGAAACGAGGTTATTGGAAAACCACAATCAAAAAGTCAGCGAAGAATAGCAAAAGAAGGTTATCCTGTTGTGGTTGATGAGTATGATCAATATTATGAAGACAGTGAACTGGTTATTCCGAAAAGACGAAATTATCGTGTTGAGTATTTCGTCAATAACGTGATCTCACAAATTGATTTTAATTATATCAATTACAGTTATCAGCCGTTTACCGGAGGTGGTGGCCCAATTTATCTTAATGCAGGATTTAATCTTTTCTTCCAGTTTGGTGTAAACGACTTGATGGAGGACCATCGTTTGTTGGTGGAGTCAGACTGAATTTCAGCTTGATTAACAATGAGTATATTTTTAGTTATTCAAACTTAAAAAACAGGCTCGACAAGGAAATTGTATTCCATCGAAACACCATTGACTTGGCAATTTCCAGGACATTCTCCATATTACGGAAGGATTCATACACATGAATTGTTTTATATTTTAAAATGGCCATTTAATGAAGCCTTGAGTTTAAGAGGTACAGCAAGTTACCGAAATGAGATGTTGAATATCTTAGCAACTGACCAATTAAGTCTTGATTATCCCAATCGTTATGAAATTGGTTAACTGGAAAAATTGAATTGGTATTTGATAATACACGATCATTGGGTATGAACCTTTATAAAGGAATCCGATATAAATTGTTCGCCGAATACCTTAATATGGTAGGCGAAATGTCAGAGTTCAAATATATTGACCCAAGAACAAAAATTAAATCTAGTTCGTACTAGGTTTAGATGTAAGGCATTATACTAAAATTCACAGGAATTTCATCTGGGCAAACCGGATTGCAGCCAGCACATCTTTTGGTGATAGTCCGCTTATTTATTATATGGGCGGTGTTGATAATTGGATGTTCCCAAAATTTAACATGGAAACACCTATTGATTATAGTCAAAACTATGCCTATCAAACCCTGGCAACCAACATGCGTGGGTTTAATCAGAACATCAGGAATGGAAATAATTTTGTCGTAATTAATTCTGAATTGCGATTCCCTATTTTCCAGTATTTTTCGAAAACACCAATTAGTTCGAGTTTCCTCAGGAATTTCCAGCTCATCGCTTTTGGCGATGTTGGAACGGCATGGACAGGTTTAACCCCCTATTCAACTGAAAACTCACTATACACAAGGTATGTTGATAGTGGCCCGCTCCATATTTCAGTTGAAATTCAGAAAGAACCAATTGTTGGTGGATTTGGTTTTGGTGCCCGCGTTCATTTACTGGGATATCTTATACGTGGTGATGTTGCATGGGGGGTTGAAGATTACAAAGTAAATCAACCTGTTTTCTATTTATCATTAAGCCTCGACTTTTAAAAACTTCTTCTTATTTATAGGTTAACAAAAATTTATATCTGAAATATTATGCGCGAATGATGGATTTTTTTATTTCAATACATTTTGATTGAATCAAATTGGTTTTTAAGCACTTAAAAATGATTCCGTTTTGACAATTAAAACTGTGCCAAAAACAACCGAAAATATTTTTTAAATTGTTTTGATTATCTAATGTCTTAATTCAAAACCGATTATTAATTATTCACCCCCCCTTGTTAATAATTTTAAACCAAACACATCTGTTTTTGATTGTATATTGCATCACAATTAGGGGACTAACCCACCTTTCTATAACAACCTATTTTATAACACTTTAACCACAAATCGTTAAAAATATATTTAAAAGTAAATGGAGCATAACTTGTTTATGAGTATTGGATCGGGCACCAAAAAAGAAGTAACAGACCTACAGGAAAAATCGCCTGAAAAAAGAGGTTTTTATGAGAAAGTGTATGAAGAAAGAATTAAGTCGGAAGTGGAAGTGGAACAAAAAGATATATTAACTGTGCCTGAAATAAAAACAGCCCCGATTATTTCAGAAGACAAAGAGGTAAAAATTCCTAAAAACAAGTATACTCATGAAGAAGTAATGAAAGCTGCATCTGAATATTTTAGTGGAGATGAGTTAGCTGCTAATGTTTGGATGAATAAATATGCCTTAAAAGATAGTGACGGCAATCTGTATGAACTCACCCCTGCCGAAATGCATCATCGCATAGCCGGTGAAGTTGCGCGAATCGAAAGCAAATATCCCAATCCCTTATCTGAAGAAGAAGTATTTAATGTTATCAGTAAATTCAAGTATATAGTTCCTCAGGGAAGCCCGATGGCCGGAATTGGTAATATGTTCCAGATATCTTCCTTGTCAAATTGTTTTGTAATTGGAAATGAAGGCGATTCTGACTCCTATGGCGGTATTTTAAAAATTGACCAGGAACAGGTTCAATTAATGAAAAGACGAGGTGGTGTTGGTCATGATTTAACCCACATACGACCTGGTGGAAGTCCTGTGAAAAACTCGGCACTTACTTCAACCGGTGTTGTGCCATTTATGGAGCGTTATTCAAATTCAACCAGAGAAGTAGCCCAGGATGGCCGTCGTGGGGCATTGATGTTAAGCATCAGCATTAAACATCCCGATGCGGAGCATTTTATAGATGCAAAGATGGAACAGGGTAAAGTTACAGGCGCCAATGTATCAGTCAAGATAGATGACGAATTTATGAAGGCAGTTAAAGAAGATACATCTTATCGTCAGCAATACCCTATTAAATCTGATAAACCGAAAGTTGTAAAAGATATTGATGCCCGCAGTCTATGGAATAAGATTGTCAATAATGCCTGGATTTCAGCCGAGCCCGGTGTTTTGTTTTGGGATACAATCACACGGGAAGCCATCCCCGATCGTTACGCTGATGAGGGATTTGAGACTGTTTCAACCAACCCTTGTGGTGAAATTCCGTTGTGCCCTTACGACAGCTGTCGCTTGTTGGCTATCAACCTCTATAGTTATGTTGAACAACCATTTACCAAGGAGGCTGCATTCAATGGCGAATTATTTACGAAACATGCACACATAGCGCAACGGATGATGGATGACATCATTGATATGGAGGTTGAAAAAATCGATGCAATTCTGGATAAAATCAATTCTGATCCTGAAAAAGAAGAAATCAAATTGACAGAAAAACGCCTCTGGGAAAACATCCGTGAAAAAACTTTGCAGGGAAGAAGAACAGGAATTGGCATTACAGCTGAAGGTGATATGCTTGCCGCATTAGGATTACGATATGGCTCAAAAGAGGCCATAAAATTCTCAACCGAGGTACACAAAATACTAGCCATTGAAGTTTATCGTTCATCTGTTGACCTGGCCGAAGAAAGAGGATCTTTCCCTATTTATAATTCCGAAAAAGAAGAAGGAAACCCATTTATTGAAAGGATCAAAGAGCATGCGCCTCGTGTTTATGAAAAGATGTTAAAGGTTGGCAGACGCAATATTGCCATGTTGACCATCGCACCAACAGGAAGCGTTAGTATTTGTACCCAAACCACATCAGGTATCGAACCTGTATTTATGGTTTCTTACAAACGACGCAGGAAAGTAAACCCTAACGACAGAAATGTTAAAGTGAGTTTTATAGATGATCTTGGCGATACATGGGAAGAGTACAATGTATTTCATCCAAAATTCGAAATCTGGCTTAACGAGAAAGGATATGATGTTGATGAGGTTAAACAAATGCCAGACGAAGATCTAAAAACGATCATTCAAAAATCACCTTACTACAAAGCTACATCCGCGGATATTGATTGGGTAAACAAAGTGAATATGCAGGGCGATATCCAAAAATGGGTTGACCATTCAATAAGTGTTACCGTTAATGTGCCAAAAGAAGCAACCAAAGAACTGATTAGTGATATTTATCTGACAGCCTGGGAAAGTGGATGTAAAGGGATGACCATCTACCGCGAAGGATCAAGGTCGGGTGTTTTGGTAAGTAATGACAAAAAGGAAGATGATGATTTCCATGAAACCAAAGCACCATCAAGGCCAAAAGTAACCGAAGCTGATGTAATCCGGTTTCAGAACAACTATGAAAAATGGATTGCTGTGATTGGTAAAATCAATAACAAACCTTACGAAGTTTTCACCGGACTTGCTGAAGATTTTTTCCTTCCTCCCTGGGTTGAAAATGGCTGGGTGATAAAAACAAAAGTAAAAGATGAGCCAACGCGTTACGATTTCCAGTTTAAAGACAAGCAGGGATATAAAGTGACATTTGAGGGATTATCCAGGTCATTTGAAAAGGAATACTGGAATTATGCAAAATTAATTTCAGGCGTACTTCGCCATGGTATGCCTATTCCCTATGTAATTGAATTAATTAGCAACCTGACCGTTGAAGAGGATAATATCAATACCTGGAAAAATGGTGTTGTGAGGGCATTAAAACGTTATGTACCTAACGGAACAACAGTAGATAAACAATGCCCTGAATGCGGAGAGGAATCAGTTGTATACGAAGATGGCTGCCTCACATGCAAAGCTTGTGGGCATTCAAAATGCGGCTAGTTAAAAACCAATAAATATGAGCTAAAAAGCTGCCTGGAATGGGCGGCTTTTTTTGTTCGGTTTAAAAATGCAACTTGTGGTAATCAAATGACTGCCTGTTGCGGTATTTTCTAATCATATCCACCAGGTACAAAAGAATCTTAATATCGTGTTTTCTGAATACCTTAAGGGCTTCTTGCTGCCCATTTACTGCCTCAGCAAAAACAAGCAGGAGATCGTAATTATAACTTCTTAACCAGGCACAGGCATCAGGTTTGTTATCAATGGCTCCATCCAATGCAGCAAAATGAGCGTATTTGTTTTTCATTAACCAGTCACGGGCTTCAGTACTACCACGAATACAACTACTTAATGCAGCCAATTCAGGATAATTATTCTCGATCAGCCATTTGTAGAACGCCTCTCCTCCTTCTTCCTCAAAGGTTTGGCCAAATGCCAACAGTATTTTATGATCATATTCAAGCACAGTGCAAAACTACAATGAAACCGTTTGAATGTCAAAAAAGATCAATAAACAAAAAAGGCTCCCTCAAAAGTCTTTGCGAACTTTGCGCCTTCTTTGCGCTTCTTTGGGCTACTTTGTGGTATAGTTTAACACGCTGTAATACAGAGGAACGCAAAGAAACCACAGAGTTGTACAGAGAAAATAAAATGATTTATAATCTTTTACAAGCTTTTGAGACAGCCTCTTAGAGAATTTATATCTAATTCAAATTAATACCTATCCAAACAATTCAAATCGGCAAATGCCTGTTCCAGGCGAGTGACCATTGACACTTCTGCTTCGCGCAACCATTTGCGGGGATCATAATACTTTTTATTGGGGACATCATCACCATCCGGATTGCCAATTTGACCTTGCAGGTAATCATGGTATTTGGCTTCATATTCACGAACACCATCCCATGCTGCCCATTGTGTATCAGTATCAATATTCATTTTGATAACACCATAAGAGATGGCTTCTTTTATTTGTTTAGGGTCTGATCCCGATCCGCCATGAAAAACAAAGAAAACCGGATTTGGACCTGTATTGAATTTATTCTGAATGAAATCCTGTGAGTTCTTAAGGATAACTGGCTGTAATTTTACATTACCCGGCTTATAAACACCATGCACATTACCAAATGCTGCCGCAATTGTAAACTTGTCGCTAATAGCTGATAATATCTCATAAGCTCTTGCAACTTCTTCCGGCTGGGTATACATCTTTGAACTGTCAACATCTGTATTATCCACACCATCTTCTTCACCACCGGTTATTCCCAATTCAATTTCAAGTGTCATACCTATTTTGCTCATTCTTTTCAGGTATTGAGCACAAATCTCAAGGTTTTCTTCCAATGGTTCTTCTGAAAGGTCTAGCATATGAGAACTAAATAAAGGAAAACCGTTTGTCTCATAAAACTCTTCACCAGCGTCGAGTAAACCATCAATCCATGGCAACAATTTTTTAGCTGCATGGTCAGTATGCAATATTACAGGAACACCATATAAATCAGCCATATGGTGAACATGTAGCGCCCCTGAAATAGTTCCTGCAATTGCCGACTTCCTGATCTTCAAGTTTGAGACCCTTACCTGCATAGAACGCACCGCCGCCATTTGAGAATTGAATAATAACAGGTGAATTTACTTTTGCTGCAGCTTCTAAAACAGCGTTAATTGAATTTGATCCAACTACATTAACTGCCGGAAGGGCAAATTGTTTTTCTTTTGCAATTTTGAAAATGTATTGAACATCATCACCGGTTGCCACACCCGGGTTAATTTTATTCGAAATTTTTGTCATTTTAATTAGCTTATTTAAACAGTCGCCAAAGTTAATGATTTAAATATGTTCTGATTCGTTAATTAATTCTTAAGTTTTGATTTTAACTGCAAAAAAGATTTTGAATTTCAATTATTAGTAAACAAACTAACTCAAACGTTTTCGGCGGCCTTTGCTTAAAATCATTTTAAATAAGCATTTTTTTATATCTTTATCTGCCAATTTTAAGCGAGAGAATCCGGTAATCATCTGACAATAAATTCATTAAAGGATAATTCCTTATGATAAAAAAAATATTAGTCGCCAACAGAGGCGAAATAGCCATCAGAGTTATGCGAACCTGTCGGGAAATGGGGATAAAATCGGTTGCTGTATTCAGCGAAGCTGATAGAAAATCCATGCATGTTCGTTTCGCTGATGAAGCCTATTATATTGGCCCTTCGCCTTCAAACGAGAGCTACCTTGTAATTGATAACATCATTGAAGCAGCGAAAAAAAGCAATGCTGATGCGATCCATCCCGGCTATGGTTTTCTATCTGAAAATGCCGAGTTTACTGATCGCTGCAAAAAAGAAGGCATCATTTTTATCGGGCCATCTTCACATGCCATCAACACCATGGGTGATAAAATCACGGCCAGGAAAAATATGATGGCTGCAGGTGTGCCGGTGGTTCCCGGAACTACTGAACCAATTGAAGATTTGGATGAAGCTGTTAAAACAATTCAAGAAATCGGTTTACCGGTAATGGTTAAAGCCAGTGCCGGAGGTGGTGGAAAAGGCATGCGGTTAATCAAGAATGAAAAAGATATTCTATCAAGTGTAAGTGCAGCCAAATCGGAAGCAAAAGCAGCTTTTGGTAATGATGCGGTTTATATTGAAAAATACATCAATTCTCCACATCATATTGAGTTTCAAATTCTGGCTGACAATCATGGAAATTGTATTCACCTTTTTGAACGTGAATGTTCAGTACAGCGCAGGCATCAGAAAGTAGTTGAGGAAACACCTTCACCCATTATGACACCAAGCGTAAGAGAAGAAATGGGTAATCATGCTGTTGCTGCAGCCAAAGCTGTAAATTATGCAAGTGCAGGTACCATCGAGTTTATCGTTGATGATGATCTGAATTACTACTTCCTTGAGATGAACACCCGACTGCAGGTTGAACATCCGATTACCGAAAGGGTGGTTGGTGTGGATTTGGTAAAAGAACAGATTAATATTGCAAACAATAAACCTTTATCATTTAAGCAGGAGGACCTTCGGCAAAACGGACATGCCATTGAAGTAAGGATCTATGCCGAAGATCCAGATAATAATTTTATGCCAAGCCCGGGTTTGATCAGGCATATTTCTGAACCACTTGGTTTGGGTGTTCGCCATGATGGGTATATTTATGAAGGCTACGAAATCCCGATGTTTTATGACCCAATGATTTCAAAACTTATCGTCTGGGCACCATCACGTGATGAAGCCATCGACAGGATGAAACGTGCGTTGTTTGCTTACAAGATTGTTGGCGTCAAAACAACGATTCCATTCCTAAGCAGGATTATGGAGGCTGCTGCCTTTAAAAAAGGCAGATATAACACGCATTTTATTCAGGATAATGAGGAGGCACTGAAACCAAACCTCAAAGCTTCTGAGAAAATCAAAGATGTGGTGGCAATAACTGCTTTCGTAGATTATATTACAAAACTTGAATCAAAAAGTCCTACGAAAAATGGTGCTTCAAATCTGAGTAACTGGAAAATGTGTGGTAGAAAAAGAAGGTTTAACCCGTCATTAATAAATTATAAATATGTCATACGAAATCAGCCTGAATGGTGAACACGATTTTATAGATATTCTTAACCGGGATGGAAATACAATGGATGTAAAAGTCGGCGACCGACAATACCATCTTGACGTTGTTGAGGTTGAAAATGGGGTTTATTCAATTTTATTGGATGGTACTTCGTTTAATGTTGAACTTATTCCAACAGCAAATAAAAAATATGCTGCCAACACCTTATATAATTCTTTCGATGTTGAAATTATTGATGGCGAATCGCGATATCTGAAAAGCCAAAAAGATCATGACGATGAAGAGCAATCGTTTATTTCAACTCCAATGCCCGGAAAAATTGTAAAAATTTTGGTTGAAGAAGGACAGGAAGTAAAAGCCGGTGATACCCTGGTTATCGTTTCAGCAATGAAAATGGAAAGTGAGTACAAGGTTTCTTCCGACCGAATTGTAAAAGACATACTTGTTGCAGAGGGTGATAACATAGATGGCGACCAACCTTTAATCACTCTTGAATAGTAATTATTAGCTTAAATTTTAAAATTCAAATCGCAATACAATGGCGGACCAACTCAAGAAAAATAAAATACTTGAAGAAAAACATAAACAAGCAGAATTAGGTGGAGGACAGGCTAGAATCGAAAGGCAACATGCTGCCGGAAGAAAAACTGCTAGAGAGAGAATAAATGACCTGCTTGACAAAAATACCTTTGTTGAGATCGACAAATTTGTAACCCATACTTCCACTGATTTTGATATGGATAAAAACAAGATCCTTGGTGACGGCCTCGTTGCCGGTTATGGTAAAATTGATGGTCGACTCATGTATGTGTTTGCACAGGATTTTACCGTATTTGGTGGTTCGTTAAGTCGTGCCAATGCTAACAAGATCACTAAAATTATGGACATTGCCATGAAAATGGGAGCGCCGGTTATTGGTCTTAATGATTCAGGAGGTGCGCGTATACAGGAGGGTGTTGAAAGCCTGGCCGGATATGCCGATATCTTCTACCGAAACGTCAGAAGTTCAGGTGTAATTCCACAAATTTCAGCTATTCTTGGTCCATGCGCCGGAGGAGCTGTTTATTCGCCGGCAATTACTGACTTTATATTAATGGTGAAAGAGACTTCTTATATGTTCGTTACTGGTCCTGATGTGATCAAAACGGTGACCAATGAAGAAGTGACCATGGAAGAACTTGGTGGTGCCATGACACACAACAAGAAGAGTGGTGTTGCACATTTTACTGCTGATGATGACGAGCAAGCCATGATGATGATCAGGGAGCTAATGAGTTTCTTACCATCGAATAATATGGAAGACCCACCAAGAAAGGTATGTACTGATGACATCAACCGGGAAATTCCAAAACTCGATACCATTATACCTGATGACCCGAACAAACCATACGATATGAAAGAAATTATTCTTTCCGTTATCGATAATGGCCATTTTCTGGAGGTACAACCACATTACGCTCAAAATATTATTGTTGGATTTGCGCGCATTTGTGGCCGACCAATTGGAATTGTAGCCAATCAGCCACAGGTGCTGGCAGGTGTTTTGGATATTGCCAGCTCAACCAAAGCTGCCAGGTTTGTGCGTTTTTGTGATGCATTTAATATTCCATTGGTCACATTCGAAGATGTTCCGGGATTTTTACCTGGTACAGCACAGGAATTTGGTGGTATTATTAAGCATGGTGCAAAACTATTGTATGCTTTTGCTGAAGCTACTGTTCCTAAAATTACCCTGATTACCCGTAAAGCGTATGGTGGTGCTTATGATGTGATGTCAAGCAAGCATATCGGTGCTGATTACAATTTTGCTTTTCCCTCTGCCGAAATTGCAGTAATGGGACCAGATGGTGCTGTTAATATTATTTATCGTAATAAAATTAAAGACGACGAACATAAAAAAGAAGTTGTGCAAGAGTACCGAGACAATTTTGCCAGCCCATATAAAGCTGCTGAGTTAGGTTATATTGATGAGATTATTTACCCGCATAATACAAGGAAAAAACTAGCCCAGGCATTGGAAATGACGGAAAACAAATCGGATACCAACCCACCAAAAAAGCATGGGAATATTCCTTTATAAGAAGATTTCTATTATAAATGCAAATTCTTTCGCTGGAAAAGAATCAGCCAAAGCACACCAGTTGTAATGGCCGAATCGGCAATATTGAATATGGGCCTGAAAAATATAAACCGGCCATCGCTCCCAAAGATAAATCCGGGTAACCATGATGGCATATCAGCGCGCGATAACTCAATAATCGGGAAATAAAGCATATCTACTACCCTACCGTGCAAAAAGCTGGCATACCCTTGTTGTTCGCCAACAAATTCTGCGACTGTATGATAACTGCTTTGGGTAAATATTAAACCATAAAAAGCACTGTCGATGATATTACCCAAAGCACCGGCAAAAATTAGGGAAATGCTGAAAATCAGACCGAAATTTTTCTTTCTTTTCGTCAGCATGAATAAATAAATCCCAATTGCAGTTACAGCTAATATCCGGAAGATGCTTAGAGAAAGTTTGCCCCATTCCCCGCCAAACTGCATTCCGAAGGCCATGCCATAGTTCTCAGTAAAATAAAGGTTGAACCAATTGCCGATTACAGGGATTTCTTCCCCTATTGTCATGTTCAGTTTGATCCAAAACTTTAAACACTGATCAAATAACAAGACCAGGAATACAATGATAAATGCTTTTTTCAAAAAATTGTATTTAACAGATTAGTTGATGGGATCTGGTTTGGATTGCTTCAGCTTTGCATCAATACTTAATGTAGCGTGCGGCACAGCCCTTAATCTTTCTTTACCGATCAGTTTGCCAGTTTCGCGGCAAATTCCATAGCTTTTATTCTCGATTCTAACCAAAGCATTTTGAAGATTGGAAATAAATCGTTGCTGACGTGCTGCCAATCTGCTGTTTTCTTCTTTCGAAAGAACTTGCTGACCTTCTTCCAACACTTTAAAAGTTGGAGAGGTATCATTGGTATCATGTTCGCTGTTGTTTGAGTATGCTTCGGTAAGCAATTCGAGGTCTTCCTTTGCCTTTCCAAGTTTATCAAGAATAATTTGTCTGAATTCTTCTAATTCTTCATCCGAGTACCTGGTCTTCTTTGTTTCAGTGTTGTTATCTTTCATGGCCTCTAACTTTTGTGTGCTTCAGCACCTAATTAATAGTATAAATATACGTTATTTTTCATTTAAGGATACCCAAGGTATCCATGTTTTTTAACTTATTCTTTTTCAAGGAAAATTTTGACTTTGATGTTGTCAACCAATTCAAATTCTTCACTTTCATTGTTCAGTTTTTCTTCGATGACCATGGATGAAAGTGTTTCTGAGCAAACATAGTCTTTAAAATTATTGAACGCATTATCCGTTTCATTATTCTTTTCAATAAATAATTTAATACGGTCGGTTACTTCAAATCCTTTATCCTTTCTAAGGTTCTGAATACGGTTAACCAATTCCCTTGCCAATCCCTCTTCCTGGAGTTCCGTTGTAAGGGTCATATCGAGGGCAACAGTAATATGATCCTGGTTTGCGACACTCCATCCCGGAATATCTTCCGTGCTAATCTCAACATCTTCAATATTTAGTGTAATGTCTTCTTCCTCAAGTTTTAGTTGATATTCATCTTCTGACTCAAATTTCCTTATATCATCCTGGGTAAACTGATTGATAATACCAGCGAGTTGCTTCATCAACTTGCCGTATTTTGGACCCAGTGATTTAAAATTAGGTTTGATTCGTTTTACCAATATCCCAGAATCTTCAGAGATATATTCTATCTCTTTTACATTGACTTCAGATAAAATCAGATCTTCAACTGCCGTAACCAACTGACGAAAACGCTCATTTAATACGGGAATAATGACCTTATTTAAAGGTTGACGTACCCTGATGTTGTTTTTCTTACGTAAAGAAAGTACCATTGAAGAAATTTTCTGTGCCATTTCCATTCTTTCTTCAAGGTCTTTGTCAATCATAGCTTCATTAACTTCAGGAAAATCTGTTAAATGAATTGACTCAGCACTATGACGATTTGAAACTTTATTTAAATCATTAAATAAACGTTCAGTAAAGAAAGGTGCGATTGGAGATGCCAATTGAGCAATCACTTCAAGACAACTGTATAAAGTCTGGTAGGCTTCAATTTTGTCTTTTCCGTAATTCCCTTTCCAGAAACGACGGCGAGATAGCCTGACATACCAATTGCTTAAATGTTCATTTACAAAGTATTGTATTGCTCTTCCGGCATGGGTTGGTTCATAATTTGTAAAGGCATCGTCTACTTCTTTTACTAAAGAATTTAATTCCGAAAGTATCCAGCGATCAAGTTCTGTACGTTCATTTACCGGAATTTCATCTTCATTGTAGGTAAAACCATCAATATTTGCATACAGGGCAAAGAAGGCGTAAGTGTTGTAAAGTGTTCCTAAGAACTTTCGTCTTACTTCATCTATACCACTAACATCAAAACGTAAATTATCCCATGGTTGCGAATTGGTGATCATGTACCACCTGGTTGCATCCGGTCCGTATTTTTCGATGGTTTCAAAAGGATCAACTGCATTATTCAGGCGTTTTGACATCTTATTTCCGGCCTTATCGAGCACAAGCCCGTTTGACACAACTGTTTTAAAAGCCACCGAATCGAAAACCATCGTTGCGATAGCATGCAATGTAAAAAACCATCCTCGTGTCTGGTCAACACCTTCAGCAATAAAATCAGCCGGGAAATTATTTTCGAACAACTCCTTATTTTCAAAAGGATAATGGAATTGTGCATATGGCATTGATCCCGAATCAAACCAAACATCAATCAAACCGGGCTCACGAACCATTCTTTTACCAGAATCCGAAACGAGTATAATATCATCAACATAAGGACGATGAAAATCAAAGGTTTCGTAATTTGCCTTGCTCATATCTTCCGGTTCAAAGTCCTTTAAAGGATTCTCAGACATTAAACCGGCAGCAATTGATTTTTCAATTTCCACTTTTAACTCAGCAGCTGAGCCGATTGTTTTGATCTCGGTTTTATCTTCATTTCTCCAAATCGGAAGCGGAACACCCCAAAATCTCGATCGGGAAAGGTTCCAGTCCTGGAGGTTTTCGAGCCAGTTTCCAAAACGCCCTTCACCAGTGGAAGGGGGTTTCCAGTTAATGGTTTTATTGAGTTCAATCAAGCGATCTTTTACTGCAGTAGTTTTAACAAACCAGCTATCTAATGGATAATACAATATAGGTTTATCAGTCCGCCAGCAATGCGGATAATTATGCACGTGCTTTTCTACCTTAAATGCTTTTCCTTGCTGTTTAAGGTTAACTGCAAGATCAATATCCAATGTATCCTTTGAGTCATTTAGGCTCTCGTCGTAAGCATTCTTTACAAATCGACCTGCAAACTCACTGTACTTCTCAACATCAACATTGTTTTTGATAAAATCGTCATCAAGGTCTTCAAGCCTGAAAAACCGTCCTTTCAAATCGACCATCGGTCTTCTTTCACCAATTTTATCGATCAAAATAAGTGGAGCAATCCCCGTGGCTTTTGCAACCCGGTCATCATCGGCACCAAATGTAGGGGCAATATGGACAATACCGGTACCATCTTCGGTTGTCACAAAATCACCCGGAATAACTTCAAAAGCCTTACCCATCGGCTTTATCCAGGGAAACAACTGCTCGTAACTTATGCCAGTCATTTCAAAACCCTTACATTCATTCAATACTTCAAAAGGGATGTTTTTATCGCCAGGTTTATATTCATCAAATGATAATTCAGCATTTTTCGGATTGAAATAGGCATTTAATCTTTCCTTTGCCAGGATGACAGTGATAGGCTCTCCAGTATATGAGTTAAAGGTTTTTACCTTTACGTAATCGATATTATCGCCAACAGCGAGTGCCGTATTGGAAGCAAGTGTCCAGGGGGTGGTTGTCCATGCAAGGATATACAATTCACCTGTAACACCCTGATAAAGTTTTTCAGGAGCTTCAGTTTTGACCACTTTAAACATGGCAACGGCAGTTGTATCGGTTACATCGCGATAGCAACCAGGCTGGTTTAGTTCATGTGTACTCAATCCGGTACCGGCAGCCGGTGAGTATGGCTGAATGGAATATCCCTTATATAAAAGTCCTTTTTCGTACAATTGTTTAAGCAGGTACCAAACCGATTCAATATATTTATTCTCGAAAGTAATATATGGATGTTCAAGGTCAACCCAATAACCCACTTTCTCGGTTAGATCGTCCCAAAGATCTTTGTATTTCAATACCTCAACCCGACAGGCTTTATTGTAATCTTCAACACTGATTTTTTTTCCAATGTCCTCTTTAGTAATGCCCAGTGTTTTTTCAACGCTAATTTCAACGGGTAAACCATGGGTGTCCCATCCGGCTTTACGCTCAACGTATTTACCTTTCAGTGTTTGGAAACGACAAAATAAATCCTTAATAGTACGGGCCATCACATGATGGATTCCAGGAACCCCATTTGCTGATGGTGGACCTTCATAAAAAACAAATGGTTCATTTCCACGGCGAATATCGAGGCTCTTTTTGAAGATCTCATTCTTATCCCAAAACGCCTTAACCTCGTCAGCAATTTTTGTTAAATTAAGCTGTTTGTATTCGTTGTATTTCTGTGCCATTGAATGACCCTTATTTACTTATAAACTAAAAAATTGGGTGCAAAGCTAAAAAAAAATGTGGTGGGAAAATGACCCTTAATTAATAAGTACGAAAAGTGGGTTTATGCAGGCATGTTGCTGTGTTAACACAAACAGATGCTTGCGAATTATGGTTATTAAAATATTGCTATTTCGATTTGATCATTTTAATTGCTGCCGGATGCATCAACATAGCCGTCAATACATCATAAGCACCATATTCCCCAATTCCCTCGAGAATTTCCTTAATCATCCGTTGTTTTTCTTCTTTATTCTGGCGCGAATTAATTATCGTTTTTAGCTGTTTTACCTGTGATCCTTTTAATTCATCCAGCAAAAGATTGAGAAAATCCTGGATGGTTTGATCAGTGCTATCAGTTTTAAGGTCTGGCAAACCAAAAACTTTTAATTCGTCAATCCCGGCCTGCAATATCTCCCTGGCTAGTTTTTTTGTGCCTTCCTCGTACGATTCATTCCCGGAAGCATCCCTTAGTGCCCAGGAATTGAACTCATATTCCAGTTTTTCGATCTGGCGAACCTTTTCATTTTGATCTCCAAAAATTCGCGCCAGGATGACAATGGTGTATTTCTTCCAGGCTTTTAAGTCAAAATCTTTGGCGTCGATTTTCTCAAGCTGTTGTTCAAGTAATTGCAATTCTTTTTTTGACATGGTATATGTTGTTTCGCTAGTAAAGATACGAATAAATGCAGTTTTTCGCCACAGTGATTTTTTGTAATTTCGCCATCCCTAAAACTAATGAAAATGATCAATTTAAAAATCGACTATAATAAAGCACTGGATTTTGTATCGAAAGAAGAAATCCATAAATACCAGGAAGAAATAAATAATCATTTTAAGGCCATCAATCAAAAAACCGGAAAAGGAAATGACTTTTTAGGATGGGTTGAGTTACCTGATGAGATAGACGAAAATTTGCTTTCCAGAATTGAAAAACTCGCTTCTCAGTTAAGGAGTAAATCAGAAGTTTTTGTAGTAATCGGAATAGGTGGGTCTTATCTCGGTGCTCGTGCTGTAATAGAAGCTTTATCACATCATTTTGCTCAACTTCAGGGGAAGAAACCATTTATTATTTATGCAGGTCATCAGATCAGTGAAGATTATATGGTTGATTTGCTGGAGGTGCTTGATCAGAAAGATTATTCGATGACCGTGATTTCAAAATCGGGAACCACCACTGAACCTGCCCTTGCTTTTCGGATTTTGAAAAATCATATTGAAAAGAAATATGGGAAAGAAGAAGCTGTAAAGCGAATTGTTGCCATTACCGACAAAGAAAAAGGGGCTTTAAAACAACTGGCTAATGAAGAAGGTTATGAAACTTTTATTGTGCCTGATGATGTTGGAGGACGGTATTCTGTTTTAACACCGGTTGGATTATTGCCCATTGCTGTCGCAGGTTTTGATATTAGAAAATTAGTGGAGGGGGCAAGGCAAATGAAAGAGCATATTGAATCATCACATAAAATTGATCAAAATCCGGTTGCTACTTATGCTGCTGTCAGGAATGCTTTGTACACAAAAGGGAAAACCACTGAAATAATGGTGAATTATGAGCCACGACTTTTCTACTTTACCGAATGGTGGAAACAACTGTATGGTGAGAGTGAAGGCAAGGAAAATAAGGGAATTTTCCCGGCAGGGGTGGGTTTTACAACTGATTTACATTCGATGGGGCAATACATCCAGGAAGGATTACGAAACATATTTGAGACTGTGTTGAGCCTTGAAAAGCCTCTGAAACACATTACTGTTCCGAAAGATGAAAAAAACCTTGATCAGTTAAATTACATTTCAGGAAAACCATTACATGAAGTGAATTATATGGCTGAAGTGGGAACTACTCTTGCACATATTGATGGAGGTGTGCCAAATATACGAATCAGTATTCCTGAGTTAAATGAAAACACCATTGGCCAGCTCATTTACTTTTACGAAATGGCCTGTGCAGTTAGTGGATATATTTTAGATGTTAACCCCTTTGATCAACCAGGTGTTGAGGCATACAAAAAGAATATGTTTGCATTGTTGGGTAAACCAGGGTTTGAAGAAGAAACCAAATCCATTAGAAAAAGATTATGATGAAAAAATTGTTTGTAATCTCGCTTTTTCTATCATCAATATTGATGTATTCGTGTTATCGACCTTCATCAAAACAAGCATTTGAAGATCTTAAAGTTTTGGAAGGAACATGGGCAACCTACGAAGGAACAAAATTCAGCGAGTCATGGAAAATAATCAACGATAGTTTAATGCATGGCATTGGCTTTAGTTTAAACGGGACCGATACGGCATTTAAGGAACAGCTTCAAATAAAAAGAATAGGTGATTCATTATTTTATGGTGCACTGGTGAAAGAGAACGACGGTTATGTATTTTTCAAACTTGAAGAAGCCGGTAGAAACAAATGGGTTTTTAAAAACCCTGTACATGATTACCCAAATATTATTGATTATAAAATAAAGGACAAAGAAGTACTTGAAGCTACCACAAGCAACATCCGTGGAAATAAAAAAATAGCATTCAAACTCAGGAAGGTATCAAAATGAAATTTCTTGACCTCATCATTAAAAGACAAAGCGACCGAACCTATAGTGATAAAAAAGTTGATCGTGAAATCATTAACCGATGTTTAGAAGCTGCCCGGCTTGCGCCTTCAGCGAGCAATTCTCAACCCTGGACATTTGTTGTTGTTGACGAGTCCAAATTGGTAGATAAGGTTGCGAATAAAACTTTTGGTCCGCTTAAATCATTTAACAAATTTGTTCCGCAGGCTCCTGTGATTGTTGCCATTGTCATGGAAAAACCAAAATTAATTACCGAGGCAGGTGGGCGAATCAAGAAAAAAGAATATCCATTAATTGATATTGGCATTGCTGCAGAACATTTTTGTCTTCAGGCTGCCGAGGAAGGCTTAGGAACATGCATGCTTGGGTGGTTTGATGAAAAAGCAGTTAAAAAACTGATCAATGTTCCAAAAAATAAAAACATCCCATTGTTAATTACGCTTGGATATACACCTGATGGATACCGAACAAGAAATAAAATCAGGAAAGAGTTTGATAAAACGGTGAAGTACAATAGTTACTAATTAGCTTCCCAAAATTACTTTTTCTACCGTTTTTGGAAAATATTTATACTCTAACTCATGAATTCGTGATGCAAGTTGATCAGGAGTATCATTCACCAAAACATCAATTTCTTTTTGGAAAATAATCTGTCCTTCATCATAATGTTCATTTACATAATGAATAGTAATGCCTGACTTTTTCTCCCCTGCATCAATAACAGCCTGGTGCACACGATGTCCATACATGCCTTTACCACCATATTTTGGCAGCAATGCAGGATGAATATTTACAATCCTGTTTCTGTACTTTGTTAATATATTCATTGGAACCAGCCAAAGGAAACCAGCCAGTACGATCAAATCTATTTCCTTGCTGATTAAGGCATCAACAATTTTATCAGTTTCATAAAAGGTGCTCCGATCAAAAATCATTGTTGGTATATTCAGATTTTTTGCGCGCTCAAGAACACCAGCATTCACATTATTAGATAAAATCAAACCAACTTTAATTGCTGAATTTCCCTCGAAATACTTCGATATACATTCTGCATTTGTTCCACTACCTGACGCAAAAATGGCAATGTTTTTCATAATGATTTGTCCTTTTAATTATCCGGTCAAAAATAGATATATTCAAACTAACTGATATTCAAATTCCTGTTTTCATCAATTAATTATTTAACTGTACTGATCATCAACAGATTCAATAATTATCTTTTTTATTGTTTTTTATTTCATTAATGCCTTTCTTTGCAGCGAGTTTAACCATTTAAATTTTATAAATATGTCAGACGTTCGAGCTAAAGTTGTGGGCATTATTGTTGACAAACTAGGTGTTGAAGAAAGTGAAGTAACCATTGAAGCAAGTTTCACAAATGATTTAGGAGCTGATTCACTTGATACTGTTGAATTAATCATGGAATTCGAAAAAGAATTTAACCTTACTATTCCTGATGATCAAGCTGAAAAAATTGAAACTGTTGGTGATGCTATTACAATATATTGAAGCACATCAATAGAAAATTTTTAAAATATGGAGTTAAAGCGGGTAGTTGTTACTGGTATTGGTGCAATAACTCCATTGGCAATAATGTCAATGATTATTGGAATGCGCTTTTGAATGGTGTTAGCGGTGCTGCTGACATCACACTTATTTGATACTGAAAAGTTCAAAACTAAATTTGCATGTGAAGTTAAAGAACTTCAATCCTTTAGATCATTTCGATCGAAAGGAAGCACGCAAATACGATCGGTATGCTCAATTTGGATTGGTTGCAGCTGAAGAAGCTATTACTGATTCAGGACTTGATCACCAGGATCTGGATGGTGATAAGATTGGCGTAATTTGGGCTTCTGGTATTGGTGGATTAAGAACATTCCATGATGAAGTAGCCGATTTTGCAAAAGGAGATGGTACTCCTCGATTTAATCCTTTTTTTATTCCTAAAATGATTGCTGATATCGCAGCAGGACATATTTCCATCAAATATGGTTTTAGAGGACCAAATTTTGCAACGGTTTCTGCATGTGCTTCATCGGCAAATGCATTGGTTGATGCATATAATTATATCCGGCTCGGAAAAGCAAATGCTTTTGTTGCTGGAGGATCAGAAGCCGCGATTACTGAAGAAGGTGTTGGTGGTTTTAATGCTATGCATGCCATTTCAACCCGAAATGATGATCCAAAAACAGCATCCCGACCATTTGATAAAGACCGAGATGGTTTTGTTATTGGAGAAGGTGGTGGTGGTGTTATTTTTGAAGAACTTGAACATGCAAAAGCCAGAGGAGCTAAAATTTATGCTGAAGTTGCAGGTGCTGGACTTTCCGCTGATGCTTATCATATGACAGCACCACATCCTGAAGGTTATGGTGCTTACTTATGTATGAAAGCTGCATTGAAGATGGCGAGCTAAATTCAACTGATATTGATCATGTAAATACTCATGGAACTTCTACTCCTGTTGGCGATATTGCTGAACCAAAAGCAATTACTTCACTGTTTGGAGAACATGCTTACAAGCTCAGTATAAATTCAACAAAATCAATGACAGGTCATTTACTTGGTGCAGCAGGTGCTATTGAAGCAATTGCTACCTTACTGGCTGTAAAAAACGATATAGTTCCTCCAACAATCAATCATTTTACTGATGATCCTGAAATTGACCACAAACTTGATTTTACTTTTAATACCGCAAAAAAACAAACCATTAATGTTGCACTAAGCAATACATTTGGGTTTGGCGGGCATAATGCATCTATTATCTTTAAAAAGTTTGTTGAATAAGACCAAAATATTTTGACTTTTTTAAGCTTTATCAAGTCTTATTTAACCGGGAATAGCGATTTATACAAATCAATTAAAAATGTGTTTGGATTTTATCCAGCCAATATTAATTTGTACAAACTCGCGCTACGGCACCGAAGTGCCACATCAAAAAAATTTAATGGCATTAAGCTAAACAACGAAAGGCTTGAGTACCTTGGAGATGCTGTTTTAAGTGCCATTGTAGCCGATTACCTTTTCCGCAGGTTTCCTTACAAAAATGAGGGTTTTCTTACCGAAATGAGATCAAAGATTGTTAGCCGGTCATCCTTGAATAAACTATCAATAAAACTTGGCTTACATAACTTGATTAAAGCTTCCGCCGATGGGCCAAACTCAAACCGTTCTGCAGGTGGTGATGCTTTCGAAGCGCTTGTAGGTGCATTATATCTTGATAAAGGCTATGAATACACCCGAAAAATATTGGTGAAAAGAATCATCAATATTCATTTTGACCTGGAGCTTTTGGTTGACACCGAGATCAGTTATAAAAGCAAAGTGATCGAATGGGCACAAAAAGAAAAATGTGATATTGAATTTAAGGTGATTGAAGAAATTGGCAAAAAACAAGAGAAACTTTATCTTGTTGCTTTAGTGATTGATGGTAAAACAATTTCGAAATCAAAAGATTATTCAATTAAAGGTGCAGAAAAACTTGCAGCAGAAAATGCCTGGATTAAAATCGAAAATGACCTATCCTAAATACTTCCCTTTTTGATCGTACCATTACTTTAAAAGAGGCTTTTGTTTATTACCTTTGAAATGGCAAAAAACAATTGGCATGGCAAAAAAGTTATCGGTTGATTTTAACTTATTTGAAGGCATAAGAACTCTGGGGCTTGTGACCAACTTAAAGGATTATCGGCTGGCTTTTTATTTAAATAATGTACTCGACCTTAATCTGTCAAAATATTCCGATTTTAAATTTGAAGGTAAAGAAGGACAATATTCATGGTATTATTGTAGCAAAGGAGGAAATTATCCCAGCATTACCTTAATTAATAACAATCATTCTTCAGGTAAACTTGTTACTGAACCTAAGGTAGATTATCTTTTGCTGATAAAAAATGTAATAATTGAAAACCTGGTACCTGATATGCTAACCAAGCTTCGAACAATAAGTGGATTGACATTAGCATTAGAACTTCAAATGACAAAAATTAAAAATGCCGACCTGTTAATTGAAGCATTGGAAATGCATGAATTGAAAGAGGTAATCAGGCCAAAGAAAAGTATATAACAGGAATTTTTGCTAAGCCAAAAACAAATATCAGAACAATTCGTTTTTAAACAAGATGAAACCCGAAAAAAAGCTAATAAAGTATTCGAAGTATTTTAACGAACAGAAGCTTTTCAAGAGATTAAAAAGTATCTCCGGCAGGTTAAGTATACAGTTGCTGTATTATATTTTTATTCTTTTCTATCTTGTCTCCGACAAAAGTGTACCCTATAAAACCAGAATAATTTTTATAGCGGCTTTAGGTTACCTCATCCTGCCTACTGATTTTATTGCTGATATCATACCCGGACTGGGTTTTTCAGATGATGCTGCATTTATTGCTTATGCCATTAGTAATGCAACCAATTATATTACTCCCGAGATCAAGAATAAAGCCACTAATAGGCTGGCCAAACTTGTTGGCCATGAAAATGCTGAAAAAGTAAATTTGAAAGATATCTTCTCAACTGATTCACAAGAATAACTTAAGAGAAACCATTTTATATGGAAAAAAGCCGGAAAATAAAAAAAGCCGTGAAAAATGCATTTTAACCCGGCTGCACAATAAAAAATTAAATAATAATATGCAGGGTGTAAAGTACACTATGTTTTCCCTTAAAAAAAGGTAGGTAAATGATAGTTTTTTACCTATGCTAAAGCATAGGTTTTTTCCAACATTAGCCTTTGCTTTTTTAATTCTGACTAAGTGCATTTTATAAATTCGTAAAAAAATAATTACCACAAAGTATAATATGCAAATATCTGTTATGCTGAATCTTACATAGTATATGTTTTTAGTGTGCTTTTAAAAGAGAATGATTCGATCATCTCGATTTTGGAAGGAAAAAACCTACTATATTGCATAGGTTTTTTGCAACATTAACCTCATCATTTTTTCTGAGAATGGGTTGTATGGTGAAACAAATGAAGTTAAATGGGTAAAAAAAGGAATTGCTTAATTTTTAGTTTGCAGACTCAAATTGTCTTAAAAAACGGATGTCGTTTTCGAAATACAAACGCAAATCGTTAATCTGGTATTTCAACATGGTGATTCTTTCGATACCCATCCCAAATGCAAAACCGGTATACTTCTGGCTATCAATATTGCAGTTGTCGAGCACTGAAGGATCTACCATTCCGCAACCCAGAATTTCAACCCATCCGGTATACTTACAAATATTACATCCCTTCCCTCCACAAATGTTACAAGAAATATCCATCTCGGCTGAAGGCTCAGTAAAAGGGAAATAAGATGGCCTGAAACGGGTTTTTGTGTCTTCTCCAAACAGTTCTTTGGCAAAATGAAATAGGGTGTGTTTCAAATCAGCAAAAGAAACATTGGTATCGATATATAAACCCTCCACCTGGTGAAAAATGCAATGTGCCCTGGCAGAGATGGCTTCATTTCGGAAAACACGACCCGGAGAAATAGTCCGGATTGGTGGTTGCGTATTTTGCATCATCCTAACCTGTACCGGAGAAGTATGCGTTCGCAACAAAATATCGGGATCCTTTTCAATAAAAAAAGTATCCTGCATATCGCGGGCAGGATGGTTTTCAACAAAATTAAGTGCTGTAAAATTGTGAAAATCATCTTCAATTTCAGGCCCTTCAGAAACCGAAAAACCTACCCTTGAAAATATGTCAATGATTTCGTTTCGAACAATAGATAAAGGATGGCGTGTGCCAATTTCTGACTCCCCGGGTAAAGTAAGGTCAATAGTTGAATCCGTTGCATCTGATTGTTGATCAATTGATTCTTTTATTGAGACAATTTTCAGCAGAATAGTTTGTTTAAGGCTATTTATATGCTGACCTATTTCCTTACGTTCATCAGCAGCAACGTTTTTAAAATCTGCAAAAAGGGCAGGTATCAGACCTTTTTTACTGAGAAACTTAATCCTGAATGATTCGAGTTGCTCAACGGAATCAGCTGAGAAATTCTCAACTTCCTTTAAATATGCCTTAATTTTATCTTTCATATGCAATCATTATTCAAGTATCTCAATGGTCATGGTCACAGGCTTCAATTGGTCTTGTTACCACGACCAGTTTTTACAGCAGCGATTAGATCAATAACATTGAAACCATCTAAAACTTCGCCAAAAACGGTGTATCCTCCATCAAGATGCGGTGTTCCATTTTGGTTTTGTACAATGTAGAACTGACATCCTGAGGATCTTTTATCAGGATTTACCTGGTCACCCAGGCGTGCTGCTGCCAATGCACCTTTTTTATGTGAATGATTAGGAAGAATTTCAGCCTCAATCGTATACCCAGGATCAACTTTCCCATCTTTACTATGGCCTCCTTGAATCATAAAATTATTTATCACTCTGTGAAAGTAGGAGCCTTCATACCAACCCTCATTAATAAGTTTGATGAAGTTATCACGATGTTGAGGTGTATCATTATAAAGTTTGGCAGTAATATCACCATATGTGGTATGGATAATAACTAGTTTTTCTGGTTTATCTGTTTGAGAAAACATTTGAACTGCAATAAAAACACTAAGTATTAATAAGATTTTTTTCATATCAATAAATTGAGTAAAAATTAATGTCCGCCTCTATTCAATTTTTGGCGGACGGGCAAAATTAATAAAAATGAGGTTAAATTATTTCTTTACGTTTGAATCAATAAAACATTTACGGCACAATGGTTCATAGGCTTCAGTTTCACCAAGCATAACCAGTTTTTCTTCGGTTCCGGTTCGATGTGAATAGTTCGCCGGATTCCCGCATCGGATGCAAACCGCATGAACTTTTGTAACGTATTCGGCAATTGCCATCAAGGCTGGCATTGGTCCAAACGGGTTTCCTTTAAAATCCATATCTAAACCCGAAACCAAAACACGTTTTCCTTTTTCTGCCAATTCGTTACATACGTTTACTAACTCGTTGCCAAAAAACTGTGCTTCATCAATACCAACAACCTCAAAATCTTCGGCATAAAACAGTATTTGTGAAGCATTCTGGACCGGGATAGAGCTGGTTTTTTTTGCATCATGCGATACCACATCCTCCTCATCGTAGCGTGTATCAATAGCCGGTTTAAAAACCTCTACTTTTTGCTTAGCAATCCGTGCACGATTCAGTCTCCTGATCAACTCTTCCGTTTTTCCTGAGAACATTGATCCGCAAATCACTTCGATCCATCCTGTTCTTATAGAATTATTCTTTTCTTTTTCAAGAAACATTCCTTAGCTTTTGATAATCTTTCTAATTTTGAAAGAAACAAATTTACAATAGTTTTCCTCAATTTGGGTTCAAAATAATACGCTTTAAATTATTTTAATAATGAATAAAAAAGAAAAATTGTTTCACGATATTGAAAGCAAGCTAGATACTTTCCATTTTCAAATTAAGAAAATGCAAAAGCCGGGTTTTACTGTTCATGCCATTGATGTTGATTTACTAAAGAAAAAAACGATTGATCTATATGACAAACTGAATGAACTTGAGTTTAATCTGTTGGAAAAACGGGCCAATAAAACAATTAACCTACCGGAAAGAATGCCCAAAGCTGAGATTCCCGAAAAGTCGTCAATACCGATTATTGAGAGAGAAGAGGAAAAGGTCGAGGTTGAATCTGTTAAAGAAGAGATAGAGATTGATCATGCCAAAGAAGAAACTAAACCTGAAGTAAAAACTGAAGTCACTAAAGAGGAAAAAATTGAAAAGGAGAGAATCGTTTCTTCGGTAGTTGAAGAAACACCGGAATCTGAAGAAGTAATTGAGGATTTACCTAATGAACCGGTTGAAGAGCATAGGAATGTTGAATCAGAATCAAAACCACAACAACAAAATACACCAGATGAAAACAAAGACTCAACTCAATCGGCCTTTGATTTATTTTCAGCGGATGGTGAAGCCACAGTCGGTGATAAATTCGGATCGAGTGATGAACCAAGCATAGCAGACAGAATGCAAAAAAGCCAGGTAATCGATCTGCGTCAGGCCATTGGAATTAACGAAAAATTCCTGTTTATCAATGAATTATTTAATGGAGATATGGCTAGATATAACAAAGCCATTGACGAATTGAATGAACTTAAAACACAACAAGGTGTAAACACTTATTTGCTTGAATTAAAGGTGGCAAATCAGTGGCTTGATGACAATGAGGCGTTTCTTAAATTCAAAAACCTGCTCGAACGAAAATTTATTTAATTCATGAAAAAATCTATCCTGTTTTTCAGTGTGTTATTCCTGGCTTTTCAAACTTATCCTCAGGATGTTGATTACGCGCGATCCATATTAAAAAAATTAACAAGCAAGGGCTTTCATGGACGTGGTTATGTAAAAAATGGTGACCTTAAAGCTGCAGCTTTTATTGCCAACCAATTCAAAAAGAATGGTGTTTTGCCGGTTGACTCAGTTTATTTTCAATCCTATTGTTTTCCTATCAATACTTTTCCGGGTAAAATTTCTGTATCAATTGATGACACAAAACTTAAACCCGGCAGTGATTTTGTGATCAGCAGTTCTTCTCCATCTATCGAAGGTACTTTTATGCTGACATATTTACCTGATACAATTACTACTGATACAGGGTTTATCCAAACTGTTCAGTCAATGCAACAAGGAGGTGTATTTTTTGTCACTAATTACTATCCCCGTAAAATATATGGTAAAACCTTGGATGGTATTAAAGGCATCATTGTACTTGAAGATAAAACACCTGGATGGCATGTATCCAATGGTGGCAGTGTTCAAAATACAGTATGGTTGAAAATCAAGAAGAGTGAATTACCAGGTGAAGCTAAAACAGTATCCATTTATGCCCGAGAACCATTATATCACCAATTATAA
>CAVWXM010000041.1:0-38795 GCA_963759045.1 uncultured Bacteroidia bacterium
TATTTCCGGTCCAATGCCATTGCTATAGCGGTTGGGCACCTGGAACATGGTATTGTCCTGTTCGGGATTCAGACTAACAGTAGTTTGACCTGTTGCATCTAACAAAATAAAGTTAGCCATAAGAAAAGCGACAAGAATTTGTACAAAATGTTTCATTTCATGAAATTTTAATTCAACAAATAATTATAAACGTTGTGAGAAATAGATTACAATTGTATACTAATACTTTTACAAACAAGAGTATATGTTATATTGTTCAAAACGATTATAATCTTAGGTTATGGATTTGACTGGTTTTTTTTATTTATGAATAAAGCCAATAAAATTTTCATACTTAGATTGCGTCCCTATCGGGATGCGATCCTCTATGGGTGGACTTTACAAAACCAAAGCCTTGTTGCTATACAGAAACGCTTTTTTATTCGACACGGAATTTACAAGCAAGCTTGTTTTTTTTTCTCTTAAACCATTGTTGGTGTCTGCATCAACAACCATCGTGTTTTTGTGGATTGCGTCCCTACCGGGCCGCGATCCTGGTGGGGGGAGATAACAAAACCAAAGTATACCGGCAATGCCGGTAACTTTTTTATTGATCATTGAGCAATCAAACAAGTTTGAGCTCTGATCAATAAAAAAGCCCGACACTTCGTGTCGGGCTTTGGTCTTTGTAGCGGGGGCAGGATTCTCTCAAAGAGACTCCTTCGGAGGAAGCTACGTCCGCCAACTGGCGGATATGAGTCCAAAGAGCTATCCCTTTTGTTTTAATATTTGTTCCCGAATATATTTCCTACCTTGATAACTTTTAAGCTCTTTTTCTCTTTTTAAGGCCTCTGATTTTAGAGCAAATTCCTCAATATGTATTATTCTCCATGGCCTAAACCTAATTGTCCAGCCTTTTGATGCTAATTGATTATGAGACAATAAGCGGTTTTTTAAATCTGAAGTATAACCAATGTAGATCTTATCAAACTTTTCAGAATATAGTACGTATGTGGTAAACATCGTTTTTGTTTAATCAAAAAAGCCTCCAATAGGAGGCTTGACTAGTAGCGGGGGCAGGATTCGAACCTACGACCTTTGGGTTATGAGCCCAACGAGCTACCACTGCTCCACCCCGCAATATATTTTATTCTCTTATAAATACTTTTCTATTGGTGTCCTGATTTGAACTAACGTCCGCCATCTGGCGGATATGAGTCCAACGATTCGCCAACCAGCGAATCCACCCCGCAATATATTTTATTCTCTTATAAATACTTTTCTATTGGTGTCCTGATTTGAACTAACGTCCGCCATCTGGCGGATATGAGTCCAACGATTCGCCAACCGGCGAATCCACCACGCAATATATTTTATTCTCTTATGAACGCTTTATCAGTTGCAGTCTTAATTTGAACCGATGTCCGCCATCTGGCGGATATGAGCCCAACGATTCGCCAACCGGCGAATCCACCCCGCAATTTGTTAATTGGGCTGCAAAGATATAATTTGTTTCTTTGCACTGCAATTATTTTCAAATTTTTTATGTCTCATAAATCCGGCTTCGTCAATATAATTGGTTACCCTAATGTTGGGAAGTCAACACTCATGAATGCACTTGTTGGTGAGAAGCTTTCGATCATTACATCTAAAGCACAAACCACCAGGCACAGGATCATGGGCATTGTCAATGGAGAGGATTTTCAAATTGTTTATTCAGATACTCCCGGAATTATTAGAGATCCATCGTATAAGATGCACGAGTACATGAACAAATATATCGAATCGGCATTGTTAGATGCAGATATTATGTTGTTGATGACCGAGGTAGGACAGGCGTTTGAAGAGGCAAATGTGATTGAGAAATTAAAGCAGTCATCAGTTGCTTCAGTTGTAATTATCAATAAAATAGACCTTTCGAACCAGGAGAAAGTAGTTGAGGAAATCGAAACATGGCAAAAGCTTTTGCCGGAAGCCAAAGTAATTCCAATTTCGGCTTTAAAAAATTTCAATATTGCTGCGGTATTCGATCTTATTATTGAAAAACTTCCTGATGGCCCTCCTTATTTTCCAAAAGATGAATTAACGGATCGGTCAGTAAGATTTTTTGTAACAGAAATCATCCGCGAAAAAATACTGATGAATTACAAAAAGGAGATTCCTTACTCAGTTGAAGTAGCAGTTGAATCTTATATCGAAGGACCCAAACTAGACAGGATAGCAGCAACCATTTATGTAAGCCGCGACACGCAAAAAGGCATAATCCTCGGACATCAGGGCAATTCAATTAAAAAGGTCGGCACCCAGGCACGAAAAGACATTGAAGAATTTGTTGAGAAAAAAGTTTTTCTGGAATTAACGGTAAAAATCAACAAAGACTGGCGTGATGATGAAAACACTTTAAAAAGATTCGGATACGATCATTAATTTTACAATGGGTTTGGAGTGAAGGAATCTGTTGCAGAAAGCCCACATTCTCAAAACTCAAAACTCAAAACTCAAAACTTAAATATGAGCAACACTCTTGCCATCGTCGGACGACCAAACGTAGGGAAATCAACCCTTTTTAACCGCCTGACCAAAACACAGGAAGCCATTGTTGAATCGGTTAGTGGTGTAACACGTGACCGTATTTACGGCAAAAGTGACTGGAATGGCTATGAATTTTCAGTGATTGATACGGGCGGATATGTGCAGGGCTCTGACGACACTTTTGAAGAAGAGATCAGAAAGCAGGTGGAATATGCCATAGGTGAGTCAGATGTCATTCTATTTGTTGTAGATATTCGTGAAGGTATAAACCCGCTGGATGAAGATGTTGCCCAATTGCTTCGAAAAGCCAGATAAACCTGTTTTCGTCGCTGCCAATAAAGCTGATACGCCAAATGTCGGGGATTTGGTTGGTGAGTTTTATTCACTGGGTCTTGAAAATATTTTTCCGATTTCAAGTATCAATGGAAGTGGAACCGGCGATCTGCTGGATGATTTGGTAAAGGCTTTTTCTACCATGACAGACGAAGAATATCCTGACATCCCCAGGGTGGCTGTTATTGGCAGGCCTAATGTTGGAAAATCTTCACTGATCAATACCCTTTTAGGCGACGAAAGAAATATTGTAACCCCAATTGCAGGTACAACACGTGATTCCATTTATACGCGTTACAAAGGATTTGGTCATGACTTTATACTTGTTGATACAGCAGGATTGCGGAAAAAAGGAAAAGTTTATGAGAACATTGAGTTCTATTCGACGCTTCGAACCATACGTGCAATTGAGAATTCAGATGTTTGCATTGTTATGATTGATGCACAAACAGGTATTGAAAAGCAGGACATCCATATATTTCATCTTGCCGAAAAAAATAAAAAAGGAATTGTAGTCGTAGTCAATAAATGGGACCTGGTTAATAAAGAAACGAATACCCACCTTGAGTTTGAAAAAAACATTCGCCAGAAAATAGCACCCTTTAATGATGTACCCATCGTATTTACATCAGTAAACGAAAAACAAAGGATACATAAAGCCCTTGAACTTGCAGCTGAGGTTTATGAAAAAAGAGAAAAGCAAATTCCAACCTCAAAACTGAATGAATTTCTGCTCCCTCTTATTGATGAGAATCCTCCACCAATGGCATCGCGAGGCAGGTTCATCAAAATCAAGTACATCATGCAGTTAAAAACAGGAACACCAAAATTTGTTTTCTTTTGCAACCTACCGGAAGATGTGAAGGAAAATTACCGGCGATTTCTTGAAAATAAGATCAGGGAAAAGTATGATTTCACCGGCGTTCCAATCCAATTATTTTTTAGAAAAAAGTAAATGGTGAATTCAGTAAGAATTGACAAATGGTTATGGGCCATCAGGGTTTTTAAAACCCGAACACTGGCTACTGAAGCCTGTAAGGGTGGTCGGGTAAAGATGGATGGGCAAAATGTGAAAGCATCCAGGGAAGTAAAAGAAGGTGATGTAATAGACATTCAACAGGGCATTATAAAAAAAACGTTTCGTGTAAAAGTGGCTGCAAAAAACAGGGTTTCAGCAAAACTAGTTCCTGATCTTGCCGAGGATTTGACACCCCCCGAAGAACTCGAAAAACAACAAATGCTTCGCCAGTTAAACCATGAAAAACGTGACAGGGGTACCGGAAGGCCAACCAAACGTGACCGAAGAGATATTGACAGTTTAAAAGATCAGCATTAATTTTCATATTATATTTAGTCCCTTAAAAAAAGCCCAATGAAAAAATATTTAGCACTGTTATCTGCACTATTGATTATCATCATATTCATTAGTTCATGTGCAAAGAAACCGGTTCAAACCATCAGCTTTGCCTTTTACAATCTTGAAAACCTGTTTGACACAATCGATGATCCTCGTATTGACGATAACAAATATTTACCCGACAGCAAGATTCCCTGGAATTCTGAGCGATACCAGCACAAACTTGATAACCTTACCAAGGTGATGAAATCAATTGACACAACTGGCTTTCCAACTTTGTTCGGATTATGTGAGGTAGAAAATATTGATGTTTTGAAAGACCTTATCAATCATCCTGATTTAAAAGAAGCAGGATACAGTATTCTGCATAAAAACAGTCCTGATGAGCGTGGAATTGATGTGGCCCTGCTATACCAAAGCAAACACTATACGCCTGTTGAAACGAACTATATTAAACTTGTTTTTCCCTGGGATCCGACCAATAAAACCCGTGATATTCTCTATTCAAAAGGGGTTGTTGGCAAGAATGACACCTTGCATATTTTTGTGAATCACTGGGTGTCACGCTGGGGTGGACAGGAAGAAACAGAGCCATCAAGACGTTTCATTGGAGGACTGCTTAAAAACATTACTGATTCCATCTTGAGTTTACAACCAAACGCCAATATCATCCTGGCAGGTGACCTGAATGACAATCCTACAGATGTGAGTATTACTGATGATCTGGGCGCATTGGCTGTTAATGAACCCTATAAAGAAAAAGCCTTGTATAATTTGTCACACAATTTATTCCTGCAAGGTGAAGGATCATTGTATTACAAAAGCTGGGATATGTTTGACCAGATTATCGTATCCTCTTCATTATTAAAAGGCAATAATGGAATTAAATCAATGACTGAAGAGCAAAAGGTTATAAAATACGATTGGATGCTTTACCAGCCAAAAAAGGGACCGGCAAGGCCAAGCCGAACTGCATCAGGAAAATATTACGGAGGATATAGTGATCACCTCCCGGTATTTATACAAATGAGAATAAACTAGGCGGATTATTGGGTCATATAAAGCGAATCTTCCCTGATTTCGCCTGGTTGCATATACACTTTGTTATCAGTCAGCTTCCCATTCTCATCAAAGAACAACCAAACGCCGGTTTTCGAACCGTTTTTGTATATACCCCGGTACTTCAACTGACCATCCGTATAATAACCTTTGACAGTATCATTAAGCGTACCTTCATAAAAAGTTCCCTCATTCCAGATCTTACCACTTCTGTAATAGGTTTTCCAATATCCATGACGCTTGTTATTTACAACAGGCCCTTCTTTTAAGAGGTTTCCATCATCATAATACTCTTTTTCAAAAGATGCAATTGGCGTTCCATCAACTTCTTCGAAGGTCCTGACAATTTGTGGTTCTCCATTCGCAAACGAAGCAACTACCTTTTCTTTCTTCCCTACTTTCACTTTGCTCGATCCATCATTGCTACATGAGGCAATAACAAATCCTATTATCAATAACACCAATAGTTTTTTCATCATATTATTTTCTGTTAAATAACAAACGTTCTCCTTTACAACTTTCATCAAATTCACCTTGATTATATGCCAGGTGGCCATTTACAAAAGTCTTCATTTATTTTCGAGTGGAATTTAACACCTTCCATGGGTGACCATCCACATTTATACAATACGTTTTCACGATTAACTTCCCAGGTTGTATCAAAATCAACGAGTACCAGGTCAGCTTGATAGCCTTCCCTGATAAAGCCTCGATTTTCAACCTGGAACAATCTTGCAGGGTTATGGCACATTTTTTCTACCACCATTTCCAGAGATATTTTTTCCTGATGGTAAAATTCGAGCATGGCAACCAATGCGTGCTGAACCATTGGGCCACCAGCAGGAGCCGTAAAATAGGGTCGTTCTTTTTCTTCCAATGTATGTGGTGCATGATCAGTTGCCACAACATCAATTCGCCCTTCCAGTAAGGCCTTAAAGAGTGCATTTTGATCATCACTACTTTTAATCGCTGGATTCCACTTTATGAAATTTCCTTTTTCGTTATAATCCTTTTCGGAAAACCAAAGGTGATGAATACAAACTTCTGCAGTAATTTTCTTTTCTTCTAATGGTAATTGGTTGTCAAACAACTCCATTTCTTTCGCTGTTGAGAGGTGAAGAATATGAAGACGTGTATTATGTTTTTTAGCCAGTTTAACTGCCTTGGACGATGATCTATAACATGCATCTGCAGAGCGTATAACCGGATGTATTTCGGCAGTGGCCTCATCTCCCAACTCGCTTCTGTATTTCCTGAAATTAGCAAGTACAGTATTTTCATCTTCGCAATGAACAGCAATCAGGGTTGGTGCATTTGAAAAGATACCTTCCAGGGTTTTATCATCATCAACCAGCATATTTCCGGTAGAAGATCCCATAAATACTTTTATTCCGCATACATTGCGTGGGTTGGTCTTTATAACTTCTTCCAGATTATCATTGGAAGCACCCATATAAAATGAAAAATTGGCCAATGATTTTTCAGCAGCCATTTGATATTTTGCTTCGAGTAATTCCTGGGTAAGTGTATTGGGTACTGTATTAGGCATTTCCATAAAACTCGTAATACCGCCAGCCACAGCTGCTCTGCTTTCAGTATATAAATCAGCTTTATAAGTCAGGCCTGGATCACGGAAATGAACCTGATCATCTATTAGGCCAGGTAATAAATAAAGTCCCTCAGCATTTATTACCTCGTAAGTACTTGTATCAAAATCAGGCTTTGAAGAACCTGTTGAGATAAACTTTATTTGTGATCCATCAATAAATACATCGCCCTTAAAGGTTTGCCCTTCATTGACGATAAAAGCATCTTTTATCAGCTTCCTATTGCCTTTATTTGCCATGAATTATATTGATTTCATGGGTTTGATTCTTCCCATCATGCCACGCATTCTTAACTGCATCACACCAAAAATAGCTTCCCTGAAAATACTTTTATTCATTTTTGATGTGCCTTCAGTGCGGTCAGTAAAAATGATCGGCACTTCGGCAACTTTAAAATTAAGTTTAACCGCAGTATATTTCATTTCAATCTGGAAAGCATAGCCTACAAACTTTATTCTCTCCAAATCAATTGTTTCGAGCACTTTACGTGACCAGCAGACAAAGCCGGCGGTGGTATCCATAATTTTAAGGCCAGTTACCATGCGCACATATGTTGATGCAAAATATGACATCAATACCCTTCCCATTGGCCAGTTTACCACATTAACACCTTTGATGTAGCGTGAACCGACTGCAGCATCAGCGCCATCTTTGGAACAAGCATTGTAAAGGCGAACCAGGTCTTTTGGATTATGTGAGAAATCAGCATCCATTTCGGTTATATATTCATATTCACGTTCCAAAGCCCATTTAAAACCGGCAATATAGGCTGTACCCAGTCCAAGCTTTCCTTTGCGTTCAAGGATAAAAAGCCTGTCACTAAATTCAGTCATCAGGCGTTTTACGATATCAGCCGTTCCATCCGGGCTATTATCTTCAACTATTAAAACATCAAAATCTTTTTCAAGGTTAAAAACAACCCTGATGATTTTCTCGATGTTTTCTTTCTCGTTGTATGTTGGTATTATTACTAAGCTATCACTCACCGAATCGGGTTTTATGGCGCAAAAATAAAAATAAAGCTATGATGATGAACCCAATAAACGAAATAACCCTGTTGAAAGTATTTTTTTGCCTATCAACAGGGTTAAAACTTGTTAATGCAATTGAAGAATCAGATAATTATAAATAAGCAATTACCTGATGATCACTTTATAATTCAAAGCACCCTTTTCTCCTTTTAGGTTAAGGAAATAAATTCCCTGCCCAAATCCATTCAGATCGTAACTGAGATTATTTATACCTTGTTTTACAGCATAATTTTCTAACATCAATTGTCGTCCAGTAATATCCGTGATGCTGATATCAACTTCAAAAGTTTCTTTTGAATCAAATGAAACATTTAATTTATCAGATGCGGGGTTTGGGTAAACATTTACTTTGCCATCAAGAAACATTTCTTCGATACCAACATATGAAAACGGAATTGTCTGTAGTTCCATCACATTACCAGAAGGATCTTTAATGTTTTGCACCGTTATTTCATAATCGCCTGATAAGGTGGTTACTGTTAAGTTTACCTGGGCTTTATTGAAAGCATGTTGCAGGGCAGATTCAACTGTAATACCATTGTTAATCATATAATTCGATACATTTTCAGCAGATGATGTTTCAACCGGTTCATTGAACATCACCTTGATGTTTGTGCTGATAACTGGTGCTACTTCAACCACATTTGGGCCATCGGTATCGCCACCTGTATTCACATCACTTTCGAACCTCAACTCAATTTTCCATTCGTCAAAATCATAGTTCATCGGACCGGTTACATTGTAGTAAGTTCCCTCGGAGGGATTGTACTCGAAAACGGAAGTGTTATGTATCTTAAGCTCTCCTGATCCGTCATCAACACCCCACATGCCATAGTTTGCTTCAAAGTTTTCGTCAACACAATTGGCATTAACAACTTTTACCACGATGCCTTCATGTTGCTCTTCTACTTGTCCCGTTTGTACTACAACAGGCTCAGGAAGTGTATTATTAGCAGAAATAAAATAATAATCTGAAATAGTTGTCATCTCGGTTTTACCATAATATTCAGTTATTTTTCCGGTAATGATCACACTGTCACCTATCGAAGGATTCCTGCCCGATTCGTAAATAAACAATCCATTCCATCCACCTGTTCCATCCTGGATATAATAATTTGAGCCAAAATTACCAGTAACCACGCCAGTTGTGCTTACAACCTGTCCATCATAGGGCGAATCCTCCTGTTGTCCCTGAATATCATAGATACTCACGATTGTTCCAGTGAAAATTTTAGGAACATAATAATTATACACAACTGATTCCTGGTCATTTACGCCGTCTGTTGCTGCTATTTTATAATAAACTGTTGCATCTTCAGCCTGACCGGGAATATCCATGTTGAAAACGTCACCATTTGCAGTCATTGCGATTTCATTCGAAAGTGCATCAAAACTTAAACCCCAGTGCAAAGTGACAGTTAATTCTCCGTTTGAAATATTTGTAATATTGGCTTTAATATTGACTGGTTCACCTGCAACGGCAAGTTGAGGGCTCATTTCGATACTATTAATACTAATCGCATTTGGCGAAACTCCACCCCAGATCAGTTCGGCAAAATTCGGGTCATCAATAAAAGGATTCCTGTTTTTTTGGAATGAAAAAATCACATCATTTCTGTTCCTCTCAAATGCATCCGGTGGATCCTGCAAATTCCAGGCAAGCAATGTTGAAAGTTTTCCATGTTCAGCTAATGGGTAGGTATTATTTCTATCAACTACTTCGAGATCCGATTTCCCCATCATTACCTTCGTAACGGGTTGACATATAAAATATGATTCTCGCAATATCACCCTTTACTTCGTCGCGTGCTTCCCATGTTGAATCAGTAAAATAACAGCCGGTAGCCACATCATGCTGTTGACCACCATTGTCGAAATCGAGGTTACTTTTATCAACATTAACTGATGAAGCCGATGGCTTCAGGTTATGTACATCACCATACATGGGTGGTATCTCATTAAAATTACCATGCGACTTTGCCCAAACATGTTCACGGTTAAGCTGTAATCCGGCATTGCCATAATCAGCATTATCATGCGAAAAACCGGTATAAACCTGGATAACATTATTTGGGTCTTGAGGATCAGCATCCGACAATTTAAATATTTCTTTGGCAAACCGATATTCGTAAGGTGTATGTCCTTTAATGATATCATTCAAAGCTGTTTTAAGTTCTTCTCCGCTCTTGCCGTCCGTTCCGTTATAATAACCGGTTTGCTGGCTGTGTAATGCCCATGAAAATAGAAGACCGATTATGATAATTGTTATTTTTTTCATTCTTCTTAAGTTTTGTAACCTGGCTTAAAGGTCAGGCTAAACAATGTTTATATTTAATTTTATTACTATTTATTACTAAAAGCTTACTCTTAATGAAAGGTTAAACCTTGTACCCATGCCAAAAAACACACCTGCCGACATGGCATCATGACTATTAGTGGATGTTGAAAAACTATCGTTGTCACGGGCATCTGAAATATATTTTTGGTTCAGTGCATTTAATACACTACCTCTGAGATCGAGCCGTACTTTTTTAATGAAAAAAGAATAGCCTGCATGAAAATCAACGAGTAAATAGGATGGTGTTTTCCAAGCATCTACTGGGTTGCCGTCTTCATCAAAGGAACCAGGGTTAGACAAAGGGTCGAGGCTGAATGGGTCGAAATCGGAAAAATACCTGTCAAACCAGGTAGCTCTTCCACTAACATAAAGGTACTTAATCGGTTCATATCGTAAACTACCACCTATTTGAGTTTGAGCGGCATCGCCTACGTGAACACCTTCTGCATTAAAGTATTTAGTGTCAACTAATTGGTTATTATCATCATATAATCTAACAGAATCTGCGGAAGTCCATCGCCAATTACCCAGTGATAAAAGACCATCCAGTTCGAGGTTCTTTAATATTTTGAATGTAAAATCTAACTCAATGCCCATGTGTACTGCATCCATTCCCTGAATATTACCATAACCTGTTTCGTCATCATTAATCGGATAAGAAATTGGCTGGCCCGGTTTGTTTTCCCAAACAGTATAATATGCATTTGTATTCAATGCAAAATTCCAGCTTTTAAAGGAATAACCCAGTTCGATGGCTTTAATAAATTCGTTTTCTATATCCCTGATCATGTCAACCGAATACCTGTCGTATACATTATTAAAAACTGGTGCTTTCGACAAATAACCAAGGTTGATAAAGAAATTGGATTTTTCTGAAACGTTGTAATTTGCTCCTGCTTTTATTGTAAAACCAGGGATCCATTTCCAATCAGATTGTGCCCAGTCCAAACCCGGTGAGCTATCATTATAAGTTTGTCCTTCGTATTCTATCTCTTGTCCATAACTAATCTGCAAAACAGTATCATTAACGGTTAACTCCTTTGGTGCAAAATAGTCGATCTTCTTATAACCTGTTATGGCCCCGGTTAAATTAAGAAATGCCGAAAAAGGACCGGTTTTGTATTCCAATTGAGCAAAGAAACCACCCCACTCTACAATAGCATCATTATAATAATTGATCTTATCTCCAACCCGTAGTTGTGTAAACGGATCACGGTTAGCATTGTAGGCATCAAGCGAATAAGCACCGCCAACAAGGTCATATACTTCCTCATAGTGTGTACCTACATAGCGTCTTAAGTCAATTCCTCCGGACAAAATAAACTTATTACTTATTTTATAATTAAAGGTTGACAATAAACCGATCCAGTTGTGATCGTTTACATTTGATCGCAGGTATTGATATGACTTTGGTTCATCAGGAAATAAGGGATCGTAATTATTTACATTGATATCATAATATTTCTGTAAATTAATTTGACCTTCTTCGGTAATATAACCTGGGGCAGGATTGGTGGTCACAGATCTTTTTAAAGATGTTCCACCACCATTTCCCATTGAGAGGTAAACAATATTGGATAAATAAAATTTATCACTCGCACTCCAAAAATGCCTCAGTGTATAAAGTGGTTTGAAATAATAGTTTTTCTTATCGTTCAAGGTAATGTCTTTACCATCAAGTGTTGTGTATTTGCCCCAATCTGAATTATACCTTAAACCTTTATTAACCATTGAAACGGTATCGATGTAGGTATAATTAAAATAATCGCCTGGATTTTGAGTAACACCAAGGTCTGCAGCATAGGCACTGTCGTATGTTGCAATAGGTTTTTTATACCTGCGCTGCCCATGCTTCTGGGGTGCTCCCATAGCTGTTAAACTTAGAATATGTTTGCCGAATTTTTTATCAATTTTTGCGTAATAGAACCAGCCTTCGGTAAAGGTACGATCAACCCAACCGTTGCCTCTTTTATAGGATCCTGCAACAGTTATACCCCATCCATGTTTTAACTGACCACTTGTATAGCCCAGAGATGTTCGGAGATACCCATGGTCACCAACCTCTTGCTTAATTGATATTTTACGCTTTTGCGAAATTCCGGCTGTGATAATATTCATGGTTCCACCAATGGAAGGCAGTGCAAGTTTTGAGGCACCCAACCCGCGTTGAACCTGGATGGTTTGAGTAACAAGGTCAAGTCCAAACCAGTTTGACCAATACACCCAACCGTTTTCCATATCATTTACCGGCAAGCCATCAATCATTACTGCTACATTTCTCTGGCTAAACCCCCGAATATTGATTCTCGCATCACCATCACCTCCACCTTGTGCAGTTGCATAAACACCCGGTGTTGAATTAAGAATCAGTGGTATATCCTGAGCTGCCAGTTCTTCCTGTATTTGAGCTGGGTTTATTGTGCTAAAGGCTACAGGGGTTTCTCGTGATTTTGCCAGGTCACCTACAACCTCAACTTCACCCAGGGTAATATTTTTTAATTCAACATCGAGATTAACTTTTCTGTCCTCAACTGTGATTTTTTTGTTTTGAGGAATATAACCCACATAAGATATCACCAAGGTATATGAACCATTCTCAAGCTCAATACTAAAAAAGCCATCTATATCGCTAACAACACCCTGACCTGGCGCATAAACCACATTTACACCAATTAAGGTTTCGCCGGTAACAGCATCTGTAACAATACCCTCAACTACACCCTGACCAAAAAAACATAAAGAAAACAAGCTAATTAAGACAATAAGTATTGTCTTTTTCTGAGAAACCATGATAAATGAATTAAAAGGAACTAACGTACTATTAATTTGTCTGTATAAACTGCATTGATCTACAAAGCGAGCAGTTATAATATAGATGCCACTTGTCAATATTTCGTTATTAATTGTAAATGATTTCTGGCTTGTTATAAACTCTTCTGAATATACGACCTGACCAAGTTCATTCATTACACTAACAAACTCGATTTTTTCGGAAGCAGAGATTGTTACTGATTGATCTGACGAAGGATTGGGATACATTACAATTGAATGCTTCAATGTGTTTTGATCTATACCCAAAGTTCCACAATCACAACGGTGCATACCAAGGCTATCAAAACTATTTTTGGCTATCGAATCCCATTCTGCATTAACCATAAAAATTCCGGGATTGCTTGTAACGCCATTTTTAACTGATGCTTTTCTTACTAAAGTCTGATCCTTCGACCAGGAAGTCCAGAATTCATCACCTGCAAAATAGGTAGGTGGTATATCATTCCATCCATTTGAACCAGGGTCTGTGCCTGTTTTTCCGAAAATGTCAACAATCTCGCCGGTTATTTTTTCTAAAGTGTAGCGCATCATTTCCATTAAAATACATGGCGGTTGGGTATAACCCACTTCCGTGAATATCACCTTTATCATACAATTCCTGATCAATGGGTAATGACCAATATCCGCCATTCTCAACCCAAACAGAATCTGTTTGACCATTGGTGACAACAACAACATCTTTCGATAGAATAGTCCCTGAAAGTGGTACTTCATCAGTAAAAACCGGACTTCCATTTGAGTAACGTCTAACGGTATAAAGGCTTAAATCAACATCGTTATCAGTTGGGTTATAAATTTCTACAGCTTTGTTATTTGCTGATCCTTCCACATATTCTGAGAAAAATAAATCTGAACATTCTTGTGAAAAAATAGCCATGCTCGTAAACATGGCAAAAATGATGAGTAAAGGTTTTTTCATAGGTATAATTTTAACTTATTTAACTTGGTGTAATTGTAGCAAAAATAGTGACAAATAGCATAGTTTTTAAGCCGTACTTCAGATTATTTTTAACTGAATAAAGGGTTGTTTGTAAACAATTTTTAATTGTCCATCAAAAACAAAAAATCAATCAATAATGTAAAACATAGATAACTTGATAAAGATCACCTAACTAAGTGCTGTGAGAATATCTATTGCTTTCCCAATATACCTTACCTTGTCAAATCGCATGGTAAGCTTTCCCTTCTTTTCTTTCATTTCTGAAGCAGTAGGGTTTTCTTTAATAAAGTGAAGCACTTTGCCAAATGCTTCAGACTGGAAATAAGGCGAATCATGTCCGCCTGTGAACGAACCTGTTAAACGCCCGAATTTTAAGGTCAGTTTCTCAAAACCTATTTTTTTAGCCAACCACCTTAATCGCATGGTTTCGATCAAATCCCTGGTTTCCTCAGGTAAAGGTCCAAAACGGTCTTTAAGTCTTTGACCAAATGCAACAAGCCCATCTTCATTTTCCACATTATCCAATTCCTTATATAGATTCAAACGCTCATTGATACTTGTTACATAATAATCAGGTATTAATAACTCAAGGTCCGTCTCAATCTGGCAGTCTTTTACAAATACTTTATCCAGATGTTCAGCTGTAAACATATTCGCAAACTCACTTTCTTTAAGCTCAGTTAATGCTTCATCCAGAATTTTCTGATACATTTCGTACCCAATCTCAGAAATAAATCCACTTTGTTCGGCCCCTAAAATATTTCCAGCTCCCCGAATATCCAAATCACGCATAGCGATATTAAATCCACTACCCAGCTCTGCAAACTCAGAAATGGCTTTCAATCTCTTTCTCGCTTCTGAAGTTAACATCGACAATGGCGGTGAAAGTAAAAAACAAAAAGCCTTTTTGTTCGATCGCCCTACCCTGCCCCTCAACTGGTGAAGATCGCTAAGGCCATAATTCTGCGCATCGTTAATGATGATGGTATTGGCGTTTGGTATATCCAGCCCTGATTCAATAATGGTGGTCGCTATTAAAACATCATATTCACCATCAATAAAATCGAGCATTACCTTTTCAAGTTTTGCGCCTTCCATCTGCCCATGCCCAATCGCAATCCGAACGCCCGGCACAAAACGATGGATCATATCGTATACTTCGATAATATTTTGAATCCTGTTGTGCACAAAAAACACCTGGCCCCCTCTTGATACTTCATAGGTGATGGCATCTTTGATCACTTCTTCGCCAAACGACCGTAATTGCGTTTGAACAGGATGACGATTTGGAGGTGGTGTATTGATAATGGATAAATCGCGTGCGCCCATTAAGGAAAACTGTAATGTGCGCGGAATAGGTGTAGCAGTTAGTGTAAGGGTATCAACATTGGTTTTGATTTGTTTTAATTTTTCTTTTGCCGAAACACCAAACTTTTGCTCTTCATCAACAACGAAAAGCCCAAGATCTTTAAAATCAATATCCTTACTCAACAATCGATGCGTTCCAATTAAAATATCTATTTGACCTTCTTTCAGTTTTTTTAGTGTTTCTTTTTGCTTTTTCGCACTTTTAAACCTGTTGATATAATCTACTGAAACCGGGAAGTCTTTCAGTCGTTCAGAAAAAGTTTTAAAATGTTGAAGAGCGAGTATGGTTGTTGGAACAAGCACAGCAACTTGTTTACTATCGCTCACTGATTTAAAAGCTGCCCTGATGGCCACTTCCGTTTTACCAAAACCTACATCTCCACAAACAAGCCTGTCCATTGGAAAGGTAGCCTCCATATCTTTTTTCACATCCATGGTAGCTTTTTCCTGGTCGGGAGTATCTTCATAAATAAATGATGCTTCCAGCTCGGTTTGAAGATAAGTATCGGGCATGAACTGAAACCCTTCTGCTTCCCGCCTTTCTGCATATAGCTTAATTAAATCACGGGCGATGTCTTTTACCTTATTCTTTGTTTTGTTTTTAAGTTTCTGCCAGCTATTGGAACCAAGTTTGTTCAAAACGGGCGGGGTTCCCTCTTTACCGATATACTTTGAAATGCGATGCAGTGAATGAATACTTACATAAAGCAGGTCGTTGTTTTTATAGATCAGTCGGATAGCTTCCTGCTTTTTCCCGTTGTTGTCAATAATTTGCAAGCCATCAAATTTACCCACACCATGATCAATATGGGTAACATAGTCACCGGCCGTAAGGTTATACAATTCCTGGATAGAAATAGATTCTTTTCGGCCAAATCCTTCCCGCAAATGAAAACGATGATACCTGTCGAATATCTGGTGATCGGTATAGCACAGCAACTTAATATCATGATCGATAAAACCTGCACTGATGCTCATCGTTAATGGTGTAAAATGAGTTACCCCGGTTTCGGGTTTTTCAAACTGAATATCCTCAAAAATGGCGAATAGCCGCTCTGTTTGCCTGGCATTATCAGAGAGAATAAAGTTGTCATATCCTTCTGTTGAATGCTTCATCAGATCATTGATCAGCAAATCAAAATTCTTATTAAAAGCTGGCTGTGGTTGCTGATTGAATTGGATAACCAATGATTCAGCATAATACTGAGCATTGCCGAATTCAACTAAATGAAAATCAGAAAATTTATTAAGCAATTCATCCGCTTTTAGAAACAGGTTCTCAGGTTTCAGTTTTTCATCCTGGGCCTCAAGTTTGGTGAAGGCAGCTATGGCTTTCTCATATTCATGATCAACCATATCTTTGGTTAGTGCGATATCCTGAAACCAAAGTACTGTTTTGGAGGGCAAATAATCCATAAAACTAACCCTTTGTTCCTGGATCATCCTGTCCTGAACATTAGGAAGCAATGAAATGCGGTTCATGCTTTGGATCGACAGTTGGTTTGCCGGATCAAAAGAACGTATAGATTCAACCTGGTCGCCAAAAAACTCAATACGGTATGGATGATCATTTGAAAAAGAGAATACATCAACTATACCACCACGAATGGCAAACTGACCCGGTTCGGCCACATAATCAACACTTTGAAATTCGAACTCAGCAAGCAGGTCACCAACAAAATCGAGTGAAACTTCTTCACCAACTTTCAATTTCATCGTATTCTTCGATATGTATTTTTTGGTGATTACTTTTTCTGCCAGTGCTTCAGGGTATGTTACGACCATGGTTTTCCTGTCGCCGGTCACATAGCGCTTAAGCACTTCCGTGCGTGATAATTGATAGGCACGATCAGGGTTTTCAGGTTCGTAAGGTCGTTTGTAGGAGGTTGGATAAAACAACACTTTCTTTTTGTTGTAATCCGTATCCGTCTCATTAAAAAGACCTTCAAGATCATTATACAAATAGGCTGCTTGCTCTTTGTCGGGTAGAATAATTAAATGTTGTTGATTTCCTGCATTTTCAAACAAACTTGCAGAAACAAGGGCAACGGAAGAACCTGTCAAACCTTTTAATCGAATTGGCTGTACATCCTCATCCAACGATTTACTCACCTCGTCAACTTTAGGATGATGATGAAAATATTTAAGTAGGTTTTGCGGTTTGATATTCATGATTCTGCAAAAGGATGGGCAAATTAACACAAACTAAACAAAAAGTGACTGTTCATTCAGAATTATTTTACCAATACATTGGACGAATTTTATTTAGGGCCTTATTCAACGAGTCAGTTTTGTATTTTAGCGGCTTCTATATTTGATCAAATACAAATTTCTAATGAACAAAGCTATTGACAATACCTATTCTTCAAAAGAACTTCAAAAGCAAATAAAATACCTGAAACTATTATCAGACAATTTTAAAAACGTTCCTAGAGCCAGTACCGAGGTAATAAACCTACAAGCAATACTCGATCTCCCGAAAGGAACAGAACATTATTTGTCGGATATTCATGGTGAATTCGAAACTTTCAGCCATGTACTGGCTAATGCTTCGGGTGTGGTAAAAAGAAAAATTGATGATCTTTTTGGCCGGACACTGCATAAGAAAGATAAAGATATGCTGGCAACATTGATTTATTATCCTAAAGAAAAGATTGATATTATCCTTAAATCGGAAGACGATCCTAAAGAATGGTTTAGCATTACATTGCAGCGACTGACAATGGTGGCAAGGGCAACTGCCTCAAAATATACGCGTTCGAAAGTAAGGAAGGCCATGCCGAAAGATTTTGCATACATCATGGATGAGTTGCTGAATGAGAGTGGTGAAAATAAAGAAGACTATTTTGAGGGTATTATCAACACCATTATCAGTGTCGACAGGGCCGAATCCTTCATCATAGCCTTATGTCAGTTCATCCAACGTATGCTCATCGACAGGCTTCATATCATTGGTGATATTTACGATCGTGGTCCTTATGCTGAAAAAGTGATGGACAGGCTGATGAATTATCATTCGGTTGATGTGCAATGGGGTAATCATGATATTGTATGGATGGGTGCTGCCTCAGGAAGCCTTGCACTTATAGCCAATGTAATACGTATCTCTTTGCGATACGCTAACCTCGATACACTTGAGGATGCTTATGGTATAAACCTTTTGCCTCTGGCAACTTTTTCAATGGCTGCCTATGCAGATGATCCATGTGATTTGTTTGCGACTAAAGCCAAAGTTGAAGGCTATGATTATGATTTGATCAAAAAAATGCATAAAGCCATTACCATTATACAATTCAAGCTTGAATCGCAGGTAGTCAAACGAAATCCGCAATTTAAAATGGATGACCGCTTATTGCTTGATAAAATCAACCTCAAAAAGGGAACTGTACGGATCGGTAAGAACGACCACGAACTTCTTGATAAAAAGTTCCCTACACTCAACCCAAAAGATCCATTTAAACTGAGCGAAGAAGAAAGCGATGTTATTAATAAACTCAAACGTAGTTTTATCAATAGCCAAAGGCTACAGAAACATATCGAGTTTTTGTATTCACATGGAAGTATGTACCTGACACACAATTCAAATTTATTGTTTCATGGATGTATTCCGATGAGCAACAATGGCAAGTTTGAAAGCATCGTAATTGAAAATAAAAAATATACGGGTAAGGCATTATGTGACAACCTTGAAAGGGTCGCACGAAAAGGTTATTATAATCGATTTAGTCACAAAAGTGATGATTCGAGTCTGGATTATACCTGGTATTTATGGTGTGGGCCAGTATCTCCACTTTTTGGAAAAAAGAAAATGGCCACTTTCGAAAGGCAGTTTATTGCTGATAAAGCAACACACAAAGAAGAGCGCAATGGCTATTATGATATCGCCTACGTTAACGAAGTTGCCGTTGATAAAATACTCATTGAGTTTGGCCTGGACCCAAAACATTCTCATATTATCAATGGACATGTCCCCGTCAAAGTGATTAAAGGTGAAAGCCCGATAAAGGCCAATGGTAAATTGTTTGTGATTGATGGTGGTATGTCAATACCCTATCAGAGTGTTACAGGTGTTTCGGGTTATACATTAATTTATAATTCATATGGGCTGGTCCTGGTTGAACACCAGTATTTTGATACGGCTCAAAAGGCTATCGAAATGGAGAAGGATATTATTTCGAGAAGGATCATTATTGAAAACAATGCCAAACGCAAGCGTGTAAGTGATACTGATGTTGGAAACGAAATTCAACTTCAAATTGATGATTTGAAAATGTTATTGGCAGCTTATAGAAAAGGATTGATTAAGGAGCGGTTTTAATAAATGGATGACATGCAGCAAATGGCTTACATGGATTAGAGGCACTCGGAAAATCCACGCGCCAGGAAACAACACAAATTAAAAAGCAACGTTAATTTTACACTGATAAATGATTCAAATAAAATGACCAGGGTATTCAAATTTGGCGGTGCTTTATTGAAAGATGTTGAAGGCATAAAACAATTTGTCTCTATACTTCAAACATACAAGAATGACAGACTGGTCGTTGTGGTTTCTGCCATCGGCAAAACAACCAATGCGCTTGAAAAGCTTCTTGATTATAAGCTTTCTAATGATCTTTTTGGTATTGAGAAAACTTTTGTCGAGATCAGAAGAAATCATTTTGAACTGGCAGAATCAGTTTTTGGCAATGCCCGACATAGCATTTATGATGAATTGAATGAAATTTTTACAAACCTGAATGATGTTTTAAAGAAAGACTTCCCGGATCCTTATTTCGCCTATGATCAAATTGTGAGCTATGGTGAGCGCTTGAGCTCAACCATAATAAACGCTTATTTAAATGACAATGATATTGACACGCAGTTGGTTGATGCAAAAAAATTGATTAAAACAAATGACAATTATACCGCTGCAAAAGTGGATTGGAATCAGACTTCAGTGGCAATTGACTCAGAAATAAAGCCAATTTTAGAAAACAATAAAATCGCACTAACCCAGGGTTTTATCGGGTCAGATCAAACAGGGAATAGTACGACACTTGGTCGTGAAGGATCTGATTTTACAGCCGCGGTAATTGCTTATGCTTTGGATGCCGATGAAGTGACCATTTGGAAAGATGTACCCGGCCTGATGAATGCTGATCCAAACAGGTTTAATGATACCGTAAAACTGGATAAAATTTCTTACCACGAAGCGATTGAATTGGCATTTTATGGTGCCTCCGTGATTCATCCAAAAACTATTCAGCCGGTTCAACAAAAGCACATTCCTCTATTTGTACGTTCGTTTTTTAAGCCTGATGAATTGCCTTCAGCTATAACTGAAGACACTTCTCAAGATGATCAATTTCAAAAAATCATAATCAAAGAGCAACAAGTATTGTTAAGTATTGGATCGCGGGATCTGACTTTTATCGCTGAAGAGAACCTGACACAAATCTTCGATGCATTCAGCAAACACAAAATCCACATTAACCTGATGCAGCATTCAGCGGTTAGTTTTTCGGTTTGTTTTAACGAAAACGAGACAAAACTAAAAGCACTTGTGGAAGATTTACAAAAAGATTTTGCAATCAGGTATAACCAGGGGCTGGAATTGATCACCATCAGGTTTTACGATGACAAGATCATAAACGAATTAACTAGAGGAAAAAAGATCTTCCTGGAACAAAAAAGCAGAACAACGGTTCAGTTGTTGGTTAGGTAGTTAATATAAAATCTTATAAGACCCACCCCTGGCCCTCCACCGCCTGCCATAGTGGCTACGGCGGCCAGGCAGAGGGAACTCAATTAACAATTGATGTGTTAATACCTATAGAATTATTAGTTTCTGAGAAAAAACTGCTAAGGATGAAAATAACAAAGTTTCATGCTATGAATATAGTTCGCTAAATTTAATATCGAATAACCAACAAGGAATATTGAATAATGATTTTTACAGTTTATTGAGACTTATACAATCCAAGTTTAGTTTAACGCAAACTTCGAAATTCGTTATTGGTTATTCGATATTCAAAATTGATATAAACAGACAAGCCGTAAAACAGATCAGTTGATGGTTAGTTAATTAAAATTATGTAAGAACTCACCCTGGCCACTCCTCGGAGGGGAATACGAAGAGTTATCGTATTATTAATTTCTGAGTAAATAATTTATCATCATTTCTTAGCCTTACAATATATATTCCTGGTTTCGAAAAAGAACGGAGTTCAATTTTATTATATCCATCTAAAACCGATTCGTAAACCATCTGTCCCAAATGATTAAAAACTTTTACATCACCACCTAAATAATCATCCTCGCTATTGATTATAATTTGTCCGTTTGAATAATAAATTTGTGGTTCTGAATCTAATCTTTGGTCATCAATACCAACTGCACCCCAAAAATTAATCCTGAAATCATCTAAAAACAAACCATAACCCTGGCTATTATTTGTATAAAATCCCAGGTACATAATACCATCGTAATCAGGCTGTACTAATCCTGAGCCCATTTTCCAGTTGTCAATATCATTTGTTTGTCCCTGGTAAACCATGTTGTTCAAATCATTAATGAAAGGCGTTTGTCCCCAGTATACATTAACTGATTCTGTTTGTCCCTGCACGGCATTTTTATAATAGAAATTGACTTTATATTCTTTTCCAGCCTCAACCACAAAAGGTGGTGAAATAAACCAGTTGTTGAAGTTGGTTTCGATAAATCCATCACTATGTGCGCAAAGCACCGACATATCAGATGAAAGATAATCCATATCTGTACTATACCAATTTGCATCAGATTGATCATTTGATTGCCAGTATGGGGGCAAATCAGGCAAACTTACAACCAACATATTTTGTTCGTAGGGATATTGCGAAATGGCATTCATGGTTGAAAATTCCCAAATCTGATCACAACCTTCTGCAGGGCCTAATCCATTCCTTGGAACGACATGCAAATAATAAGTTTCGGAAGGTTCCATTAAATAAGTGAAACCGTTCTCTTCGATATTTTCTCCGTTAAAAACATTTGAAGGTGTTTCATTGCCACCACCGTCAGTGCCAAAATAAACATCGTAGCTACTGGCATTGTTGGCTGGTGTCCATGAAATATATTCATTCAAAAGGTTATCTCCTGATCCATTCTCCGGTGAAATAATATCTTGTGCACAATCAGGTAGAACATCATCTGTTTGCACGCCGGTTATAATTATTGAAAATGTTTGCTCATTATCTTCAAGCCATCCATCATGCGTTACTACTATGGTATAGGTCCCTGCACTGGCACTGGCAACATATATCATCTCGACATTATCTCTTGAATTTTTTGTGTCAGTTGTAGCGGCAGCCGAAGGACTATCAGGATCAAGGCTATAAGGATAAAGTTCGTTAAAACCTGTGTCCAATAATTTTAAATCAAGGTCGTTAACCAACATGGCATCTCTTTTATTCAATGCAAATGGAAACGGTAGTCCGGGTGGATCAGTCCAGCAAATTGTTATTCTTAATTCAGCACCTTCCGCAACTTCAATTTGTTTCATATACAGGTCACCACCTTCAAGTACAATTTCTTCAATTATTTCATCATCTATGTCTTCGGTGATCAACTCTGCTGCTCTTAAGCTATTTAAAAGTCCCCACCCAAATTTGTAATCAGGGCCTGTATGTGAACCGGCTTCGTCGGCAGTGTGGATGATTAAACCTTTTAAAGTTGATGAAAGCATCACTTCTCCATCATGTGTATTCTGATAGTGCTGTTGCAAAAGTGCCAGCGATCCGGCCACATTTGGTGATGACATTGAAGTTCCATTTAATGATGCATAATCATTATTGCTGCCATCCATCGTTGAATATACATTAACGCCCTTGCCAACAATATCGGGTTTGATGCGGCCATCATCGGCAGGACCCCAACTACTAAAGCCACTCATTACTACGCTACTTGGGCCTGTATAATTTGTTACCTGGTGGACGGCCCCAACTGTTAGAATATTTTTAGCAACACCAGCTCCTCCTATACAATCATAACCATCTGTTCCCCCGTCTTTTTCAGGGTTTCCATTCTGGCCTGCATTACCGGGACCTTCTCCCCTGTCGTTTCCGGCGGATTTTACGATTAGATAATTCGGCGCACTGTATGCGATCTGGTCATTTGAGCGCGCAGAACCATCATAATACCCAAACCTGAAATCTTCATTGGTATCAACATTTTCATTGCCATTCCATTGCCAGCCACCACTATAATTCCAGCCACGCACCTGTCCGTATGAATGATTTGAAATTTCAAGGCCATCAGCCGCTGCTGCAGCCATTTCTGATCCATCACCATTCCAGTCCCAGGCTTTTAAGGTACCTTCATAAGCCATGCCTTTTGCACTGTTGCTAATTCCAGCTGCGATAAGTGTACCGGCCACATGTGTTGAATGGTAATGTGTCGGGCTTTCACCATCCATATTGGTAACACGAGATGCTCCCTGGTCGGTAAATTCGGTATGTGATTTCCTGATGTGTCCGGCATCCCATTCACCCAGCTGATTATATCCGTCGCCGGATAAATCCAGGCCTGAACTGCCACCTTCCCACAATTCAACAACCCGTGTCGTTTGGGCAGCACCATAGTTAAAAGTGGTGTAATATTCAGGAATACCATCAATAATATTTACCATTTGAATTACCCTTCCATCTTTTAATTCCTTGCGGATTGGAAGGTTGTTCCTTGACGCATATTCTTCAACTTTTTGTTGATTTTCAGCCCATTCCTGTTGAAGTTCTTCAGAAATCTGGTTCAGTTTTGAAATATCGGTAGATCGTTGCGACCAGAGGTTTACAACCGAAGAAACAAATAAAATAAGCAGTAAAGATTTAAAGACTAACTTTTGCATCATTAATTAATTTTTTACAATTTTCCAGGTTTTACGGGCATTGCCTTTTGTTAAAGTAACGATATATATTCCTGAATAATCTGATTCATTCAAATCAAGTGAAGCGTTCCGATAAAATTTACTGACATGTACCGTTTGGCCCAGCACATTGGTCATCTCAAGTGAAGCATTATCCCAATTTTCACCGCCTTTTAAAATAATTCTTTCGCCATTATAAGCAAATACAGGATTCTCTTCTATATCTGGATTTATAACACTTACAGGGCCATAATCTTCAACCAGGATGTTATCAAGCAATATTCCAAGACCAGCTACACTTTCTGCATGCCACCCAAGAAAAACATAACCATCTTCATCGGGAATGATCATGGATTCACTTTCAATCCAGTCAACTTCATCCATATCCTGGTGAGTCGTCAGAATATTGACCAGGTCTTCAGGAAGAGGAGTATTACCCCAATAAAGGGTGAGTGATTCTTCATGTCCGAAAATCATGTTTTTCAGGTAATATGACAGCATGTATTCTTTACCCACTTCAACGCTAAATGGTGGCGAAATAAACCAATTGTCATAATCAGTTTCGATTAAACCTCCGGGATTAAACAAGATCATAGATTTATTATCACCTACTCCTATTTGGTTGGTGCTTTTCCAATCGGCATCGGATAAGTCGACAGCATGCCAGAGTTCGGGTAACATTGGCACTTCTACTTCTGACATATCAAGTAAATATGGGTATTGTGTAATGGCTTCCAATGTTGAAAACGACCAAATTGTTCCACATCCTTCAGCTTCTCCAAAGTTGTTTTTGGGCACTACATGGAGGTAATAAGTTGTAGATGGTTCCATTAAATAAAAGAAGGAATTTGTTGGAACATTTTCACCATTGTATATGCTGGTTGGTATTTCAACCCCTTCACCATCGGTTCCAAAAAATACATCATAACTTGAAGCATATTCAACAGGATTCCAACTAATCTCTTGAGTTATAAATACGTTCGTTCCTTCATTTTCTGGCGTTTCAAGTGTGGTGGCACACTGAGGTGGATAGGTGTACTCGTCTATTCCGCTAATAATGATTGAGAATGCCTGTTCATCGTTTTCAAGTGAACCATCATGCTCAACATAAATAGTATATGTGCCGGCTTCAGCATTTTGAAGAAACACCATTTCCACATTGTCTACTAAATTTTTTCCAGTCGGTGGTTGCTTCTGCTGAAGGATCATCAGGATTTAGGCTATAAGGATAGAACACATTGCTGTTTTCATCCAGTATTTTAAGATCCAAATCATTGACCAACATTGGGGTTCGTGGATTTAAGGCGGGTGAAAGCGGTAGTAGCAGCCGGATCAGTCCAGCAAATGGTTACCCGCAAATCACTTCCTTCTGATACAATTACATCTCTGGAATAAATATCACCTCCATCCAACACCAGCTCATCAATAACATTTTGAACAGTATCGGTAGAAATCACATATGCTGCTCTTTCGGCATTCATCAGGCCCCAACCAAAAATGTAATCAGGACCATCATAGGGACCAGCTTCATCAGCAGAATGAATCACTAAACCACGGAGAGTGGCTGAACGCATCGGAACACCTTCACTAAGTTGTTGATAATAATGTTGCAGCAAGGCCATACTTCCGGCAACATTGGGAGCTGACATGGATGTACCACTTATTGTGATATAGTCAGTATCTGATCCATCTGATGTCGAAAAAGTATTAACTCCTTTACCAACGATATCGGGCTTTACCCTTCCGTCATCAGCCGGGCCAAAACTACTGAATCCACTAATGGCAACATCTTCAGGGCCATTGTATTCATTCACTTCATAAGCTGCACCCACTGTCATGACATTTTTAGCCAATTTTTCAGGCTGAATGCAATCGTAACCATCAGTACCTCCGTCAATTTCCGGATTTCCATTTTGACCTGCATTACCCGGGCCTTCACCTCTTTCGTTACCTGCTGACCTTACAATCAAATAATTTGGTGCATTAAAAGCAATTTGATCCATTGCCCTTGAATCGCCATCATAAAAACCAAACTTGTAATCTTCGGTCGGTGAGATGGATGAATTTCCATACCACACCCAATTGCCATTGCTGCTTTCCCATCCGGCACCTGCTCCATAAGAATGATTTGAGATTTCGAGACCATTGGCAGCAGCGGCAGCCATCTCTGATTCGTCGTTTGTCCAGGTCCATGCTTTTAATTTGCCACCATAGGCCATCCCTTTGGCATTCGGGTTAACTCCGGCTGCGACCATTGTTCCCGCAACATGGGTTGCATGATAATGTGTTGAACTGTTGCCATCCATTTGCGTTACCCTTGATTCACCCTGATCAGTAAATTCAACATGGCTTTTTCTGACACTTCCACCGTCCCATTCACCAAGTTGTTCGTAATCTTCACCGGTTAAGTCAAGGCCTGAATTACCACCTTCCCATAGTTCAAATGCTCGTGTAGTATGCGCAGCACCAATATTATCTGTCATATAATAAACCGGTTTACCGTTTCTTACATCAACCATTTCTATTAAGGTTCCATCTTCCAGTTCCTGCCTGATGGGCATATTGTTATCCAGTGCATATTGCTTTACTATTATTTGCCTGACATCCCAGTCATTTGAGAATTCAATTGACAATTCATTTAGTCTTTGAATATTTGTAGTGGTTTGACCGTTCAGGTTCGATACAATAGAAAAAGAAATGATCAGAAACAATAAGGAGTAAAATATTTTCATGAAGTATTTTTTTAAGAAATGGATTGCGCAAAAATAATCATTTGAATCTAATCGAAGAAAACAAGAAAGGACAACAAAAAACCGCAGGACTTTTTATCAAATAAAAGTGACCTGCGGTTGATTGAATCTTGCGCTTATTAGTTGATCATAAGCTTTTTGCTTACCATATTTTTGTCATTACCAAGGTTTACAATATAAAGTCCGGGAGTAGACTCCTGAAGATCAATATTGGTTTTATTCTGGTATTGTCCCTCGTAAACTACCTGTCCCATCAGGTTGACAACCTGAATCCTGGACCCATTCCACAATTCACCGGCATTGATATATATATTACTACGGTAACTATATATGCGGACCTGTTCTTTTTCAGTATCCGGATTTATTCCTACGGTTCCCCAATCATGAATATCCACATCATCAAGAAATACTCCATATCCCTGCTCCGAAGTCACATGAAGTCCAAGGAAGACATAACCATCTTCTCCCGGAACAATGAGGCCTTCTCCCTGCAGGAAGTTAGCATCACTGAAATCAGCATCTTCAAAAAGAACATTCGTTAAATCATCCGTAAACGGACCCATACCCCAATACATTGTCATTGATTCGGAGGTTCCGGGGAGGAAGCTTTTGTAAAAATATGACACATAATATTCTTTTCCTGTTTCAACAGCAAATGGAGGTGAAATAAACCAATTATCATAATCTGTTTTTACTATTCCTGCAGGATTAAAGCAGGTCATAGCCCTGTTATCAGTATGGCCGATGAGATTTGTGCTTGACCAGTTTGAGGGCGAATTTTCAATAGCCTGCCATCCATATGGTAATTCAGGCACTTCAGTATCAACAAATGATTCTAAATGAGGATAGGCACTTATTGCTTCCATTGTAGTAAATGACCATATCTCATCACATCCGGTTGCCGAACCAACATTATTAAAAGGAACAACCTGAAGATAATAAGTAGTATTGGGTTCCATGAAATAACTGAATCCATTGTCAGCTATGTTTTCTCCATTGAATACATTTGTTGGTGTGCTGCTTCCACCGCCATCGGTACCAAAATACACATCATAACTGCTGGCAAAATTGGCTGGTTCCCATTCAAGACGTTCATTAACCAATATATCAGCAGATCCATCCGCCGGACTTGTCATACCAACTGAACATTCTGGAACAACATCATATTCTTCAATACCAGTTATAACCAATGAATAAGCTTGCTCACCACCTGTTAATGTACCATCATGGTCAACAAAGATGGTATAAGTTCCAGGTTCAGGATTTGTCAAAACTACCATTTCAGTATTATCAACAGCATTTTTACCATCGGTTGTAGCTGCTGCTGATGGATTCTCAGGATCAAGGCTAAACGGGTACAATGTACTACTGCTACCAGGGGTAATAACTTTCAGGTCCAAATCATTAACAAGCATTGGATCACGTGGATTTAATTGTGGTGAAACAGGAGTTCCTGCAGGATCAGTCCAGCATAGTGTAACCCTGAGCTCAGGAGTTCCTTCAGGTACATTTACTTCCCTGAAATACAGGTCGCCACCTTCAAGTACTCTTTCATCAATCGAATTTTGTCCTTGTCCGTCAGATATAAGTTGTGCACCTTTTTTTACATTTACTAAACCCCAACCAAACATATAATCAGGACCTGGATCAGGCCCGGCTTCCATTGCAGTATGAATTGCAATTGCTTTTAATGTAGCAGACCGCATTGGTGTTCCTCCATTTAAATTTTGATAATGCTGGTTAAGCAGCACCAGTGATCCTGTAACATTAGGAGCAGACATTGAGGTTCCATTACTCGAGCCGTAATCCGTATTGTTCCCATCCATGGTTGAATAAACTTCATATCCTTTTCCAACAACATCTGGTTTGATCCTGCCATCATCACAGGGGCCCCAGCTGCTGAAACTGGTCATGTCCACATCACCCGGATTTTCATAATCAACAAGTTCTTTTACTGCGCCAATGGTCAATACATTTTTTGCTACTTCTTCCTGGCCAATGCAATCGAAACCATCAGGTCCACCATCGTTTTCTGGTGTTCCCTGGTTGGGTCCTTCTCCCCTGTCGTTACCTGCTGACCTAACAATCAGATAATTAGGGGCATTGTAGGCAATCTGGTCCATTGACCTGGCATCTCCACCGTAGAAACCAAATTTGTAATCCTCGTTTGGATCTACATTGGTATTACCATACCATTGCCATGAACCATTATAGTTCCATCCTGAAAGCAAGCCATATGAATGGTTTGAAATTTCGAGCCCTGCAGCTGCTGCTGATGCCATTTCATTATTATCATTTGTCCATTGATAGCTATCTAAATCAACTCCATAAGCCATGCCTTTTGCATTGGACGAAATGCCTGCTGCAGCAATAGTACCACCAACATGAGTAGCATGAAAATGACTTGGATAATTTCCATCTTTCTTGGTAACCCTTGATGCACCCTGGTCGGTAAACTCCTGGTGAGTTACCAATATGGCTCCTGCATCCCAAACAGCTACTTTATCATATCCTTCGCCATTTAAGTCAAGTCCGGTACTTCCGCCATCCCAAAGTTCAGCCGCTTTTGTTGTATGTGCAGCACCCAGATTATGCGTGATATAATAAACAGGTATGCCATCTCTTACATCTATCATTTCAATTACACGACCATCCTCCAGTTCCTGCCTGATTGGAATATTGTTTTCTTCAGCATACACTTTTACCTTTTCAGCGTTTAAATCCCACTCAGCTGCAAATTCAGCTGCCATTTGATTTAATGCTTCAACATTGGTAACTGTTTGCGCGTAGGATTGAATTGCAAAAAATACCATAGCAATCAGTGCGATTCTTGTAAACATGTTTTTCATTGATTTCCTTTTTTAGTTTTAACCAGAGTCGGGAAGTCGCCCTGATTCTTGTCTTTATTTTTTAATTCTTTTTCTTTATCCACCACAAAGATAGCACTATAAAATAAGTGCTGGTAATTCGGTGATGCGAAAATAATGGAAAAATAAGTAGCTTCTGTTTACTTTCCGTTGCTTATGATCGTTTTTTAACAAAAAGCTTTTTTTCATTTTGTCATTGTCTATATTTGCCAACATATTTTTTAATGACAATAAAATGAAGGAATCAGTTGCATTACTTTGCGGAGGTGGACCGGCACCTGGAATTAATTCAGTAATCAGTTCGGTAGCATTGGTATTTTTAAAATCAGGTTACCGTGTTTTAGGAATACACGACGGATACAAAGGTCTGTTTGAAGATAACCCTCATGTTCAGGAGATTGATTTTACACTTGCTGATGACATACATAAACGAGGAGGTTCAGCACTAAAAATGAGTCGTCACAAGCCAAAAGACAGTGAATTCAGCACGAAATTCTTTACCCAAAACAATGTACAGTTACTGATCACTATTGGTGGGGATGATACCGCTTCAACCGCAAACCGTATTTCGAAATTTCTTAAAGAGCATGATGTGAATATCCAAAATATTCACGTACCTAAAACCATTGATAATGATTTGCCTTTACCCGAAGGGATTCCAACTTTCGGCTACCAGTCAGCCAAGCAGGAAGGTGTTAGAATTGCCCAAACAATATACGAGGATGCTCGAACCAGTGGTAATTGGTTTGTTGTTTCTGCCATGGGAAGAGAAGCCGGGCACCTTGCTTTTGGAATTGGCGCTGCCAATCATTTTCCAATGATTATTATTCCAGAGATGTTCAATAAAGTTGGTGTTACATTTGACAGGATTATCAGGTTGATGATATCTACAATAGTTAAGAGAATTATAGAAGGCATTCCTTATGGTGCGGTAATTATTAGTGAAGGTGTATTCCATTTTATGAGTGATGAACAAATTGAAAACTCAGGTATCAATTTTACTTATGATGATCATGGACATCCTGAATTAGGGAATGTTAGCAAGGCCCATATTTTCAATGTATTGCTGCAACATAAACTGAAGGAGTTAGGACTGAAAATAAAAAGTCGACCAGTAGAATTAGGCTATGAATTAAGGTGTGTTCCTCCGGTTGCTTATGATCAACTTTATTGTGGACTACTGGGTTATGGTGTTAAAAAATTGTATGATGAAGGTAGAACCGGTTGCATGGTAACCGCAAGCAATACTGGTGAGATATCTCCTTTGTATCTGGAAGATGTTGAAGATGAACATGGTAAAATTAAACCACGGTTGGTTGATATGAATGGTGCAAAAGCCAAACTTATTTTTGAGCACGGATTACAATATATTGAGCCCGGTGATTATGAAGATGCCAAAGCATTTATTGAGCATCCTGAAGAATATGATTTTAGGGAGATATTGAATTGGTAGTTTCTCGGTTTTCAGTTTTCTCTTGACAGTTTGTTAGTTACTTCAAATAAAGATCTGTATACATTTAGTATTATTATCAAGGATATAGATCCATGATTTTTTTAAAAATGACCTTCGCCATCTTTATGTTAGACTCGTGTGTCCAGCCAGCAATATGAGGTGAAAGTATCACTTGATCCATTTCAACCAATTTTGAAAAAGCAGCCGGTAAATTTGATGAATTCAGGTCTTCAAAACTGAAACCTTCGTATTCCAGAACGTCGAGGCAGGCACCCAACACTTTACCGGATTCAAGATTTTTCACAAGATCAGGTGTATTTACTATTTTCCCTCTTGAGGTATTAATCAGGTAAATATTTTTCGAAAACTGATTGATAAAGTGATCATTAACCATGTAATCCGTTTCTCCAGTCAATGGAACATGTAAGCTGACGACATCTGATTTTTCAAAAAGTTCTTTTATTTCTGCTTCGTTCACAAGACCATCAGAGAAGCTGGTTTTATATTTATCATAAGCTAAAACATGCACATCAAAACCCCTTAACTTTTTGGCAAAGGCACTGCCAGTATTTCCATAACCAATGATACCGATTGTTTTTCCACCAAGTTCGACGCCCCTGTTTTTTTCTCTTTCCCAAATACCCGTTCTTACTTCCTTGTCTGCTTTGTTTAAATGATTAAACAGCGATAACAGCATAGCAACCGCTTGTTCTCCAACTGCATCGCGGTTTCCTTCAGGAGCATTTAAACAAACAATACCCATGGATTCAGCAAAATGCTGGTCAATATTTTCCATTCCTGCACCTACCCTTGCTATGAATTTCAGCTTAGTTGCATTTTTCAGAAATTCCTCATCCAGTCTTATTTTACTCCGAACAATTACACCATGATATTGATGAATAATTTCCTTGAAATAGTTGTAATCAGTATCATCGAAATAATCACACTGATATCCCTCCTTCTCCAACATTTTGTTAAGAAATGGATGGGCAGTATCAATAAATAGAATTTTTCCTTTTTTCAATCTAAAACAAAACTTACATTTGTCAGCTAAAATAGTTGAAGTGGTTTACTTCTGTGTGTAAAGTTACAACCTTAATTAAGACGCCTATACTATTTGTAAAAACCTTAAATAGAAAAAAATTATTTTTAGCACGTATTATCCAATTGATTAGCTGAGATATGTGGCAATACCTTGTCCGATTAATTCTTCGTAACCGACCTTTAATCCTGACCATCATCGGCTTGATCACGATATTTATGGCATATAAAGGGTCCCAGATCAAGATGTCGTATGAAATGGCACGGATGCTGCCAAAAGACAATCATTACAATATTGATTACGAAAATTTCAAAAAGCAATTCGGACAAGATGGTAGTGTAATTTTCGTTGCTATTCAGGATCCTGAGCTATTTACACTTGAACATTTTAACGACTGGTATGATTTAAGCAATGAAGTGCGTAAACTTGATGGCGTTCAGGAGGTACTTTCCACAGCCCGGCTATATAACCTTACCAGAAATGATAGTTTAAAGAAATTTGATTTTTTATCTGTTATTCCTGATAAACCAACAACACAGGAAGCAGTTGATTCCATTAAAAAGGTGATATACGACATTGAATTGTATAATGGTCGCCTGTTTAATAAAGAGACTGATGTGAGCATGATGATGATCACATTGACTAAAGAAATATTGAATTCTAAAGCAAGGATACCGTTGATCAAAGAGTTGAAGGAAAATATCGATTTGTTTGGTGAAAAATATGATATTGAAATTCACTACTCTGGATTACCTTACATCAGAACAGTAACTTCAAAAAAGGTTCAGAATGAATTATTGCTTTTCGTTGTACTTTCATTGGTAATTGCATCAATACTTCTGTTCATTTTATTCAGGACATTACGCGCCACACTTTTTGCGATGATTGTTGTTATTGTCGCAGTAATTTGGGCCGTAGGAATTATTGTTTTATTCGGTTACAAGATTACTATCCTTACCGGTATTCTGCCACCGCTCATTATTGTCATTGGTGTTGAGAATTCCATCTTTTTATTAAATAAATACCTGAGCGAGTACCGTGATCATGGGAACAAGATTAAGGCGCTTTCGAGGATGATTTCGCGCATAGGAAATGCGAACCTGTTAACCAATTCAACAACTGCAGCCGGATTTGCCGCTTTTATTATTACGAGTAATGAGTTGCTGGTCGAATTCGGTATTGTTGCTTCGATTAATATTCTTGTCACCTATTTGCTGTCACTTTTTATTCTGCCAATACTTTTTAGCTTCTTCCCTGTTCCCAGCTCAAAACATATGAAGCACCTTGAAAAAGGTCCAATTAGCAAAATCATTGACCACATTGTCAACATTGTGCTACATCGCAGAAAAGTAATCTATATAGTTACGGCAATTGCTGTTGGCTGGAGGTATAGTTGGAATTACCTTATTACGTACCACAGGTAATGTTGTTGATGATATATCAAAAAAAGACAAGCTTTATAAAGATATGATTTTCCTGGAGAAGAATTTCAAAGGTGTGATGCCACTTGAGATTTCGATTGATACCAGGAAACGAAATGGCGTTTTAAAACTATCTACTTTGCGAAAGCTTGATGAACTGCAAGACACACTTGCTACTTACCCTGAATTCTCAAAACCAGTCTCGGTAGTCGAAGTTGTAAAATCAGCCAAACAGGCATTTTACCGGGGAAATCCGAAAATGTATGAAATGCCCAACAACCAGGAAAAGAATTTCATATTGTCGTATGTGCCTGAACTGGGTAACTCCAATAAAAAAAGCATTCTCGACGCATTTGTTGATTCTACTTACAGTAAGACCAGGATTTCCATTCAAATGGCAAATATTGGCACCAACGATATAGAGCGGATTTTAAATGACCTGAGACCAAAAGTTGACTCTATCTTACCTCCTGACAAATTCGATGTATTAATGACAGGAACCAGCGTTGTGTTTTTAAAAGGAACAGATTACCTGGTTAAAAACCTGTTTGCTAGCCTTGCCCTGGCTGTTTTGGTGATCACCATCTTAATGGCTCTCATTTTTTCATCGTTCAGGATGATTATGATTTCACTGATCCCAAACATTATCCCCCAGTTAATGACAGCAGGCATGATGGGCTATTTTGATATTTCAATAAAGCCATCCACCATTTTAATTTTTAGTATTGCGCTGGGTATTAGCGTTGACAATACAATCCATTTCTTATCAAGATACAGGCTCCAGCTCAAGCATAACAAGTGGAAGATAAAACCATCAGTACTTGCAGCCTTGAAAGAAACAGCCTACAGTATGATTTATTCAGCAATCGTATTGTTTTTTGGATTCTACATTTTTACTTTATCTTCATTTGGAGGAACAGAGGCACTTGGGTATCTTGTATCGTTTACCCTGGTTATTGCACTTTTTTCGAACCTTTTTGTTCTTCCATCGTTATTACTTACACTGGATCAACGTGCGATTACAAAAGCATTTAAAGAGCCTATGATTGAAGTTTTTGATGAAGAAGAAGATATGGAACTTGATAAGCTTGTTATTGAAGAAATGAAAACAAACGAACCGAAACCTGATAAGTATAAAAAGATATGAAGGGAATAATTTTAGCCGGAGGAGCAGGTACTCGTCTCCATCCACTTACCATTGCTGTAAGTAAACAATTGATGCCCATTTATGATAAACCCATGATTTATTATCCGCTTTCAATTTTATTGATGGCCGGTATAAAAGACATATTAATCATTTCAACTCCTGAAGATTTGCCAAATTTTGAGCGTTTATTGGGAGATGGTGCAGGTTTAGGATGTAATTTCCAATATAAAATTCAGTACGAACCAAACGGACTGGCACAGGCTTTTGTATTGGGTGAGGAGTTTATTGGAAATGATAGTGCTTCTCTTATTCTGGGTGATAATATTTTTTATGGAAGAGGTATGAATGAATTGCTGTCAAACGCATCTAATCCTGATGGAGGCGTTGTGTTTGCCTATCATGTGAATGATCCTGAAAGATATGGTGTAGTTGAGTTTGATGAGCATTATAAAGCCCTCACCATTGAAGAAAAACCTGCAAAACCAAAATCGAATTATGCAGTACCGGGATTGTATTTTTATGACAACAGCGTTGTAGAAGTGGCAAAAAATCTGAAGCCAAGTGCACGTGGTGAATATGAAATTACTGATGTAAATAAATACTATCTAAAAAAAGGGAAACTTAAAGTTGCTGTATTAAGTCGTGGTACAGCCTGGCTGGATACCGGCACTTTTCATTCTTTGATACAAGCCTCACAATTTGTTGAAGTTGTTGAGAGTCGACAGGGATTAAAAATCGGGTGTATTGAAGAAATAGCCTACCTAAAAGGATTTATTAATAAAGAACAACTCGAAAAGCTGGCGCAACCTTTGTTAAAAAGTGGTTATGGCCAATATTTGATAGATTTAATCAATCATTGATTTACGTGTTGACAAAAATGAAGGACTATAAAACCTATATAACTTATTTTGAAGAACACCTTAAAAAACAAAAGTTCGATCAACACCCCGTTGAGCTTTATCAACCCATTGAATACACACTTTCATTACCTGCAAAACGTATCAGGCCGGTACTCACCTTAATGGCTTGCGAAATGTTTAATGGTGATATTATCAATGCTTTACCACAGGCGATCGCGATTGAACTGTTTCATAATTTTACACTTATTCATGATGATATCATGGATAACGCACCCATCAGAAGGGGAGAAAAAACAGTGTTTAAAAAGTGGAATTCCAATATAGCAATTCTATCAGGTGATACACTTTTTGCACTTGCTTATCAATATGTTCAACTTGCTGATAAAAATACACTTTCAGATATTTTAAATGTATTTAATAAAACGGCTATCGAAGTATGTGAAGGCCAGCAATATGACTTGAATTACGAAAACTGCGATTGTATTAACGTTGAACGGTATATCGAAATGATTCGCCTTAAAACAGCTGTATTATTCGGTGCCAGTTTAAAAATCGGCGCATTGATAGGTGGTGCCTCCACAGAAGACGCAAAACATCTTTATAATTTCGGTATCAATATCGGTATTGGTTTTCAGCTAAAGGATGATCTGCTTGACACTTTTGGGGATGAAAATATTTTTGGGAAAAAACCCGGTGGCGATATCCTTTCAAATAAAAAAACCTACCTCTATATTAAAGCGATAGAACTGGCATCGGAAAAGGAAAAGGAAGAACTCCGAAAGCTATACAGTAACAACACAAAGGAGTACAATAAAGTAGACACCGTTAAGGATATTTTTATCAAATTAAATATTTTTGATGCTGCTGTTGACGAAATTGATAAGTATTATCAAAAAGGTATTCAAAGTCTGAACAAGGTAAATGCTTCATCTGAAAACAAAGAAAAATTACTTGTAGTAGCTCATAAAATGATTAATCGCGACAAATAAGACATCTTACTGAAAACGTGTCATTTCTTTCTCGATTAATTCCAATTCTTTTTGTTTAGTTTCCCATTCTTTATATGCTTCAGCTATGTCAGAAGAAACCTGGTCATGGGTTTTGTATAGCTCACCTGACTTAATTTCTGCTTCATATTTATCAGGCTCAGCTAATTTAGCATTAATCTCTTCTATGTCTATTTCTTTACTTTCAATGGATTGTTCGATCTTTTGAATGATCGTATTGAGTTTTCTTAACTGTTTGTCCAGCTCCTTTTTCTTTTCCCATTTTAACTTATTGTCAGAAACCGGTTCTGATTTTTCAGTTGCTAATTCATCTTTTCGTTCCAGTTCCTTTAATTGGGTAATTTGTCTTTTCTCCAGATATTCAAATATATCACCAATATATTCTTTAATTTTTCTGTCTTTGAATTCGTATAGCCTGTTAGTCAGTCCCTGCAAGAAGTCCCTGTCATGCGAAACGATAATTAATGAACCATCATATCGGAGTAGTGCGTTTTTCAATATATCCTTAGATAAAATATCAAGGTGATTGGTAGGTTCATCCAGAACGAGCAGGTTACTTGGTACCAGCAATAATTTTGCAAGCGCAAGACGGGTTTTTTCGCCTCCTGATAAAACTTTCACTTTCTTGTCAACATCATCGCCCCTGAATAAAAATGCACCGAGAATAGCCTTAAGTCGTTTCCGTATATCCCCAACTGCAATTTCATCAAGTGTTTCAAATACCGTTAATTCAGGATTAAGCATATCCCATTGATCCTGCGAATAATAAGCAGTTTCAACCTGGTGCCCCAAAGCTACCTCTCCTTCATAGGCAAGGCTTTTGGCTATTATTTTTGCGAGCGTACTTTTACCTTCACCATTTCGGCCAACAAACGCAATTTTCTCACCTTTCAATATCTGGAAGTCAACCTGATCCAATACAAGTTTATTTCCATAGCTTTTTGAAACGGATTTACCTGATACAGTTATTTTACCACTATGAGGGGCCGGAGGAAAAGAAAATTGAATAGCTGATTTGTTCAGATCATCAATTTCCACTTTATCCATTTTCTCAAGATGCTTGACACGAGACTGGACCTGCCTTGCCTTTGAGGCCTTATAACGAAAACGCTCGACGAAACGTTCTACCTCCCTGATTTCTCTTTGCTGGTTATCGAAAGCTGCTTTTTGATGTTGCATTCTTTCCTCTCTCAGTTGAATAAATCTTGAATAGGAGACTTTATAGTCGTATATATTACCGTTATTAATTTCAATGGTTCTGTTGGTCAGTTTATCTAAGAATGTCCGGTCGTGCGAAACAATCAGCACCGATCCCTGGTAGCCACTTAAATATTCTTCAATCCATTGAATTGATTCAATATCCAGATGATTTGTAGGTTCATCCAACAACAACAAAAAGGGATTCGAAAGCAACAGTTTTGCAATTTCTACACGCATTTGCCATCCAAAACTAAAAACACCCAATGGTTTGTCAAACTCTGATCGTTTAAACCCGAGCCCAATAAGTATGCGTTCGGCTTTACCAAGCATCTTTTCAGGTTCGGCAAGCCGGATTTGTTCTTCATTTTTAAGTTGCTCTTCCAGCAATTTTTTAAATTCTTTCGATTGAAAATCTGTTTGTTGCTGGATAATCTCCCCAATTTCCTTGTTTCGCTGCCTCAAACCCTCAATATATTGGACCACCAGCAACACTTCTTCAAGAATGCTAAGTGTGCTATCTATGATCTTTTCCTGGGGTAAATAACCAATTTCAAGATCACCTGGTTGTATTACCTGGCCATGTTCAGAAGTTAATTCTCCGGCAATTATGCGTAAAAGGGTGGTTTTTCCGGCGCCATTTTTTCCGGCAAGCCCAATACAATCTTTGTTGTTGATATTGAACGAAACATTGGTAAAAAGTGCTTCGCCATTAAATTCCTTGGTGATGTTATTTACAGATATCAAGAATTAATTTTTTGCAAAAATAACAATACCGCCTTTGCATTACACAT
>CAVWXM010000042.1:0-20746 GCA_963759045.1 uncultured Bacteroidia bacterium
GGGCACCAACAGGTAAATCATAATTCCTTGAAACGGTACCATCATCATCAAGCACTTTGATATGCGGATTTTTTGCTTTCTGGCGAGTTTCAATAATTACTTTCTCAAAATATCCAGTTTGCTCGTCTGATTCAACCCGGTAAGTTTGACCTTCAATAATGTTCTCAAATATTACACTTCCACCAACTTCAGAAAGAATCACAGCGTTGTAAGGATCCCAGTCAGCAATGATGTCACCCTTCTTAACTTTTGAACCATTTTTAATATAAAGATTCGAAGCATAAGGAATATTACCTGATTGTGAGAATAATTCCGGTTTTCTCATCAAGATTCGCATTTCAGCTGATCGACCAACAACAATCTGGTATTTTTTACCTTCATCATTTTTATAATCAACTATGCGTAATTCGTCAATTTCGAGAATACCATCATAATTGATTTCAATTTTTGCAGTAACAGCAATATTAGAAGCAGTACCACCCAACGTGGAAGGTACGCAGTGTAAGCTGTGTACCAGGTTCACCAATTGATTGTGCAGCAATAACACCAACAGCTTCACCTTTCTGAACCATTCTTCCTGTGCAAGGTTACGTCCGTAACATTTGGCACAAACACCTCTTTTCGATTCACAGGTAAGTACTGAACGGATTTCAACCTGCTTCAATTGGTGATTCTTCAATTTGCGTTGGCAATATTCTTCAGTAATTTCATCTCCCGCCTTCAATAATCAATTCACCTGTAAGCGGATGATAAATATCATGAACTGTAGTACGCGACCAAGAATTCTTTCATAAAGTGTTTCAACAACTTCTTCATTTTTTTTAATGGCATGATTGCTACCAGTCCTCTAAGTGTACCACAATCTTCTTCATGTAATCATACATCCTGGGATACATCAACCAGACGACGTGTCAGGTAACCTGCATCAGCTGTTTTCAGAGCCGTATCAGCAAGACCTTTACGAGCACCGTGAGTAGAAATAAAGTACTCAAGTACTGAAAGTCCTTCCTTAAAGTTTGAAAGAATCGGGTTTTCAATAATTTCACCACCAGTAGCACCTGATTTCTGAGGTTTGGCCATCAAGACCCCTCATACCGGAAAGCTGACGAATCTGTTCTTTCGATCCCCTTGCACCAGAATCAAGCATCATATAAACAGAATTGAATCCCTGCTTATCTGTTGACAATCTGCTTCATCAGAGTTTGGGTAAGCGTGCATTGGTATGTGTCCAGATATCAATGATCTGGTTATATCGTTCATTATTAGTAATGAAACCCATATTATAGTTATCCAGTACTTCATCAACTTCGCTCATTAGCCTTCGTTCAATCAATTTCTTCTTTCAGTCAGGAATAATTACATCATCCAGGTTAAATGAAAGTCCACCTTTGAATGCCATATGTAAACCCAAGACTCTTAATATCATCAAGGAAATTGGCTGTTTTTGCTGTTCCTGTTTCTTTCAACACATCACCAATAATATCTCGTAAGGATTTCTTGGTCAGCAACTCATTGATAAAACCTATCTCTTCAGGAACAAACTGATTAAACAATACACGACCAACAGTGGTTTCGATCACTTTGTTTAACCAGTTCACCATCTTCCATTACATCGTAACTCTTCACATTGATTACAGCATGAAGATCAATGCGTTTTTCATTGATAGGCAATGATTACTTCTTCAGGAGAATAGAAAGTCATATCCTTCTCCTTTAACTGGATGTTCTTTTGTGCTTAGTCTTCGCTTTGGTAATATAATACAGACCCAAGAACCATGTCCTGTGAAGGAACCGTAATAGGTGCACCATTAGCAGGATTCAGAATATTATGTGAAGCCAGCATTAAAATTTGAGCTTCAAGAACAGCTGCATTCCCAAGTGGAAGATGAACAGCCATCTGGTCACCGTCAAAGTCAGCATTAAAAGCTGTACATACCAGCGGGTGAAGCTGAATGGCTTTTCCTTCAATCAATTTTGGCTGGAAAGCCTGAATACCTAGACGGTGAAGGGTAGGAGCACGGTTAAGCATTACCGGATGTCCTTTCAGTATATTTTCAAGAATATCCCAAACAACAGGATCTTTTCGATCAACAATTTTCTTTGCTGATTTTACTGTTTTTACAATACCTCGTTCAATCAGTTTCCGGATAATAAATGGCTTGAATAGTTCAGCAGCCATATCTTTGGGCAGACCACATTCGTTCAAGTTTCAATTCAGGTCCAACAACAATTACCGAACGGCCGGAATAGTCAACACTTTTACCAAGTAGGTTCTGACGGAAACGTCCTTGTTTTCCTTTCAGACTATCGCTTAAGTGATTTAAGTGGACGGTTTGCATTCAGTTTTAACTGCATTTGACTTTTCTTGAATTATCGAAGAGTGAATCAACAGCTTCCTGAAGCATACGTTTTTCATTTCGCAGAATCACTTCAGGAGCTTTGATTTCAATAAGTCTTTTTAAACGGTTGTTTCGGATAATAACTCTTCGGTAAAGATCATTCAGGTCGGAGGTGGCAAAACGTCCACCATCCAAGTGGAACCAAGAGGTCTAAGTTCCGGTGGAATTACCGGAACAACTTTTACAATCATCCATTCAGGATGGTTTTCATCCTGTTCTTGCATCTCGGAATGCTTCAACAACCTGAAGTCTTTTCAGCGCTTCATCTTTACTTTGTTGTGAAGTTTCGGTATTTGCTTTATGACGTAAGTTCGTATGACAACTTCATCCAGATCAAGACGGCTAAGAAGATCATGAAGAGCTTCAGCACCCATTTTGGCAATAAATTTATCAGGATCATTATCATCGAGATATTGATTTTCTTTTGGAAGTGTTTCAAGAATATCAAGATATTCTTCTTCGGTAAGGAAATCAAGATAATTGACACCATCAGCTGCTTTAATACCTGGATTAATTACTACATATCTTTCATAATAAATAATCGATATCCAGTTTCTTGGTTGGAAGCCCAAGTAAAGCACCAATTTTATTTGGAAGTGATCGGAAGATACCAGATATGAGCAACCGGAACAACCAGTGGAATATGTCCCATTCGTTCACGACGTACCTTTTTCTCTGTTACTTCAACACCACAACGGTCACAAACAATACCTTTATACCGGATTCTTTTGTATTTACCGCAATGACATTCATAATCTTTTACAGGACCAAAAATCCTTTCGCAGAACAAGCCATCTCGTTCAGGTTTATAGGTACGGTAGTTGATGGTTTCAGGTTTTAGTACTTCACCACTTGAACGCTCTAGAATCTCTTCAGGTGAAGCAAGGCTGATTGTGATTTTATCGAAAACTGCTTTGAATTTTGCTATCTTTTCTGAATGCCATATATTGTTAGTTATTATAGTTTCAAAAATTAATAATCAAACCGTAATATTAGTCAAAACTCACGTTCAAGACCAAGTCCTCTCAATTCATGAACCAGTACATTGAATGATTCCGGAATACCTGGCGTTGGCATTGGTTCACCTTTAACAATTGCTTCATAAGCTTTGGCACTTCCAATTACATCATCAGATTTAACAGTCAGAATTTCCTGAAGGATATTGGCAGCACCAAATGCTTCAAGTGCCCAAACTTCCATCTCACCAAAACGCTGTCCACCAAACTGTGCTTTACCACCAAGTGGTTGCTGAGTAATGAGTGAATATGGTCCAATTGAACGGGCATGCATCTTATCATCAACCATATGACCAAGTTTCAGCATATAGATATATCCTACTGTTGCAGGCTGATCAAATCGTTCACCAGTTCCTCCATCATAAAGATAAGTACTTCCATATTTCAGGAAGACCTGCTTGTTTCAGTATATTCATTGATCTGATCAACTGTAGCACCATCAAAAATAGGAGTTGCAAACTTCATTCCCAAGTTTCTTACCTGCCCATCCAAGAACAGTTTCATATATCTGTCCAAGGTTCATCCTGGAAGGTACACCTAGTGGATTAAGTACAATATCAACAGGTGTTCCATCTTCAAGGAAAGGCATATCTTCTTCACGAACAATCTTGGCAACAATACCTTTGTTACCATGACGACCAGCCATTTTATCACCAACTTTAAGTTTACGTTTTTTAGCAATATAAACTTTTGCCATTTGAACAATACCTGTTGGAAGTTCATCACCAACTGGCAACAGAATTTCTTACGGTTATAAATACCAAGCAATCTCTTTATATTTAATAATATAATTGTTGAAGAAGTTGCTTGATCAGCTCATTCTTTGTCTTTATCTGTAGTCCATTTATTTGGATTGATATTGATGATAATCAAGTTCCATGAAGAATTTTCTGTGTAAATTTGGTTCCTTTTGGAATAACATCCACTTCATGAAATTATTTAAACACCTTGTGAAGTTTTTCCACTTACCAAGAACAGTAAGTTTATCAATCAGTCTTGATCTTTAACTCTTCAACAATATCTGTTGATATTCGTCATCAAGCTTCTTCAATAACTGCTTTCTCTTCAGCTTTTGACTTTCGATCTTTAATAGCTCTGGAGAACAATTTCTTATCAATAACAACACCTTTCATTGATGGAGGTGCTTTAAGAGAAGCATCTTTCACATCACCTGCTTTATCACCAAAGATAGCTCGTAAGAAGTTTTTCTTCAGGAGAAGGATCAGACTTCTCCTTTTGGTGTAATTTTTCCAATCAGAATATCACCTTCTGTTAACTTCAGCACCAATTCGGATAAGACCATTTTCATCAAGGTCTTTGGTAGCTTCTTCACTTACATTTGGAATATCAGCAGTTAATTCTTCAATACCTCGTTTAGTATCCGAACTTCAAGAGTAAATTCATCAATATGAACAGAAGTAAAGATATCTTCTTTAACAACTTTTTCAGAAATTACAATGGCATCCTCAAAGTTATATCCTTTCCAGGGCATAAAAGCAACCATCAGGTTTCGTCCCAAAGCAAGTTCACCATTCTTGAGTTGCATATCCTTCAGCAAAGATACCTGTCCTTTTTTAACTTTATCGTCCTTTTTTAACAATAGGTCTTAAGGTTAATACATGTATTCTGATTGGTTCTTCTGAATTTCGGAAGTTTATATGTTTTAATATCATCATCAAAACTGACAAGTTTTTCCTCTTCGCTACGCTGATATCGAATGATAATTTCATTAGCATCAACATATTCAACAACACCATCACCTTCAGCATTGATCAGTACTCTTGAATCACGTAGCAACATTTGCTTCAATACCAGTACCAACAATTGGAGCTTCCGGGTTTAAGCAGTGGAACAGCCTGACGCATCATGTTCGATCCCATCAGTGCACGGTTTGCATCATCATGCTCAAGGAAAGGAATTAATGAAGCAGCAATAGAAGCAATCTGGTTTGGTGCAACATCCATCAGGTCAACTTTCTCACGTCTGTCAATTGGATAATCAGCCTCGATATCGCACTTTAACCTTATCATTTACAAAATTTCCATCATCATTCAACAGGAGCATTTGCCTGAGCAATAATTTTATTCTTCTTCCTCTTCAGCACTTAGGTATACTAGTGCGTTCATTCATAGATCAACTTTACCATCTACTTACTTTTCTGATAAGGAGTTTCAATAAATCCAAGTTTATTAATCTTTGCATAAACACAAAGTGAAGAAATCAGACCAATATTTGGACCTTCAGGAGTTTCAATCGTACAAAGTCGACCATAGTGTGTATAGTGAACATCACGAACCTCAAAACCAGCTCTTTCTCGTGAAAGACCACCAGGTCCAAGTGCAGACATTCTACGTTTATGAGTCATTTCAGCAAGTGGATTGGTTTGATCCATAAACTGTGACAGCTGATTTGTTCCAAAGAATGAATTAATTACCGATGAAAGTGTTTTTGAATTGATCAGATCAGTAGGTGTAAATACTTCATTATCCCTAACATTCATTCTTTCACGAATGGTTCTGGCCATACGTGCCAAGACCAACACCAAACTGATTGTATAATTGTTCACCAACTGTTCTAACCCTTCTGTTACTCAGGTGGTCAATATCATCAACATCAGTTTTTGAGTTAACTAATTCAATCAGATATTTGATAATCAGAATAATATCTTCTTTGGTTAAGAACCTTGTATCTTCAGATCGGTATTCAAGTCCAAGTTTTTTATTGATTCTGTAACGACCAACTTCACCCAAGGTCATATCGTCTTATCAGAGAAGAATAGTTTATCAATAATATCCACGTGCAGTTTCTTCATCAGGTGGTTCAGCATTTCTTAATTGCGATAAATATATTCAACAGCTTCTTTTTCAGAGTTATGCGGTATCTTTTTGAAGTGTATTAAAAATAATTGCAATAATCAGCAAGATTTGGATCATCTTTATGCAGGAGAATAGTTTTAACACCTGAATCAACAATCAGATCAATATGTTCATTCTCAAGAACTGTTTCTCTGTCAATAATAACTTCGTTTCTTTCAATAGAAACAACTTCACCTGTATCTTCATCAACAAAATCTTCAATCCAGGATCTTAACAACTCTTGCAGCAAGTTTTCGTCCAACAACTTTTTTAAGACCGGTTTTACTTACTTTTACTTCTTCAGCAAGATCAAAAATTTCAAGAATATCTTTATCACTTTCAAAACCAATAGCTCGCAACAGGGTGGTAACCGGTAATTTCTTTTTACTGTCGATGTAGGCATACATCACATTGTTAATGTCTGTTGCAAATTCCATCCAGGAACCTTTAAAAGGAATAATTCTGGCAGAATAAAGTTTTGTTCCATTTGCATGCACTGTGCTGACCGAAGAATACACCAGGTGATCGGTGTAATTGAGAAACAACAACTCGTTCAGCACCATTAACAATGAAAGTTCCTTTAGGAGTCATGTAAGGAATCATTCCCAAATATACATCCTGTATAATGGTTTCAAAATCTTCGTGTTCAGGATCGGTACAATAAAGTTTTAGTTTTGCTTTAAGAGGAACACTATAAGTTAAACCTCTTTCAATACATCTCTTCAATTGAATATCTGGGAGGATCAATAAAATAATCCAGAAATTCAAGAACAAAATTATTTCTTGTATCAGTAATTGGAAAATTTTCAGCGAAAACCTTATAAAGTCCTTCATTTTTCCTGTTTTCAGGATTTGTTTCCAATTGAAAAAAATCCTGAAATGATTTTAATTGAATATCCAGAAAATCAGGATAATGCAGTTGGTTCTTCGTTGATGCGAAACTAATTCTTTCGGTTTTAATATCAGCCAAGGTAATTGATTTTAAGAGTTTAATAAAAATATCTGGTTCTAAACCAGTAATATGAAAGAAAGAATGATGTTAAGAACATATAGCCGCAAACCTCTAACCCGATTTATCGGGAAAGAGGTTGCAACTAATTGTATTATAAAGTGCTTATTTAACTTCAACTTCAGCACCAGCTTCTTCTAAGTTGAGCTTTTAAAGCTTCAGCTTCATCTTTCGAAACACCTTCTTTGATGGCTTTAGGTGCAGAATCAACTAATTCTTTAGCTTCTTTTAGTCCTAAGCTGGTTAATTCTTTAACCAATTTAACAACAGCAAGTTTTGTCTGACCTGCAGCTGTTAGGATTACATCAAATGCTGTTTGTTCTTCAGCTGCAGCATCGTCTCCACCACCGGCTGGTCCTGCAACAGCTACTGCAGCAGCAGCTGGTTCAATACCATATTCTTCTTTAAGAATTTCAGCCAATTCATTAACTTCTTTAACAGTTAAGTTAACTAATTGTTCTGCAAATGCTTTTAAATCTGCCATTTTATTATTATTTTTATGTTTCTAATTCAAATTAATTTTAATAATCCAATACCTTATGCACTTCTTTCGGATAAGGTTTTAAGAATTCCTGATAGTTTATTCCCACCAGATTGTAATGCTGAGACAACATTTTTAGCAGGTGATTGCAATAAAGCAATAATATCTCCCATAAGTTCGTCTTTCGATTTAATTGAAATAAGGAAATCTAACTGATCATCACCTAAATAGGTCATTTCTTCTATAAATGCACCTTTAAGAATAGGTTTATCACTTTTTTTCCTGAACTCTTTTATCATTTTTGCCGGAACATTTCCTGCTTCAGCAAACATAATTGATGTGTTGCCCTTCAAAGTTTCGTATAGCTCGTCAAACTCCCTGTCAACATTTTCCATTGCTTTTTTCAGCAAGTGTGTTTTTAACAACCTGCATTTTGATGCCATGTTTAAAACAAAGTCTTCTGAGATTACTGGTATGCTTCAGCATTTAAATCTGAAATATCAGTAATATAGAAATTACTGTTATCAGTTAATTGCTGAGTTAAGGAATCGATAAGCTGTTTTTTATCTTCTTTTCTCATAACTTTTGAATGCTTTTAACATTGTTAGCAGAAAACGATTTTGGATCAATCAGAATGCCAGGGCTCATGGTACTGGACATGTAAATACTTCTTACATATGTACCTTTTGCAGAAGCTGGTTTCATTTTGACAATTGTATTGACAAGTTCTTTGGCATTGTCATCAATTTTATCTGCTTCCAAAGATTACTTTTCCAACACCTGAATGAATAATTCCATATTTATCAACTTTAAAATCAATTTTACCAGCTTTAACATCTGTAACAGCTTTGTCCAACATCCATAGTAACGGTTCCTGTTTTTGGATTAGGCATCAGACCACGAGGACCTAAAATACTTCCTAACGCACCAACTTTTGCCATTACGCTTGGCATGGTAATCACAACATCGATATCAGTCCAACCATCTTTGATTTTCTGAATATACTCATCCAGACCAACATAATCAGCTCCTGCAGCTTTAGCTTCTTCCTCTTTATCAGGAGTACAGAGGACCAGAACCCTGATTATCTTTACCTGTACCATGCGGTAAGGTAACAGATACCTCTAACCATTTGGTTTGCTTTTCTGGGGTCAACTCCTAATCTGATATTCAGATCAACGGAAGCGTCGAATTTTGTATAAGAAATATCTTTTACTAATTCAACTGCTTCTGTCAAGGAGTACTGTTTTTCACTATCGAATTTGGCTAAAGCTTCTTTGTATTTTTTGTTAATTTTGCCATATTCTCCTCCTGTTAACATAATGCGCTAACTTTATTTATACTTCCGACAGGAAATTTACCTTTAACCTTTACTCCCATACTACGTGCAGTACCAGCAACCATTCTCATAGCTGACTCAACTGTGAAAGCATTTAAGTCTTTCATTTTTGCTTCAGCAATGTTTTTAACCTGATCCCAGGTAATAGATGCCACCTTTATTGCGGTTTGATTCCGGTGAACCAGTTTTTAGCTTTGCAGCTTCTATTAATTGAACAGCAACCGGTGGTGTTTTGATGATGAAATCAAAGGACTTATCTTTGTAAACAGTAATGATAACTGGAATAACCTTACCGGCCTTGTCCTGTGTTCGTGCATTAAACTGTTTACAAAATTCCATGATATTCACACCTTTTGCACCTAAAGCAGGTCCAACTGGTGGTGAAGGATTTGCAGCTCCTCCTCTGATTTGTAATTTTATTAATCCACTTACTTCTTTTGCCATTTTAAACTATATGTTTAAAATATTTGATTTCGTAATTTTAAACTATTCTTTTTCAACTTGCATAAAATTGAGTTCGAGAGGTGTTTTCCTTCCGAAGATCTTAACCATTACTTTTAACTTCTTCTTTTCTTCATTGATTTCTTCAATAATTCCACTAAAACTATTGAATGGACCATCGATAACTGTGACAGTTTCTCCAACAATATAGGGTACGTTTACTTCTTCACCTTGCTCAGCTAATTCATCTACTTTACCTAGAATTCTCTTTACTTCAGCAGGCCTGATAGGTTCCGGGTCGCCATCGTGTACCAAGAAAACCAATAACATTTGGAACATTCTTGATGATGTGAGGAATTTCACCTGACAAATCTGCTTCAATCAATACATAGCCAGGAAAATAGTTACGCTCTTTGCTTACTTTTTTTCCTTTACGTATCTGGTAAACTTTTTCTTTTGGAATTAAAACCTGCGAAATATAATCCTGAAGATTCATGCGATTGATTTCGCTTTCAAGATATTCTTTCACCTTTTTTCTTTACCACTAATTGCTCTTACCACATACCATTTATGTACCGATTTTTCACTCATTATAACGCTGAGGTTGGAATTGTTTAAACAGTTAGTATTTATAATTGATCAGAACCATGCTTCTCAAAAAACGCTTACTAGAATAATTTGTAAAAACTATCCAGTATGCTTGAGAACGTAACATCCATCAAATAAACAATAATTGCAATTATTAGGGAAGCAATGGATACTACTATTGCACTGTTCTGCAGCTCACTCCATGTTGGCCAGGATACTTTATGCATCCAGTTCGTCGTAACTTTCTATAAAATAATTGAATATACCTAACTTAGCCATTTTCTCTTTTTTATTTTGCACGGGTGGTAGGACTCGAACCCACAACCAATGGTTTTGGAGACCACTACTCTACCAATTGAGCTACACCCGTTATTTATTTATAAGCATTTAGAACAAAGGTATTCCGGTAAAACCGAGAATACCTTCAAGCTATATATTATTTTAATATTATTAGTCAAGAATTTCAGTTACCTGACCAGCACCAACAGTACGTCCACCTTCACGGATAGCAAAGCGGAAGTCCTTTATCCATAGCAATCTTCTGCGATCAATTTAACTTCAATAGTTACGTTATCACCAGGCATAACCATTTCAACGCCTTCAGGTAAGAATAATTTCACCAGTTACATCAGTTGTTCTGAAATAGAACTGAGGACGGTATTTGTTATGGAATGGAGTATGACGTCCACCTTCTTCTTTTTTCAGTACATAAACCTCAGCTTTGAAATTTAGTGTGAGGAGTAACTGATACCTGGCTTGGCAATAACCATACCTCTGGTGAATTTCATTTTTGTCAATACCTCTTAAGAAGAAGACCAACGTTGTCACCAGCTTCACCTCTGTCAAGAATTTTACGGAACATTTCAACACCAGTAACAACTGATTTCAGTTTTTCAGCACCCATACCAATAATTTCAACTGGATCACCAGTGTTAATAATACCACTTTCAATTCTACCAGTAGCAACAGTACCACGACCAGTAATTGAGAATACATCCTCAACAGGCATCAAGAAATGGTTTGTCAACTGATCACGTTGTGGCAATGGAATACATGTATCACACAGCATCCATCAATTCCATAATTTTTTCAACCCATTTTGGCTTCTCCATTCAATGCCACCAAGTGCAGAACCCTGGATAATAGGAGTATTATCACCATCAAATTCGTAGAAACTCAAGCAGTTCACTGAATTTCCATTTCAACAAGTTCAAGTAATTCTTCATCATCAACCATGTCAACTTTGTTCATGAAAACAACCAGTTTAGGAACACCAACCTGACGAGCAAGAAGGATGTGCTCACGTGTTTGAGGCATAGGACCATCAGTAGCAGCAACAACAATAATAGCACCATCCATCTGAGCAGCACCAGTAACCATGTTCTTTACATAGTCAGCGTGACCAGGACAGTCAACGTGAGCATAGTGACGGTTTTCTGTTTCATACTCAACGTGAGCAGTATTAATTGTAATACCTCTTTCTTTTTCTTCAGGAGCATTATCAATTGAATCAAAAGACTCAAATGTCAGCCAAACCTTTATCTTGCAAGTACAGTGGTAATAGCAGCTGTTAAAGTGGTTTTACCATGGTCAACGTGACCAATGGTACCAATGTTAACGTGCGGTTTGGAACGGTCAAATTTTTCTTTAGCCATATTAAAATTATGATTTAATAAAATTTACAATTTTAAATTATTAATTATTAAAATTCGAGCCAATGACGAGAATTGAACTCGTGACCTCTTCCTTACCAAGGAAGTGCTCTACCCCTGAGCTACATCGGCTTTAATTGAGCGGGAGACCGGGCTCGAACCGGCCACCTACAGCTTGGAAGGCTGTCGCTCTACCAAATGAGCTACTCCCGCATATCTAAGTCAGAGTACAGTTCTGAGCTTCGAGTATAAATAACTCTAGACTCTTATACTACATAATACATCGTATAACTTAAAGTGTGGGGAGAGGAGGATTCGAACCTCCGAAGGCTGAGCCAACAGATTTACAGTCTGCCCCATTTGACCGCTTTGGAATCTCCCCCAGATTAATTTCAATATCTTAATGAACTGAGCCAATGGAGGGATTCGAACCCCCGACCGGCTGATTACAAATCAGCTGCTCTGGCCAACTGAGCTACATTGGCATGGTCAATTCTGTCAACAATACCTCAAAATTGTTTCGTATGATATTGTAAACCAGTACTTTCAGAACGCTTATATATAAAAAACAGACCTCTTTTTAAAAAGGTCTGCAAAAATAGATACTTTAGTTTTAATAACCAAAGAAATACGAAAAAAAAGTGAAAATTATTTCCTGGTTCGTCCCTTATATTTTTCAAGTTGTTTCTTTAAGGCGTCAATAGCCGTGTCGGTTGCTTGTTCAAAAGTTTTGCTTTGTTTCTTGGCATACAGGTCGTAGCCTTTAATTAGGAGTCTGATTTCAGCTACTTTGTTATCTCTCTTGTCAGAAGGTTCCAGTTTTAAAATCACTTCAGAACCAATAGCACCTTCTATCATGCCGCTGAGTTTACTAATCTTTCTTTCAATAAAGTTTTCAAGTTTTTTGTCGGTTTTGAAATGTACCGATGTAATGTTAACTTTCATACTAACCTCCGTTTTTTAATTTTGCCCTGGGATGGGCTTCGTTATATATAGTTTTTAGCTTTTTAATGGTATTATGCGTGTAAACCTGGGTTGCCGATAAATCAGCATGCCCCAGTAACTCTTTAATTATATTCAGGTCAGCACCATTGTTGAGCATATGTGTTGCAAAGGTGTGACGTAAAATATGTGGACTCTTTTTTATACTTTTTAATGCTGACAATTCTTTTTTTACTTTTCTCAGAACAAAATTGGGATAAGTTTGCTCGCCTTTATCGGTAACTATTAAATATGGAGTGGAAACCTTGATCGTTTTTTCTTTTTGTGCGATGTATTCTTTTATATGTTCCAGTAGTTTATTTGATAACGGTATGATTCTCTCTTTATTTCCTTTTCCCCTTACTTTTAGTATAGCTCTCTCAAAATCAATTGATGAATCTTTTAATTGAATTAATTCGCTTCTGCGGATACCCGTAAAGTAAAGTACCTCAATGATCATTTTATCTCTCATTGACTGAAAGTCATTATTTTTCAAGGGTGTATCCAATAATTCATTGATTTCATCCTGATTGATATAGGCAGGTAATTTTTTGGAGGATTTTACCGTTGGAATTTGTTGAAGGGGACTGTTTTGTATCACACCTTCTTTAAGAAGGTATTTGAAATAGGATTTTAAACTGCTGATTTTTCTGTTAACAGACCGAGGAGAAATGCCTTCGTCCATAAGTTTAACAATCCAACTTCGAATCATTTCATGATTAGATTGTGATAGGGTAGAAATGTTATAAGTTGATTCGAGAAATTCAGAATAGGCAAACAAGTCGTTCTCATATGCTTTTGCCGTGCTCTCCGAATACCTTCGCTCGTAAGAAATATAGTGAATGAAGTTGGTTATATTCATAAAAAAAACTTCGAATCAAATATAGTAAAAAAACTATATGATTCAAAGTTTCTTTTCGTTAAAAACCCTTAAAAAAACTAAAAAAGACTATCCTTCTTCAGCCTGGCGGAGTTGTTGAACGTAAATTGCTTTCAGTCGTTGCTCTCTGTTTTCAACAGAAGGTTTGGTAAACCTTTGTCTGTAGCGCAGCGCTCTCATTGTACCTGTCTTCTCGAACTTACGTTTGAACCGCTTAAGGGCCCTGTCGATGTTCTCACCTTCTTTAATGGGAATAATGATCATCGTTAATACCTCTTTCGTTTAATTGTGAATAATAAAAGGCGGCAAAGATACATTTTTTTTAAAATCGAGCAACTATTCATTTACTTTCATTTTTTCTTTTAAATAATCTGTCATTTTCTTATAAAGATGGTACCTGGTATTGCCACCATAAATTCCATGGTTTTTATTTGGGTATATATAAAGATCAAATTGTTTGTTGGCGTTTACAAGAGCAGTGATCATATCCATGGTATTTTGATAATGCACATTGTCATCGGTACTGCCATGTACAATTAGTAAATTCCCTTTAAGTTTATCAACATGGTTGATAGGTGAATTGTTGTCATAGCCTTCGGGGTTTTCCTGTGGGGTTCGCATAAATCGCTCTGTATATATATTATCATAATAACGCCAATTGGTTACCGGTGCAACAGCTATTGCAGTATTAAAATAATCAGCACCCTGTGTAATGACATTACAAGCCATAAATCCGCCATAACTCCAGCCAAATATGGCTATATTGTCTTTGTCAACGTAGTCAAGTGCAGCAAGGTATTTAGCTGTTTCTATGTAATCAATTGTTTCATATTTACCGAGTTCTCTATAAGTCATCTTTTTAAATGCTTCTCCACGTGAACCGGTTCCCCTGTTATCAACCGATACAACAATAAACCCTTGTTCGGCTAACATCTGGTACCACATATAGTTAAAGTAACCCCATGAGTTGGTTACTTCCTGAGAAGCTGGTCCACCATATATAGTTAATAGTACAGGATATTTTTTTGTCGGATCAAAATCTGTTGGAAGTATCTTCCAGGCATTTAAATCAACAACAGTGCTGTCGGGCAGGGTAAATTCGGTGGAACTAAAAGTAAAAAACTCAGTTTTACTCATCTTATACTCTTTCAGTTTATCAACCATGCCATGGTTATCAACGAGCACACGTACTTCTTTGCCATCGGCTTTGTTAACCGTTATAATTGGCGGTGTATTTACATCACTCCAGGTATTGATATAATATTTGAAATTTTCGCTAAAATCTGCACCATTACTCCCCTGTCTTGTTGAAATAGTTTTGTGTTTTCCTTTGAGGTCAACGTAGGCTAAATCCCTGTTAAGAGGAGAACTTTCAGTTGACTGGTAGTAAACTCGTTTTTTTGAATGATCATATCCGTATACTTTCTTTACCACCCATTCTCCTGAAGTTAATTGCCTGATCAATACCATCCTGTATATTATATAGGTATATATGGTTATAGCCATCCATTTCGGAAGTGAGGATATAATGTTCATTATCAGGAAGAAAAAACAAATTATCAGTAATGTCAATGTAATACTTATTTGTTTCGGAATACATTACACGACTTGTTCCGCTATTTGCATCAGCAAGTAAAATGTCAAAGTGATTCTGTAAGCGGTTTAATCTTTGAATTGAAAGAACATTTGCATTTTCGGTCCATTTGACCCTTGGGATGTAAACGTCAGTTTCTTCACCAACATCCATTTTAATCGTCGTATCCCTATCATGATGATAAACAAATATGTCAACCAGCGAATTGTCTTCTCCGGCTTTAGGATATTTATAAGTGTATAACTCAGGGTATAAATCACCAAAGTAAGTCATTGTAAATTCTTTAACATCACTTTCGTCAAACCGGTAATAGGCAATTTTTTTGCTGTCGGGTGCCCAGAAGAAAGCTTTGGTAAAGCCAAATTCTTCTTCATATACCCAATCGCATGTGCCATTAATGATGTGATTAAATTCCCCATCTGTGGTGATTTGAGTCTCAGCATTGGAATTTAAATCCGTCACAAAAATGTTGTTATCCCTTATAAATGCAACCTTGGATCCGTCAGGCGAAAAAGTGGCGAGCCTTTGTTTCTTAGTAGATAATTTTTGAAGTGAATTGGTTTCAGCATCATATACATAAAACAGTGATTTAGAAGAATGACGATAAATGCTCTCGGTCTCAGTTGGAAACAAAAACTTTTTCCCATCCCAACTCATTTCAAATGATCTGATCTTGATCGCATCTTCCTCACCATCTGGTATTAACATATTCCCATCAACCAGGGTGGTTATTGAATCCCCTTTTTCATAGTCGTAAACTACAATGGCGTTGTTTTCAATCTTGGTGTATTGTTCACCATTATTCAGTGATTTAATGCCACGGACAGATTTTGGATAAAATTTGTATTTCAGCCAGATTTCTTCTAAAGTGATATTTTTTAGCGTATCCTGACCAAATGTGGATAATGATAAAAGGATAACAATACTAAGGATGGTTGCACTGATTTTTTTCATTTTTTAAGGTGATTTTTTTGAAGTTGGCAAAGATAGTGAAATACTATTTTTTAGTTCGTGCTATTCGGGGAAATTTCTATTTTTGTGCCCTCAAAAGGGTTATTAGCTCAGTTGCCTGCCTATCGGCAGACAGGGTTTACCTGCCCGCCGAACAAATAACAAATGGGGCTTTAGCTCAGTTGGTTTAGAGCGCTTGCTTGACAGGCAAGAGGTCAGCAGTTCGAATCTGCTAAGCCCCACTTAGCATATGCAATACTGGTTCTGCCATAGGCACTCCTTCGGAGGAATCCAGTATAACCCACTTATCAAAGAAGTCATCATTCAGGTGGCTTTTTTTTGTTTTTAGGTTTGCATTTCTGCCAAAGGCATCCCTTCGGTAGAATCCAGTATAATCCACCAAACCGGACAACTTATTTTTATCAATGGGTTGTCCCTTTTTCATCTCTCATAAACACCTGTTAATCTTCATTATCCAAAGCAAAACCTTATTTATACCTTTGGTTTAAACTTAGTTTTAATCAAATATGAATTTTCTGGGAAATATCGAACCAATTATCTACTTTTTCCCTTCCAGGTTGGCTTTGGCATATATATCAATTAAGTTCAGTATGGTGTTTACCCCTTTTAACAGGTTATGATTAAAGTCATCGTTAGATTATTTGAGCTCTTCTCTTCTGAGTTTAAGTTTTAATATCTCATCATCTGTGTATCGTCCTGAATTTACTTGTCAGATTTTTGGTCTTTAAAATCTGAAACTTAGTCCAAGCGATGGCCCGCTATAATTGTAGGCCGCATGTGCCCTGAAATCCTCAACCGGCCAGCTTACTTTTACGTCAAACAAATAATATCCAACACTTATTCCTACCCATTTTGCCGGATTGAATTCTACTATAGCATGGATATCATTGAATGAGCCGTTCAATCCCTGGGCATTTACAAAAAACATCCCAATGCCGCCTGATATGGTAAGCCATTTTTTGAGTTGAAAAATGGCCAGGATACCAATATTTGGAAGAGGTGCAAGAATTCCTGTTGATTTGTGAAAATCAAATACTTCAGAGGTTATCCCTGCCTTAACATTTTGCAGGTAGACGTTAAAGTATGCACCAAGGAATGAGTTTTCATTTTTTAGAATAGACAACATATAGCCAATGCTGAACACATCGGTATTGAAGTAACCACCAATGATCTCCCCCGCTTTAATCGTATCCTGCAGAAAAATGATATCATAATCCAGGTTGTAACTTTTGGAGCGGTAAAGGCGGTAGTAAGTTGCGAATAACCCACTACGTGGAGTTATCCGATAAAGAAAAGATCCTGACAATATCGATTTCCGGTCTTCCAGGCCCAGATGTCTTTCAAAGTCTACCTGCGCACTCAACAGTCCATACGGACCCTCGAAGCGCACTGTAGAATTTATATCGGCATAAGTCCAGACCGGCCAATAAGAAAATGTTGGGTTAGATGCTTTGCGTTCCTGTTTCCTGTGCGACTTTTCTTTCAGCTTTCTTTTCTTTGTGGGTTGCAGATGAAATTACAGTATCAGTCGAAATATCGTTTTGTGCATTCCCATAACAGGATAATATCAAAAAGCCAAAAAATACTAACAGTGCTTTTTTCATTATATCAATAATTACCTAATTGCTAATAAGCTCAACACTCTACACCTTAGCACGCTCATTCTTCAATCTCAGGAATATTCCCTTTCTCCGATAAAAGAATTGCAAGGTAACGGGTAGATGGTATCTGACTAAGAACAATAACCAATACTGCAGAAACTGGCACAGCCAGGATCATTCCGACCATACCCCATATCATACCCCAGAAGGCCAGCGCAACAATGACAGTTATCGGGCCAAGGTTTGTGCCTTTACCCATCATCATTGGTTCTATAAAATTTCCAAGGATGATTTGAACGCCTTCCATAGCAGCAAACACATAAACAAACTGCATTAAGTCACCTGTAATTATTACGGCAAAGATTGCAGGGAAGAGAGATGAAAACAGAGGCCCGATATAAGGGATAAAGTTTAACATGAAGATCAGGAAGGACCATAAAAAAGCATAGTCAACGCCCATGATAAGCAGAATAACATAACTCACAACTCCGGTGATCAGGCTTATGAGCGTTTTCTGCCATAAAAACGAACGAATGGAGTTACTGATTTGCATCATATTATTCATGAATTTTTTGTACTGCTTGCCTTTTTCAGGAAATAGCTTCTCCACTTTTAGCCGCTGTGTAGCATCTTCCATGATGAAGAAAATCACATACACAATAACGACTGCAACATTTGCCAGGTAGCTGGAAAGTGAATTCATCAATGCTTTTGCCATTCCGGCAAGATCAATTCCATTGACCCATTTTTGAATGTATTCAACATATTTAGGATCATTTATCAAAGCACTTGCATCTCCGTACGATTTATTCAGATTGGCAATATACGTCTGGCATTGATGCTACAATGCCTTCCAGGTTATTGACCAGTATTTCGATTACCAGGAATGTCAAAATAAAAATGATCAGAAATGCAAGTGTACTGCTAATTGCAGATGGGAGAGATTTGCCTTTTATTTTGATTTTATCAATGACTAGTTTTACCTGGTTGATGATAAACCAAATAAGAAAAGCTACTACAAAGGGTTTGAAAATTCCATCAAAATAAAGCAATGCAATAATTACCAGCGTGAGGGTAGCCAAAGCGTAAAAAATATTGGATACGCTGGTTTTAGGAATTAACGACTCGTTATCCATGATGCTTTTAATTTATTTCGATTTTTTCTTTCCGAAAAAATAGGTTGCTTTCAGATATCCAATTTTATTTCGTAAAATCCATTCCGTATCAGGGCTTAAGGTCAATGATGCTGCTTGGAATATCCCAGGCCGAATTTCCAGCTTTTGATGTATACACCACCACCAATAGTAAGTCCAAGATCATAAGCAATAATTTCATCCGTTGAGGAGGTGCCAATCTTCACACTTTCTGTATATGGATCCTGTCCATCTGGTGCAAATACTTTCTGAGCATTGACCAAATAACCAAAATAACCCCCGCCTTCAACAAATGGCCTCACTGTATTATTGGTTTCAAAAATGTAATTGAATGTCACATCCAGGTTCACATAACCTAGTTGAACTGCCCCTATATCCGTAGAGTCGATCAAGGCGGCGCCCACCCATTTGTAATTCAGGGCCAGGTTAACAGCCATGGTATTCTGTATCGGAATATCAAGTGTAACACCTGCCAGGAAAGCCGGTTTCACAATAGTGTTGACGGTATAAATATCATTTCGCCATTTAATGTTTGCAGCCAATCCGCCACCTTGAATTCCAAAATATTGCGCATTGGCACTAAGAAAAAATAAAAAAACGAATCCTGTGATAATAATTTTTTTCATGATTTTAAAATTTAATAATTAGTTATTTAGGTTCTTATTCGGTATTTTATAATAAACTCTGAATCTGTATATAATACTATTGGTGCTGAATTGATCAACACTTAAATTACGGGTATAGATTCCACCCCACATAGAAGGCCGTTTTCCATTTGGGATTGATCTGATAACCAATACCGGGAGTAATACGTGCAACATCATTAAAAACTGTGGTTGAAATGAGGTTCCACCAGAATTTGAAACTACAGGCCATGTAGAATCCTTTACCATATTTCCATACATCCCCCTGAAATTTCCAGGTGAGCGAGCCCTCATAACTTAGTTTTAGCCCAAACGAATAATCCAAATCCTGGGTTCCCCACTGAAACCTTTCCATTAACTCAACATTATGTTGGATAATAATTCGTTTACGATTGGGCCATTTGAGTTTGTATCCCTGGTAAGTGTCAAATTCAATAACGTTTTGACTGCTGTCATTCATGACGTAATAAAATTCAAGGCCCCGCATACACCTGTTCATCATAATACAGTTTTTTAAACATAAATTTGGGATGCTATATGAACCCTCTACACTTGCATAAGTTTTATACCATGATTGAGGGTATATGGCCTTGGTTCCGATCTTCCCGTTAATTCCCCATCTTTTTGAAATTTTATAAGACGGATTAAAATCAACCCAAACCTGGTTGGTAACATTATTTTTTGAATCATCCTGAGCCAGTAAACCACTTGTTGGAAAAACCATAATAGCTATTATTAAAGTAATCAAAGGGTTTATTATATTTTTATCAGGAGAAAGCATCATTCAATTCTGATTACCTTATTTTTTCTTTTTAGGAAACAGGAATACGGTCTGGAAAAACATTTGCCATTTTGGTCCGGAATCCGGTCTGGCAACAAAATAGCCGCCACCACCAATAAATTTAACGGGCAGTTTACCAAGCATCACAAGTTTACCTACGTTGGCTCCCAACGGGATCGACCATTGCTGGCCTTCAGGGGCATTCCAATTGGCCGTGATGGTGGGCATCATTTGTACAAACCAGGCACTCTTGAATGTATAAACTATAAATACCTGGGCAAACAGTGAGTTCAGTTCGCCTCCTTCATACGACCAGACATTATTTGCAGTAAGTCCAACAGTCCAGTTACCTGCCATCA